>JAUQZD010000001.1 GCA_030587405.1 Candidatus Freyrarchaeum guaymasense | reverse complement strand
GGGGAAGCCGTTGCTGGACACCCCGGGAATAGTGAGGGCCATGAGAGTAGACATCGTCAGGGCGGGTCTAGGCCCCCTGCCAGTCCTCAAAGAAATCGACGGAAACGTTTCAAGAACCCATAATCCCTTTAGTGAAGCCCTGAAAAGAGGAGTTCGTGGGCTGCCGACCTTGGGCTTCCAAGGAAGGGGGAAACCGTCTACTTCGCCGGATGCTACGCCTCGTACCGGTACCCTGAAACGGCGAAGGCTACAGCGAGAGTTCTTAAGGAAGGCGGAGTGGACCTCGCATACTTGGGTGAGGATGAATGGTGCTGCGGGGTTCCGGAGCTCTGGGATGGAAACGCCGACCTAGCCGAGGAGGTGGTGAAGCATAACGTGAACGCACTGAAGAATACTGGAGCGAAGAAAGTTGTTACGTCGTGCGCCGGATGCTACCACGCCTTCTCAGACGAGGTAACGTTTATTTTTGTCTTCTCCCACTAATGATTGCTAAGCTACCGCCTAGGCCGCAGTTCCGGGCTTCCGTTTCCCTTTAGAGGGAGGAATTATGCGTGGAATGATAAGTGTTGCAGGTGTTTTTGGGAATGGAGGGATCCTAGGCGTTGTAGACGAGAACGGTGATGTGAGGAGTTTCTCGTGGCCTAGGGTTGACTTCCCCAACCACGTTGAAGTTATAAAGTTTGGCTTCTCTGATGGTGTTTCTAGGGATTGGATGGGCGGGTGGGGATGGAGGCATGAAATGTCTTATGTTAACGGTTCAAACGTGTTAAGGATTGTTAGTAGAAAGGGGAGGAGGAAGGTTGTACGTCACGTTTTCGCTTTGCCCGACGAGGATGTCGCGGTCTTTAGCTTTGAGGTGTTCAACAGGGGGCTTGGAAGCGTTCCAGTTGAGGTGGAGTTTCTGGGGCACTTCAGGATTCTGGAGAGCAAACTGAGCAACGCAGTTTTTTACGATGAAGTTCATGATGCGATGGTGTTCTATAAGGGAAATTATTACTTTGCGGTTGGAGGTGATAGGTCGGCTAACGCTTACTCTTGCTTTAGGATGGATAGGATGAGGATTTTCGGTTTTAGATGGAGGGCGAGGAGAGGGGTTGGGAGGAGGTATGCCTTAGGGGACGTAGGCGGCTACTTGAAGTGGGATCTTGGAAGCATTCCTCCGGGGGGAAGGGGAGAAATTTCCGTTTACATGTGCTGCGGGAAGACGATGAACGAGGCTGTCAGCCTCCTCAACGATAAAACGAGCAGATCGCCTGAAGAAATCCTTAGAGGGGCTGTCGAGGACGGGAGAAGCTTCGTTTCGAAGAGCAAGATCCCTCCTAGTAGCCGGTTGGGCAGGGAGGTGGAGCGCTCTCTGCTCACGATGAGGCTCTTATGCGACAGGAGGGGGGGAATCATCGCTGCCCCAGAGTTTGACCCTGAGTTCCGTGTTAGTGGAGGTTACAGGTATGTTTGGGGGAGAGACGCCGCGTTCATAGCATACGCCTTCGACCTCGCAGGCTATCATGAGATAGCCAGAAAGTTCTACCTTTGGTGTGGTGCAGCTCAAAGGAAGGGGGGCTTGCTCCTCCAGAGATACTGGTGTGACGGGGTTCCGGGCCCTTGCTGGGGGGATCTTCAACTAGACGAGACGGGAAGCGTCCTCTGGGGTTTAGAGCAGCACGTCAAGATGAGCGACGACTACGACCTCATCAAGGAGATGGCGCCTGCAATAGTGGAGATGGCAGACGCTTTAGCCAGAACGGTCGATGTCAGAGGGCTCCTCCAGCCATGCCTTGACCTCTGGGAGGAGAGGAGGGGTATACACGCCTACTCCACGGCGGCGGTCTACGCGGGTCTCAGGAGCGCGGCGAGGATGATCGAGGAGGTAGAATTCGGCGACAAGGTAGGCTCGTGGGAGATGGTTGCCAAGAGGCTTAAGGACGCATTCGACCGGTTCTTCTGGAAGGGAGGACACTACGTCCGATGCTTAAACCCGAAAACGTTGAGGCCCGACGTGACACCGGACTCCTCCCTTCTTGGACTAGCCGTACCCTACAAGTTCATCTCTCCGACGAGCAGCAGGATGAAAGCCACGGTTGAGTGGCTTGAAGGCAAGTTGAAAAGTAAGGGGGGCCTTTTAAGGTATAAGAGGGACAGGTACTTCGGTGGGAATCCGTGGATTGTGTCGACGTTATGGCTTGCATCATACAAGGCTGAGGTTGGAAGGAAGGAAGAGGCTGAAAAGCTGGTTGAATGGTGCCTTACCTACTCTAACCTTGGACTCATGCCTGAGCAGGTCCATAAGGGGAGGGGGGAGGCCGTTTCGGCGATGCCGCTAGGCTGGTCCCACGCGTTCTACCTGATGGTTTTAGACAGGCTTAAGGGAGATGAGTTAAATGGGAAGTAGCAGGTTAAGTAGGAGAGAGGCTGAGAGGTATAATCGCCAGATGATAATTAAGGGGTGGGGTGAGGAGGGGCAGGGGAAGCTTAAGAGGGCGAAGGTGGCGGTCATTGGATTGGGGGGGCTTGGCTCCCCCGCCTCCATCTACCTCGCGGCTGCGGGGGTAGGTAAACTCTTACTCGTAGACGAGGGGGAAGTTGAGCTTAGCAACCTTAACAGGCAGATACTTCACTGGGAAAGGGACGTAGGCAAGCCGAAGGTTGAAAGCGCTAAGGAGAAAATTGAAGAGTTGAACCCGGAAGTGGAAGTTGAAACTCTAATGGAGAAGATCGGAAGAGATAATGTCCATGACGTAGTGAGGGAAGTGGACTTGGTAGTTGACGGGCTGGACAACTTCTCCTCAAGGGTGATCGTTAACAGGGCGTGCGTTGAGGAAGGGAAAGTGTTCGTCCACGCAGGGGTGTACGGGTTTCAGGGGCAGCTGACGACCATAATTCCGGGTAAGGGTCCATGCCTTCAATGTATTTTTCCAAGGTTACCGCCTGAAGAAGGGCTGATCCCCGTCGCCGGGATGACTCCGGGCGTAATGGGGTGCCTGGAGGCGAACGAGGCAGTAAAAGTGGTTACGGGGATCGGGGAGCCGCTCGTGGGCAGATTGCTGATATACGATGGTGAAGCAGGCAGCTTCATGGTGGTGGACGTTGGAAGGGACCCGGACTGCCCAGTTTGCGGCAAAATAAACTTGTAAGTTTAGAGAGGTTTCATGTTCGATTAGAGTTTTGAACCGCATTTCGGACAGTAGACTGCCCAGTTTGGGGGGTTAAACCCGCAGTAAGGGCACCTTCTTCGCCGGCGGGGCTCTATGGTTCCTGTGAAGACGAGCATCTGCGCCGACTCTATGGCGTCTAAGGCTTCCCTTTCCGCTTTGTCAGCGTTCCAAAGGTCGAGTATGAGGGGAAACAGGAATATGAAGAAGACGAAGCCGAAGAAGAGGAAGAAGAGTGAGAGGAGCAGGGAGGCTGCTGCGATCGCTATCGATAGGAGGATGGGGGTTCTACCCAACCCGACCACCAGGTCATACTTTATGTCGCCGTTTACCCTCGAAAGCTTTATGCTACCTTTCACGCCGAGCCCCATACGTAGACGCCACTCGTAGGGTCCAACCCTTTTAGTCTTCAAGCTGGTGAAGTTTAGTTCACGGTCGAGGACGTCGGCGAAGACGTGCATGTACTCTCCTCCACCCAGCACTGAGCCGCTAATATGACGCTCCCTCAACGATTCACCTCCAGCGCTCCCCGTTCACGTTAGAAAGACAGGGAAGCACTGCTTAAAAAAGTTAGTTTCCAGCGTCTTGCCGCAGGTTACGGCTGCTTTCCTGTTCACCACGGAGGAGGCTGAAAGAGGCGCTCTTTAAGCGTTTCCCGGCGTGATGGGTGACGTACTGTTTGGGAGGGATCCTGATGCCAAGCTGCTGCGGAGGGAGCCCTTGTATCCCTAAATTGTGTTGATGGTGATTTAAGGGTTTAGCGGTGTCCGATGTGTTTTTGCTAAGTGTCCTTGGAGTAAGGGACGCGAATGAAAGAATGAAAGAAAGAATGAAATAATGAGGGAGGGAGTTATGCAGCACGCACCCTCCGGGTTGTCGACTATTTTAATGCTTCTGGGTTGACGCTTCCATCTTGGAGGAAGAGGCCCTTCTTCACCAGTTGGAGAAGAACTCCGTTGGCATGTTTCGGATGGAAGAAGACTGAGAGCAGCTTTCCCGTCGGGGTTCTCCCTGCGAGGGGGATCCCTGCGTCTTGGAACTGCTTTACAGCTGACTCCACGTCGTCCGCTTCGAACGCAAGGTGGAAAAGTCCCTCACCTCTCTTCCTAAGGTACCTCATGGTTGGCCCCTCGCTTACCGGCATGACCAGCTCTATGAACGTTCCACCCCCTGCAGGTATGAAGGCGTACTCGAACTCCTCCACTTCCCCCCTCTCCGTAGCGTACTGGCCGCGCTGGAAAATTATGGTTTCCTCGTTAACTCCAATCGCCCGGCAGTACCTTGAAACAGCAGACTTCAAATCATGCACAACTATTCCAACGTGGTGTAAACGTATCATTCAAACCACCAGAAAAAAGAAAGTAGGAAAATAATTTAATAAGGTTCTGGGAGGGTGTTGAAGGAAGCTAGAGGAAGTATTCTGCAGTCATTAAGACGCCTAGGAAGGCGAATATTGCACCTATAATTTTGCCTAGGGTTTCCTCTGAAACCCTATTTGCCACCGTGGCGCAGAGTCTCCCTCCTCCAACAGCGCTGACACCTGCAAAGAGGAAGGCGGCGAGGTTAACGTTTCCGTTCATGAAGTGTCCAGCGGCCGCTGAGGCTGCGATGATCGCCATTACCAGCGTTGACGTGCCGACTGCCTTGTGGAGGTCGTATTTCAGCAGGAATACCAATATGAGGAGGACCAGTATTCCTCCCCCGGCTCCGAAGACGCCGCTGAAGGCGCCTATGCAGCATCCAAGCAGTAGGGCGGCAGCCTTGTGCTTCCTAAGCAGTACCTCATCGGGTGCTCTTCTCTCCCTTAGCATGTAAAGGATTCCTTTAACTCCCCGCTTCCATATGGTGACGCCGCTTAAAACCAGCAGGATGCCAAAGAGCCCGCCGAGGCTGACCTCAGAAATACACGTTGAAAGGCAGCTTCCCAACGGCCCTCCAACTACTGCTCCGGCTATAACCCATAAACCCGACTTTAAGTCGATGTTGCCGCTCTGCCTGTAGGTATATGCGACGGCCAAGGATGTTACCACGTCGACAGCTAGACTGGTTCCTATGGCGGCGTGGACGGGAATGCTGAGCAGAAGGGTTAACCCTGGAACGATGATCATAACGCCACTTGCACCGGTGAAGCCTGTAACCAAGCCGGCGAGGACTCCCACTGCCACGGTGGTCAGCACCCAGATCCAGTCCAATTCCTTTCACCCGCCGCGCAGAGGCGAGTACTCCAGTCCAGTTTACGCAGAGGCCTGTTCCCGGCGTCGCCGAGGTGAAAGCTAGAATGAACGTGGATTTAGGGCATCATATATAAAACTATGGTCACCTATTAGGCTGTTCACATCCGGTTTGAGGTGATCGAAAGATTAAAGTGTAAGCTTTTATCATTTGAGGCATGGCTTGAGGGGTGGTCAACTTGGCTTCCGAGGCTCTTAAAGAGATTAGGAGGATCGAGGCTGAGGCTGGAAAGAGGATCTTAGAGGCAAGCGAGGAGGCGGAAAGGCTGGAGGCCGCCGCAACCGAGAAGGCGGTGCAGATAGAGAAGGAGATGGTTGAAAAGGCCGAATTAGAGGCGAAGAGGAAGGCTGAAGAGGCCAGGAAAGAGGCGGAGAAGGAGGCGGAGAGAATAATTAAGGAGGCAGAGAAGGAGGTTTCAGCCATAAGAAGGCAAATCGAGGAGAATCTGGAGGAAGCCGTGAAGGCCGTTTTAAACGCTGTCCTAGTGGGGTGATCGTGATGAGCGAGCAGGTGGAGGTTAGAAAGTTTGAGGAGACGCCGATTGAGGAGAGGCTGGAAAGGATAAGGAAGAAGATCATGGATGACGCTAACAGGGAAGCACAGAGAATCCTAGAGGAGGCGCGTAAGAGGGTGGAGAAGGTGATTGAAGAAGCTGAGAAGAGAGCTGAAAGGAAGGCGAGTGAAATACTTAGGAAAGAGGTGGAAGCAGCGGAGAGGGAGAAGAGGAAGGTGATTGCGGAAGCAAAACTCAAAGCTAGACAGATGGTAACCGTAGCCAAGGAAGAAGGGATAAAGAGGGTGCTTGAAGAGGCGAAAAGAAGACTTGAAGAGCTAGTAACATCGAAGGATTACGGCCGGATCCTTGAAAAGATTATTGAAAGAGGAGCAATAGCCATAGGAGGAGGAGAATTAGAGGTAGTTCTCCCAAAGGAGCACGCAAACATAGAACTGAACTTAGAAAAGATAGCAAGCGAGGTAAGTGAGAAGACTGGGGTGAAGACCACTTTAGAGAAATCAGGAGAAACTATATATGCTACAGGTGGTGCGATAATACGTAGGAAGGATAGAAGCCTACTTATAAATAACACGTTTGAATCTATACTTGAAAGAGAAGAAAAAGACATTAGGGTTAAAATAGCAAAGATTCTTTTCGCTTCCTAGTTTCCCGGAGGGGAACACCCTAAAAATAAAAGAGGAGCGTTGCAGCCGTCAAGAACACATCCAACCCAAATCTCTTTCTTAACAATTTATGGAGCTGAAATCGATGTTCACCTCTTTTTAGACGAGTTTTTAGGCGAGTTGTTGCCGTCTTCCACTTTAGAATGCAACTTTTCGTTTCTCTATATGAGAAGTTCATTCTCTTTTGATTGCTGTTCGAACGACTGGTAGGCTAATTGGAGTAAGAATAGATTTCGTTAAAGAAGAACGACGTAAAAAAATAGAAAGAGATGTAGTTACATCACCATGAAAGCAACAACTAACGCGTAAATTGCAATAGCTTCTATGAACACTATATATATCATGGTCCTACCGAATACTTCAGGTCTCTCCGCTATCGCGCCGATTGCAGCTGCACCGGCGGTTCCCATACCTATGCCTGCCCCGAACCCTGCTACTCCTATTGCTATACCTGCTCCTATTTTTCCTAGCCCGCTCTCTAATGAAGGGTTCTGCGTAATCCAAGGTGATGGCAGTATATATTGTTGTTGTGCGAGTACTAACATGGTTGCATATGCCAAGGCTATTGCTAAGGCTATTGCTGCAATTTGCAGCAGGAGCATTTTCCTTAGTGGAATGCTTACCATTCCAATCACCTTATAGTTACTAGGGTATTACTACTAGCAGTTCACGTATGGTTGCCGGGTTTACGTTCTCTTCTTTACCTATAATTATTATTTTAATGTTTCGTAGTTCGTAGTATTTGAGGTCTAGGTAGGCGAGTACCGTGCCGATTTGGAAGGGGGGTCCTGCCATGGAGAGATACGCTGTCTGAACTAAGTGTTCTTCAAAGGTGTGTTCAACCGATGACAGAGTTGGGCTTTTCCTATAGGCTTCCCTAACTTTGTGGGCAAGCTCTCTGTATGGGGTGGCAATGAGCATGTTTAATGCTTCCTCTATATTTCTTGCAGTAAGTAGCTCTCTTACTACTGGAGCTGCCCGGTAAGTGATAGGTATGATTAGGCTTTCAATTATTTGTGGCTCAATCCCCTGAAGTTTTGCTCTTATAACGGTCATTATGTTAATTATTCCTATTCTTAATCCGAAAAAGGCCCGTGCATACCTTCGATCCATAGCCCTCAAGTGATCTATTGCAGTCCAAATTTCCTTGTAGAAGTACTTGTCAAGTTCTACTTCGAGCGGCATGGTTGATCTTGTTGCCTCATACATTTGAAGCGCGTCTTGAAGTTGCCGTCGAAGGCGTGGATCTAGAATTCTATCCACGAGCTGAGGGATCGTTTGTGCAGTTAAAAGGCGCTCATACTCTGCGTCCTCCTCAGGTGCCAACACTACGAGGTGTTTCCTAGCCTGATCCCTTGACTCGCCGCTGTGGATAACCCTTAAGATTGCTTTAATATTCTCGTAATGGAACCTCTTCTGATACTTTAAGAGGAATTTTTTAGCCTTGGCTGGTGCGCTGTTTATTAGGGACTTTATCTCTTTTGCATACGTCCTCCTCAGTGCGATGTCTACTTGGTCAACGTCGATGGGTGGTTGCGATAGGGCCTTTGACAGTTCGCCCCAGTATGGTGTTGTACTTAGAAATCTTACAGCCTCGTCGAGGTCTGATGCTTGAATTAGCTTCTCATACTGGGATAAAGTGAGCATTTTAGACTTTAGCCCTCTCACCCTTGCGTTTATAAACGCGTACTCTGATGCACCTAACGCCATCTCAAACCACTTCTCCCCACTAACATGTTTAAATGTAAAACTTAAAACTGCCTGACCAACCACTTAACCACTTTAACTATTAAAGGTTTAGTCTTTTACTGCCTCGGAGGGGAACAGGGGGAAACTAATTTAAAGTTGAGAGGCGAGTTATCTACTTGTATGTTCATCGTTTGGGGGAGGCTCCCTTGAAGGAGAGAGAGAAAAGGGCTAATATTGAAGGGGTGGGTAAGTGGCTTGCGGTTGGCAGCGAGCTGCCCATAATGGTCCTTGCAGGAGCCTATATAGGTTATTACTTGGGTGAACAGAACCCATCCATAGCCTCCGTTTCAATCGTCCTAGGAGCTCTCTTGGGGTTCATACTGGGAGTGTACAATATATATAAGATAATTCAGGTTTGGGAGAGGAGGTATAGGGTTCAAGGAGGAGCTAAATGGGAGGGCGCATCCTTAAAGGGTGATTGGCAAGGTAAAAACAGGGAAAGGGGGAGGGGTAGCCCGGAGGAGATACTTAAACTTCTCAGGCTTCAGCAGGGGGAAAACGGGGTTTTTAACGCCTTTAGGGAGCGGGAGTAGGAGGGTTGCAAGGTTTAATTTCCCTCCTAAAGGGAGAGTATAATTGGTAACAGATTATTATGAGGTTGGTGGAATCCACCGTATCGTGCATCTTTCTTAACATTTTTTAAGGGAGAAAGAAACTGTAAGATGTGATTGCGCAGTGGAGGGATGGAGGTCTTTTTAGGGTTTGAGAAAGGGGGGTTTATGGTTTGATTGATAAGATTAGAGGTTCTAGGGGATATAGGCAGCTGACCGAGAAAGCTGAAAGGGCTCTCAGGAAGGCGTTTGAGGAGGAGGCGAGGGGCCGCCTGAGGGAATCTATTGAAAAACTCAGAGAGGCCGTTGATGCTTATTCCTCGTTGGGTGAGAAGGGAAAGGTTGTTGAAGTGGATTTTTTTAGGGCGCATTGCAGTGCCTTTCAGGCTTCACGTGAAAGAACGGTTGAGGGGTTTAGGAGTAGAATAGAGGAAGCGATAAAGATACTTGGTGAGGTTAGGCGGCTTTACATCAAGGAGAACTTATCGATAGGCCGCGTTGAGAGGGATGTAAGGATAGGCTGCTGCGTTGCGTTTATTAATGCTTTAAGGACTAGGCTCGAAGAGAATGTGGCTGAGAAAAAGAAGATTTTCTCGCGGGCCATAGATGAGCTTTCCAAATGTCTTGAGAGGCTTGAAAAAATAGGGGATTACGAGAAATGCGGGATACTCTCCTTCTGGAGTGGAGAGGTGAAGCTTGAGTGTGCACCATACTTTGAAGGAGAGGAGAAAGTAAACGTGCTGTTAGAGGCTGCGAAGGACTTTGGTGATGCAGAGAAGTTTCTTAGGGAGGCGGGGAGGGAGAAGCAGTATCTCTGCTTAGAAGCAAGAGGGGAAAGGTGTGAGGTTGAAGCCGCGCTGGAGAAGAGGGACTATGACGGCATTATATCTCTACGAGCCGAGGCTGCAGGTGTTTACCCGAGGGAGGACCTGTGCGGGTGGATTCACAGGTATAATCTGGCACTTTTAGAGCTGGAAATTCTGTCGAGGGAGAATGTTTACGGGGAGAGACTGAGTAGACTGAATAAGCTATTAAAAGACAGTAAGGAGGTAGCTGAAAGGCTTGAAAGGGAAGAGCAGTACGACGTTGCATCGGAAGCTTACCTTCTTCTAGGAGTTGTAGGGTATAAGATGGTTAAGCTTCTCTTAACGGAGAAGGCGAGGAGGACCATTTTAAGGGAATGCTATGAAGCATTAAAGAAAGCTTACAGGTATGCGAGGAGGCAGGTGAGAAACGACTTAACAGTCAGATCTCTCATATTGATACCCAAGGTCGTCTCGGAGTATAGTGAGGTTGCTGAAAGCGACGTTTTGAAAGCAAACCTAGTTAGGGAGGGGGCCGCTTATGGCCGGGAAGCTTTAAACGAGGTGAAGAGGTTCCCTGAGGGGAACCCTATAGTTGGGGAGCTTTACAGCAGCATGGTTAGTTACTTGATAGCTGCAGCAAGGGTTGAACAGGAGCCGGGAAGGTCTAGGGAGCTGCTTGGAAACGCTATTAGGTATGGTGAGGCTGCCCTTGAATATGCTAAGGAGGAGGAAAAGTGGGCGGATCACCTCTACGATTTAGCCAAGGCGTACTACATTTTAAGCTTGAGAGGGAAGGGAGAGGCGCTGGAGAAGGCTAAAAGCGCGATTAAGAAGGCGCGTGAAGCATACATAGCTGTGGACGACTTGGTTGGAGGGGTTAGGTCGGCTGTCCTTTCAGGCGACATTTACAGGGAGGCTTGGATGAGAAGTGGGGATGAAAGAGACTACCTTAGAGCTAAGCAATCGTATTTAGAAGGGGGAAGAATGTGTTCAAATTTTGATTGGAGCGAAATGGAAGGGGAGGTTCTCATCAGACTGGCAGAGCTTGAGGATTTGAAGGGAGAGTATTCTCAATCCGTGGAATACTATCTTCAGGCCCTTGAGAAGCTGAGGAGGGCTAGGGAGGAGAGGGATTACGCTAAGGAGAGGGCGAGATACGTTGAGGCTATGGCAAACATTGAAAGAGGGAAGGAGAAGGTGAAAGTCAGCACTTCAGAGGCTGCTTCCTTCTACAGGAGAGGAGCCGAGCTGCTTCCGAGAGGCTATGAATACGAGGCAAAGTTTTACCGTGCATTAAGTGAGCTTCTAGAGGCGGAGGCGGTCAGCTTGGTTGACCATGATAAGGCATTATCACTGTTAAAATCCGCCAGCAAAAAGTTTAAGGAGGTGAAGCAAACCGGGAGAAGGATTGGCAGCGAGCTGGAAAGGAGAGCGGATGTGTTCATAAAACTGTGCGAGGGGAAAACACTTATAGAGGAAGGATTGACTCTGCACGCTAAGGGAGAGCACTCGCCGGCGCTCGTCAAGTTTTCTATGGCTATAGA
This sequence comes from Candidatus Freyrarchaeum guaymasense, assembly GCA_030587405.1. The sequence continues at coordinate 39,473 of JAUQZD010000001.1, read as the reverse complement.
GTTGCTGAGGGACATCTCCGGGCAAGGGGAAAAAGCTGAGTGGGAGAGCATAGAGGGATACCTGCACTTCGCCCAAGGATTAGAGAAGTTTGAGAGGGGGCATATAGGGTCACGAGACGAGCTTCTAGAGGCGGCAGAGCTTTTTAGAGTAAGTTCTGAGGAGTTTGTAACAAACAAGATGAAGAATGCTATGCTAGGGTTTTTCGACCTGTGTTACGGGTGGCATAGAATACTTGAGTACATTGAAGTGGACGAGGAGGCGATGGACGTGTACGTCACTGCCAGAACACATTTTGGAAGAAGTGCAAACTTCTTCATGGATGCAGGGTTAGAGAACTACACAAGGTATGCTGAGGGAATGGAGTTCCTTCTCGACGGGGAAAGATATGCTCGCATGGCGAGCATGGAGAAGCTCGACGAGGCGAGGAGGAGGTACTACAAGTTAGCCTATGAAAGCTATGTTAAGGCCATGGAGAAGTTTTCGGAGGCTGGACAGGTGGCGTTGGAAAGGATGGTCTCCGATAAGGCTCGAAAGTTAAGAGAGGAGGAAATAAGGCAGGAGTACTTGGAGATTCTGGGCGGGGGGAGAGGAGAAACGACCCTTCTGGGGGATGAAATAGAGGCTTTAAGGGATGGCTTCCTCATTGTAAGGGTGAGGGAGCCTGCTGATAGAAGCTTCTTCACCGTTGGGGAAAGAATTAAGGTGAGTTTGGAGATAAGAAACATAGGTGATAAGCCGGTTATACTGGAGAAGATAAAGGGTGTTGTTCCGCCAGGATTTAAAGTTATAGGTAAGGAAAGGGAAATGATCAAGGATGGTGAAGTCGAGTTTAACGAGGAAGTTGATGCCTGGCAAAAAATCGATTTAGAAATAAAAATGATAGGGGAAAGAGGGCAAGACGTTAAATACCAGCCACTGGTCATATTTAGGGATGGCAGGAATAGGAAGAGGTTCTTTAAACCCAGCCCGGTGTCGCTATTGATTAGTGGAGGGGAGTAGTTGATCCATGCCTTATGGATCATAGACAGAAGCGGAAAAATAGTCTTCTTCAAGTCTTACCTAGGTGAAGAGATAAGATCTGAAATCGTAGGCGGCCTCTTAACAGCAATACAAACGTTCGCCAGCGACGTTTCAGAGGAGGGAGTATCCTACGTTCTCCTTGAGAATAAGTTGTTTACGTATAAGATCTCAAGGGGAGAATATTTTGTCCTCTGCACGGACGAAAAAGAAGACGTAGGGCAAGTCCTAGAGAAGATAGAAGAAGCTTATGCATCAGGGGGGAACGAGGAGGAGCTCGCCGAGGAGGTAGACAAGGTAATTAAAAAATATAATAGAGAGAAGGAGCTTGAATCGCTTTCTAAGATACTCCATAGAGTAGAAAACATCATCTAATTTTTCTAAATTTTTAAGGTTTAGAAAGGAGTAAAACTTGGCTAGATGCGATTGCCTTTGAGACGTATCATTCACCTTTTCGGAGATCGCCCCTTCAGGAGCCCGGGGCCTCACCTGAAGGTTTAAACTAGACAACCGAGTTGCCCGGTTTAAACATTAACGGGCATTGGAGAACCGTCTAAAAAAGGGCTTTTCACTTCAATGGTTTATGCATGCAAGCACCCACCAACCTTTAAACAGTTCTATGAGGCATTGCAGAGGTAAATGAAAACAGGAATGGAGAGGTGAGCTTTTGGAAGGAGGAAGTTGGGGTTGCTGTTTTTCTGAGGAGTTAAAAGTGTTAATGCGTCGATCTGGCATCACGTGGAGAAGCTGCATCATGTGAGGGGGGAACCAAAAAGTAAAAAAGGTGAGCTTTTGAAAAGAATGGAAACGAAAAGGGAAGTGGTGGAGTAGGGGAACGCTGATGATTGAGGAGCTACTTCAGGATGCAAGAAGGCTTGAGGAGGAGGGACTTGTAGGAGAAGCTGCTGATAGGTATTTGGAGGCTGTAAAAGCCGCTGAGAAGGAGGGGGATAAACCCTCCCTAGGGCAAGTTTGCTTGGAAGCGGGTCTCTTCTACACTAGGATTAATTTACCTGAGAAAGCGCTTGAATTTTACAGGAAAAGCTTGGAGGCGTTTGAAGCTACAGGCAACGAGGAGGGGGTCGCCGACGCAGCCTACAACCTATGCGTCGCACATCTTGAACTTGATGAGTATGAGGAAGCTGAAAAGCACGGTGTCAGAGCGATCAAAATATACCGTAAAATCGGGTTAGAGGAAGGGGTTGCTGACGCAGCCTACGCGTTAGGGCTAGTTTACGCTGGAAGGGGGGAGCTGGAGAGAGGGCTTAAAAGTCTCGAGGAGGCTTTAAGGATATACCGTAAGGAGGGGAACGAAGAGGGGGTCAGCAGCGTCCTACTAGATATTGGAGAAATATATTACAGAGGGGGGGAGGCGGATAAGGCTGCCGAATATTACCGGAAGGCTTTGAAGGTGGCGGAGGAGATGGGAGACAAGTTGAGTACAGCATACCTCACCAGGCGAATCGGGGATATTTACGATGAAAAGGGGGAGTTGCGGCGTATGATTAACAGCTACCTTAAAGCAGCCTACATGTACGTTGAGGAGGGGGAAAGGGAAGCTGCTAAGGAGCTTATTGATGAAGTTGAAAGGAGGCTCTGGGATCTGCCTAAGTCCACAAGGAGAACCGTTGTTAAGAAGTTGGATGAAATAAGGGATGCCATCGAGAGGATCGAGGGCGTTGTAGGGGAAGAGCCCTGAGGTTATAGGAGCCTAGTATTCCCCTATTTTTTCAGCTAGTTCCTTAACCTTTATTAGGGTGCGTCTCAGTCTTGGAAGCTTATCATGTATTACCCTTATCTTTTCGAAGTCGTCTAGCTTTTCATCCGATATTGCCGTGTCAAGCTCCTTGAATGCTGCTCGAACCTCGTTTATCATGTTTCTCATGTAGTATGCTAGCTCCCTGTCAAGTTCCGGTATGAACGTCCTCCTTTGGAAGCGCCTTCTCCGGACAAAGTATAATCCAACGATTAGCGTTGATACGAGCGCTGTTACGGCGAAGCCCAACAGAACGTCCCGTTTCGCCGATGGAAGGTAGAAGAGTGAAGGTTGCTCCGGGGAGGGGAGGACGGTAAACGTGTAGGTAGCGCATGTTGACGTGTAGTTGGGGGCGTCCGCCCATACTATCAAGGTGTAATTCCCGGTTTGCTCCGTGAACTCGGTGAACATTAGGGTAGTGTAGAGGCCATCCTTATAGTGGAAGCACCACATGGGAATAGACGTCCCGTTGGGCAGGTTGAATATGGCGAAAATTGTGAGGTTCTGCGACACGTCCCTACCGTTAAGGTCGGTTACGTGGACGAGGAAGTACACGCTGTCTCCCAGGTAAATCACGTTGTTTTCGTGCGGGGTGCTAACGGTGAGATTTAGGATTAGCTTATTCTCCATGAGCCACTCCAGCACGTTGGAAATTAGAATGCGGTTATCGTGCTCTCCGATGTGGCTGAGTGATGCAAAGTCGGAGTCGCCGAAGGCTACGACCCTGCCCAGTCCAACCTTAGAGGCGACGATCACCGCTTCCCCCTTTGTCAGGGTGAAAGCCCCTAGGGACTCGTTCACTTGGAAGCATACTGGCGAGTATAGGACGGCTTCCCCCACACCATCGGTTACCGGGTGAGACGTGAAGTTTTCCTGTGTTAGGCTGACCGGGCCTGTAAGGTTTGAGGTGGCTTTGATCCCGTAGGGTTCCAAGAGGCTATTTATTAGGGTGTAGTTTCCATTCTCCTCCGGCTCGAGTAGGACCAGTAAGCTGCCACCTTGCCTGACGAAGCTTTCTATCGCTTCCAGCTCTTTTTGGCTGAACTCCAGCTCGGGATCGCATATTATCAGGGTGTCGTAGAGTTGAAGTATGGTTTCGTTGAGTTCCTCTATGAAGGGTATTTCGTCCAGCTCGTGTCCGTTCTCCTTTGAAACTTCGTAGATGCTGAAGTAACCGGTGAACGTGCTGTCGAGGGCTTCCTCTAAGTGTTCTAAGTCTATTAGGTTGTGTGCTGAATCAAATAGGATTCTCCCCTGGGGGTACGTCACGTTAAACGAGACGGCTACAGACCCCACAGGTGAGGCGCCGCTTGAAACCTGTATTTCCCCCTGGTATACTCCGGGATTCGGAAAGTTGAAGAGGCCGAATGGAAGCGAGAGGGATACGTTCAGGTTCATGGCTAGGCTTGACGGGGTGGTTGTGTTAACCGCGATTTCTATCGTGCCGAATAAGTTTATGGTTTCGGGAAGCTTCGTAGCAGACACCAGTCTAGAGGCGTTTCCATCAACGTCTATCTTGAGGCCGCTTAAGTTGCCTGTTGAGACTACTGTTAAATTATAGTACGCGAAGTCTATTGGGAAGTTTATTGGGAAGGGGTTGCTTGGAATCCTCACCGGGAAAACAGCGAAGTCTTCCGGAGGCGAGCCTATGAAGACGTTTCGCGCTAAGTAATTGTCTAGCAGGTAGGCTTCTGAGATGTTGAATTGAATGTTTCCACTCGTCACATTTGTTATGTTTAGCATGTAGTCTAGTGGGAGAAGCGGAATTTCCCCTATAGCCCACCCGGTTGAGTAGATTCCTTCTTCAACTGGCACCCATGTGACGCTGAATTTTACCGGTGTGAATGGAGTGTAATTTTCAAGGGAGAAGGATTCAACGTGGTACACGGTGCTTTCGCCACCTGACCTGTTAGAGAAGAAGGACACGGAAGCATTAGCTAAATCGTTTCCAACGTTAAGCACTAGGCAATCTGAGGAGTACCCCGCCCCCTTAGGAGATAAGCGCTTCAGGGAGGCGTTAACTATGCAGAGGTCTGGGAAAGACGAGGGGGGCTGCGCTAACAGCGCCGTTGATGCTGAAGCGTTGGTGGCGCTTTCGTTTTCACCGAAGGAGAGGGAGCCTGTGAAGGCTACGTGGGAGCCTGCCGGGAGCGAGCCTGCCACAAGCCACTTCATAGCCAGACCCAAATTGCCCGTGTGCTTTGAGGTATTGGTGAGTTCCCCTGTTGAAGCATGGCCGAAGACCGTTTCGTTTTCGCCTACCTCGTACCCGCTGACCGACGCGTTCCCCCTAAACCCTAAGTAGAGGGCTTGGCTGGGGTTAAGGTCGTACGTGTCGTTCACGTAGACCATGCCGGTGGATGGATCGTAGAAGCCATGGTCGTCCGATGACGGGTCGCTTTCGTTAAGGAACAACGCCGGGCTCGAGTAGAACGTTAAGTAGAGGTTTGATAGGTCTTCGTCGCCTGTGTTCATGAAGACGAGGGTCAGTTTGAAGGCGTCTAATGGGTGGTTAGTGTAGTTGTTCCAGCATTCGAAGATCGCCGCGACGAGGAGGTCGCCTACTTGAAATATGGAGGAGGCTCTCTCGTAGTCGCTGGTTAGATACGAGACGTGTAGCTCGCGTAGGATCGAACCCATTGTTAGCCAGGACGTGTTCATTCCATTGTATGATACGCCGAACATTCCCTGAATGAGGTGTGAGGTGTTAAGGTTTGCAGTGTTGTTAGAGACCATCATGGCGGTGAACATTCCGCTGCTCCCAGCTACGCAATAGCACGTGATGTCGGTCTCGGTGTTGTTAACGTAGAGGGGGGCAGCTGGCAGACCAATGGTGTACGTTCTCTGTGTGGCGTTGAGGGCCTCTCCTCCGCCACCCTTAAGATAATAGTATGCGGATTCTGGGTTTACCAGCCCGCTTCCCTGAACGTTTGGAGACTCACCCAAGTCACTTGCCGTCTTTAGAAGGGAGATCTTTATGGTTTCAGGGCTGGCATACCTGAAGGCTTGCAGGAGGAGGGCGGACACCCCCGCAACATAGGCTGCAGCTGCTGCCGTCGTGGTTGCAACGGTATAGTTTTCATCTATGGGTGTGCCGTACCCGCTCAGGTTGAACTGGGGTATCGAAATGTTGATTCCTACATCTGGGGGTGAAGCCCTACAGGAAACCACGTTGCATCCGGGGGCTACTACGTCGGGCTTCATCCACATGTACAGGGTTGGCCCCCTTCCGCTGATCGTGCACACCCTACCCGAAGATGAATTGTATGCTCCAACAGTTATGGCTCCCAGCGCCGACCCCGGAGACCCTATGCTCATGTAGGCTGGGCCTTCATCCCCGGATGCAGCTACAACAGTTACGCCCATTCTGGCGGCGGCATCCACCGCCAGGCATAAGGGGTCGTCTGGAAGCCCTGGAATGGAGAAGGGGATTAGGATTACGTCTGCACCGTGGCTTACGCTCCACTCGACGCCCGAAAGGATCCAAGAGTATAGGCTGAAGCCCTCCACGTCGAAGACCTTCACGTTCATGAGCATGGCTCCCGGTGCAACACCTTTATATTTGCCTTCAGATGCTTCTCCTGTCCCGGCAACTACCCCTGCAACGTATGTTCCATGCCCATTGAAGTCGTACGGGAAGGGGTCGTAGTCGACCATTGAGACGCTGGCTATAACCTTAGAGTCGTTGGTGGATGGGTCATCATCTAGGTCGTCTAGGTCTGGGTGTGACGTGTCGATTCCACTGTCCAGCACGGCCACTATCACGCCACTGCCATTGTAGCCTTCGCTCCAGATCTGAGACACGTTGACCGTGGCGGTGTCTCCCTCCCCACCTTTATTAGATCCTTCCTCGAATGAGAGCTTCACGTTCCTGTTAAGCCAGATGCTTTCCACCTCTGGTAGCCCAGCGATCTTAAAAACATCATTTAATGGGATTTCAACTAAGGCTGCAGGGATGAGACTGTAAACCTTCTCGACTACAACGTTGCCTGAAGCCTTCTTCAAGGCGGTACAGCCTTCTTCAGGGTTAACGTTGAAAACCACTATGACCGATAAGGTGCCTTGCTCCCCTTTCATTTGAAGGATTGCGGGGTCTATGAAGGCTAAGTGCTGCTCGGAGGAGGCTGGCTGAGAGTTTAGTTGGAGTAATGGTGAGGTATGGGACGGTGCGGAGACTGTGGAAAAAGCCGTGATCAGGACGAGGAGGACGAGGAGACAGGCTGCTCTCTGCCTTAGCGACAAGTTTTTACCTCCATTCAGGGGAACTTTTACTAGCTAGAACTGTTAAATCTTTTGAAAAAGGTCATGGGGAAGGAGGAGGCAGGAAGGCCGCTGGTAGCCGCTTTTCGTCGGGGTGCGGATGGTGGCGAGGTGTAGATGGTGTGGGAGCGAGGCGAAGGTGTTTATTCCTTATGCGCGTCTTAGCCTGTGCAATGAACACTTTAAGGTGTACGTTGTGAGGCGTGTAAGGAGAACCATTGAAAGGTATAAGATGGTGAGGGAGGGGGAGAGGGTTTTAGCGGCTGTTTCAGGTGGGAAGGATAGTTTAGTGCTTCTTCACGTTCTCTCCGAGATAAGGAACAGCGATGATCCCAAGATCTCCCTCAACTACGAGCTTGAAGCGGTTACAATAGACCTCGGGATAGAGGGGTACTCTGAGGAGAGCGTTAGAGTGGCGGGTGAGCACTGCAGGAGCATCGGCGTACCGCACCACGTCATCGATGTTAGGAGGGTGGCTGGGTTTACGATGGATGAGGTTGCTTCCCGGGGTGGAAGACCCGTATGCTCCGTCTGCGGGGTTGTTAAAAGGTACGTTTTAAACGCGTTTGGCGTCGAGGAGGGGTTTGACAGGCTGGCTACGGGGCATAACCTTGACGATGAGGCGGCTGTTCTCCTTTCAAACTATGTTTCAGCTAACGTTGAGCTTCTCGCCCGGCAGTCTCCCGTCCTCCCGAGGAGGGACGGCATGGTTTCACGTATCAAACCTCTCTTTGAGGTGTCCGAGAGAGAAACAGCCCTTTACGCCCACATTCAAGGGTTATCTCCTATTAGTGAGGAGTGCCCCTACGCTGTCAACCCTTCAACACTCAAATTTAAAGAAGTAATTAACTTTCTGGAGGAGAAGTGGCCGGCTGCCAAGGTAAGCATGGTTAGGGGGTTCCTGAAGAGGATAAAGCCGCACTTAACAGATGAAGGATGGCAGGAGGCTCTGAGAAGGTGCGCCGTGTGCGGCTATCCTACTTCCTCTGAGGTGTGCGCTTTCTGTCGGCTTAAGGAGGCTTACGGACCTATGTGACTTATCGTCACCTTTAACTGTTTAACTCCTCTGTTTGCCAGAAGCCTTTCGGAAAGGTCTCTTATCTTTTCGGCGTCGCCTCTTACCGTGATCACTTCCATGCAATCATTCTTGGTTAGGTGTGCGTGCAGGGTGGCTACAATAACGTCTCCATACTCGTGTTGAATATCGGTTATCTTCTCCTCCAAACCTTTAACTTCATGATTGTAGATTATTGATATAACTCCCGCACATGGGCCTGAGGCCTCCATTACCTTATACTCCGTTAAGAAGTTTCTTATGGCCATCTGCACAGCCTTGGACCTGTCAAGCTTTAAGCTCCGGACAAAGTCGTCAAACTCTTCTAGTAGGTCGGAGGGGAGCGAAACGCTGATCCTAGAAACACCTTTTTCGGCTTCGTGTACCAATTTGAGTTCCCTCCAGCCTTCTTTAAAGGTTAAAGTGGATAACATCCTGCATAATAAATCTGAAACTCTCAAAAAAGTAAAAGTTTTTAGGATTCTAACCGGGATTTTTCATTGAGTCGTTATGTATTTAAGCAGATGGAGGAGGTGTTCACACGCTTTTTCGGTATATTTCCACGAACCTGTCGCACGCGTTAACAAGGGAGAGGACGTAGTTTTGGATTTCATCTGCTGTGAGGTCGGTGTCCGCTGTTTCTATGCTGACGAATAGCGTGTCATCATCATCAACCCCATATTTTACACCATTCTGCCTAAAGTTTTCCCTTAAGAGATTATAGAAGAGTTCTAAACGATCTCCTTCAGGTACTTCAGACAGATCCATGAACCAAGCCATTATGAAGACCCATTTTTCGTCAGGGGAGGTCAGGATCCCAACTTTTAGATCGGAAAAATAGTCGGTTTCCCAGTGCATTAGGATGGCATCCTTCTTCTTTACATATTTTAACCCTGACTCGTCAAGGAGACCGGCAATTTTATCCAGCAACGACAAAACTTTCCACCTCTTACCTTTAGAACGGAAAAACCTCAGAATAAGGAAGCTTGAAGGCTCCTTAATTCGAGGTTTCCCAGAGAAAGGGGGTGCTTAATGCTATAAATTATTTTTCAGAAAAGGCTCCCCTTTAAAGAATTCTAAAAAAGTAGCCCGATCTTTTCTTTAATTACTAAAAAATAAGGGGGATTGGGGGAGTTTACACTATTCCACTGAAGTAGTTTGGAATGTAGAGGAGTGCTTCAGCGGCCCTGTTCGCTAGACTGTAAAGTGGGCTTGGATAGACGCCGAAGGCTATGCACGCAAAGGCTAGCACAGCTATGGGTAGAGCCATCACGAGGGATTCTCTCTTGTTTATTGCCTTGACGCGCTCCGATTCCGGTGAGAACCAGATGACGTAGATTAACCGCAGGTAGAACGCCGCCGAGAAAGCGCTTGCTAGAATGGTTGCTAGGGCAACGGTCACCCACACCCATCCCTCTGGGACGAATGGAGCGTACCAGAGGGCTGAAAGCACTATTAGGGCTTTACTCCAGAAGCCGTTTAGTGGCGGGATCCCCATGAGGGCTAGGGTTCCTATGGCGAAGCTAAGGCTTGTGATGGGTGTTTTCCGCCCTATACCTGACAGGTCGTTAAGCATTCTTGAGCCCGTAGCGTGCAGGTACACTCCCGTGCCTAAGAACAGGAGGCCTTTCGCTATTGCATGGTTGATGAGGTGGAATAATCCTGCTGTGACCCCTGCGGCGGTTCCTATGGAGATGCCCACCATTATGAATCCTATGTTCAGGATGCTGCTGTACGCTAGAAGCCTTTTTATGTCCTGCTGGAGCAGGGCCATCACGTTAGCCACGATCAACGTTATTATTGCGAAAACTACTAGGGCGTAGTTCCAATGGAATGGGAAACTGTAACCCGGGAACCCTGTCGGGAATGCTGCTGGAAGGTTGTAGGGTGCAACGTTGATGGGGACTAGCCATGGCCATGCTTCGGTGACCGGGAACACTACGAATAGGCTTCTAGCCATGGAGTACACGCCCGCCTTTATCACCACACCCGACAGCATGGCGCTTATTCCGCTTGGCGCTGCAGGGTGGGCGTCCGGAAGCCACGTGTGAACCGGGACTATTGCCGCCTTAACACCGAACCCTATGATGAGCAGTATTATGACCAAGTAGAACGTCGACCCTCCCAGTAGGAAGGTCCAGGGGTTTAAGGCTTGACCCAAGCCCAGCAAGGTTCCGAGGTATGCGAAGTTTAGCGTTCCTGTTAGCCCGTACAGGATTGAGATCGCGTAGAGAACCATGCTGCTGCCTACAGCACCCATCAGGAGGTACTTGAATCCTGCTTCTACAGGCTCCCAGTTCTCCTTTCTGAAGCCTACCAGCGAGTAGGCTGAGATGCTCATTATTTCGAAGAACACGAAGAGGGTGAAAAGGTCTCCTGCGAATGCTACGCCATTCATGGCTGCAACCAGTATGAGGAGCAGGGCGTAGTACTTTGTTTTCCCGGTGTCATGCTCCATGTATCTTATAGAGTAGATGGATACGGCAAGTCCGAGGCCGGTGAAGGCCGCTGCCATGAGTATGCTGAGGAAGTCCACCGCAAACACGGATCCTGCAGGGGGCATGGTTGCCTTGTAGAGGAGCCAGTTTTGCCCGTTCATGAACACTTGGTAGGCGAATGTCATCCAGTACCCTGCAGGCATGTACTCGTAGTAAAGGGTGGCTGGGATGAATATGCCTGCTGACAGCTGGAACCAGTCTGAGATTATTTGCAGGTATCTTAACTGCCAGTATGTTAGGAAGACGTAGAAGGAGGCTATTATGAAGCCTATGACTGCTAGGATCTCCCTGATGAGCTGCAGCTTTCCGCCTGCAACCCTTTCAAAGAGTGTTCCTGCTCCCAGGACGATGATGGCGAAAACTATCGGAACTATGATTGGGTAGAGGAGGGTTACATCGCTTAACATTCTATCTGCCTCCTTACACCATCATTAGAGCCGTTAACACGTATGCTAGCTGCTCCCAGCCGTAGATGGTTGGGAGGATCGGTGTGGCTCCAAAGAGCGGTGCGAAGAACTGCGTAGCTATGTTAGGTGCTATTCCCAGAATGACCGTGGCGACCACCAGGAGAACCGCCGGAACCAAGTACCTTAGCGGTGGCTCTTTAGCCTGTTCTAATCCGGGTTTTAGCGGTCCGAAGAATATGCGGCGTACCGCCCAGAGATAGTATGCTAATGTAACGGCTGTTGCGAGAACCATGAAGCCTAGGAGGAGGTACTGGTTTGCCACTGCCCCTCCGACGAAGATCATCCACTCGCTTGCGAAGCCGCTGAGAGGAGGTATCCCTGATAGGGAGAGGCCCGCGATCACGGCGAGCGTTGCGGTGACGGGCATCTTAGCTGCAAGCCCTCCAAGTTTCTCAAAGTCTAGGGTTCCGAACTGCTTGAGGAGCATCCCTGCGATCATGAACCATGTAGCTATGCAAATGCCATGGTTTATTATGTGGAAGAATGACCCTGTTACGCCGTAGAACGTTGCCATGGAGTAGCCGAAGAGTATATATCCCATTTGGCTCATTGACGAGTATGCCAGCATGCTCTTAAGGTTCTTCTGGGTTAGAGCCATTATTCCGCCGTAGAAGGCTGTTATTATGGCCAGTATGCTGAGGCCGACCGTCATCGCTGCCACGGAGGGGGCGAAGTACAGGGATATTATCCTTGCTATACCGTAGGCTGCAGTCTTCGTCATTGCCGCACTTAGCAGCAAGGTAACAGGCATTGGAGCCTCCATGTACGTGTCGGGAAGCCACGTGTGAAGCGGGAATATCGCCATTTTCACGGCGAACCCAACCATTATGAGAGCTACTGGTATGACCATTAGGGCGCCTATTATGGCTAGGGAGAGCCAAAGCTGGACTTGCTGGCCGAGGAGTGTCCCTGTGATCCAGGGGAGGACGTTAGGTATCACCGTCGAGTATAGCAGGTTCTGGTATGCGTCGAGGACCACCCTCATTTCCTGTATGTTGAAGGTTCCCAGGTTGAAGCCGGTCATGAGCATTCCAACCAGCATGAACGACGACCCGAAAGTCGTCCAGAGGAAGTACTTGAGGGCGGTTACCCCACGTTTCTCGGTTAACCCGTAGTAGGCTACTAGGACGTAGGTTGGTATCAGCATCAGCTCCCAGAAAACGAAGAACTCTATGACGCTTGTTGAGAAGAGGACCCCAAGCATGCCTCCTATGAAGAGGAGCATGCTGGCATAGAACGTCCCTGGCTGCTTAACGTCCCCCATGTACTTGGTGCAGTATAGGAGTACTAGGGCTCCCAGCCCTGATATCAGTATGGCTACGGGGCAGCTTAGCCCGTCTGCGAGCAAGCCTGCGTCGATGGGAAGCAGTAGGAGGGGGTTCATTGAAACCGCTATGGGGAGTTCTATCCTGAATGCCGGTTGAGGTATAATATTGTAGTATGGCCTTGCAATGAGCCTGTACTGGAATATGTGGAATAGCGGGTAGGTTACAGCCCTGTCGAATGGGTTCGGGTAGTATGGCATCGCGCTAGTTACTAGGGATGCCGTCCAGGTTGAGAGGTCAACCCTTAAGGCTGTACTGTAAAATGGGAAGTATATGAGGAGGCCGTATGTTTTTGATGTTACATCGAAGGAGATCGTGGCCAGCAGCGTGTTGTAGGATGTAAGCACGGTGTATGAGACGTGTATTATTAGGAGAGCCGAGGCTGACGCTCCAAGCAGGGACAGCCACGCCGCAGCTCTACCCCACTTCTTGCCTAGTAGGTAAACTATTGGTGCCAGTCCGAGCAGTATAGCGAGGGATGCGGCGAGCTCATAGCTAGCTAACATGTCAAGCAACATTCTTCCTCGCCTCCTACCAGAACATCAACAACAGGAACATGAATGCTAGGATTCCAAGTAGCAAGTACATTACGTTAACGTAAGCTATGCCCGTTTGCGTCTTTCTGAACTTTTCTGAGGCTTTCACGGTCACCGTGGCCACAGCGTAGTTCACGCCATCTATGGCTTTCTCGAGGTAGTTGTACATTGCCGATGAGAGCTTGAGGAAGCCGTCCACGAACACGAGGAAGTAGATCTTGTTAATGTACCACCTGTTCCACAGGAACGTCCAGATGGCTGCGCCGACACGGTTCCTAGTTACAGCCGACGGGTCACCCCGCCTAGCAATGTAGTAGTGCCAAGCCGGTACGAAGCCTATGACGAAGAGCCCCAGGGATATTGCTATACTCATCCAGGCACCGGCTAACTCGGATATCCATCCCGAGTACGTCGTCAAATGCAGGTACTCGTAGACCTCAAGCATGACCAGTTGTTCATGGCTCAATACGTGTTCAAGGAGGATGGGCGGGTACTCAGAGAACGTTAACCCTCCTAGAAGCACTGGGTGAACGTACTCGGCATTCAAGAGGTATACGCCTATCGGCCCAAGGAAGAACTGCCTGAAGAAGGGTTCAAGCCATCCTGCAATTAGAGTCGCAGCGGCGAGTATCACGAGGGGGATCCACATCACCGCTGGGGCCTCCTTGACCGGGCCAAGTTCCTTCTCGATCTCTCTAACATGCTCGCTTGGTTCTCCATGGAAGACAAGGCCTATCATCCTGAAAGTGTAGAACGTCGTTATCGCAACAACCAGCGCTGCCAGGATGAAGAAGTATATCTGGTTAGCTTTCAGGGTCGCCCCGAATATTGCCTCCTTACTGAAGAAGCCTGCGAACCCTGGGAATCCTGCCAGCGAGAGTCCACCTACAACCATGCATGCATACGTGATGGGCATCTTGTCTTTAAGCCCACCCATTTCAAACATGTCCTTGGTTTCAACGGCGTGGAGTACCGCTCCGGCGCAGAGGAACAGGAGAGCTTTGAATATAGCGTGAGCCATAAGGTGGAATGTTCCGGCGACGAAGCCTGCGATGGACATAGTCGCTGTACCGACTACTCCTAAGGCAAGCATCATGTATCCTATCTGGCTTATGGTAGAGTACGCCAGCACCTTCTTGAGCTCCCTTGAGACGACACCCATCGTTGCCGCGAGGAATGCGGTGAAGACCCCTATGGCGGCTACCGTGGTGAAAAACGTGTTTAACCCGTACTGTGTGGAAGTGTACAGGTACGTCCACTGGCCGGAGGTTAGCAGGAGCGTTGAGGAGTACTTGGACGGGTCTAGGGCTGCTTCAAGGAGTGTTTGCTGGGATCCGTAGAACAGGGGAAGCATACGCGCCACCAGATACACGCCTGCCTTAACCATCGTGGCGGCGTGTATGAGCGCTGAAACCGTGGTTGGCCCTGCCATGGCTTCTGGAAGCCATACGTGCAGCGGGAACTGGGCCGACTTTGCAACTGGGCCGCCGAAGAGCAGTAAGGCTACTACTGGAAGCAGTCCCCTGACTGCTAGGTCGGTGACCCATCCAAGGGTGTTCGCTGCGAAGTTTATGGCGGCGTTCTGCTGGAGTTGGACAAGGTTGAAGGTTCCGGAAACGAAGAATATTATTGCTATTGCTATCAGTAGGGCGATGTCGCCGATCTTCGTGGTTACGAATGCTTTCATTCCGCAGAGTGCATTATACTCGCCTTCGGTGGGGCGGTACTCTGGCGTGTCCTTGGGAACCGTGCATGGTTCCTCCTTCTTGTGCCAGAAGCCTATGAGGGCCCAGCTGCACAGGCCGACTATTTCCCATCCTACGAAGAGCTGGAGGAGGTTGTCGGTTACCACTAGCATCGTCATGCCGCCTATGAAGAAGTTCATGAAGAACCAGTAGCGGGTCAGGTCGGGGTCACCGTGCATGTAGCCTAGGGAGAAGACCATTATGAGGAATCCTATGCAGGTTACCACGCATGCCATGAAGACACTTAGGGGGTCTACGAGCACTCCCGCGTAGACTCCCTGCGGGATCATGAATGCATATGGTAGCTGCCAGAGTTCCATTGGGGCTTGAAGTGGGATCCAAGGTATCCATAGCACCTTTGAGTCGTATGGTAGGAGCGAAAGCCACCTAATGGTTATTGGTATGCTTACGCCTTGAATGGTTACCGTTTGGGTTATGTCCCATGGTATGGGGCTTGCCCCTACCATGACTTCTGGCTGTGAAAGTATGGTGAAGCCGCTTAACACGTCTGGGATCATCGAAACCGCGTAGACCATTGCCGCAGCCGAGAAGAGAACGGCGAGTATGTCTCTAACCTTCGGGTGGATTTTTGAGAATAGAGGGGTTAGAACGGCGCCTATTAGGGGGATTACCCAGCATAGCCAAGCTGCGTTGGGCAGCATCTCTCCACTCCCTCCATTCTATTCTACCATTTAAGCCTCCTCATTTTTTGAACGTCGAGTGTGCCGTAGTGCCTGTAGAGGGCGACCACGAACGCTAGGGCTACTGCGGTGACGCAGCTTGCAAGTACTATTGAGGTTATTACCATGGAGTGGGCTAATGGGTCGACGAAGAGCGGATTGTACTGCAAGGCTGTAAGCAGAGCTGAGCCGTAAATGTTTAGGGTTACAGGGTCTGTGTAGCCCGCATTGTAGAGAAGCAAGTATATTGTCTGTATCCACTGGGGGATCCACCTGTACGCTGCCAGGGCTATGAAGTTTAGGTGAACCGCGTTGACTAGTATTTCGATTCCGATTGCTATTTTTATCAGGTTCCTCTTCGTCGCTACGGTGTAGAGCCCTATACCGTAAAGTATAGCAGCCGTTCCAATGTATAGCCCGGGGGATAAGGGTATTGCCATTCTCTCACTCACCATTCAACTTTTTCTAATCTTTTTCTAATCTAAATAGGATGGCTGCGCCTATGGCGGCTGCGACTATTGCGACGCCTTGAGAAACAGTGTCGATGAGCCTTGTGGACCAGAGGTAGAGTCCCTCGTAGAAGCTTATCTGGGTCACTGGAATCTGTGGAAGAACTATGGTTGGCATGAGGGCGTCAACGGTGTAGGTGAAAGTCTGGTATGATAGGGGGGTAAGCCACAATGTTTTCAGCAGAAACAGCGTGAAAATGCCTGCTAGGATTACGCCTGAAGCCATCCTAGCAGCCTTTAAGGCGACTTTACGTCTCTCACTCATCCTCCTCACGCTCCACGGGTGTTTGAGTAACGTTAACTGTTACTAGGAGGAGGACGGCTATGGCGCCTGCGAATATTGCCAACTGGAGCACTGCAACCCATGGTGCGAAGAGCAGGTAAAAAAGGATTCCGAGCACTATGCACATCCCGGCGAAGGAGATTACGGCGTAGTCGAGGCGCTTGACTTCGACCGCGATCACCGCCAGAGCGATGGCAATAGCCAGGAGAACACCGTGAATGATAGTGGGATCCAACATCTCAAGTCGCCTCTCTCAAAGGACTTGTTTTTTAACTTTAAGGGACGAACGTAGTTTGGATTGCTCTCAATATTTAACTTTAACGTTTCCTTTTCGGCTATTTTTTATTAGTTAGATGCGGGAGGTGGGCTGAGAGTGCATCAGTTAGTGGAGGAGCCTGTGCTTCATGAACACAGGCCATTTCATGTGGCGGAAGCGGGAGGAGTAGGAAGGGCGGGGTTACCGGTTTGTGTATGGTGGCTTACCTATGAGCTTTGCTACGTCTTCTGGGTCGTAGGCTGATTGGTTTTCTCCTTGAAGGTTTCCTTACCTTCCAGCTTCCTAGCCAAGACAATGTAATGTTTTTTCTCTCTCTGATTTAATGCATTCCGCTTGTCCCTTAGATTTTCCAGATGATCTTAGCCTTTGACTCCGAGATGGCGGACCATTTAACTTCAGCTATGAAGACCTTGCCATTCATGGCCACCACGTCGATTTCTTCTCCCTTACGCCACCACCGTCCTACTTCCGTGAGCGGTTCGTTGATTAAGGCTCTGAGGAGATGCTTCCTGATGAGGGATTCAAACACTTCTCCAAGGTATGCGTTAAATTCTCTGCTGAACTTCTGATGAAGGCGTTTAGATCCCCGCTTTCAAGAAGCGTCTTGTTTGGGTACATGAAGCGGAACCAAAACTTGAAGTAATTGTCCGTTATTACGTATTTTCCCTTCTTTAATCGTGTCTTGGCCTTTATGCTGGAGAGGGCTGGCAGCTCCCTCTCAACTATGCGTAGTTCTTGGAGTACTGAGAGGTACTTTGAAACTAGGGCTCTTGTCGAGCTCTGTTTCATTAACTATTTCGCCGAATGTTTCCCTTCCAGCCGCTATAGCTCTTGATGGCGAAGTAGTTTGCCGGCTCCCTTAGCTCCTGCTTTAAAAGCAGCTCTGCTTCCTCGCGAGATATCCTCCCCTTGAGAAGAAGGTCCCGGCGAGGTTTTCTTCGAACGACTTGTTGCTGTCAAGCCTTGACGGGTAACTTGGCACCCCGCCGACCACCCCGTAGACTTTAACCAAGTCCTCAACAGTGTATTTTGGGAAGAACTCTCCTATACTCCAAAAGTCTAACCCTTTCGGCATCCACCGTCCGGCCCTCCTACCTAGAGGGGGCTTTTATAACCAAGACCTTGGTTTCAACCACACCAATGCTTGAGCCGCAAAGGATGAGCATTACGTCCTTCCTTTTAGAGGAAGGTGTCCCATACCCTTTGAAGCAATGAAGTAATTGGGCGGTGCCTTTCGATGAGAAAGGGGAACTCATCTTTTTATTATGAGGCGCTCGGGTTCCTTTCGCAGGAAGAATTCCCTGAAGAGTGTTTCAATGTTTTCTATGTCCGCCATCTCGAAGAGTTTATCTTTTAAGTATCCTGCGAAGAGGCTCTTCAGCTCCCTAATAGAGTCTCTGACGGGTTCCTCTGTGGCTAGAAAGTATATATGTGAGGCTTATCTTTGGGGTTCAGCGGATATAGTTTTTTATAGACGTATGTCCGCTTTGGGACGCATCACCCTTGAAGGTTTTATCCTTCAGGGGCTCGTCCCCTTTCGGGGTAACCCCGGGAGCCCCACATCCGAAGGTGCTTGCCCCGATAGGCAGCCAGGCTGCCTGAGCAGACGGGGCTTCAGTTAAATATGTCTGGGAGGAGGGATATAAACGTGTTGCGGCCGCAGAGCGTCCATTAACGCCTATGAAAAATGTTACTGCTTCGCAAGGCGTCATGACTTTCAGCGTGTGCTCATAGAAAGTCATTAATCGAGAAGGGTGGAAACTTAATATTCAAGGTTTCTGGTTAAAGTGTTTGCAGTTCTCTAAGTGGACGTAGGAGGGTGCGGCTTGCTTTTGATATCAACGGCTAAGCATCGTCTTAGTGAGCTGCTCGAGTTAAGAGGGTGCGTAGATGGGTACGAGCTTGGAATAGGGTACATCAAGGATAACAGGAGGATATGTAGTGTCCTTGGTGAATGGGTGGTTACAATCCACAATCTTCCAGCATTAACTCGTGGGGAGGAGTACTTCATGATGGAGCCGACTGTTAACCCTGAAGCAGCCATTAAAGTGGCTATTAAAATGGTTGAAAGAGTGAGGGGGTTTCTGGATGACTGGAAGGTTTACGGTGTTCACGCTGGGCTAAGGGGGCATATTAAAGGGCCAAGCGATTTCACGGTTAGGGGAGAACTCTTCACGCTGGATGAGTGCATACGTAATATCAAAAGGTTCTATGGGGAGTTAAAGGGCAGGGGGGTGAGTAACATCGCCATCGAAAACATTTATGGGGCAAATGAGGCGTCTCCGGCTGTCGGGGCGGACGAACACGAGCTACGGTTGATTTCAAAGGTCGCCCCACTCCTTCTGGACGTAGGACACCTTGCAGTTAACTGCGCCTACAGGAACGTTCCCTTGGAAAGCCTGAATCTTAAGGGGCTACGCATCGCCGAAGTCCACGTAAGCTTCCTACACCCGAAAATAGAAAAGTTCAATAAGGAAATGCTTGCGAGCACGCCGATGTTCTGGGACCACTACCCTTACGTGCAAACCGAAGTCAACAAGCAGATCTTAAACGTAACCTCCGAAATCGTATCGGAGACGAGGATAGCTACGGCGGAAATAAGCGGAAGCCTAAAGGAAATAAGGGAAACACTAGATAAAATTTCATTCATCAGGGAGCAATAAAGGGATGCGAAGTGATGGGTGAAGCTAAAAGTTTTTGAAGGAGAAAAACAAGGTTTTTATTGGCCCGCCACAGAGTGCACGGGAAGCTAGTGGCCAAGCGATGACCCCGGTGTCCTCCCTGGCGGGCCACACTACCAAGATAAGTCTATTTTTACCCTCAAGAAACACAGCGTTCAAATGATATAATAGTAAACAAAATAAGGGAAAACGGCTCTAAAGGATTGTTACAGAGAATTTGGGGGAGAGCGTGTATGAGAGCAGGAATGGTACTTGCAGGCCTCCTTATGGTTCTAGCAGCCGCGACGTTATTCTTCATCAGCTACAGTCAGCAACACTTAATCTATGATGTCACAACAATGATCGATTTAGGAATTCTTCCCTCGACAATAAGTATTCCAACTTTTTACGGGACAAATACGACGATGGACACCGTGATATGGGCTATTAAGGCACAGTATGGCGGGTTCTTCCTGAACAATATGACGCCGACTGGGAATACAGTCTATGTCTACTACTCTGACGTCATTATCGCAACTTGCGTCATAGTGGGCCTCTTCGGGATATATGCGATGGCTAGGGGCGCCGCCCAGCCCTAAAGCCTCCATTCTCTTTTTATTTATTTGCGTCTTCAAATCAATTGATTAAAGGGATGTTGCCTGGTGATTTTGGCGGGTTCTTGACGGGATGCTTGAAAGTTAGGGTGGATTCGTAAGCTTTTAAAGGGATATTTGTAGGGATGATGTTTGTGGCGAGGTGAATTCCTTGATGGTTAATGAGGAGCTCTGCGGTCTTTGCTCCGGGTGTGCAAGCGTATGTCCCAGAGGAGCAATAACCGTCAGTGAAAGACGATTAATAGTTGATGAGGGGCTATGTAATGATTGTGGTCTATGCGTTAAGGCTTGCCCCGTCGGGGCGATAACCATGGAGAGGCGAGGTGAGTGAAAGGTTGGGAGGTTCGTAGCGGTGAAATATGATTTGGTTGTTGTTGGGGCCGGGCCCGGGGGCACGTCAACAGCGATTTCTGCCCTAAAGGCTGGAGGTAAAGTTTTAATTATGGATAGGAAGACGAACGTTGGAATTCCAGTTCAGTGCGGTGAGGCTGTAGGGAAAACCGGGCCTGGACTGGCGGAGATAGATATTCCCGAGAGATGCATCTTAAATCCAATTAGAGGATTTAAGATTTTTAGTCCGAACATGACCCCTGTGGTCTACGCTAGGAGGGAGGCTGACGGCTACATAATAGATAGACGCGTTTTCGATAAGGAGCTTCTTGCCCGTGCCTGCGAGCTCGGAGCTGACGTGATGGTTGGAGCGAACGTTACAGAGTTAATTTATAGGAATGGGAGAGTTTCAGGCGTCGTTGCACGTCGATTTGGGGAGAAGGTGGAGGTTGAAGCCGAGGTTGTTGTGGGTGCTGACGGGGTTAACAGTACGGTTGCCCGGCTTTCAGGTCTGAGAAAGTTCCTTAAGATTAGGGACTTGGATGCCAGCGCCCAGTTCGAAATGGTTGGCGTTAAAATCGAAGAAGTGGACTTGATGGAGTTTTACCTCGGTAACAGGATTGCTCCAAGAGGATACATTTGGGTTTTCCCGAAGAGTGAGAACAGGGCTAACGTCGGCATAGGGATCGGCGCGGGGATGGGTGAAAAAACGGCTTTCGAATACCTTATGGACTTCGTGAAGAAGCATCCTAGAGGAAAGGAAATATGCAAGGATGCTAAGCCCATCGAGTTCAGGGTTGGAGCGATCCCTCTAGGAGGACCTAACCCTAAGAACGTAGCTGACGGATTAATGCTTGTAGGGGATGCTGCAGGCCAAGTTCACCCGATAACTGGTGGAGGAATAGGGTACGCCATGGTTTGCGGCAGCATCGCTGGGAGGGTTGCCGTGGAGTGCATCGAGAAAGGGGACACCAGCGAGAAGGCGTTATCCAGGTATGAGGCGTTATGGAGGGAAAGGTATGGAAGGGAGTTCAGCCAGATGCTGGCACTCAGGGAAGTTCTAGAGAGGACCGAAGATGAAGTCCTCGACGAGTTAGCTAAGATCCTCACGGGGGAAAACGTGGTGGAGCTTACCGCCGGGAAGAAGATAGGTATTTTCCTTAAAACAGCTGCTAAGAGAAACGTTAAACTCCTAAAACTTCTAAACGAGCTTAGGAGGCTTCAGCTAATCCAGTAGGGGGATGGTGACGTGGCGGTCAGCTTCAAAGAGTTTGAGAGAATGGACATCAGAGTTGGGAGAGTTATGGATGCTGAAAAGGTTTCGGGGTCTAAGAGGCTTGTGAGGATCATGGTGGACATCGGAGAAAAGGAGCCTAGGCAGGTTATAGCTGGGATAGCAGATCACATCGACCCTAAGAGCCTTCCAGGCAAAAACGTAATCGTGCTAGCGAACCTTGAACCAAAAAAGTTTATGGGTTTGGAGTCAAGAGGGATGCTATTAGCAGCAGACGTTAATGGAAAACCGGTACTGTTAACCGTCGAGGAGGACGTACCCCCAGGGACGAAGGTCAGATAACGATGGAACGTTTGCACACCCTTAAAAATTTTTTTTATGCGTTATTCGGCGAGTTCGCTCCGTTAACAATATGCTTCCTCGTTTTTTTAACCGTAAACCATGTTTTCAGCTTTAAAATAGGATTTCTGATTCAGCCAGCTTATGGCTACACGTTTTCAGGGCGCCTTATGAGCGTTATTCAGGCATCCTTCTCGATGCTGTTTGGGGAAAGGGGGATCCCCTCACCGGTCTTCTTGCAGTACGGCTTCTTTCTCTCCCTGCTGGCCATGGCTAATTCCTTAATTGACAGGACAACTCTCTTCATCATATGGTTTTCCTTCGGCTTTGCCTCCATGGCAGCTTCAGGCAAGCCATCATCCACATTTTATTCGACAAGCCTTTTCCTCTTTTCAATGCTTACAATTTTCCTTTGGGGAATTAGCGAGAGGTACTGGTATGTTTGGATGTACCTTGACATTTTCTACTTAAACCCGGTTTTAGCCTTTTTCTCCGAGTACATTGCTATATTGTTAACGTTGGGGCTAAGCTGTCTAGCAGCAAAAAAGGTGATGCCTAGAAAGAAAGGGGAGGAAAGCAAGCCTGTACAAATAGAGCTAGTATGCCCTAAGTGTGGGGCATCATTTAAATCGCAGCCGGAGTACTGTTCTATTTGCGGATATCACATTAGAAAGAGGAAAAGTATGGAGGAAGAAGATGGGGGGCTCCCCCATCGTATTTAGAGATTTTCACGAATTAACTTTGTGTTATTTTAATATTACACGAATATAATTGATTGATCTTCAATAAATGGATTAAATTTTGGAAAAATTTATATATGAGTTCCATGATTAATGTAGGATGGCTGAGCCGTTCCATTCTCTCCCCTCCTCCCAACACGCCCTCCTCCCCCCTCCTTGTTAATTCCTTGAAAACGGCGATGAGGCCGCACGGGTTTTCCAGAAAAAATAAAATATATGAAGGGGAGGAAATTTAAAGGTTTTAAGATGCTCACCGGGTGAGATAATTGTCTTCTAAGCAAATTTCAAGGGAGTTGCTGGAGCAGTTCGGTTTGAGTGGAGACGAAATAAATGTTTATTTGGCTGCTTTGGGTCTTGGAGAATTTTCTCTTAGTGATTTGGTGAATTGCTTGGCATTGCCATTTGATGTTGTTAGTAAGATTGTTAATAGGTTGGTGGAGATTGGCTTTCTACGTAGGGTTCCTGGTTCCGTTGAGCATTATGTTGTCCTTGAGCCGTTTCTAGAGTTTTTCGTCAGCTTTTACGAGAAGATCGGAAGGGAACTTCAGTCTTTAAGAGAGGAAATCCTTTCTTCCTTCGACGAGGCTTCCCGTAGCATTCAAGCGTTCTCCGGCATGGTTGTGAGGGAGGCTTCAAGGTTCTTTGCTGACGAGGCGGCTGGCTTAGAGGAGTTCACGGGTAGGATGTGTGATGAATATGGGAGGATGGTGGAAGAAGGAAAGGATCTTTTAAGGGGGATTGTGATTTCCGTTGAGGAGCTTCTGGAGGAGCTTTTGTCCACTTTCATGGTTAAGATGAGGGATGTTGAGCGCTTCGAGGGGAAGGCGGTTAGCCTTTCAGAAGCTATGTCTGACTTCTTGAAGCGTATAGATGAGGGGACGAGAGCCACGATTGACGCTCAAGTTAAGCTTATAGGGGCACTTCAAAGCGACGTACGCAGGAGGCTTGATGGTTTAGCTGTTCAAATGAGGGAGGCTCTTGAGAACCATTACAGGAGCCACGTTAAAACCGTGGATGAGCTAGTGGCTGCACTTGGAGAACTGTTCAGTAAGGAAATTGAGGGGTTACGGAGCTTCGTGGAGAAGCAGGAGATGGAGGCAAACTGGCTTGTTGAGACCTTAGCTGTTAAGATTGGAGGGTTTATCCGTTCTATAGGGAACAAATACGTTCAGATTATAACGGAGAGCTTTCAGAGAAGAAGCGAATTAACACAAGGGCTTCTGTTTAAGATAGAGGAGTTGGTGGATAAGGTTACTACGATAGCTGAGGAGTTGAAGGAGCTCAGCCGTGGAAGGCGGTCTTTCATCGGCAGGTTCGGAGCTTCAAGGCTTCGGGCTGCTTTAAGGATATGGGCTTCCGAAGCTGAAAAGGTGTCTGGCGAAGTTAAGGAGATTCTTAGACAGATAGTTGAGGGGGAAGAGGCTGAGAAGAGAAGCAATGAGGAGCTCATCGAGGAGATTTTAGGGAGAGTGGAGGAGGATTACGAGAACGTTAAGAGTGCTTTTAGTGGCATGAAGAGAGAGGTTGAGGAGAGGATAGGGGTCGCCCCCGAAATATTCGAGACAAGGGTTACTAGCGAGATAAACTCTGCACTACTTAGGAGTACCAGGAGCTGTGAGGACACGACTAACATTCTTTTAACCATCCTTTCCGAGGAGTCTAAGAGTCTAATTGAGGAGTTAATCTCGTCTTTAGCCTCTTATGCGAAAGAGGTGGCCGGTCTTCTCACATCATATGTGAAGGAAGCGGTTGAGCTTGTTAAGCTGGTAGAGTACAGCGCTCTGCTCATACGCAGGAAGGCTGCGAAAATAATGCAGGAGAAAGCCTACGAGTACGATAAAAGGGGAGAAGAGTTAGTTGAGAACGTGGTGGAGAAGAGGGAAGCTTTACTAGAGGAGTTTAATAGTAAGCTAGATGGAAGGAAGGAAGACTTTAACAGAGAGGTTCTCAGGGAAGCTGAAAGTGCATCAGGAGTTCTTAAAAGGGCTGTAGATAACTTTAAGCAAGTTATAGACGAGTTACACCTTAAAATAAGCGAGAACGTGGAGATCTTAGAGGACGTTTGGCAGACCTCCCTTGACGTTTCACCAGTATATACCGGCACTTGGATTGTTAAAGGTAAAGAAGCTGTAGTGAACCATATGGTTTCTATGCTAAGGAGAGCAAGGGGGAAGGCGGTTTTAGTTCTCCCTCAGCCTGTCCACGAGGTATTGGAGGCAGCAAGTAAGGTGGGGAGTAACGTAGCAGTTAAGTTAGCCGTGAAGACCGCGGTGGAAACACCCATCATTCGCGAACTCTCATTTATGGAGAACGTAGAAGTGTACTTGTGTCCAGACGCCGACTTCTGGGGGGCAATAATTGATGAAAAAGAGGTTTTAATAGCCCCGGTTGATCCTGACGGAACATTAGTTGCAACTGTTTCTGAGCGGGAGGGACCTGTAAAAGTTTATGGCAGACTAATAATGAAGTTCTTCGCCGACAAGTTAATGAGGAAAGTCAAAGAAAAGGAAGTTGAGGAAAGAAAAGAGGTAATATAATAAGTTTTTCACTGGAGAGAAAGAGCGGTTCACCTCCAAACCGCTTCGTAGACGTTTAAACGAGTCGGCCCTTTACGGTAAAGATTATACTTAGTTGGCACCTACGGATGTATGAAGGTGGTTTTTTAATGACCTCCTACCTAGGTTTCAGTTTTCTAAGGCAGGTGGAAGGGGATCATCCTCTTTTGGATGGAATGACCCTTTCTTTGTCTTGTTAAGTTAAGGTTGCCTATTTAAGGGAGGTTGAGGTGGTAGGGGAGGTTAAAATTGGATGGAATAAAAGCAAAGCGTTTTTCCCTTACGAGTGGAGGTGTCATGCTGGGAGGCATGATGTACCTTCCATGCGGCCGGTTGAAGGCGCCGGCTGTATGCTTCTGCCACGGATTGCCGAGGATTGCTAAGCCTGTTGAGGAGAAAGGGTACTCGGCGCTTGCCGAAGAGTTTGCCCGGGAGGGGTTCGTAAGCTTAATCTTCAACTTTCAAGGAACCTGTGGCAGTGAGGGGACGTTCTCTTTTTCCTCTTGGTCACGAAATTTAGATGACATGATCTCCTACCTTTCCTCGGTGGACATGGTTGATGGTGAGAGGATCGCGGTAGTTGCCTTCAGCGCCGGCGCCATAGTGGCAACCTACAATGTCGTCAACGACCATCGTGTGAGTGCTTTTGTATGCTGCTCTTGCCCTTCAGACACCGAGAGAAGCGCTTTTCTTATCCTTGAAGGAGTTAGGTTGGCTGGAGATGCAGGCGTCGTCAGGCTTCCTCTAGGAGACATGGAAGAGCTTACTAGAAAATTGAGAGAGGAACTCTACGCTTTTAACCCTAAAAGGTGGATTTCCAAGGTTTCCCCAAAGCCCTTACTTCTCGTCCATGGAGGAAGCGATGAGATTTTTCCTGTTGAAAACGTGTACGAACTCTTTGAGGCTGCAAGGGAACCGAAGGAAATCTTGGTTGTCGAAGGAGTCGGCCACCACGTCAGGAGCAGTAGGGAGGCTGTGAGTGGTATGCTTAACTGGCTCAAAAAGGTGCTACTCGAAGAAGGATAAGCACCGTTTTAGTCTGTCCCCCGCTGCTTCTCCTCTATCACCCGGTCGTATTCTGTGGGGATGGCGCAGCACGCGTTTAGCCGCTTCACCTTTAATCCTAGCTCCTCCGCCTCCCTCAGAGCCTTCCGTGTTGGGAGAACAATTCTATCCACTATGTTTAGGGATAACAGGTCGATTTCCTCCCTTACCTTGCCGGAGGGCCTCATGCATCCTAGGGCTATAGAGGTGCTTCTAAGCATGAGCCTTGCAACAGCCATTACTTTCGCTGCTTCAAGCGGACTCGGAGGCGGAGCGTTTTCCATCCTTGTCCCCTTAGTAGGGGTGAAAACTATGAAAACAAGCACTTCAGGGTTTAACTCCTTCACTATCTTCAGGGCTTCGACTTCCCCTTCAGTTCTCCCATAGTTGAGCCCTATGCATATGTGGGGGACCACGTGCCGTATGCCTGCCTTCACATGGTTGAATGCCGCCTTCCTGTAATCTTCAACGTCCTTATTAAGTCCGTAAATGTTTCTTATCACCTTGCGGCTCCCCACGATGTCAAGTGATGCTACATCTATCCTTGCCCATGCTAGACGGCGGGCTAGCTCCTCCCCTATAAGACCCGTGTGAACGTTGACGAGGAGGGTCGTCTCCTCCTTCACCCTTCTTATGGCGTCTATGAATGGGGCGAGCGGAACGTACCCTTCTCTGCTGCTCCCCCCACTAATCAGGCACCCTACGGCGCCCTCCATGTCGAGCCTAGTACATGTCTCGTAGAGGCTTCTAGGGGTTACAGCGGGGATCATGTGGGACAAGTAATGTCTGTTGCAGTGTGCACAGTTAAGCCCGCATTTAGTCCCAGTGATGGATATGGGTGGGAAGAGTGGGGAGGGAGTGTAAACTTTCAGGCAGCGGCCGGCAATGCTGTCGGTGACGGCCCTAGCTGTTTCTAGCAGAGGTTCAGGGTTTTTTATGTTGAGTAGCAGCTTGGCTTCAGTGTAAGTTATAGGTTTCTCTAATGCTTTTTCAAGTATTTCCGTAAAGTTTTTCTTCAAGCCATCCCCCGGTTCTCTTGCTTTCAAGAAAATCAGGAAGTAAAGGTTTAAAGTTTTTAAGGTGTCCATGTTGGATATACCCAAGGCAACCTTAGTCAAAGCTAAACTTTTAGAGTATGGGAGAGTTTACGTGGATCGAAAGAGACTTAAGTACTTCCCCGACCACTCTACTGCAGGTCCAAGTGCTGGTGTTGACTGCATTTTCCTCGGCTTTGAGGGGCGCCTAGTTCGTCTTTCTCTTGCAGAGCGGGATGAAAGATGTACTTACATCCCAAACGTTGGGGTAAAACTTGACGAGTCCGTTTACCCTGCATATGAGGTTGAAAGTGCTTTGCATTGTCCAGGACAGGCGTTTCTTAACTTAGACTCTAACTGCAGGTTTAACTGCAAGTTTTGCGCTACACCCGTCCTGTCTTCCCACGTCACTCACAGGGTTTTAAGGGAGGAAGTTGTTGTCAGAATCGTTGAACGTGTGAAGAGCAAGATTGAGGGGATTGCCCTCACAACAGGCGTCTTCGGCACCGTTGACGAAACCGTGGAGCACATGGTGAGGGTGGTCGCCGCGTTAAGAGAATACTTTGGTGATGGATTACCTATAGGCGTAGAACCCTTGGTGACGAAAAGAAGGCACGTTGACATGCTTTACAGTGCTGGAGCAGACGAGGTTAAGGTAAACGTTGAAAGCTACGATCCGGAAACATTTAGAAGAGTATGCCCAAAGATCGACTATAATACTAACCTTGAAATGTTGAGGTATGCGGTACGTGTCTTCGGCGAAAACCATGTCTGCTCAAATATAATAGTAGGCCTTGGAGAGGACGAGGAATCCGTCGATGAGGGGGTACGGGCTCTAGCAGAGTGGGGGGTGGTGGCGTCACTCAGACCATTAAGCGTCAACCCTTTTGTGAGAGAGCAGCTGGCTGAAGCTACCGGTGGAAGAGCTAGGAGGCCTAGTGCTGAGAGGCTTTTAAGACATGCGTTAAAGCAGAAGCTCGTCCTTGAAGAGAAAGGATTAGACACGCGTAAGTTTAAAACCATGTGTTTAAAGTGCACTGCATGCGACATCGTCCCGCAGAAGGACCTGTGAGGGAACGGTATGCCCAGAGTGGTACACCCGCAGAAAGTGAACCTAATTAAGGGGGTGGTGGATGAGGGAGACCTTATTGGAAGGAGGGTGTTCCACGTAACAGAGTACGTTGTGGCGGGAGGAAGTGACGGGTGGAGGGTTTTCCAAGTTGAAACAGGGAAGGGAGCACTTTTAAGAGAGGTTACCGGGGCTCGGATGCTGAGCAATGAGGATGAAACAGTTTTTGTGGAAGTGAACGTTGACCCCACGTCTAAGAGGGACGTCTTAGCTTCCATCTCCGGAAAAGTCGATGGCGCTATTAGAAGTGTTGTTTACAAGGCGAAATACGGGCACGTCGGCTTAGCATTGTTCGAGCCGCCAGACACACACGTACACATAGTTGAGGTTGAGCCGCCATCCCCCAAACTCATAGATTACGTTGAAGTAAGCCGTCGTGAGGGGCTGCTGAGAAGAGACACAAGATTCTCCTGCAGTGTGGTCAACGTTCTAGAGTTAATCGATAGGGAAAACAGGTTGATCCTCCCTTGCAGGATCATGGAGGTTAAAGGGGGAGTGACGCTTGACGAGGACGTAGCCAACATAGAAAGGGCTAAGGGAAGCTTCACCCTCCTAGGCTGCCCTGTAACCTTAGCCACCGTTAAAGAGCTTAACCCAAGGTTAAAGGTTAAACTCGTAGACATGTGCCCTGTCCACCTCGCTCGAAGAATAAAGAGCGACGCCGACTTCTACATGGTTCGCTGCTGCAGGGCAAGCATTCACGGGACACTAAGCTACCATGCTGGAAGGAGGAAGGTGATTGCACTTCAATGGAGCCCGAGCCTTGAAGAATTCCTAGACGCGATCTATCACGGATCTACTTAGCCAAGTTTTGTGGTTACGTTCTTCAACTTTACGCTTTAACTATGTAAAAATTACATTTAGTAATAAAAAAACGGGATGTATATATTCTTATAATGCATAATACGTAAAATTTATATATAGGTGTTTTATCTTTGTCTAAACAGTGAAAAATAAGTAGTTTGCTCTTACCTCCCTCCTCCCCTCCCTCCAACCCGCGGGGGCGGCCCAACTAGTTCTTCATTCCCCTCCTCTCCCTCCTCCCCCCACCCACGGAATGAAATGGATGGGCCGCCCCCGCCTAACTTCTAAAATCACCTGCGGAGGTTCCATTTGTCACGGGAATATTTATCATCCACAAGCTCCTTTACGAGGCGTTCCTCGTAATCGGTAAGTTTCCCTTCTTTCAACTTTATACCTAGAGCTTTTTCAAAGCCCATTTTTATGGCGTCCTTTACCAGTTCAATGCTGGGCGGCTCGCCTAGTATTTTTTCGAGACTTGTTACTCTTTCACTTATATTCCTCGCTTGCTTATCACTCATTTTTTCTTTTGGGATCAGCAGTACCTGCTTCATGGTTTCTATGTCCGCCTTAATTAGCAGGGTTCCATGGTGGAGGACTACTCCCTTCCTTCTGGTCTGAGAGCTACCGCTAATCTTCTTTCCGCCTACAAGTATGTCGTTAACTGGCTGGAAAACGGCGTCTATGCCGAGTATTCGGAGGGCTTCAATCACCCCGCCACATAGCACCTCGTATGATTCGGCTATGTCCTTGGGAATTCGAGGGTGATCCTCACCGACCACAACAGAGTATATTATGCCATTATGATCGGAATATATTGCTCCGCCGCCAGTTATCCTCCTGCTAATCTCCACTCCCAACCTCCGGCACGCGGCAAGGTCAACCGTCTTCTCTACGGATTGAAAGTAACCTATGGAAACCGCAGGGGGCTTTCTCCTGTAGAGGAACACCGTGTTTGGGCACTTCCCCTCTGCACGGGCAAGAAGAATGGCTTCAGCCACCGCCCCGCTGGTAGGTGGATCAATCAGGTCAAAATCGATGTAGCGCCAAACCTCCAACTGTGACCCCTCCAACATCCAAAAAAGAAAACCTTCTTTAAATTGTTTCCAGTCCTTTAGAAGCGGCTTCCCTTTCAAAAACTAACAGAAAAATGGAGGAAGGGAGGAAGATGCAAATTTAAAAGTTAATATGGGAATTTCCCTTTGACTGTTTGAGACCACCTTCTCTTAAGGTGTAACGTAGAAGAGTACTGAGTACTGATCCCCCTGCTTTCCCTCATGGAACATCACGTAACCCTATGGGAATGTGAATACTCAAGGGCAAACCGAAAAAGGACCGAACAGAAAGGGAAGATAACGGATCCCAAAAAGTAGATAGGAAGATAAGACTTCTTTAAAGCAGCATGGGCATGGGGAGCCCTTTCGCTAAACTTTCGCTAAAAGCCAGTAATAAATAATAAAAAAGTAAATAATAAAAAATAAAAAATGAAAAATAAATAAATTAAAAAATGAAGTTATATGGGGTAGGGGAGGGGGACCGGTAGGATCCAGCCGCCGATGATGGGAGCCCACATTGAGTACCATGGTGAGGGGGCGAAGACGTAGGGCCATGCTGCTGTTAGCCCTGTGCTGACTGATGCTGCTAGTAGTGCTAGGAGGGTTATTAGTGCTACTAATATTTTCTCCATTTTTGTCACCGCCTCCCCTCCTTCTGGAAGAGATAAAAGGGGAACAGAAAAAGTGGTTAAAATTATGTTGGGGGAGGCGGGTGGAGTGCGATAAAAATGAGTGTTTTAGCGTGTGTTGAAGGGGAGGGTTGATTGGAGTTGAGTTTCCTTGGGGGTGATTGCGTGGAGGGAAAAGGATTTTAGTTGTTTTCCCATCGTGTTCGAGTAGGATTATGAAGGGTGGTATGTGAAGTTGTATCTTATGGCGGAGGAGCTGGATAGGGCGGATTCAATCTCGGAGATATTTAGGGTGGTTGAGACTGTTATACTGAGAAAGCTTGGGAAGCATAGGCCTGTCATGCTTGGAGTGGCGGAGATGGGGATGCGGGGGGAACTCGTGATAGGGGCGTTTCACCCTGTTGGATCAACTCTTATAGTTCTTAACAAGACTCCGCTAGAGAGGATAAGCAAGGCATCTTCGAGAAGGCTTTTTAATGCGTACTGTTTCCACATGTTGCTTCACGAATACCTTCACAGCTTGGGGATGCTTGACGAGCGGGATGTTAGAAGAATGGTTTATGAGATAAGCAGAGAGTTCCTAGGACCCGAGCATCCAGCCACCGTGATGAGTTCTAGGGGGGTCACACACTACTTTCCCTTCATAACATATCCGGCTCCAGGGGAAAATGCACCAAACTTGAAAATAGAGATAGTTAAGGATTTCACGCAGCAAAGTGTAACGTATTTCTCATAGGGTGCTTGGCTCCCAGCGCCCATTTTTGATGAGGTTTTTCGGGGTGCAGTATTTTTTGACTATGGGGTTTTTAGGGTTGCCAACGTAGACCCATGCCTTTACCCGGCTGCCATCGTTAAGGATGACTGCCTTTTCCTTCCTGAAGTAAAGTGAGTTGGGATCCATGTTATCGCATCCCTCGTACCTGTCGATTGAGGCTATGACCTCTTCTAGGTTAAATATTTCGATGACCTTGCCATAGACAAGGCTGCCTTCTGACTCGTCTTCTATCAGGATGGGAAACCAGCTAGCCCTGTAAAGGCGTCCTCTGACGGCGCCTTCCATCACCTTAACAGGTTTAATCCCCCATCGTCTTTCAAGGAATTCCATGTTCATTAGCGTTCCGTAGGCAAAAATCCGGTTCAACCTTTACCCCCAGCTACTTTAAGTCAGAAATGTGTGAGTTTTCCTTTAAAAAAGAATAATTATCCTTAGATTAATTAAGTTCACGTTTTGGTTGTGAGTCTGAGTTTAAGGAGAACCAAATGGCGTAGAAGTCGAAGGAGGGTTACGCGGGATCGAAAATGACTTATGGGGGGTAAGAGGATTATTTCGGTTACAGGTGGAGTTTATGATTGAGGGGATAATCTTTGATATGGACGGCGTTTTAGTATCGTTAAACTTGGATATGAAGGAAATGACGAGGAAGGTTGAGGAGTGTCTTGGCTTCAAGGTTGACCGAACGGTCTTTGGAACCCTTGTTAGGCTGATCGAGAAGGATAAAGAGCTTTACGAGAGGTGTCTGTCAGCGATTGACGAAGTGGAGATGGCGGCTATCGAGCGGACAATGACCGTTTTTCCCGACACGAGGATGGTGATTGAGCAGCTTAGCAAAAGTTACCCTTTAGCCTTAGTAACTCTGCAAGGCAGGAGGGCGGCTTTGAAAGTGTTGGACAAACTAAACATAAGACAGCTGTTTAGGTTCATATTTACGAGGGAGGACTCTCTTTTCAGAAGCGAACAAATTAGAAAAGCAATTCAAGCATTGGGTATAAACAAGGAAAACGTTTTGATGGTTGGGGATCGTAAAAGCGACAAGTTGGCAGCGGAAGAGGTTGGATGCAAAGTGATAATAGTTCGGAGGGAAAACTATAAGCCCTTAGAGGGGACTATTACGATCCATTCATTACACGAACTCCTAACGGTAATAAAAGGCTTTTAACCAAACTGGAAAACCGCTAAATGAGGGTACGGGCTTTTGAAAGACAGGAGGAGGTAAAAATGCCATTAAGAAGGATTAGTGAATGGTTAAGCAATGTTAAGCTGGAAACCGCTGTGGAGATAATCGACGTGTCATTTGCAACCCTACTAGTACTGACAATAATTTTATTCTTTTTAAACGTGATAATGCTTCCAAAAAACGTGTTCTTCCTTCAGAGCCCGGAGCTGAACGTTTTCAGCGCTTACTACTCGGCTCAACGGTTATCACTCAACGACGAGGTCATGATACTAATGTCCGCATCGGTTGCGGCACCAACACCACTCTTATTGTTTTTAGCGTTATGCATGAGGAGGAATAAGGGTGAGAAAAGATTTGGGGAAGCATGGGGAGAAATGGTGAGCTCGCTAAGGGAAAAATGGACGAACAAGGAGAAAGGAGGAGTTATAACTATAACCTTACTGGTACTAGCAACGCTACTAATCATCTTTCCTTTTGTTATGGTTTCGCTTCTTCAACCGGTCATAGTGGACTACGTAATTTCAAACCTCACTGCCCAGTGGTATCAAGGAAACATGGTCTGCTTCGCATCGTCACTCGCTACAGCGTACGCCGCCTCAAAGATCAACACTAATGAGAAGAAGCCAGTATAATGTTAAATGCAGAAATGTAGTAAAGGAAGAAGCAGAAGAGGGGGCCTTTGAGGGTTTAAGATGGATTTCATTGAAAGCATGGATGTTGCCATGTGGGCTAAAAACGGTGCAAGATTCCTCCCTCTAACCCTCAAGAGAATAGAAGAGGTGTTGCCGAAAGACGTGGTGCATAGAAAAATCTTCATTGATGACCACTCAGTAGATGATTCAGCCTCTATCGCGGAGAGGTTTGGATGGGAAGTGTACGAAAACCCGCTAGGAGGTATTGGAAGCGGCTTTAAAGAAGCTTTAAAGAGGGTAGATTGCCCTTTTTTCGCCTCGTTTGAACAGGACTTGCTCCTTAGCCGGGATTGGTGGCCTACTGTTCCACGTCACATGAAGAGAGGCCTCGTCGCTGTAGCCCAAGGATGGCGGGTATCTAGCCACCCCATTTTGAGGGCCATAGAGAAAGCAGTCGTTAGAGTGAGAGGAATAGTCGACATCCCTCTTTATAGCATAGACAATAACATTTACCGTACGGATGTCGTTAGAAAGCTGGCTGGGAGATTAAGCGGGATACGTTACGCGGTCGATGCAACACTCAGGGCAAGAACCTTAAAGAGTAAATTACTATGGGTTACGGATGTTAACGTCACGTCCCTTCACTTAAAGCCTATAGGCATTAGGGAGTATGTTAAGCGAAGATATAGGGAGCCTCAAAGGGAAGTTTACGAGTTGATGGCGAAGGGGGAAATCGCAGGGAAAGAGGCAAGGAAGTTTAACGCGGTCAACCTTTACTTACGTCTTCTTCTATCTCCCATAGTAGGAGTAAGTATTTCGCTTTTACAAAAACAACCATGGCTCCTCATATACTACCCAATGGTTAGAGTTCAGAGGCTTAAAGCATTCATCGACTGGCTAAGAGCCAAAGGCTTAGAAAATGATTAAAAGGCTACAAGCTTACATTTAATTCTCCTATCGCAAGAAGAAGCTTATTGTCAGGGTGCCGATAATCCTCCTGCGAAGTTCATATTTGTAGAAAATGAAAGCAGCTTCTGGCCCAATTATAGAACATTATAGAACATAGAACAATGTTAAGTTTTACGTTAGCACTTTTAAGAGTGATGAGTGGCTTAGGTTTCCTTATTCTATTAAGCTTTCGATGATAATTGGTTAAAATAAAAACTTTTTAGAAGCTGTTGTAAGGCATTAACGGAAACCTTAAAGAGTTCGTAGGAGAAACGTGTCCTATGTTTTCAGTGAGATAAATTGATAAAAAAGAAATAAGTGAATTATGTTAAGTCAGCTGTAGTCGTATAAATTAGAGAAAGGCCGGAAAAATGGATATTGCTTATGTTGTTCAGAGGTACTTACCAGCCCCCTTATCTGGAAGTGAAAGATACATTCAGCATCTTGCTGAATACTTTTCAAGGAAGAATGCTGTTACTGTTTTGACTTCTGACGCTTATGATTGGAATGCTTTTTGGAATCCTTTCAAAAGGAGAATACCGGTGAAAATGGAGATTAATAATCGTGTTCGGGTTGTGCGTTTCCATGTGAACTACGGGGTAGGTTCTAGCTTTTTCGCCTTAGGCTATTTCCTTCGCTCCATCGGTGTCAAGATTGACTTCGTTAACCTTCTCTCCCAAGGTCCATTCATGCCGGCTGTTTTCTTCCACATTCTTGGCTCAGACTACGAGCTAGTTCATGCTACAAGCTTCCCTCTCGTCCACGTCTGGCTGGCATGGCTATCGTGTAAGAAAGCGGACATTCCATTAATCATCACCCCATTCATACACGTCGACGAAGAAGTTTCTTCACGGTACTGTAACAGACATCTTTTCTCGGTGTTGAAAGGGTCTAATGCTGTGATTGCAATGACAGAAACAGAGAAAAAGTGGATAATTAGCTGGGGAGTTAAACCCGAAAGAGTGCACGTTGTCCCTATGGGGATCGATGCTAAGAGGTGGAGAATATGCTCCGGTGATCGATTCAGAGAAAAACACGGATT
This sequence comes from Candidatus Freyrarchaeum guaymasense, assembly GCA_030587405.1. Next base: position 4,324 of record JAUQZD010000001.1, on the reverse strand, counting down.
AAGCGATGAGGAACTCATAGTTTTATTTGTAGGGGCGAAAAGGTACGATAAAGGTGCAGTCCACCTTCTTAAAGCTATGGAAATCGTCCAGAAACGCTTTAAGAATGTGGTGCTTGTAGCTGCAGGCCCCAGAAGGAAGGAGTGGATAAGGGTAAGGGAAGCCGTCAAGCTTGAGAGAATTATTGACTTAGAATGGATTGACGGGCAGGAAAAGATGGACATGTTTGATGCTTGTGACGTTTTCGTCATGCCCTCAAGAGCAGACTCCTTTGGGATAGTATATTTGGAGGCGTGGGCACGGGGGAAACCTGTCGTCGCGGCGAAAGCTGGAGCCATGCCCGACGTTATAAGGCACGGGGTGGACGGGATGCTTGTCGAGTTTGGGGATGTGAAAGGCATAGCTGACGCCATTACATCACTACTTAGAGATGAAGGGCTGCGTGAACGCTTAGGCGATGCTGGAAGGAGGCGTGTAGTTGAGGAGCATGACTGGAGCATAATAGGGGAGAAGATTAAGGAGGTCTATGAGAAAGCTGTAAAAGGTTAGGAGATGTGAAATTTGAGGGTTTTGGTGACTGGAGGAGGAGGCTTTATAGGGTCTCACGTGGCTGAGTATTATGCAAAGCTTGGGAATGAGGTTGTAGTCTTCGACAACCTATCACGTGGTGGCGTTTTAGGAGCACAGGGAGCCTTACATAACTGGAATTACCTTCAATCCTTATCATTGGATATATGCTTCGTTAAAGGAGACGTGAGGAGGTTTGAGGAGGTTAAGAATGCTGCTAGAGATGTTGACGTAATCGTTCACGCAGCTGCTCAGGTAGCTGTTACTACGTCCCTTAAGGATCCGAGACTGGACTTTGAAGTCAATGCCTTAGGAACCTTCAACGTTTTAGAGGCGGCGCGCCTATGCGATGCAGCCGTAATATATTGTAGCACAAACAAGGTTTATGGGGAAAACGTAAACAAGATACCTGTAAGAGATACTGGTAAGAGATATGAGTTTGCGGATCCAAAATACGCGTGGGGAATACCTGAAGACTTTCCGGTTGACCTTTGCGGCCATAGCCCCTACGGGTGCTCTAAGCTGTCAGGAGACATTTATGTTCAAGAGTACGGCAAGACTTACGGGTTGAAGACAGGTGTTTTTCGCATGTCATGCATTTACGGTGAAAGACAGTTTGGAACAGAGGAACAGGGATGGGTTTCATGGTTTACCATATCATGTCTTAAGGGCCAGCCGATAACGATCTATGGCGATGGAAAACAAGTAAGGGATGTGCTTTACGTTGGAGATTTAGTGAAAGCCTACGACGCATTCATTCGAAGAAAAGTAGAATCTGACGTTTTCAACATAGGTGGGGGGATTGAAAATACCATTTCGCTTCTAGAGCTTCTAAAAATCCTAGAAGAGATGACCGGGGTGAGGGCTACGATTAGTTTCAGCAATTGGAGAATGGCAGATCAGAAGGTCTACATAAGTGATATCTCGAAAGCTAAGGAGAAGCTTAACTGGAAGCCGGAAACCCCACTACTTCAGGGTATTAAAAAGCTGATAAACTGGGTAGAAAGCAACATCCACATTTTATAAGATCCCTTGGGAAGGCTGAAAGTAGCTGTTACTCTTTGCTTCGGTGTTCTTCAAACCGTGAAAAAGAAAGTATTAGAAGGGAGATTATGAGGAGGTATGATGTGTCGAGGTTCACGCTTGATAGGCTTTTATGGGTAAATGTGGTTGGTCTGTCAAGCGTTTCCCCATCATCGAGGCGTGCGCCTCTGATGGGGCTTTCGGGGTAACCCCGGAGCCCCACGTCTGAAGGTTCCGCCCCATAGGCCACCCTGTGGCCAGACCAGCACCCACAAACACTCACCAAATATTTAACTGTTTCGCAAGGCTTTATGGCTTCCATCCTTCACGCCTTAATGAGAGGAGAAGGCGTTCCTTATCACACGTCTGCCAAGTACTTCTCTAAGACCAATCAGCAGATGATAAGACGGCGCCGGCTGAGGACGTCTAGCTGATTTAGAGGGAAACATGATGAGTTTCCCTTCTAAAACTGAAGTGAACAATGAGAAAGTCGTCTGATTTTCCGAGAAGAATCTCATCCAGTTTACTTGCTCACCCTTCTTACGTTCTGCTTCAAATCATTGTTATCCTAACCAAGCAGATCCACTTTCACCTTTCATACTCTTATATTTCATTGCTCGTTTCTTTCTAGGTGAAGAATCAACTGAATGTAGGTTCTACAGCACCGCGCGTTTTCCGATAAAAACTCTTCGTAGTACTTAGGCACCATGTTTTTCTTGAGGAATGTGTAGAGAAGCTTAACTGGCCATTCAACTACCCTTATCTTAGTTGGTAGTCTATGGCCAACCGAAAATAGAAAGTATTCCGGGTGTGTGAGAACTGATGCAACCCCCTTCCTTCTAAGGCTTTCCTGAATCAGCTTCTTAAAGACGCGATATCCGTCCTTCCCTCGAGTTTCAATTAGCGTGTCGAGAGTTACGTGGTCAACAGGGAAAACACAAGTTTGAGTTTTGAAGGTAGGTTTCCCGTAACCGCAAATATATTCTAAATTTAGACGATCCATGACGCTCCAAGTTTTACCTCCTCTCCATCCTGGTCCACCACGCTTACCGCACGGGCTAACACCTCGAATGTTAAACCCGTGAGAGCGAAGTTCCTTTAGCTCTTCAAGCGCCCTCTTCGCGTTGATCGTATTTGCGAGGTGTAAGCCTATTTCCCAGCCACCTTCCTCCGCTGCCTTCAAGAGTGCAATGTCCCTTTCACTCTTTAGCAACTCAACTCTGACAAATATCGTCGACCTAACACCGTAACGTTTCTCAAGTTCCATTAAGCGTGGCAGTCCAAGGCGTAGGCCTAAGTAGTAGTCTACATCGTGTCTTAAACCGATCAAGCGCGTTCACCACCGGGATGAGAGGGTACTTCAAACCTTGCGGAATAGCATCAACCAAATCCCTGTAAATGCCGATTTTTAGAGCCAGGCTACCTCTCCAAGTTATGGGAATATAGTAGCGAGGAAGAATAAATCTTCTAAAACCATTCCGGTACTTGAAAAGGTCAAGGGAGGGGTGATTACCCATTCTCGCGTATATGAGGTACCGTATTCCCTTTTCCTCGCACACCTTAACGGCTTCGGATATTAAAGCGTTATTTGGAGCTTTGTCCCTGTGGGCAATGTATGAGAGAAACTGGGTTATTACTCCAACGTTACCCCTAGCGTCTATTATCATGAAGCCTATTAGCTTGCCTTTATAGTATGCTCCCAGTAGCGTTCTATCCGTTTTAACGCTTAAGCACCCATTTCTTAGGATCCCTTTAAGGACGCTTTCGTAGCTTTCACCATAATGGGGGAAGCCGCGACCCTGCCTTATAGGCGTCTCATTGTATATTTTCCATATTTCCAAGGCTAATTGCTCTGTGGGCTTCTCAATTCTAATGGTAACTCCTTTCCTAACCGCTTTCCTAACAGCCCACCTACTTGACTTAGCTATCTTCTTCCACCAGTAATCATGACTGTAAATTTTCATTAGGGCTACGTTATCGTGTACGTACTTGAAGTTCCAGTGCCTTTCTTTTCCTAGGAAGGTTCGCTCGATGAACGTGTAAACGTCTACTCCGGCTTGCTTGATAAGGTTTAGAAAGCTTTGGCTAGGATTAAAATCGATGAGGTATTCTTGGGGGTGCTTGGCGATCCAGAAGAAGAGCTTCGGGCTGACAAGCAGCCCCCCTCTTCGCCGCCACCCCATATTTAATCCCTCATTCAAACTATAAGAGGCCGGCAAATAAACATTGCCGGAGGGGGAAGGAGGAAATATCTGGCAAGCCTCCACTAAAAGTTTAAACGTGAAGGAATGGAAGAGTGAAAGAATAAGGGGCCACTATCAGTAAAAGGGTTAAGCAGTTTAGATGTAGGAGGCGATTCCTAGCTGTTAAGAGGGCGTTACCGTGGGAGCGTGGGATTCCGGGGGCATGCTGTGGGGGTATTGTCCTCTTAAAGGTAGCTTGTATGGAGGCGAGAATGCGGAAGGCTTGATGCCATAACCCCTAGTGGGGATAAATAATAGAAGTTAACTACCTTGCTTATCTAGCAATGACGGGTTGACGTGTACCCCCAAGAATACGTTGAGGGTGTTCAGTCTTCTGTGGGCGTCCACCTAGTAATCCCCTTCTCCTTGGTTAGCCTTTCTGCTTCGCCTAGATTGAACGGTTTCACAACCAAGGTTAAGCCTTCATATCCGATAACCTCTACGTCTTCTCCCTTCATAACATATGGTTTTCCCTTAACCCTCGCTGACCATA
>JAUQZD010000062.1 GCA_030587405.1 Candidatus Freyrarchaeum guaymasense | reverse complement strand
CTGACGATAGAAGAACCACGTTCACAGTTTTGGAAAGCTGACGGACCTTGCTCTGAACTTCAGGGGGTACGACGCCGTTCATGGAGAGGGTTCCGTTTAAGTCGAAAACTACGTTTTCCACCCTGACATCACCTACTCCCGGAATACTAAACACAATCAATATGACACCTCCGTCCCATTTAACACCTGCAAACAATTAGCTAATGAGAAATGCTCACGGAAGAACACAAATACTTTAAAAGAAAAAAAAGAATTCGGCTTTTAAAGCGTAGGGAGTAGGGAGAGCGAATGTTTTTTAAGAGGAGAGGGGGAACTAAGTTCCTCTGCAAAAAGAAGGGGTGGCGTATCAGGACTGGAAGGGGGGTTAGATGTGAATAATGAAAGTGTTAGGAAAGAGATGAAGGATGCGAAACCTCCTAATGTTCCAGCCGTTCTCGCTGGAGTTGTGGTAGGGTCAGCTTTGGCAGCGTTTCCCGTAGTAGTATTGCTATGCTACCTTCTCTACATGGTTTTCCCTAGGCTTCCGATCTTCCTTTGGATAGCCCTCTCACCATTCTTCTACGTTGTCGCTAAGTGGTCGTTTAACATAATACTTCTAAGGGTCGTTAAGGTGCTTGTTAAGCCAATGGAGGAAGGAGATCATAAAATGGATTTCAGCGATGTTAACTTCAGGAACTGGATTTTAAACACAAGCCTATTCACGCTTGTGATAAGCTTCTGGGGGATGTTCCCGCTGGGTCAGGCCGGGTTGGCAAGGTACGTCATGAAAACGCTTGGTGCGAAGCTGGGAGAAGGGGCCGCTGCATCGCTCATAACGGATCCACCGCTCCTTGAAATGGGAGATGGCTCATATGCAGGCTGGGGGGCGATCATAGCAAGCCACACTATGGAGGGTAACAGGTTGTGCCTCAGAAGGACGAGGATTGGGAGGAACGTGACAATAGGGGGGTACACCATAGTTTTCCCGGGCGCCGAAATAGGTGACGGAGCGTTGATTGGAGCAATGTCTCTAGTTACCAAGGACACTAAAATACCGCCTAGAACCGTCTGGGCAGGTGTCCCTGCAAAGCAGATCGGAGTAATCGATGAAGAAGGAAACATTATGATTTTCAAGGATGAGGACAAGGGGAAAGCCTTAAGCGTCTAATACCACACTATAGGCTCCCCTATTTTCTCTTGTAAAGGAGCTGTGAAAACCCTGTAAAAGGGGAGAGTGGAAAGATGGTTGAGGGAGGAGTCGGGTATGGTTAACGTTAGGACTCCATGCGATGTCTCCGAGTTCCACTTATGTGAGGATTTACAGCGACGCATATGGGGAACTGACAACCCGGTTCCAGCGCACATGTTGATAGCAGGCCACAGGAACGGCGGCCTTCTCCTGATAGCGTTCGATGAAGGATTACCTGTTGGGTTCTGCTTCGGCATCACGGGGAGAGAAGGGGATAACGTCTACTTCTACAGCCACATGGCCGGGGTCCTCCCGGAGGTGCAGAATAAAGGTGTCGGCTATTTGCTTAAGCTTAAGCAGAGGGAGTACGCGCTCGGGATGGGATTCAACCTCATGAAGTGGACTTACGACCCTTTACAGAGTAGGAATGCCAGGTTTAACGTTGGGAAGCTCGGAGTGATATGCAGGAGGTACATAGCTAACTATTACGGTGAGATGAGGGACAGGTTGAACGCCGGGTACGAGAGCGACAGGTTTATTGCTGAGTGGTGGCTTACCTCGAGGAGAGTGCTGGAGAGGATCAGGCATAGTGGTAGGACTTTAACTGTGGAGGAGGTTGAGGGTGCAGCCTTAGCAACTGAAACAGAAAGGTGTGATGGAGGGTTCAGGAGGATAGTTGAAGTAAGAGAGAACCTGAACGAGGAAAAAGTCCTCGTCGAGATTCCAAGGGACATAGGGGCGATAAGGGAGAGGAACATGAGCCTGGCAGTTGACTGGAGGAGGAAGACGAGAGTGGTGTTTCAAAGCTACCTGTCAAAAGGCTACGTTGTCTCAGAGTTTGCTACTCAAGATTCGGGTGGAGAGAGGAGGAGCTTCTACGTGTTAGTTAGGGAGGAGCTTCTCGGGGAGGAGCTGGGGGAGGAGTGAAGAGTGTTCATCAGCAAGATTGAAGTTAGAGAGGTGAAAATGGAGCTTACGTCACCATTCGAAACCAGCTTTGGAAGGGAACACGAGAAGCGCACCATAATAGTTTCCGTGGAGGCTGATGGTGAAGTCGGCTATGGGGAGTGCCCTGCAGGGGACACACCATTCTACAGCTACGAGACCACCGATATTTCATGGTATGCCCTGACAAGGTATCTTGCTCCAGCGCTTGCCGGAAGAGAGGTTAAAGGCGGGATGGATGTTCCAGCCTTGCTTAGAAGAGTGAGAGGGTATAACATGGCTAAGGCGGCTTTGGAGGAGGCCGTGTGGGATGCCCAGGCGAGGAGGGAAAACGTCCCGCTTTCAGGGCTTCTGGGAGGAGTGAAGGACAGGGTTGAGAGCGGTGTAAGTGTCGGCATACAGGAAAGCATAGACGAGCTCGTCAAGGTCGTTGGCAGGTACGTTGAGGAGGGATACCCCCGGGTTAAAGTGAAGATAAAGCCTTCATGGGACCTGACCGTTGTCCACAGGCTTAGGATGGAGTTTCCCGAGATCCCGTTGATGGTCGACGCAAATGGCGCATACGATATTAGCCAGAAGGCTGTTATCAAGGCGTTGGACAGGTATGGGCTTATGATGATCGAGCAGCCCTTCGGCTACGACGACCTAGTTGACCATGCAGCAATCCAAAAGGAGATCAGGACACCTATTTGCCTGGATGAAAGCGTTCCATCCTTAGGAGCTGTTAGAGCAGCCTTGAAACTAGGTAGCTGCAGGGTGATTAACGTTAAGGTTTCAAGGGTTGGTGGGCTATGTGAAGCCGTGAGAATACACGACCTTTGCATGAGTGAGGGTGTTCCCACTTGGGTTGGAGGCATGCTGGAGACGGGGGTTGGCAGGGCGGTGAACGTGGCGCTGGCATCACTGCCAAACTTCACACTCCCAAACGATATATCTGCCAGCAACAGATACTACCATGAAGACATCGTTGAGCCACCGTTTGAACTTAACAGTGACGGGACGATAAGTGTTCCCCGAGGGGGCGGGCTAGGGGTTGAAGTTGTCTGGGAGCGCCTGGAGAGAGCAACAGTTAGAAGCAGGGTGTTTAAGGCTGGTGGTTAGAAATGGATGTTTTAAAGCTAGCTAAGAGGCTTATCGAGCTTGACACAGCTAACCCTCCAGGCGACCAGCGTGGGTGCGCCGATTACATAGCAGACGTCCTTAAACCCTTCTCTAGGGTTAAAGTGTATGACAGGGAGGGGGTAAGGAACGTGGTTGCTGAAGTGAAGTTTTCTAGGGGAGGGGAAACGCTGGTCTTCAACGGTCACTGGGACACTGTCCCGTGGAGTAGTGACGCTTGGAGCCAGCACCCCCTTAAGCCAGTTG
>JAUQZD010000035.1 GCA_030587405.1 Candidatus Freyrarchaeum guaymasense | reverse complement strand
GCTTTACCAATAAATACTGCATTATTTTTATATTCTTAATAAAGAAAAACATAAATCTCTATAAAATTCTATATTCGCTTATTTTTTTCCTTAGCATAATAGGAACATGCTTATAGTTTATTCCAAGCAAAAAACCAGTAAATTTTGCAAATTCATAGATTAGAGCATAAGGAATCCATATCATGTTATGCCTTAAGAGGTATTTAATTTCTGAAAGTAGGTAAAAAAACCCTCTCGAAATAATTCCATTAGAGCCACAAATCTGTCTCATCGCCACACCATCATTAAATCTACGTCTAAAAGCTGATATTATAGAGTAATTGTGTGAATGATAGACTATAGCCTTTGGTTCATAAACAATATAGTAACCGTATTTTAGAACATCAATTGCCCATTTTTTATCTTCAGCCATAATTATTGTTTCGTCGAATTTTATTTTTTTCCAAATTTCTTTTTTCATGGCGGAGCAAACATTTGAAATGTATACGTGGGTCATGCAGAATTCTTCAAGGCTCTCCCCGACATCATTAGGTGTTATAACCTTTTTCTTGGGGGGGTAAAAGTATGAATAGAAGAATTTTTCCATTGGTTTTGCATATGGATACGCTATCTGCCGTCCATAGACACCTGCAACGTTTTCATTGCTTAAATGTGAGATTAGTTTGGAAAAAAGGTCATTATATAATGGTGTAGCATCTTGGGTTATGTAAATTAAATATTTTCCTTTTGAAAGGCTGGCGCCTAAATTACGCGTCCTTCCGTGGTGAAAGTCTTTTGGTTTTATTTTGACGATTTTTGTGTCAAATTCTTTGGCTATTTTTAATGTTTCATCGGTTGATCCTGAATCAATTATTATGACTTCGAAATTAATTTTTTCTTGATCAAAAATTTTTTTCATAACATTTTTGAATCTATTCCCAGCATTTTTTGTTAAAATTATTACACTTGCATCTAATTTCATTTTGCTTAACACCTTCTAAAAGTAATCAGGAAACATTCACTTTAATCTTTTATGAAAAAAAAGATATATAATTTTCATTTAGGAGAGAAATTAAAAAAGAAAGATGAAGGGTTTAATTGGGTTCCTTTAATTGGAAAGAAAAGTGGATGTGTTAAGTCATGGTGTATGTTTCTGTTATTGTTCCGACTTTGAATGAGGTGGATGGTATTAGGAAGACGCTTGATTCGATTTGTGTGGAGAAGTTGTGTGGGTTGGGTTATGATGTTGAGGTGATTGTTGTTGATGGTGGTTCTGATGATGGGACTGTGGATGTTGCTAGGGAGTGGGGGGCTCGTGTTGTTTTTGAGCCTGTTAGGGGTTATGGCCGTGCGTATTTGACTGGTTTTAGGGTTGCTAGGGGGGATGTTATTGTTACGGGTGATGGGGATGGTACGTATCCTTTTGATGTTATTTCTAGGGTTTTGGGGTTTATGGAGGAGTATGGTTTGGATTTTGTTAGTGTGAATAGGTTTGAGAGGTTTGAGGAGGGGGCTTGGCATCCTATTTACTTTTTTGGTAATCGTGTTTTGTCTTTTCTTGTTCGTGTTTTGTTTGGTTTGCGTGTTCGTGACTCTCAGTCTGGTATGTGGTTTTTCCGCCGTGAGCTGTTGAGGAAGATGCGTTTTATTAGTTCTGGTATGGATTTCTCCACAGAGATTAAGTTGGAGGCTTGGCGTGCTACTAAGCGGTTTGCTGAGGTTCCGGTCTTTTATCGTAGGCGTCGGGGTGGGGTGAAGAAGCTTCACTGGTTTAAGGATGGGCTGCGAATACTCCTCTTTCTACTCAGAAAGAGGGTTTTAATGTGGCTTGGATTGTGACGTAAAGATTTAAGTGTTTTTTCCTTTTATAGATAAAGGGTGTTAAGGGTGTTGGGGGTGTTTGGTGTGCGTTGTTTGGTTTTGAGTGGTGGTCGGGGTACTCGTTTGCGTCCTTTGACTTTTAGTTTGGCTAAGCAGCTTGTTCCTGTTGCTAATCGTCCTATTCTTGGTTGGGTTTTGGATAGGGTTGCTGAGGTTGGGGTTAGGGATGTTGGTGTTGTTGTTGCTCCTGATACTGGTTGGGCTGTTCGTGAGTTTGTTGGTGATGGGGGGGAGTGGGGTTTTCGTGTTGAGTATATTGTTCAGGAGCCTTTGGGTTTGGCTCATGCTGTTAAGGTTGCCCGCAGGTTTCTGGGTGATGATGATTTTTTGATGTGTTTGGGTGATAACCTTTTGGGTTCGAGTATTCGTGGTTTTGTTGATAGGTTTGAGGGGGAGGGGCTTGACGGGCTTGTCTTGTTGAAGGAGGTTGAGGATCCTAGGAGGTTTGGTGTTGCCGTTTTGGATGGGGAGGGGCGTGTTGTCCGTCTTGTTGAGAAGCCTAGTGAGCCTCCTAGTAATTTGGCTCTTGTGGGGGTTTATGTTTTTTCGAGGCGTGTGCATGAGGCTGTTGACCGTATTAGGCCGAGCTGGAGGGGTGAGCTTGAGATTACTGATGCGATCCAGGAGATGATTAATATGGGTTGCCGTGTTGGGGCTGAGGTTCTTGACTCGTGGTGGATTGATACGGGTAAGAAGGATGATGTTTTGACTGCTAACGCTGTTGTCTTGGATGAGTATGTTGTTCGTGATGTTCGGGGTGAGGTTGTTGGTAGTAGGGTTGAGGGGCGTGTGCGGGTTGAGGAGGGGGCCCGCGTGGTTGATAGTGTTGTTAGGGGTCCATGCGTCATTGGTAGGGGCTGTGTTGTTGAGAACTCTTTTATTGGCCCTTACACTAGTGTTGGTGATGGGAGTAGGATTGTTAACTCCAGCGTTGAGTACTGCGTGATCATGGAGGGTTCTGTTGTTGAGAACGTTGAGAGGCTTGAGGAGAGCTTGGTCGGCAGGAATGCTAGGGTTGCGAGGCGTGGGGGTCGGGGTGTTGTCAGGCTTCACGTTGGGGATTACTCGGAGGTGGAGGTATGAGTGGGCGTTTGCGGGAGCTTCCCCTTGAGGGTGTCCGGGTGTGGGAGCTTCGCGTCCTCCCTGATGAGCGGGGGTTCTTCGCTGAGGCTTTGAGGAGTGACTGGGGTGAGTTTGTCGATGAGTGGGTTGTGCAGGTTAACGTGAGCTACAGTTATCCCGGTGTGGTTAGGGCATGGCACAGGCACCTTAGGGGGCAGGTTGACTACTTTCTCGTTTTGGAGGGTGCCATGAAGATCTGCGCCTACGATGAGGGGTCTAGGAGGCTTGTTGAGGTTGTTGCGAGCGGAAGGAAGCCTGTCGTGGTGAGGGTTCCCGGCGAGTACTGGCATGGGACTAAGACTGTGAGTGACACTCCTTCGCTCACGGTTTACTTTGTGACTAGGCTTTACGATTACGGTAACCCTGACGAGGAGAGGCGTCCATGGGATGACCCCGGCGTCGTCCCCGTTGAGATTAATGGTAGGCGTGACGACCCCAGGTGTGGGAGGCCGTGGGACTGGTTTTACCCGCCTCACAGGTAGGTGGATGCTGTGAGGGTTCTCGTGACCGGGGGTGCGGGGTACATTGGCTCCGTTCTGGTGAGGATCCTGCTGGAGCGGGGTTACAGGGTCAGGTGCCTTGACAGGTTTTTCTTCGGGTTTGACCCGGTTAGGGACGTTGAGGACGACGTTAACTTCGAGGTGGTTAAGGGCGACGTGAGGTTCGTCGACGGGTCTGTTATGGATGGGGTTGACGCCGTCTTCGACCTTGCGGCCCTTTCCAACGATCCCACTGGGGAGCTTGACCCTGGGAAGACGATGGAGATAAACTATAGGGGGAGGGTGAGGGTTGCCCGCCTCGCCAGGAAGCACGGGGTTGAGAGGTATGTTTTGGCTAGCTCGTGTAGCGTCTACGGCTTCCAGGATGGACTGCTGAGGGAGGACTCGGAAGTTAACCCCCTGACGACCTATGCTAGGGCTAACGTGCTGGCTGAGAGGGAGGTTCTCCCCCTCTCCGACGGGAGGTTCACGGTTACCGTTTTGAGGCAGGCTACCGTTTACGGCTTCTCTTACAGGATGAGGTTTGACCTTGCGGTTAACGGCATGGTTCGTGGCTTCTTCAAGAACGGGCGTGTCCCCATTTTGAGGGATGGAACCCAGTGGAGGCCTTTCGTCCACGTCAGGGACACTAGCAGGGCTTTCGTAAAGGTTCTTGAGGCTGAGAGGGAGCTCGTTGACGGGCAGGTCTTCAACGTGGGGTCGAACGAGCAGAACTACCAGATTTTCAGGCTGGCTGAGACCGTTGCCGACGCCATAGGTTTGCCCTTCGAGTACGAGTGGTATGGGTTCCCGGACCATAGGAGCTACCGGGTTTGCTTTGACAAGATTGCTGGCACGCTGGGGTTTAAGCCGGAGTACGATGTTAGGAGGGGGGCGAGGGAGGTGTATGACGCCTTAAAAGACGGGCGCCTTGACCCTGATGACCCGCGGACGATAACGGTTAAGTGGTATAAGCATCTTTTGGAGATGCGCGAGTTCCTGAAGGAGATCGAGCTGGATGGGGTGCTGCTTTGAAAGTCGCCGTTATAGGTTCAACGGGGCAGCTTGGAACCGACCTCGTCAAGGCTTTCAGGGGTGGACACGAAGTTATTGCTTTAACGCACAGGGACATAGAGGTTGAGAACCCGGATAGCTGTAGGGTGCTTGAGGAACATGAACCTGACGCTGTCGTAAATACTGCCGCTTTTCACCGAACAGAGGACTGCGAGTTATACCCTGAGAGGGCTTTTCTGGTTAACGCCGTGGGTGCGAAGAACGTGGCCGAGGTGTGCAGCAGGATCGGGGCGGTCTGCGTCTACATCAGCACCGACTACGTTTTCGACGGCTGTAAGGGGGCTCCGTACGACGAGGAGGACGTGCCTAACCCGATCAACGCTTACGGGGTGAGCAAGCTCGCCGGCGAGCTGTTCACGAGGAACTACTGTGAGCACAGCTACGTTGTCCGGCTGGCAAGCCTCTTCGGAGTGGCGGGGGCCAGCGGTAAGGGGGGCAACTTCGTTGAGATGGTGATAGGGAAGGCTAGGAGGGGTGAGGAGTTAAGGGTGGTTGACGACGTGGTCATGAGCCCAACCTACACGAGGGACGCCGCCTCAGCCATAAGGAGCCTGCTGGAGTCGGGTGCGGAGTACGGCGTCTACCACGCCACGAACGACGGCTACTGCTCCTGGTTCGAGTTCACGAAGGCTATATTCGAAATTCTGGGCGTGTCGGCCAGCGTAAAGCCGATAAGTAGCAGCGACTTCGCGTCAAGGGCTAGGAGGCCCCGGTTCTCAGCTCTGACAAGCGTAAAAGGGGTTAAGCTTAGAGGGTGGAGAGACGCGTTAAAGGAATACCTGAAAGAGAAGGGACATCTTACTTAACGCCACCAGCCGCCGCCTCCGCCAGCCTTCCGCCTCCACGGCGGCTAAAACCGTTTAAAGGATGAGCTTTAACACAGGTAAACCGGCACGATTAACATCTAAGCAATCGAAAAATCGTCTCCGCTAAGGGCTATGATGGCGGCCGCCCTCCCACCTTCCTCTCTACTCTCCAGGCTTTGAGAACGTTTAAGGCGGTTGGTGTTTCCATGGTGCTGGCGTGAAGCTAGTTTACGCTCACCACGTCTTCCTTGGTTGGGAGCCCTCCAGTCTGCGTTGCCTCTCGATTTTTAACTTTCCTCCACCGATTCATCGTTAGCATACTTTCCCCTACTGTTGCTGGGGGGCTCCTTACGTTTCCCCTTTATCCTCTTTGCCGTGATGGTTGAAAGAGTGCTTTCACCTGCCGCCTCTAAACCGTTTAAGCCGCTGGCAACGCGTTAACGTCGCCAACACGGCTGTCTCTCCTTTAAACCCGCGTGATGACCTTATGTTCCCTTATGCTCTCAGGAGGACGCTTCACGCCGCCTAGAACCGAAACCTTTTTATTCGTTTATGGCCTTCCCCTCTTGCGGGCATTCGTCGCCTGCTGGTGTTACAGTGCTCCTATCTCTGCATCCCTTGGCTTCCATACCGTTCCCAGCTTCTCTCACTTACCTGTTAGCTCTAGGTTTCTCCTTTTTTCTGGGGAGGTGGGGGTTTGAGGTTTTTCTCGGTGAAGGTCGGTGTCAGCTTCCTGGTGTCGCTCATGGTGATTTCCCCCTTCTTGATCTTGGTGGGGGTGCTTGCCGCTGTGATGGGGGGAGGAAAGGAGAAGGTGAGGCTGTTCTCCAGTAGCGTCGTCCGCTTTATGCAGAAGTTTTCGCTGGGTAGGCTTAAGCTTATCGTCTCCCTCCAGGAGGGGGTGTTCCTTGTGAGGCCCTTCAGCGGCGACATCATGGTTCTCAAGGAAATATTCTTCGACGAGGTTTACGAGGCTTTCTACGAGTTGAAGAGGGGCGACGTGGTCGTGGACGTGGGCGCCCACATAGGGTGCTTCACGGTGAAGGCTTCGAGGACGGTTGGGGCCAGCGGCTTGGTCGTGTCCGTGGAGCCTGAACCCGAAAACTATCGCATGCTCCTGACTAATATCTCCCTTAACTCGCTGGGGAACGTGACCCCTCTCAGGGTGGCGCTGGCGGACAGGAGGGGTGTAGCCCGCCTCTTCAAGAGCGACGACTACATAGGCCACTCGATCGTCGCGCAGCCCACCGGCGACTTCGTCCCGGTTCCTGTAACGACGCTGGACGAGCTGCTAAGGGAGCTAAACGTTGGAAAAGTCGACTTCATAAAGATAGACGCTGAGGGAGCCGAAGCCCTGATCCTTAAGGGGGCTATGAAGACTATAATAGAGCATAGGCCAGCCCTGGCCATAGCCACATACCACTACACGGGGGAGACGGCTGAAGTGGCAAACATTCTTAAACGCTTAAACTTCAAAGTAGCCATCTTGGAAGACTACGTTTACGCAGCCCCCTCCAACTGATCACCCGCCCATCAACCTAGCTGCGTGTTTTCCCATTGCAGCGGGGCTGAACGAGTCCTCCCCACATCACGGTGTAAGGAAGCTTAAGCGTTAACCACCCTTTGAAGCCGATCTACGCTGCTGGTAAACTTTTAAATGCTAACAGTGTCGGCTTTGTATTGCATTGGCGGAGGACGCGGCATGAAAGTCTTGGTCACTGGCGGCGCCGGCTTCATCGGCTCTAACATAGTGTTTGAGCTCGTTAAGCGCGGCTTCGAAGCATTCATCGTTGACAACCTTCGCACTGGGAATGAGAGGAGCTTGGACGGCGTGCTGGACTCGGTGAAGGGTTTTCAGGTGCTGCGCCGGGAGATGCCGTCGCTCAGCCCCCCGAGAATGGACGTCGTATTCCAACTATGGCATATACTCGTCGTCGCCCATGTACAGGGATGACAGGGGGCTGGTGGCTGAGGTATTGAGGCCTCACAGCCTTGGGGGGAGGCAGACACAGCTAAAGACGCAAGTTTCCTTTCTCAAGAGGGCTTCCTAAAAAGGAGGCGAAACCAGTGACATTCACCGGTGAAGCCGAGGAGGAACGAGGTTGATACGCCCAAGGCGGACGTCAAAGCCACGTCCGCTGAACCCCTACTGCTTCCTCCCTTTAATTTCTCCTTCTGCAACTATCGTCTCCCTAAAGGGATGTTTCTTGGGGAGGGAGATGCCAGCTGGGTCGGGTGAACCCTACAGCTTACTGGGGGCACGTTACGTGCCTTTCTCCCTCAACCCTCTTTGCATCACATGGCGGTATTTCGGAGCATTCCGGGCTTTATCTTAGATTTCACGCCCTATCATTAAGTCTATGTTGTATTTTTCGGAGAGTTTCCTTATCTCCCTAGCCACTTCCCTGGGAGCCGTTAGAACTACTAGGAAGAGCATGGGCTCTCTCCCGTACTTTTCCTTTGCGACCCCGGCTTTTCTGAGGAGCTTGTCGACCTCGTCGCTGCTCTCAGCGTGCGCCGTTACCTCCCCAACAATTAACGGGTCCTCATAGAACAGGTTCACCTCTTCCCCATCAAGCACAACCCTCTCAAGTCGGGCTCCATCCGGCAAGACCCCCATTCTCACCAAGGATCCGCTCAGCATCGCTCTTACAAACTCCTCGAAGGTCACACCCGCAAACTTCCTGAGGGAGTCGAAGCCGACAAGCATACGCCCCTCAAGCCTTTCATGCCCTCTCTCCAAAGCCTCAATTCTAGCGAGCATCTTGTTAAAGTCCTCCCTGAGCCTAACCTGCTCCTCCTTGAGCTCGCTGATCTCCTCCCAGATCCTCGTCTGCTCCTCCCTGAACCTCACCTGCTCCTCACGCATCTTGTTAAAGTCCTCCCTGAGCCCCCTGACCTCCTCCCAGATCCTCGTCTGCTCCTCCCTGAGCTTGACTTGCTCTTCTCTGAGCCCCCTGACCTCCTCCCAGATTTTTGTTTGTTCTCTTCTTATTTGTGCTCTTTCTTCTTCTGCTTTTTCCAGTCTTTCCAGTATTTTTTGTATTGTTTGCTGGTGTGTGTCCATTCTTTTTATTATTTCGTCTAGTCCTAGGTAGCCCAGGACTGCGTACCTGAACTCCCTATCCTTCTCCAGCAGGTCCAAGAACTCGTCCTTAAGGGTCAACGCGGCCACCCTAAGAGAATAATAGGAGCGAACTTATTTAAGGTGAACGATTCCTTCTCTTCTTGTTTTGCTGGTTAGCAAAATTAATGTTTCTTTAAGTGGAGGAGGATTTTGCTTCTAAGGGGTGCTGGGTGTGGATGCTGGCCGGAGGGATGGTTACAGGTTGCTGGAGCATTCTGGACGTGGGGAAAGCAGGGTAGGGTTTTCTACAGAAGTTAATGGCTTAGGTGGCTGTGGGTGATGCTGTAAGGGCGGATGGTGTCCGTCGGAGACGTATTCGTTAAACCTTTAAGTTTGTATGCTTTAGCTGTGGGGGTTCACGCTTGATAGGTTTTTATGGGTAATGTGGTTTTGGTTTGTTAGGCGTTTCCCGTCATCGGGCTAAGCCCTGATGTGGCATTCGGGGTACCGGAGCCCACACCCGAAGGTTCAGGACAGCAGCAACATCCCTATCAAGAACGACCCACACCCACACTTGCACCTCATCAATCTGCCCCGATGGGCTGCCATGGTATGACAGATGGGGCATGTCCTGGAGGAATAGGATGGGTTAACGTGCCCGGCCGGGAGCCCAGCCCCCCCAGCTTGTACCCTAGCACGAGCTGGAATGTTCTTGCGTTCCACTCTGAAAGCCTGCGGCTGATTCCTTTGCCCCCGGAGAACCCTGCCCTTAACACCCTCCAGGCCCTCGAGTAGCGCGCCGCTACGCAACCCCTCCAGCTCCCCGGCTATCCTAGCCGTCAGCTTATGCATGAAATTCCCGGCCTATCCTTTTCCCTCCTGGAGTACTTCCGCATCAGCCTCCCAGCCGCCCTGGGCTTACGCCTGGATAGCTTTTGTATTCTTCTCCTCTTCTCCTCGTAGGCCCTGTGGACGTGGTATGGCTGCCTGAGGCCGTACCTGACCACTCCCCCGTCGGTCAGGGCGGCCACTTGGTTGGGTTTGCGTCGAACGAAGCTCAATCTCTGGGATTGACGCTTCCGCTTTCCACTTTTTCTTGAAGTTGACTATGAGCCCGTTCTCCTTCGGTAGTCCGCCGATGGCGTCGAAGTCCCTTGGCAGGTAGTCATACCTTGCTAGGTTTACTTCCAGGTATCGTTTACCCGGTTCGATGCTGATTTTTAGTTTTCCATCCCTGAACGTGAACAGCGTTGATTTTACGTAGACCGTCTTCCCCGCTACTTTGGGTTTGGATTTCGCCCTCCCCTGTTGTGGAGCCTAGTCCACCCCTTAACCAGTCCTATGGCTGAGTCGACGTAGTACCTGGAGTACTTCCAGTCCTTTTG
>JAUQZD010000073.1 GCA_030587405.1 Candidatus Freyrarchaeum guaymasense | reverse complement strand
CCCAACGCATGAGACGAAGCGGGTACCAATAACCATGTCCCCCCCAACCCTAAGCGTTGAGCCCGCTACTAAGGGGACACCGGATAGCTGGGAGACAGCCCTCACACCCCCCATAAAGTCAAATAAAACACCTATGTCCCCATCGTCCGCTAGGTGAAGGTCGGTAAAGAGAGCTACAGGCTTGGCTCCTTTAACGTAGACGTCCCTCATTGCAGCCCGTGTCACATGGAAACCCGCAATAAAAGGGAACTCGGTTAAACGTGAATGAGTTCCATCCACCGCTACAACAATGAATCTTCCCTCGTGGCCGACGATTCCTGCATCGTCTTGCGCTTTAGGCCCTAGGACACGTGCTACTCCTATGTCGGCTATTTCTGAAAGAAGTTGATGGACGAAGAAGTCCCCTTCCCCTCTGCATCCAACCCCCAAATCGTGCATCGTTGCTCCACTCTTAGGATGCCTTAAGATCCAACCTACCTCCTTATTAGCTAGGGCCCTCAAAGATGCTTCCACCTCCGAAAGTACAGCTTCGGCGAAAGCGTAAGCATCCTGTTCAGCCACATCCTTAAATACCGTAACTTCCGATGCAAGTCTTTCAAGGATCAAGGAGCGGGAGAAACCCTTCAAGAAAAGCCGCTTTGCTAACCCTTCAAGATCACTCATCTTTTAAAGCACCTTCGCGTTTTCTACCAAGGGAAAACTTTCTTTAGATTTAACTTTAAAGATTTCTTAAGGCGATGTCGAGTTGGGGGTTATGTGGCAACGTTTCTTAGTGATGGTGAAAGGAAAGTTTTAGAATTTAGAGGCTAAGTGAGGGGGTTTTTTGGGAGACAAGGATGTTACTAGAGGCTTTTTTGGAAGAGAGGTTAGTGAAAGAGACCGTGCCATCTTCGAGGCTGGCATTAAACTTGGCGCAATCTACCATCAATTCGTCGGCGTTCCAGTGTCGAAAGAGAGCATTCCACTTATTGAGCGAGCGATAGAAAAGGCGGTTTCTTGCCAACCATATGTTAAGTCGGTGGAAGTTAAAATAAAGGAAGGCATTGGAGATGTGAATGTTTATGGATACTCTGAAGTTAGTGGAAGAAACCTTTCTGTCAGGTTAGTGGTTGAGTATGGTGCAGTGAAGGTCACTGCAAGACTGGATTATATCCCTGAACTCAACTACCCGTTAATGTTTATTGAAAAAGTGGAAGGGTGAAAATGGTTGATGGAGGAAAACTGGCCCTACCTGCTTTTTCTCCCAGCTGACCCGCACGATTTAAGAGAGTTTCTAATGGGGGTTTTCGGCTCTCCCATTACGTTCGAGATACTGGAAAAAATAGACCGAGGGGTACTTGCCCAGAGAGAAATAATAAGACGACTTAGACACTCGAATAAAACGGTTATAGCCCACTTGAAAAAGCTAGTTAAGTTGAAAGTGCTGGAGGAGTGTCACCGACTGGAAAGGGGAAGGCACACTATTTGGTATAAGCCAACTGATATTGGACGATGGATACTCCTCATGTTTAAAAGGCAGCTTCCATCCCTCGATCTAGAGAAAGTGTTGGAGGAACTCTTCAAAACGTACATTGACAACATCATCGATCTTTGCCTTAAAAAGAACATGGAAGCCGGAAAACTTGAGAGAATTTTTTCTGCTGCTGTCACGAAGGCACTAGCCAAACTGCAGAAAGCCGTCTTCGAACCTGAGGTAATAGTTTATGGTTCAGCTTCCATGGAAACGATAGCTTTATCAAGAAAAGCCAATCTCGTTTCCGGAGTAGGCTTACTTCACGAAGTGTACGAGTCACCAAGTGGATCCGGAGGAAACGTCGCCGTAGCGCTTTCAAGGCTTGGGGTCAGAGTGAGTTTTGCTGGGAAGATAGGTGGGGATTCATGTGGATGGAGGATGATTAATGATTTTATAAAGGAAAATGTCGACACAACAAACTTAATAATAGATCGGAGGCTTCAAACGCCGAGGACCATAGTGATCTTCGAGGATGGGGAAAGGAAAGCGTATGTGACCGCCACCGCAAGAACTGCTCTTTCAATATCTGACCCAGAAGAAATAAACTGGGAACTGATAAAAAATGCTAAGGCTGTCTATATAGGTGAGACGTTCGTTGAGGTAGGCGAGCTGATTGCAAGCTACGCGAAAACCCGTAACCTGAAAGTTTTCTACAGACCTACAATCCATCATCTTAAGAGGGGCGTCGACAAGGTAGAAGGCATTCTGCGAAACACCGATTTCTTGATCTTAAGTGAGAGAGGATGGAGTAAAATGTCCAAAGGAAAACCTGAAAGTGAGATGGAAATTCTCGGGACAGGGTTGAAGACCCTTATCGTTTTTAAGGGGGTAACGGAGGGATGTGATGCCTATACAAAAGAAGGTAGAATACATGTGGACGGTTTCGACGTGGATGTGTTGGATGCCAGCGGCTCGGGAGACGCCTTCTCAGCAGGATTCATGAAGGCGGTCTTAGATGGGAAGAGTTTAAGGGAAAGCATTAGGTTCGGCCTTGCGGCGAGCGCGATTTCAGTTCAGAGACCTGGCTCTAGAAGTAGCATGCCGAGGCTTGATGAAGTGATAAGGTTGCTGGGAGGAGGAAGGGACGCCAAGGAAAATAACTTACGATGACTGGAAGAAATGGTATGATAAAATTGTTAGGGATTTTGGCTTCGACCCGGAAAAGGACAGAGAGGCGGCGATGATCCTTAATGAGATCTTAGATGATGCTAAAGTAAGAGACGCGTTAGATAAAGTAAAAGGGATGATATCCGGTAATTGCGTAATAGTTTATGGCTGTGGCCCCTCGCTGGAAAGGAACGTAAAAGAAATCAAGAGGGTAGGACTAGACAAAACATGTGTCAATGTCGCCGTTGACGGGGCAACGTCAGCCCTCCTAAAGGAAGGAATTAAGCCAGGATTAATAGTGACAGACTTGGATGGAAAAATAGAGGATATTCTCTCCGCAAACCTTGAAGGGTCCATAGTAGTCGTACATGCACACGGAGATAATATCGCATCCCTTGAAAAAGTTAAGGAGTTTCACGGCCCTGTCCTTGGGACGACGCAAACAGAACCCATCGGGAAAATCTATAATTTTTTCGGCTTCACCGATGGCGACAGGGCAGCCTTCCTTTCCGAGGCAATGGGGGCGCATACAATCTTGCTAGCCGGGTTTGACTTGGGGGAAAAGGTTGGGCGCTTCTCGAAGCCGACATATACGTGTGATGTATACGCTACCGCCGTGAAACGTAAAAAGCTGAAGTATGCAAAGAAGTTATTAGAATGGCTAGCTAAAAACACGGATGCTGTTATCGTTAACATAACCGGCAAAGGAGAAGTGATTAAAGGCGTAAAGACATTAAGATGGGTTTGATGTTGTAAACGGCCTTTCATCGTTTTTCCTTCCCGTCTAGTTCCTCGGCGCGTCTTTAGGCAGGTAAAGTTTATCTTAGGTTTGAGATCCATGTAGTACCCGGAACGCCTCCATGGAGTTGGATTTATGCAGCCGAAGATCATAGCAGTTTCCGGTAAAGGAGGAGTTGGAAAAACAAGCTTTCTGGCTTTAGCATTGAAAGCCCTCTTAGAGTGGAACTCTCAAGATATACTGGTTATCGACGCAGACCCTGACTCCAATACTCCTGACGTTTTAGGTGTTGATGTGAGAGGAGACGTTGGAGTAATCGTTAACGAGCTTAAAGAGAAAATGAGCAGCTTCCCCCCAAACTTTGGTAAAGCAGAGTACTTAGAGTACCGGGTCTTTGACATCCTCTATGAGGGGGACCTATTCGACTTGCTCGTTATGGGGGCGCCTGAAAGGGAAGGATGCTACTGCCTCGTAAATAATTTGTTAATGAAGATCATGGATACTTTAGTGAAGAATTACTCTTTAGTGTTAATGGACTTGCCAGCCGGGTTAGAGCACGTCAGTAGGCGCACCAGTGCCAACGTTGACGTAATGTTCCTCGTAGCAGACCCTTCAAAGATGGGCATTCAGACCGCCTCAAGAATAAGAGACTTGGCAAAAGTCCTTCACAGAGAATTTAAAAAGGTGTTCTTAGTGGTCAATAAGGTAACACCCGGTCTTGAAGGCGTTCTAAAGGAGTACGCAGCAAAGTTTAAACTAGACTACGTTGGCAGCATACCCGTAGACGGAAAACTGGCAGAATACAACTTGATGGGAAAACCACTCCTAGACCTCCCTGAAACTTCCCCTGCATATCTAGCTGTAAAAGAGGTACTTGAAAAAACGTTAAAACCAATGATAATGTAAAGATATGCACCTAAGAACCTTGACAGGAAGGCGTAAAATGCGATTTTTACTTTAACTTTATTATCTTCACGCTTTTGGCGTGCAGCTCCCCTGCTAGATGTATCCCTTTTACGTCTTCAAAAGGGGAATACCCTCTGGGCGCTCTGCAGTAATACTGGGCGAGAAGGCCCGCCTTGCGTCTAAGAGCATCAGCGTCGGGAAACCTTTCACCGGTAAGATTCCTCGCAACGTACCATGTAGCTCCACAGGGGGCCCCTCTAACCACGTTGACGCTTAAGACGCGTTGACCGTGAAGTGAGACGTGTATTTCCGGCATTCCAAATCTCTCAGCTAATTGGTCGACTACCCTATTACCCGTTGGTGGATGTAACGCACAGGAGACTCTAGGCGCGAAAACGTCTATTTTCCCCTCCGCCACTCTCTGGAGTTCTTCTTTAGATGCGGCACCCTTAAAGGTTGGATCTTCCCCAGGTATAATGACAGCTGAGAGCCCTGCTTTGCATGCTTCTAGAACCCCCTGTATTGTTAGGTCAGGATGAAGCGTGTAAAGGTACGCTACGTCAACCCCCTCAAAAACCCCTCTTGGAAAGTATCCTTCCGGCTCATCTATGAGTTCAGGCAACTCTCTTGGAAGCTTAAACCTTCTCACCACTTTAAACCTTTCATTCCCATACTTGTTAATGGTTTCAACAACGCGTTCCCCATAGATCCCTCTCTCAACAACTAAAATCCTTATCATCTCTAAAGCCCTTCTCCTACTTAAGAAGAAATTCTCTGAAACGTTTTAGGAAGAGAGAAAAAATAAAGGTTTAGAGGCGTGGGATCCCCAAGTCGTCTTCTTCATCGCTTTTTCTAGGGATAGGCGTAAACTCTTCTAAGGGGGGGAATGGCTTACTATTGTCTGATGGAAGCGGCTTTAATATGTCTAGCCCCGTCCTTTCAAACTCAGCTGGGCCTAAAAGCTGAGGGCTATTAA
The DNA here is from genome assembly GCA_030587405.1 of Candidatus Freyrarchaeum guaymasense. The sequence continues at coordinate 22,888 of JAUQZD010000073.1, read as the reverse complement.
CACCAGTTAAAATGAGGATAATTCTTATTATACCGGTTAAGTTGGGATCAACCCTAGCCCCCCAGATCACTAAAGCGTCATCAACCATCTTCTCCGTTATCAACTCACCTGCCCTGGTCGCCTCGGTCAACGTCATATCCGGGCCGCCTGTAACATGGATCAGCGCCCCACTTGCCCCGGTTATGTCGACGTCGAGCAGGGGGGAGTCAAGTGCGTTTTTAACGGCTTTTTCCACCCTATTCTCCCCTTCTCCCTCTCCGATCCCAACCATGGCCACTCCACCGTTTCTAAGAACACTTTGGACATCAGCGTAGTCTAAGTTGATAAGGCTTGGCACACTTATCGTTTCAGTTATCCCCTTAACCATGTTGGCAAGGATTTCATCTGCAACACTAAACGCCTCATCTATTGGAAGGTTTGGAACTAAGCTTAGAAGCCGGTTATTATCTATTACCACCACCGTATCTGCGAAGTACCTCAGTTTTTTCAGGCCGTCGAATGCCTTCTGCTTCCGTCCCTTCTCCATTTCGAAGGGCATCGTTACCACCCCAACGACCATTGCACCCATTTTCTTAGCGATCTCGGCTATGACTGGGGCGCTGCCTGTACCCGTGCCTCCACCCATCCCAGCAGCTATAAAAACTAAGTCTATCCCCTTCAGTAATTGAGCTATTTCATCCTTACTCTCCTCGGCAGCTGCCTCTCCTATGTGAGGAAATCCGCCGGCGCCGCGCCCACCCGTAATCTTCCTCCCGATTAAAAGCTTCTTGTGCGCGCTAACTCTTTCAAGATGCTGCTTATCTGTGTTTATAGCAATACATTCCGCTCCGACGACGCCTAAGTGCATCAACCTATCCACGGTGTTGTTTCCAGCCCCCCCTGTCCCAATGACAGCTATCCTCGCATCACCTACCTTGCATTCGCGTTCCACACGTACGTCCCTTGAGTGCTTTATGGCTTCCCTGATGAGGCTCGTCGCCATCGCTAGCCACCTGACCGTGACCGTTAAGCTACTCCCGCCCGCTTATAGGGGTGCGTCCATAAAATGCCTGTCTCTCCCACAATTCCCTTTTAAGTAAATCACGGATGGCGACACGGATGGCCTCGGACTTGTTTGGGTAATGCTTCATTTCAACAAGCTTATTCAATCCATTTATGTATGCTTCGGGCAGGTGAACCGTTACGAGCTGCACCTCAAACCACCCCCTTCTTGTTGCCTGTATTAGGGAAAACAGCATAATAAAAAAGTTAGTAACAGCTTCCTGATACTTCTCTTTAATATACCGAAAGAACATATGGATCATCTGGAAAAATGGGAGTGAAGGGGGTGTAGTCACCTACAAGATCGAACCTATCAAGTATCCTACTCGCGCCTCTTCAAGTTTCACTTTAACCTCTTCCCCTAGTCCTATGTCGCTTTTCAGTATTATGTGCTTGTATGCATAGTTCCTAGCGACAACTCCTCCTTTCCGTCCATTCTCCGTAACCAGCGCTAACCCCCTCCATCCAACCCACCTTTTATTACGTTTAAGAGCCACTTCTGCTGCAACTCGAGAAAGAATCCTGCTTCTTTCCTTGATTTTCCATCCCGGTAGCTTGTTAGGCATCCTCGCCGCATACGTATGAGGCCTAGGCGTAAACATCGAAACGTTAACTATATCTGGCTCCGCCTCCCTTATCAAGCTTACCGTATCGTAAAACTGCTCCTCACTTTCTCCTGGAAAGCCGGCAATTACGTCTGTTGAAACCGTTAGCATAGGGTAGTTACTTCGGAATTCATCTAGCACCTCAAGAAATTGTTCACGTGTATACTTCCTATTCATAGCATTAAGAACCTCGTTGTTACCGGACTGAACAGGTAAGTGAAGGAACTTGTAGATTTTGGGGTCTTCATACGCCTCGATGAGATCATCTAGCATTCGGATCGCGTGGTTAGGGTTCATCATGCCAACACGAACCATGAAGGCTCCGTCTAAACTGGTTATCCTTTTCAGTAATTCTGGAAGGCGAACCCCCATGTAATCATATGCCCCGGAGTCTTGGGAGGTTAGCCATACCTCCTTGCACCCCTCCTTCAGCCCCCTTCTAATTTCTTCGACTATTAAGTCGGGAGGGTACGGGTAAAGCTTCCCCCTAGCTACTCTAACGCAGCAATACGTGCATGTGCCTTGGCACCCCTCTGAAATGGGAACTATTGCAATTACAGGACGTATTCTTACCCGTGGAAGTCCAAGCCGTACTCTTTTTCCATCACTCATAAACTGTAAATTCCTCTCCCCTCTCTCAACCCGCTTAATTACCTCCACAATTAATTCTATAGCGTTCGGATCAACGAAAGCTGCATAGTCTGGCGCTACCCTAACTATTTTTTCAGGGCAAATCTTCGGGAGGCACCCTGTCACGACCACCTTCTTCCCGCTCTTACATAATTCAGCTATTTCTCTGAGGCAGACATGTTCCGCATGCGTCTTGACTCCACAGGTGGAGATAATGACTATTTCTGCTTGCTTGGGCGATGGAGTAAGCGTATAGCCCGCCTTCCCGAGAAGGCCCATGATCATCTCCGCTTCTGCCTGGCTCATAGAGCAACCGTGAACGATCACCGACACGTTCACCAATGGAAACACCTCATCCCCCGCTTACTGGAGGAAGTATCGCTATTACGTCGCCTTCCTTAAGGGGGGTCTTCAAGCCGCTTAGCTCATTTATCCCAACGCTGTTAACATAAATGGTAAAGTGCGGTTTTAGCTCTCCGTCATCTGAGAAAAGATAGTTCTTCAGCGGTGAACCGTATTTTTCCACTAGCTTTTCAAGTACATCCGATAGTGTGGCTCCCTCGAGTACGTTAACGTCAACTTCCCTCGTCCCTAACAATTCTCTTAACGCCGCGAAAACCTTAACTTTCACGTTCAATGATGCCCTACCCCTCCCAACTTAAGTTAGCAAGTGAGCAAACACCTTCCTTCTCATAGTTTCTAAACTAGAATGGAGAACTCTTAAATATAACTCAGCATTTCGGTTTTCCACAGGATTGCTGGAGGGAAAGCTGTGGAGGAATTTAGCATTGTAAACGTTGAGGCAGACTTGATTAAAGCTAATGAGCGAATAGCGGAGGATGTAAAGGGTTTTTTCGCCGAGAAAGGTATCAAAAGCTTCGACATAGTTGGCGCCATAGGTGCAGGTAAAACATCACTTCTAGAACGCATAGTGGAGAAGCTTAAAGGTAAATATAAAATCGTAGTCATTACCGGGGATGTAACTACTAGGATAGACGCCGATAGGATCGGAAAGCATGGGGTGGAAACATTCCAGATAAACACTGGGCGGGAATGCGCCCTCACAGCCGCTTTCCTCAAAAATGCTTTACAAAGTGTACGGTTAGACAACGTGGACATTGTCTTCGTAGAGAACGTCGGCAACCTCATCTGCCCAGCTGACTATACGCTGGGATGCGATAAGAGAATAGTCGTCGTAAGCGTCACGGAAGGCCCGTACGTTATCAGGAAACACCCTCTACTGTTTAAAGGCTCAGACATTGCGGTCATAAATAAAATAGACTTACGAAGCCTCGTCGATGCAGACCCTGAAGAAATGGTTAAGGACGCATTAGATATAAACCCAAAGATAAAAGTGCTTTTAACCAGTGCGAAAACAGGGGAAGGCATAGATGAGCTAATATCAGCCATGGGCCTCTAGCTCCAGTAACGGTCTTAACCAGGTTTTAGTGAAGAAGTTAAATGCCAAAGTGTTTTCCAGCAGCATCGCACCGCTCCACTTACTCGATATGTTTTCTACGTGCTTCCCTCCAAAAGATGACCCTTGTCGAGACATACCATGAGTAAAGCCATAGAAGTATTAGAACGCCTGTCGCCGCTACCTTTAAGCTTCCACTCAAAACCTGCGCAACCATCACAGAAGGAGAAGAATTTAAAATAACCATCGTAAGCCACAATATTACATTTTTGGTGGACGAAAAAAGATACCTGATGATCCTTATAACCACTTCAACTGGCAGCTCAAATGGAGCTATTAACACGTCTACCACGTAGAATATACCTACAATAAACAGCCATACAAAGGTCATTATCGTCAAAATGGGCAAAAGCCTTCTAACGTCCATTTTAAGCACCTGACATAAACGTTAGCAAAGCAGTGACTACGGCGAGTATGCCGCTGTAAAGCGTTAGTATAGTAAATCCGTACACTACCTCTGGCTCGCGTAGCGCCCCTCTAGCTAGAACCATTCTCGCCAGTGTTATAGGTGCTTCCTTGCTCAGGCTCGCCTCCAGCATTCCGTTATCTAGGAGGCGTGTGGGCCTGTCTTTAACGCTCCTACCCTCAACGAGCCGCTTCACGCTTGCCAAGTAGTAGAAGGAGTTCATTATGAAGGGGAGCAGCGCTATTACCGTGACGACTTCGAGTCCTCCTATTATAGCCACCCCTCCTATTACGGATCCAACGAACAGCGATCCCGTGTCGCCCGAAAACACCTTCGCAGGGTACTTGTTAAAAGGATAGTAGGCTGCCAATGCCCCAAGCATCACGATTGAAACCATAAACCCGACGGGGGAGCATAGGATGACGGAGGAAATAGCTATCGAAGAGAAAACTATTATTGTGGTTGCTGGCATAGCTCCGTTGAAGACGTCCAGCATGTTGACCGTGTTGGAGCACACGGCCATGTTTGTGGGAACGTAGAAGAGGTAAACGTACGTTAAACGTACACTGCCAACTATTGGCAAACGCGGCCTAGGCGTAAAAACAGGGTATAATGGGTAAATTGCTAAGAGTGGTATGCTTGAAAGCGCCGTTAGTAAAGGCTTAGCCTTGGGGCCAAGAGTTTTAAGGTCATCTATGACTCCGACGAACCCTGCAAGGTTGGCTGACAGGAGCAGTGCTATGAGTTTCAAACGGATGTCTGTGTCTTCAAACAGGATGATCGAAAGCAGAATCCCCCCGTTAAATGCTAAAATAAGTGATAAACCCCCCATTTCCGGGATTAATGGTTTATCTAGTTTATGGGCGTCGACGCCGACGATCCCCCGTATTCTCATTTTCTCCATGAGGCAAGGTAAGGACAGCTTACAGATGAGAAAGGTTACTATGAAGGCGAGGAACAAGTATGCTACTTCAACTGGTGAGAGGAGCATCAGCTGCATTCTCAGCACCATCAGCGCGTTTCAGCTTAGACTGGCCTTTCTCTTCGATTTTAAGCTTTCTGATATTGCCTCTGCAACCCTGAGGGCGCGAACCCCATCCTCTCCAGATGGTTGCGGCTGCCTGTTTCTCAATATGGATGAAACGAAGTGTTCCAGCTCAAGCCTTAACGGCTCCCTCCACTCACCTTTAGAGTTCATGATCCATTCATCACTTTCAACCCGAACCTTCTGGGAGATGTAGTCTAACTTGACTATTCCACTATCACCGGTTATGGAAAGCTCTCTTACCTTTCTCGGCGTAAGCCAGTTCGCCTCCACCACGCATGTTAACCCATTATCTAGGTGAAGCAGTGCGGTCACATAATCCTCATACTTATGCCTCAAGCATCCTCCAGTAGCATAGACCGAAACGACGGGACGCCGGAAAACGTAATGAACCAAGTCTATGTCGTGGATGGCTACGTCCTTAATGACTCCTACGTCTCCTACACGTTCAGGCCAGAAAGGTCCCACCCGCTTAGAAATCGCCATGACAGGCTCACCGATAATCCCCCTTCTCAAAACATCTATTACTTTTAGAACTCCCGGGTTAAACCTCTCAACAAACCCGACCATTAGAAAGACGCCTTGCTCCTTAACATGGGTTAAAAGGTCGATTGCCTCCTCAAGGCTGCTAGTCATAGGCTTCTCGACAAGCACGTGTTTACCTGACAGCACACTTTTAACAGCTAACTCATAATGGGTAGAGGTGGGTGTACATATACTAACTGCTTCCATGTCCTCTTTTTTAAGGAATTCTTCTATATCTGAGTACCACTCCACACCGTACTCCTTACCGATCCTACGTGCCACATCCTCCCTGACGTCGCAGACGCCGACCAGCTCCGCCAGCTCTATGGATGCAAAATTGCGAACATGATGCTTCCCCCATGCTCCAACACCAATAACTCCTACACCTAAACTCGTAAGTAAAACCCCCTCCAAGCCGAGCAATCCTATAACTTTAGCGGAGACGGCCTCTTTATGGCCTCAATCTCCCTCAGCGCCTCCAACTCATCAGACGTAAGCTCCTCTCTAAGTTCAAACTTAAACTTGTCAATATGGCTTAGCGGCATACTCGTGTAGAGGACGTCTCCCTCATCTATCTGCCTTCCAACCGTAGGTCCCCTTATCGATATGGCAACCTGCTCGCCTTGCCTTGCATAGGGTTTAGCTTCACCCTTATCTTGTATCTGAAGGATCTCCCCCACCTCCTTGCCCTCCCTATTCATTAACCGGTACCTCGGCCTAATTTCGCCTGAAACGACCTCCACACCGACTATTGCAGGTTTACTCCGCCTGAACACGTATCCTGGCAGAATCCTTATCTTAGCCGGTTTTACCAGCCCTTCCATAGCCTGTCTCCTCATTTCTTCCCTCATCGCTAAAACCCACTCATTGTACTTCTCAAAGAGCTTGTAAATTATCTTGTCATAGAAAACCGTGACACCGAACTTCTCAGCTTCCTCTTCAGCGTCAGGCAGTATCCTAACGTTAAACGCTAGAATCACCGCACTTAGAGGGTCACGCTCCGCCACAGCCGCAGCCTCTAATACGTCCTTCTTAGCCACGTCCCCGATATCCGCAACCCTAACGGCAACCCCTCTCTCCCTAAAAAAGTTCACAAGGGCCTCTAAGGATCCTAAGGTGTCCGCCTTGATAACCACTCCTACACGGTCAGTCCTTACCATTATACTCTCGATTTCCCGTTGAACTTCTTTTGCTACCTCCTCCACCTGCTCTGGGTCTCTTACCCCCCTCAAGGGAGCACCGGCAACAACTTTATCCAAGTTCGGCGCTGCGATCTTTACGCCTGCAGCCGCCGCAACCTCCTCAACCGAGATAAACCTTTCCCTAGGATCCCTCATCTCATCTAAGGGCTTAGGCTGAAGCAAAGCCCGAATCCTAGTCGTCACAGCGCCATTAAGCCCTCCAGTAACCAGCAAGTCGTTCCTACGTAAAACTCCATCGTAGAGAATAACATCGATGGTAGTACCAAGTCCAGTCTCCTCTTTAACCTCCAAAACAACACCCTTGGCCTCACCCTCCGAGACGGTAAGCCGCTTCTTCAGGTACTGTTGCGCTAAGCCTGCGAGAACCACAAGTAGCTCAGCCACCCCCTCACCAGTCTTAGCACTGGTTGGAACGATGGCAACAGTCTTCGTAAAGTCCCTAACCCTATCAAACCTCTCGGAGTTAAACCCTGCACCGGACAACTCACCCATTAACTCATAAATTCTCTCATCCAGCATCCTTCTAACGTAATCTTCCTGTAAATCAATAGCCTTGAGAAACGACCTCGACCCCGAGGGACGCCAACCGGGGATCAAATCAATTTTATTCGCCGCAACCAGAAAAGGAACACGCCGACTTCTCAAAAGATTAATGCACTCATACGTTTGGGTCTGGAAGCCTCGCACCACGTCAACAACTAAAACAGCAAAATCTGCCACAGCTCCTCCACGCGCCCTAAGATTAAAGAAGGCTTCATGACCGGGAGTATCTAAAACTAAAATGCCAGGAATAGTAAGCTTAATGTTAAACTTTTCAACTAATTCCTCAGCAAGATCTTCAATAACCTCCGTTGGGAGAAAAGACGCGCCGATATGCTGAGTAATCCCCCCTGCCTCCCTCAACTGAACACCTGTACCCCTAATAGCATCGAGTAACGCTGTCTTCCCATGGTCAATATGGCCCAGCACCACCGCTATAGGTGATCTCAGCTTCATTCCCCTTCCACCTCTTCAATAATCCTAGAAACAACTACTGAGGCCGGGAAATTTAAAGGTTAGTGAAAAAAGATAGAAAACTAGTTTTCAACTCGCTTCATATCAACTTTAAGCGTGCTACGGGAAAACGAACGTACCTTTCTAAAGACGTTTTGGAGTCCATTCCCCCTCAAACCTTAACAGGTTGATTTCGAAAACAGTTGCACTTCCTTCATGGTTAATTTATTGATGGAAAACACATATGGTGCCTAGAATAGGTGCACATCAAAAAATTTATTATGTTTGATTCAGAGTTTTTCTCTGACGCGGGCCGATAGCTCAGCTAGGTAGAGCGCCGGGCTCTTAACCCGGTGGTCGCGGGTGGGTGTTCAAAGCCCCGCGAATTCGAATCCCGCTCGGCCCGCCATTTACTCAGGTTTACTGGAGTGAGCCTGCTTTTCTAGCTTCTTTAGTTTGGAGAGTTGGCGTTATGATGCGTGCTTCTCGTTGTGTGATTGTAAAGCGCTTGATGGCTGAGCGAGCTCGCCGCTTTCTGGTTAGTTCCGGGCTTCTGGACCGTAGTCTTAAACCTGTGCCTGTCCGCGGCGTTCCCACCACCTGTGAGGCTGCTTCAGATGTAGACGATGAAGGAAGTACTCTCGATTTTGTTGTTTTCCCCGTTAAGCGTGCTCTTTCGAAGGGGGAGGAGGAAATGTTGAGGGAAATTGTTGGTTTTCTTCAGGTTTGCTCTTTCTCCTTCCCTGTTAGGGAGGTAGGTGGTAGGTTAGTAGACGTGCTTAGGGGTTATTTGCCTGACGACGCGTTGCCCTTTGTTCCCAGATCGTATGATATTGTAGGTGACATTGCTGTTTTAGAGTTGGCGCCGGAAGTTTGGGATTTTAGGAATGTTATTGGCGAGGCTGTTTTGAAGGTTAATAAGCATGTACATGCGGTGTTCGCGAAGGGGGGAAGAGTGAATGGAACCTACCGGGTCAGGCGTCTCGTTCACATTGCTGGCGAAACGAGAACTGTTACGTTTCACCGTGAGAACGGGTGTGTTTTCAAGGTTGATATTGAGCATGCCTATTTTAGCCCTCGCCTGTCAGGTGAGCACGCTAGGGTGGCTACCCAGGTTAGGAGGGGAGAAGTGGTTGTGGACCTGTTCGCTGGTGTTGGCCCATTCGCGATCTTGATAGCTAAACGGTATGGTGGAATTGTGCATGCCATTGATTTAAATCCATTTGCAGTGGAGCTTCTCAAAGAAAACATACGGCTTAACAAGGTTTCCAACGCTGTTTTCCCTTATTTGGGGGATGCAAGGCTCATTGTGGAGTCCTATTTGATGCATGTTGCTGACCGTGTGATCATGAACCTTCCAGGGATGACTTACAGGTTTATTGATGTCGCTTGCCTAGCCATGAAGAGAGATGGAGGAATTGTACATTACTACCAGTTTGGAAGGGGAAATAACGCGTGTGAAGACGCGGTTGAAACGTTGGAGAAAGGCGTTAGGGGTGCTGGCAGAAGGGTTAAGGAGGTTTTAACTGTTAGAAAGGTTAGGTCTACGGCTCCCAGAGAATGGCAGATAGTGGTCGATGCCGTAATAGAATGACGGCTCACGCCCCCCTTCTCTCTACTACGAGCAGTATTTCGACCTGTTGCGGTTTTTTAAGTTGCTCTACGAGCTTCCGGTCTAGGTCTGAGGCTGCCTTATCCGCCATGATCATTATCGTTCTTCCACAACAGTAGTTGCTTTTCCGCGCTACCATGTCCTTTGGATGTGTGAACGTCAGCTTCACGCTTCCTCGCCCCGTCACCTCTTCACGTAATCCTCCTACTTTAATTATCAATTTGATTATGGCATCCACACTCTTAGCTGCTTCTTTGAACCGCTTGCTTAGGGACGCCGCCCCCTTATTTGACGCCACGGCTACTATGCAGTCTCCTTTAGGGGTAAGTTCAGGATCTACCGTTACCTCAAGCGTTGACCTGTGTCTAGCGGTAACGTTCGGATGCCCTCTCGCTTTTACTTTCTCCACAATCCTGCTCAAAACTCTCCCTCAGCAAGTTTAAAGACCTACTTCTACAACAATTAATTAATGTAAAAAATTTTTATGAGGCGGGAGGCTTTGAGGGAAACACTTCTTGAAAAGAAGAAGAGGCTTATAGAACGGTTGAAAATAGAAGGCTTTGTTAGGGATGAAAGGGTGATCAAGGCTTTCCTAAAGGTTCCAAGAGAGAAGTTTCTACCCGACGAGTTGAAGGAGTACGCTTATGATGACCGTCCACTTCCGATACCAGGGGGTCAGACGATATCCGCGCCACATAGAGAGTTTACTCTCTAGGCGAGACATGTGTGTTTTAATGTGTGACCTCCTAAAACTGTGTGAAGGCATGAAGGTTCTTGAAGTTGGAGCAGGATCAGGCTATCATGCAGCTCTTTGCGCCGAAATAGTAGCTCCCGAGGAGGCAAGTAAGAAGGGACACGTGTACACCATTGAACGCGTGAAGGAACTAGTGGATTTTTCTAGGAAAAACCTTGAGAGGGCGGGTTACGGGGATCGTGTCACGGTCATTCTAGGCGACGGGACTCTCGGGCACCCTGAAGCCGCACCGTACGATGCTATTTTGGTAACAGCCGCTGGCCCCGACATTCCCAAGCCTCTACTTGACCAGCTTGCGCGGGGTGGACGCATGGTCATACCGGTAGGTCGCTTCTACTACAGTCAAACATTGGTCTTAGTGGAGAAAGACGAGAAGGGCCGTGTCAGGAAAAAGGACTATGGAGCCGTGGCATTTGTACCCTTAGTCGGGGAGTACGGCTGGAACAAACCTTACCTAGGATAAAAGATTAGAAAATTAGAAGAATCTCTCCAAGCTTGCCTGCGCCGTCCTCCTTTCCTGCTTTGTAATCCTGCTCAGAGCCTTAGTTACCCTTTCCTTAGAGAAGTCGTGTTCGTCACAAAGTATCTTAATGATCTTTTCCTCGTCGGGAGGACGCCAAGTGAGGGTGTAATCTTCAGTTATCTTCGGGTTTAGGAATATTCTTTCAACTTCTTCTACCGGAACTTCAAAGGTAAATCCCTTCGCAGCTATTATTCCCTTTAGGCTTCCGTATTCTTTAATGAGTTTTAACGCCGTTTTCACCCCCACACCCTTAACACCCTCATTGTAGTCTGTTCCTAGGAGAATTCCAATAGCTATGAGTTGCTCCCTTGTTATCCCGTGAGTTCTAAGTACCTCATCTAAGGAGATTAGCTCAGTTTCGATTTTAACGTAGATGTTTTTGCCGGGAAGCTTCCTTCTGCCGCTAACAGTCAAATTCCTCACGAGCCTCGGCGCGTTAAAGAGGAGCGAATCATAGTCTTGACTGGCAACACACCAAGCATCCCCCCTCCTAGCCATGAACGCTGCCTGTGCCTCCCCCTCGGAGGGGGCTTGAACATATGGGACTCCCATCGCCTCCAGCAATTTCTTACATTCTTCTACCATTTCGTCTGTTATAAACGACGCTGCCTGCGCGTATTTCCGTGCTTCCTCGAGGTCTCCTTTTTCTAAGGCATCGATCCATTTCTCATGTGCTTCCTCCCTAATCTTCTTCCTCTCATCCACCGTTCTCGCTTTTAAAGCTGGGGGTTCACCGTCGAAAACGTAAACGGGCTTTATTCCTTCCTCCAAGAAGTTTACTGTCCTGTAGAAAAGTCCGCTGAGGTGTGAAGTCACCCTGCCCTGACTGTCCATAAGGCTGGTTCCATCAGCCTGCCTTATAGTAGCCAGAAACTGGTAAAGCGCGTTCATGGCGTCTATAGCCACGACTTTGCCGGCAAGGTCTTTAAGGGAGATCTGCCTTGAAATCACAATGTTTTTCAGGTTTACACCCATTAACCCTCCCCACCATCCAGCTGCTCCCCACCTAATACATGCCAAAACGTAGTCTAAAAGATTTTCCTTTGCTGAGGTACAGGGGGATCTTGGGAAGCCCGGAAGTTACCCGTCATTGCAAAGTTGATTTTAATCTTCGCTTACCGCGAGAAACTCTTGTCCTGGCTTTATCAACTCAACGCTTCTCTTCGTCTTCGAGATCTGAGAAACATGTATTAACCCTTCTATTTCAAGCTGCATGAGGATACGGTTCAGCTTGCTTTCGGAAAAATCATTAAACATTTTTTGGAGCATCGCGTAGAGTTCCTTGTCTATTATTATCCCTTGCCTCTTTTTAAGAATACTTAACACTGCGTTCCTTAAGGGAATACTGTAATTTACACCCTGCAACGCTCACCTACCTCCCGTCTATTTTCTCCTTAACAGCTATCTTTTACCGTGTAAACCCTATTTAAAAAGGCGGAGCCCACCATAAATGTAAATGTAGCAATATCCCGGGAAAACTATCTTATTTTACTGGAGAAAACTGCAAAGGTAAATTACTTATTAAAGGTATTTAAATCTTCTTTAGCTCCTCTTACACTAAAATGAAGTTACGGACTTCTTCCTGCCTCATACTCTGCTATTCTAGCTATTATTGACGGTTCAAACCTTCTTAACTCGTATATTTTACCTTTAGTCTGGTTAGCTATTGTTAAAGCAATGTCCTTCCTCCACGAGTCGGTTGGGTTATTGCTCCAAGGTCGGATAATTACCACTTTAATTTTCTCTTTAGCTATCTTTTCAGAAATTTCCCTTATCTCATCTATTATTTCTGTTAGAGTCTCTGTTCCCTCACTTTTTCTAGTGCTTGAACGTAAGGAGACGTTTGCTCCCCCATCCGTCATCATCATTATAACGGGCTCTACTCCTGGGTTACGTGCCTTCTCTTTCTTTAGAACCCTAAGACTTTTCATGAGAGCTGCTGCTAGAGGAGTCCAGCTTCCCGCTTGAACCTGCTCCAGCTTTTCACTCACAGCCTTCAGATTAACGGTGGGTGGGTGGAGGAGCTCAGCTTTCCGTCCTTTAAAAACTATCAGCCCAGCACGGTCACGGTACTGGTACGCCTTGCTGTGGAGGCTACAAATAACCTCCTTCATCACGTTAATGTTTCTGTACATTGAACCACTAGCATCTAAAACGAAAAGTATTGTTAAAGGCGTCCTATATTCAAACAATTTTTCTCTCACATCTTCAATCCTCACGCGTACGGCGAGCCCTCCACTTTCCCGTCTTACCGCAGCTGCTCTTAGGGTCGCTCCTAACGCTATGCTTTTCGGTCTCCCCTTCGGAATCTTGTAGGATACATACTTCCCCCTTTCAGACTCTCCAAAGGCTTTCCTCCTCTTTCCCAAACGCCAACTTTTCCTTTGAGGGCGAGCCGCCTCTACGACTTCACTGACAAGGTCCTTTCCAAGCTTTTTAGATTCTATTTCAGCATGCTTCTTAACGGTTAATACCTCATTTTCCCATTCTCCTATAGGTGAGAAAGATCCCTCACCAATCGGGATCGAAGACGCTGGCTGTGACGGTACAAGCGTCGAGCTCCCTCCTCTTATCTCTTCTTTAAGAAGCCTATCCATTAGTGATGTATAAGAGTAAATGAATTCCACCGGAGCCTTAAAGGCCCCGTGTACCGCCTCCATCCCCCCATGTTTCATGCCTCTTCTCTCGCGAAAAAATTTCTCTTCCTCTCGAACGGATTTAAACCATTCATCTATTTTTTCGTGAAGGCTCCGTCCTTCCTCGTTGAACTCCAGCTTTAACACTCTATGGCTTAAAGCAAGCTTAGCCGCTTTAACAACATCATCCATACAAACAACCTTCCTTCCATCTAAGGCGGCGATAGCCTTAGCGCACCGCATAGTTACTATGTCTGCTCTGTGGGTTCCAACATCAAAATCCACGCATAACCTAGCTATCATACCCATTAATTCTTGAGGAAGGGTTACTTCACCTAAAAGCTCACGAGCCCTCAAAATTCTCTGCCTCAACTCTTCCTCCTTGCTTCTCCACTTCTCCCTAAACCCCTCCGGATCCCTGTCGAACTCTTCAACTCTGAGTAACACCTCTAATCTGTCCTCAACGCTGGACAACGGTTTCACGTCTACATGGAGCCCTATCCTGTCAAGTATTTGTGGTCTAAGCTCTCCCTCCTCAGGGTTCATACTGCCCACAAGGATGAACCTTGAAGGGTGTGAAACGGAGATCCCCTCCCGCTCAACCACGTTAACCCCAAATGCAGCAGCATCCAGCAGGTCATCTACTATGTGGTCACTTAACAAGTTTATCTCGTCAACGTACAGTATCTGTCTGTTAGCCTCAGCCAGTATGCCTGGCTCAAGCGCCTTCACCCCCTCCTTTATCGCTCTCTCTATATCTAAAGACCCAACTACCCGGTCCTCGGTTACACCCAATGGAAGCTCGACGACCCTCATCTTCCTTCGCTCTACCTCCAGCTCCCCTCTCCTGAGCTTCTCCCTGCAAACATCGCACATACCATGGTAATCCTTGGGGTCACAGTTGAAAGGGCAACCCTTTACAACCTCGATCTCAGGCAAGAGCTCCGCTAAAGCTCTAACAGCCGTAGATTTCCCCGTACCTTTTTCACCCCTTATGAGCACCCCACCAATTTTAGGGTTTACCACGTTGAGAATAAGCGCCAGCTTCATCTCATCTTGGCCGACGATCGCCGTAAAGGGCATAACACTTCTAGCAGTACCCACTCGTGTACACCTCGAAGCATGGAATTCAGCCTAAAGCAACACTACATAGCTAACCTTAAAAAGGTTCTTAACATCCTCTCGAAAAATGTAGTTAGTAACGCCCTCTCGGATTTTTCCATCAGAAAGATTCTTATTTCTCCATGTTAAACTTTTAGGTAAACCCTGAATCGCTTCTCTGAACGGTGGACATTATGAATGGTGAATTGCTTTTCCCGTTAACTATTGCCATTTTCATATTGATACTATTCATCCTGCCAAACATTAAGATTTTAAAGGAGTATGAGCGGGCAGTAGTGTTCAGACTCGGCCGCCTTATAGGCGCTAAAGGTCCGGGAATCGTTTTTCTTATCCCTCTCATTGATAGGGCTGTTAAAGTTGATCTCAGAGAAGCCTTCATAGAAATTAGAGGGCAGCGTTGCATAACTAAGGACAATGCCCCAGTGGACATAGACGTTTTAATTTATTACCGTGTTATAGACCCAAACGAGTCGGTTGTAAAGGTTAGAGATTTTAGAGGCGCGACCGTAGGGATTGCTCAAACAACCCTCAGGTCCGTGGTGGGCGACATAGTTTTAGACGATGTCCTCGCAAAAAGGGAATATATTAACACGGTTCTTAGAGATAAGCTTGATGAGGTAACTGAGAGGTGGGGGGTTAAAGTAACCTCCGTAGAGTTGTTAGAGGTTATTCCTCCAAGAAAGGTTCAGGAAGCCATGATAAGGCAGATAGAGGCTGAAAGGGAGCGTAGAGCCACCGTGACTGAGGCTGAAGGTAAGCGTGAAGCTACAATAAAGATCGCCGAAGGAGACGCACAAAGTGAAATACTAAAGGCTGAGGGGGAAAGGGAGTCTTGGATCCTAGAAGCTGAGGGGGAGAGGAACGCGATGATCTTAGAGGCCGAAGGGAAGGCTATGGCGTTGGAGAGGATCTTCGAGAGTGCAAGAAGCATGGATGATAAAACAATGCTCCTGTACTACCTTAAATCGCTTGAAAATATTAGTGGGAGTGCAGATTCACGCCTTCTTCTTCCAGTAGAGTTTGCCAGCCTCATGAGGCTTCTATCAGAAAACTTGGGTTCGCTTAAAGATAAGGGAGAGAAAAAGAGGTAGCACAGGGTGCAGATTTAAGATATGCTCTTCACCTTCTCCTTAACTGATTCCAGGTCTTTCAGCTCGGTTACTATGGGTAGTTCAACGTAGTTTGGAAGCCCCTTAGTTATCTCCTCTATGAGATAAAATAAGGCATCCTTAGCGCTTAACTCTCTGGTTTCAATGCTTCCATCAGGTATGGTAAAAGATGCTTCCTGCCATCTTTCCTTCTCACCGTCTAATGGAAAAAGGACGTAAATGTAATCATCAGTATAAATTATAACGGATGGAGTGACCTCCCATGCCCTATCTAGTATTTCAAGCATTTTCTGAACGTTTTCAGCCTTAGCCATTCCTAACACCTACATCGAAGCATTTCCACTCAACTCTTTTCTTCAACATTCCAATAAAACTTTTCTTCAAAACTCAAGCTTCATCGTTTTCTAATCAAACCGTTAAACTCGGGTTTTACAGTGTCTCTCTTATCATGATCCATCCCGCTTAAACAATTAAAACCTGTGGTTCTAGTATTCGTTTCAGTGTTTCACGTTGCCCCTTAGAAAACGCTAATTAACTTTTTTCAAGGTAGTTAAAAGCGGAGGCGCGCTTCAAAATGGAGGAAATAGAGTGTCCTGTATGTGGCCGCTTAACGCTAAAAGCTAAGTACTGCGCTTTCTGCGGTGCAGAGTTGACCCCCAAGTCAGGCGAGGTTGCAGAGTTAGAGGAGTTGCCTGATGAAGTAGTAGAGCAGCTCAGGCTGCGTATAAGAATGGAGGAAATAGCGGGAGAATTAGCGTCTCTAAAAGGAGAAATCGACGAGTTGGTTAAGCAGATCTCAGAGGGGCATGACGTGGAAAAATACAGGTTGAAGGTAAAGGAGCTTAGAGAGAAAGCCCAAAATTTAAAGAATGAAAGGGAAAGGCTCGCAGCTGAAATTAAGCCGTTCCCTCTTGAAGATGTAGCTAAAAAAAGAAGTGAGCTTGAAGAGAGAATTTTACGGTTGGATGCAGCACACGGGAAAGGCGAGGTTAGCGACGAAGTCTACGCTAAGTTAAGGAAAGAGTATGAGGGGCAGCTGGACGCATTAAAACGCTCCCATTTTAAAGAGATAGCACTTGTTGAAAAGTGGATTGACAGTCTTAAGAGAAAAATTAAAAAGCTCACTGAGGAAGCAGAGCTCCTCTACGCACGACATATAGCTGGGGAAATACCTGAGGAATCTTACGTGAAAGAAAAGGGAAAGTTAGAGTCGGAATTAAAGGAAAGTAGGGTTTACGCGGAGATGCTCGAACTCATACTGCGGAAATGGAGCTAAACCAACACATTAGCCTCCTTCATAGTACTATTTTTCATAGTACTATTTACCTACCTCCGCCTCCAAGTCTTGTATGCAAGTTCTATGTCCTCCTTCTTCACGGTCTTTCTCCCTGTATGCTTGGCTAGTTCGTCTGCGATACGGGCTATTTCAAGCCCAAGCTCTTCCAGAATCTTCCCTAGGGCTTCAGCCGCATCGTCGGATACTCTTTCGGCACCAGCCATCCTTATGATTCTATCTACCGGGGCAGTCGGTATAATAACACCTTTCTTTTTTCTAGCCATAAAAACCCCTCTATTCTCATTTAAACCTCTATTTAACGTTTTTAAAATAAAAAACTGTTTTTAAGCTTTTATCTGACAAATTAAAATGTTATGCACGGAAGAACCACGCCATTTTTAGAATTCACCTGCAATCTTCGCTTTTACACGAGCTAAAGGATATAGTGCTGGCTCCTCCTTCCACATTAATTTACAAATACTATCTGGTGAGCAAAGTCCCTCATTCCTCATCTCCTCACATTTTAAAGCTTTCATCCTACCCGAGTTTGGCGAGTCCAATGAAAAATACCTTAATACAACCCAGAACTTCCTTCTAAAGTATGCGTTTCGCACGCATGGCGGAGCCCTTTCCAGGTGTAACCTATTAACACGCAGGAAGAATTGTTTCCATATACACCCATCCCTCGTGCACATCCTACAGATGTCCGGTGAGCGAACGGCAGCGCATAATTCCTTTACAAGCATCCCACGAATCTCTCCCTGATTATGCAGGAAAAAGTAGATCTCTGAAAAAAGAAACGGGTTAAAGAAGCCCATCCTATGCGTGAATTTAAGCGCATTAACCATTAATTCCTCTCTCGAAACCATCCAGTACTTCAATTTAACCCCTACACTCGTCTCTACAGTTTAAAGGTTTCCCGTAAGTAAATTTAAACCCAACAAGGGGGGTCTAAGGCAGCAAAGAAACAACCATAAAAAGAAAGGAAGCTGTAAAATACCTCCAGCACCACAGAAAATATGAATGTATCACTACTTTTCCTTTTATAGGGCAGAAATGCTAATGTTGTATCTGTAGCGTTTAAATGTTTTTGTTGTGTTTTGAGCCTGAAGACGTGGGGCTTCCGTTCCCCTGAAAGCCCTCCGGTGAAACCCGAGGAGGGAACTCTAACGAATATTACGAAAGTTACAAAAGTAGCAGAAAGCCAGAACGGTCGATGGTAGCCATGGAATAGCTAAATTTACTTCTTTCCCTTACACGCTACGATCTCTCCTTTAAGCCGCTTCCACCCCTTCCTTTCCCAGTATCCCCCTTGCGGCTATTATTCCTGTGGCGGCAGCTCCAACTATCCCCCTCGATAGTCCAGCTCCATCACCTGCCACGAAAAGGTTTTCAACGGCTGTCTCCAAGTTTTCACCTGTAATCACTTTTTTTGCCGAATACTTTATTTCCGGAGCGTAAAGAAGGGTGGAGTCACTTGCTATTCCCGGTATAACCTTGTCCAGTTTTTCTATCCCTTCGATTATACTGGTAAGAATCCTGTGGGGTAGCCCCATTGATAGGTCCCCTGGAGTAGCGGCGTCTAAGGTGGGTCTTACGGCGCCGAGCTTTATGCGCTTCCATGTGGACCGCCGCCCCTTCCTGAGATCTCCTAACTTTTGGAGTAGCGGTCTCCCCCCACCTAAGATCGTTGTTTGTCGTGCGATGGCGTTCCCATACGCCGTTGTGTCCTCGAGAGGCTCCGTTAGCTCTATTCTGCTTAAAAGAGCAAAATTAGTGTTTGGTGAAGGCTTTTCAAGAAAAGAGTGCCCGTTAACCCCTACATGATCCTCGTAGACCTCCATGACCACGTAGCCATGATGGTTGACGCAGAACGTCCTCACGAAGTCATCGAAGTGTGAAGTGTAAATGTGAAACTTCGGGTCCCTCTGAATGCTGCATATTGGCTCCATTATCGTAGCTGGAACCTCCACCCGTACCCCTATGTCCACAGGCACATGGCTTGTTTTCACGTTAAGCTGAGCCATCTGCTCCGCAAGCCACCTCATACCCGACCTTCCCGGCGCCAAAACACAGTAGTCATAGTGTAAGGCTACTCCGGATGAAAGTAAAACTTCATTCCTTCCCACTTTTACTGCCTTCGTTCTGAGAATGAATTTCACCCCTTTACTTTTCAACTTCTCCTCTAACTTTTCGATGACACGCTTAGCGTTTTCAGTACCTATTAACCTCTGAACTATTGGTATAAATGTTATACCGGCCGATGCCGCCTTCCTCTCAAGCTCTTCAACCTTCGCCTCATCCGGCTTGAATGAGATTGTAGGAGCTCCACACTCCACGAAAATTTGGTCGACATATTCAACTAAGTCCCATGCTCGCTTCTCAGATCCGACCAGCTCCACTAAGTCTCCTCCGATTCTTGGGTGAAGATTTAAAAGGCCGCTAGAGAAAAGCCCTGCCCCGCCAACACCACTCATTATATTGCACGGTTTACAGCGTGTGCACATCTTATATCTCTCTAAGGGGCACTTCCTTTCGGAGGCGTTAGCCCCCATCTCCACAATGGTTACATCGAAGGCTCTACTCTTGGCAAGTTCGTATGCTGCAAATAGCCCAGCCACCCCTCCCCCAACTATTACAACCTTCTTTTTCACTTTTCAATCCCTTCCTCCCTTCGGGAAAGCTTAAGTATTCTTAAAGCAAGGTGCGCAGCATTCTTAGCATTATCTATTCCAACGCAAGCCACTGGAACGCCAGAAGGCATCTGCACCATCGAAAGAAGAGCATCTAACCCTCCTAGCTTAACGCTGACTGGTACCCCTATCACCGGCTTGTCGGTCCTTGAAGCGATGAATCCTGGAAGATGCGCTGATAACCCGGCAATTCCTATGAACACCTTCGCATCGGTAGAGGCAATATATTCCTCCAACTCTTTCGGGTTCCTATGGGCTGACAGAACCCTCACTTCGAAACTTACACCGTTCTGAGCTAAGACCTCTATAGCTTTTTCAGCTACATCCCGGTCACTTTCACTGCCTAAAATAACCGCTACGTCAACCATTATCTCACCTCTTCCAGCTTGGAACCTCTCAGCTAGAACTCGTACTCTATACGTCCCCTTCCTGGAATCCAGTCAATCTGCCTTCCAATCAACCCCTTTTCACGCCTGTAACGGTATATTTCTCTTATTAACTCTGCTATTTCAACCCTCTCTCTTAGTAAAACTTCGGATCCTATGTCTGAGCGATGGAACAACTTCCAATCATCTTTCAAGTACACGAAAGATATACACTTCTCAGCTATCTCTGAAGCTTTGGGTATGCTTTCCGCCTCCGCAAATATTTCAGCCGCTCTTGAGCCTCCTGTAATCATCCCTCCATTCTTACTATTAATTGAACCGTAAAACACGCGTCCTCCATTCTCCAGTATCCTGTCTTCTTCCACAACTATCGGGTGGCCTCTGGCCAGATCCCTCCTGTTAGGGTATCCCATGGGGGCAATGCACTTCACCACGGTAGCTACGTCTCTAAATTCGAGCTTAACCTTGTTAAGGGACTGGGAAATTATTGCCTCTGCGATCTCCACAAGATCGGTTTCCAATATGGGCAAAACATTTACCGCTTCAGGGTCGCCGAACCGCGAGTAAAACTCTATTATTGTCGGTCCCCACAGGGCTGTAAGCATCATCTGCCCTGCTATGATCCCCCTATACGGTTCCCCGGTTTCCCTTTCTATAGCTCTTACCGTCTGCTGAACTATCTCAACAGACTCCCTGTATTCCTCCATGGAAATAAATGGTAATGTTACCCCTGGACCAGAAATACTCCCCATACCACCAGTCTCAGGGCCAATATCCATCTCATAGGCGTTCTTGTTGTCTTGAACCAGAGGAAGCGGCTTAACCACTCGTCCATCAGTGAAACATTGGAGAGTATACTCTGGCCCCTCAACCTTTTGCTCTATTAGAATCTTATCCTCAATGTCCGTGTAAGGTCGCATGTGCTCCTTAACTATGCTCTTAACATGTTTCTTCTTAACCTCTTCTTTCTCCTTTTTCAGGTACGCCTGGAGGTCGGCGATCACCTTCACCCCTTTGCCCCCCGCCTGCCGGGCTGGCTTGAGAGCAACGCTTTCCGCGTACTCTTCAATGTACGCTATTGCATCGTCGATGTCCTTAAAGGCCATGAACCTTAGTCTTCCCGGTATCTTATATTTCCACATGAGGCGGCGCATAAACGCCTTAGACATTTCTATTTCTGACGGCGCCCTTCTAGCCCCAACGCACGGTATCCCTCTCCTCTCCACCTCGTCTGCCACACCATGGAACTGTGGTTCCTCCGGCCCTATAAAGACAAAGTCCACCGAGAAGCGCTCGGCGGCGTCGGCTACGAAGCTGGGGTCCGTCGGCTTACCAAGCCTCGCCTCTCCTCCAGTATGGTCACATAGCCTCGCGATCCCAGGGTTCTTTAAACCCATAACAGCATATAATCTGGGTTCTTGCGGACTTCGAACCAGTGCGTCTGCAATAGCATGTTCCCTCGCGCCTTCACCAACCAAGAGAACTTTCATTTATTCTCCTCCAGATACGGGTATTCTCCGGTGAAGCATCCCAAGCAAAGCTTATTTTTCGGGAGACCTATCGCTTTGATCATTCCTTCAAGGGATAGCCAAGCGAACGTGTCAGCCCCTACAACCTTACTTACTTCCTCCTCTGACAGGTGGGCCGCTATCAGCTCGTCCTTCTCTGGAACTTCGACTCCGAAGGGACATGGGGAAACAAGCCTTGAACTCCCTATCCGCACATGCACCTCTTTCGCCCCTATCCTGTTCCTCATAAGGTTCACGATGTTCCTAGTTGTAGTGCCCCTTACGACACTATCGTCTATTAACACGACGCGTTTCCCCCTTATTGCCTTCCGGATAGGGTTAAGCTTTAACTGGACGCCTACAAGCCTCTCAAACTGGGTTGGTCTTATAGCCGTCCGCACGCTTCTACCACTTCTCACAAACCCCATATGGATCGGTATCCCCGTGGCGTTGGAATAAGCCATCGCGAATGGTATCGCTGTTTCAGGCACACCTATTACAACGTCGGCGTCGACTGGAAACTCCCTAGCTAGGTACTCCCCGATCTTCATCCTAACCTCGTAAATCGACATTCCATTTATCACGGAATCCGGCCTGCAAAGGTAAACGTATTCGAAAGCACAGTATTTTTCCTCCTCCCTACACACCCTCTTACGTTCAATGCTGTACGGAGTTATAACGTATATCTCTCCTGGCATGACATCCGCTTTTAAGTCTGCCCCAACAACGTCTATTGCAGCGCTCTCCGATGCGACCGTACCATGGTCAAAACCGAAGCTGCCTATAACTAAAGGTTTTATTCCCTTAGGATCCCTTGCAACTATCATTTCACCCTTATCGGTGAGGGCGACTAAAGAATAGGCTCCCCGCATTTTTTCCATCAAGGCTTCCATGGCTTCTAGGGGGTCGCTATGCTTAAGGTTTTCTGCTAAAGCAGTTGCGATCGCCATGGGATCTCCGTCCCCGCTAACCTTCTCGCCTGTCAGCTCGTTGCAGTTAAGGACTTTCCCATTATAGCCTAAGGCGACTTTAACATCCCCGTTGACGCACACCGGCTGTATGTTATCGTCCGATTCAGGGTTTAGTGGGCTTACGTGCCCGATCCCCACCCATCCGGTTAGCGCTTCAACACTGCTCGAAGTGAAGAAGTTTTCAGCCAGCCCTCTACCCTTAAGAACTTCCACCCTTTTCCCGTTGAAGACCGCCATGCCACTTGTCTCCTGCCCCCTATTCTGGAGGGCAACCAGACCATAGTATACAAATCTTGAAACGTTCCAGTTTTCATCGAAGGCGTAAATTCCAAATATGCCGCACCTATCCCTGCTCACCTTCTGGCGCCTCCAAG
>JAUQZD010000034.1 GCA_030587405.1 Candidatus Freyrarchaeum guaymasense | reverse complement strand
TGGCATGCAAGGCAAAGAGTACAATTGAAGGGTAAATTGGTAAGATACTTGACTCTTTCTGTGTCTTTCAACGCGTCTGGCCCATTTTTCTGTGGGTCTCCCTTTAACCCAGCATTAAGTAAGGGGCACACGGACGTGCAGGAACCACAATGAATGCACTTATCTGTTTCTAGTAGCAATTTAAGCGTCAACCCCTTCCCTCCCTCAAATACTTTAAAGCGTTTATTCCAGCTAGGTAACCTGAAGTAATAGCTGCTCCAAGACCTATCATGTTCTCATAGGAGACTGATGACAATGCTAGGAAAAGATTCTCCACTCTTTCACCATTCTTTTCGACATTTAGGCTCTCGTTTACCTGAAAGGGTAGTCCTTTAATTCTTAAAATGCTCTTCAGCATCCATCCTGTGGCCACGACGCCAACCGAAGGTGTGATTTTCTCTTTATCCACTTCTACCTCTCTTAAGTAGCCATCCTTAATCTTAACTTCTGTAACGTTTTTCCCCATTTCAACCTTAACGCCAGCCTGTTCACACTTTTCCTCGAGTAAGAAATGAAGTCTTTGCCCTGGAACTGAGGGAGGGAACGATGGGATCTCAAAGAAATGTGCTTCAAAATCCTCTTCTAGCATTTTCAATATGCTCCTTGTCCTCCTTAACCCTAAGACGGGGGGCATTGCAACATAGTCAAAGCCGGCTGCACCTGCCTCCTTTAAATGGGTAATTATGCCTTCTGCTTCCAAATCAAAAAAGTGAGCTAATTGGAAGGTCGTCTTAACGGGTACATTGACCCTCACCATTCTTGCCTTAACGTTTCTTCTCCGAAGCCCCTCCGTAAACAAGTTAGGCGCGTATCCTGACAATCCCGGTATTGCCACAACAAGGACCTTTTTCCCTGTAAGCTCGCTTGGATTATTTAAACTCATCGTGTATTGAACTAAGCAAGTGTTCTTCACCGTTCCTAATGGTGTAAATATACGCGTGTTCCTTCTGGGTTCTCCCTTATATTCCACTATATGAGATGCACTCTCGACTGCGAACTCTGTCAGTGCTTGAATTACCTTTTCCTTACCAGCCAACGCATAAATGTGCCTAGGATTTTCACGTATGAACCCATCCAGTTTAGCCTCAAGATCCACTACTTCTTCTCCTTGGTAGCGTCCTAGAACGTCAATCGTCCCGGAAGACATTTGAGTGCACCCATACCCAGATGCTAAAACGTGCACACTATACCCCTCTTTGCCTATAATCTCCGCTGCGGTCATTCCTGCTACGCCGCACCCTATCACTAAAGCGTCAACGTGCTTCTTCTGCCTATTCAAGGCCTCCCACCAGCTTATACATCGCCTTAAAAAATTCTAGCTGCACTCTCTGTGTGCCCTCTAAGATTTGCTCCGTCTTCCACTGGTTCCTCAAAAATTCGTTTAAGCTTCTTAATGCATCATGAAAGGAGGTGCCTAGCTCAACCATTATGTCCGCTACTTTGTAGGCGCAAAATTGTCCCTGGCACTCTCCCATACCCGCTCTTGTCCTCCTTTTAATATCCTCTAATGTTTTTGCACCCAGCACTTTAAAGGATTCTTCCACCTCTCTGCGTGTTACAAGTTCGCACTCGCAAACTACTTCCTTTTCCCATTTCGCCTCTAAAAGAGACGCCTCGTAGCGTTCCTTACACGTTCTAACGGGGATTTTGGGTAGTTCCTCCTTGCTCGTTCTGCAAGCAGCGCGCACACCAAGTTTCCTGCAAACAAGATCAGATGTTCTTTCAGCCATAAGCCTGTACGTTGTGAGCTTCCCTCCGGTTACAGTGACTAACCCCTCCACTCCTTGTCTTTCATGGTCCACTACAGTAAACGTTCTTCCCGCCTCCCTTCCTGACGTCCCCTCAAGAAGAGGTCGTGCACCTGAAAAGGCTCTGATAACTCTAAGTTCCCTAAGGCATGGTAGCATCTTACCACATTCTCTTAAGATAAGATTTACTTCCTCTATGGTTGGCATTACTTCGTCGGGGTCTTTAATGTATGTTGAGGTTGTTCCGAGGATCATCGTTGTCTGGTGTGGGACTATTATATCTCCATCAGAAGGGGGCCTCAGTCTGTTTAACACTGTGTTAACGACTCTCTTACCCGTTACCACCAGTGTTCCCTTATTGGGTTTAACTCCAATCTCTAATCCTGCCTGGCGACATATAAAATCCGCCCATGGCCCGGTTGCATTAATCACGACATCAGAATAGATCTTTTGCTTCGTATTTACCGTTTCTACGCCGACCACGGTGCCTTCGTGAACGATCAACCTTACCGGCTCATATGTATATATTTCCGCGTTATGTTCCTTTGCCGCGAGAAAGTTTGCAATGGCCAATCTAAATGGATCCACAACTGCATCATCTACAAGGAACACCGTGTAAGCGCTTGGGTTTAGGTATGGCTCAATTTTTCTGCTCTCCCTAACACTAAGCTCCTCCACCCGCACACTTGCTCTCTTACAGCCTTCTAAGAATTTCCTCTCGTAGTCCAAGTCGTCCTCCTCTACGGCTACGAACATACCGCCTGTTTCCTCTATAACGTGGGGTGCAATTCTCCTTAAGACCCTGTTCTCTTTCGCACATTCGCTGGCTGAAACCGGGTCCCTCACCACGTACCTTGCCCCACTATGTAGTAGCCCATGTGATCTTCCCGTCGTCCCGGAGGCTATGTCTCTTCTCTCAAAGAGAGCGACACGCAGTCCCCTTTGAGCTAAATCCCTAGCTATACCTAAACCAGTTACGCCGCCTCCTATGATTACTGCATCAACCCTCAACTTACTTCACTTTGAAGACTTGCTAATTTAGAATAAATTTTTCTCTCTTCTATTACCTCGTATATCTCCCCGTATATTTTGTAAAGTTCATCATAGATTTCTCGGTTAGCTTGGTTAGGCTCTATTCTTTCTTTGACATTAACTACTTCTTCAGCTGCCTCCGAGATAGACTTGTACACTCCTGACCCTACCCCTGCAAGTATTGCCGCACCCAATGCAGTTGCTTCTTCAATAACGCCCGTCATCACTGGCAGGTTATATATGTCTGCTTGGATCTGGTTCCAAAGCTTACTCCGCGTTGCCCCTCCTGTAATCCTCATCTCGTCAACCTTGAGGCCTAGCTGCCTCATAACCTCCACGTTTTTCCTTATTTCAAAGCAGACGCCCTCCATCAGGGCTCTTACCATATGGCTCTTAGTATGTCCTAGGGCAAGCCCGATTATCACTCCCCTAGCATCTGGGTTCCAGTGTGGCGCTCCTGCTCCAACAAAATGTGGGAGGACTAGTATTCCGCCAGCTCCTGGTGGGGCTTTCTCGGCCTCCTTATTAAGAATGTCATACGGATCCTCTCTTAATATTTCTGCTAGAGCTTTCTCAACATGTCCTAACTGATCTCTAAACCACCTGTATATTGCTCCTGTGGTAAATATGCTTGCCTCTATTACCCACCTTCCCGGGTCTGCGTGGCAGCTGCATAGCACCCTCATTTTTGGATCCCATACTGGCTTATTAGAGTATGCCAGTATGAACGTCCCTGTGCCTGTTGTAGCCTTTATTCTTCCTTCTTTTACTACTCCTATTCCTATAGCGCCACACTGTTGATCGCCTCCTCCCGTTATGACCGGTGTCCCCTCCGCTAACCCTGTTTCCTCGGAGGCTTTTCTTGTTACTTCACCGATCTTCTTTGCTGGAGGTTCGGCTGTCGGCAACTTGTCTAAGGGTATTTCTAGTTTATCACATATCTCCTGAGACCACTTGAAAGCGTTTATATCAAATAGCATGGTCCTCGAAGCGTTAGACCAATCCGTCACGAACTCTCCTGTTAACTTCATAAGAATAAAATCGTGGACCAGCATGAACTTGTAAGTCTCATCGAACACTTCTTTCTCATTGTTTTTTATCCAGAGAATTTTCGGAGCTGAGAAATACGGGTCTATAGTCAATCCGGTTATATGATATATTTTCTCTCTACCTATGGCCTCTATTTGCCGACACTCTTCAATTGTTCTACGATCTTGCCATACTATCGCGTTCCTTAGAGGTTTTCCTTCTTCATTAACTGGAACTATTGTTTCCCTCTGATTTGTAACGCTTACTCCCGCCACCTTTTTAACGTTAATTTTGGCGCGTGAAAGAGCCACCCTTAACGTGTTACATGTAGCCTTCCACCAGTCATCGGCTCTCTGTTCAACCCATGTGGGAGATGGATATATGCTTTGATATTCTTCATATGCCCTGCCAACTTCCTCTCCTTTCTCATTGAATATTATCGTTCGACAGCCTATCGTCCCAGCATCTATGGCTACAAGATACTCCAAATGAGTAACCTCCCTTCCTCTTTTAACTACTTTATCCCGTCAATTCCTTACATTAATAAAAGATTACTCTACATTAGCTTCTACTCTCTCTATCTCTTGAACTAGTTGCGGGAGAAATGCGCCTACATCACTTATTACCCCTAAAGCGTATGTGCCTCTGTCCGTTAACTTCATTACTGCGGCAGGGTTTATGTCCACACATACTATTTTAACGGTTGAAGGTAGCATGTTTCCTGCTGCTATGGAGTGGAGCATTGACGCAAGCATCAAAACTAATCTTGCATTTTTTAACTGCTCCCGCATTGCATCCTGAGCTTCTAGAACATCCGTTATAACTTCTGGCAGCGGTCCATCGTCTCTTATAGACCCCGCTAAGACGAACGGTACGTTATTAATTATACACTCGTACATTATTCCCCTCCTTAAAACCCCGGTTTTCACTGCATTTCTTATTGAACCACGCTTTCTGACTTCGTTTATCGCCATGAGATGGTGCCTGTGTCCCCCCTCATAGTTTTCAAGGGTTTTAAGGTTCATTCCAAGAGACGTGCCATATAAGCTGTTTTCTATGTCATGAACTGCTAGTGCATTGCCTGAAAGCAGCGCGTTTACGTATCTTTTCCTTATGAGCGCGGCTAGCGCGTCCGCAGCGCCTGAATGCACCACTGCTGGCCCCGCCACCACCACTATTTTCCCTTTCTCCCTTTTTATACGCCACATCTCCTCCGCTATTTTCCTAATTAAGGCCGAGGTAGGCTTCTCAGGGGAGACCTCGCTGGTCATAAACCCGAATATCTCCTTTTTCCTAGACCTTTCTGGAGGAACCACTTTGATTCCCGAGTCGTTTAGCACTACTAGATCTCCCTTCCTAACTTTTCGCATAGGCACGCAGACGGGTTTCCCGTCTCTTACAACTATAACCTTATCCATCTCTATATTTTCACATTTAACCCATTCTTCGTCAAGTAAAATGTAGGTTGGATGATTCGTTGTTGAGTAAAAATTGTCTGGTAAAACCCCATCGGCTGGTGCCGGAGCTAGCTTAACACTCTTAACTCTCTCTAAGACGTTTGCTCCAAGCTTCTGGAGTTCCGCAAGGATCATTCTAAGATGTTTTTCGTTCTTTCCCATTATCAAAAGTTTAGCATATGAATGTTCGGTTTTTGTCCTTCCAATGTTAAATTCTAAAACTTCAAATTCGCCTTCTAGGTCGTAAATAGTGGCAAAAACTTTTGGAAGGATAAATGAGTCTATTATATGCCCCTTAAGCTCAACTTCCGCTTCCTTCAAATCGACACCCTCCAAATAGCAGAAGTGCCTGTTTTCCCTGAAAACGTCCGCTTCTCCTCGATAATGATTGGTGTGTAGTTTAAATTCTTTTATGCGCTTCAGTGAAGTGAAACACCTAATTACTCTCGGCTAAGGGTGGTTTACCATGATGCTTCTCCCCGCCCTTACAGTTATGCTTTTGATGTTCTTTGCCGCCATGCTTCTCTCAAGAATTCTCAAGAGCCGTATTACTCTTCTTATCCGGAGGAATGGAAGAATAACGCTCTTAAAGAATGGTAAAAAAGTTAGGGTTGGCTTCTTTCTTCCACTTAAACAGGGTAAAAACATGCTAAGTTACTTTTCCAACTTTAGCATTTTGAAAGGAAGAACCCCGCTGATTTTATCATTAGAACTTCTTTTCTCTCACGGGAAGAGAAACGGCACTCTTTATGTTTATTATTCTCCATCAAACCCTATTTCAAAGTTTGTTGAAGCGTTTTTTAGCAATCCTTATATTTGTAATACGGCAACGAATGCTCCCAAGTTAAATCTTTTCACAATTCTTGAAGGAAGGAGCCATCAGTTCACCTCATCAGGCAAGCATATTCTCCTCGTAGAGAAAGGCGAAAACCGGTTTTTTATATCCCTTATGCTGCTAAATCTAACTTCACATCAAAAAATGCTTAATGTAGCCGAGAAACTTGTCTCTCTCTCAAAATGTTTCGAGGTTGAAATTTTCCTTATAAGTCCAATCGTGTTAAAGAAAAAAATAGGTTTTTTAAAAGCTCGGAGAGTAGGCACATATCCTCCTCACAATTCGTTTAAGGTGCTAATTGCATCATACGCACTCTTCATAAGTAAAGACCTGTACAATTTGAAGGAGGCTTTAGACGATGCCGTTTCCTCCCTATCACCCTTAATACAAAAAGTAACGCTTTTAAACTGGAAGCAATTAGCAAAAAATAGACTAAATGTACTATGCAGGTTACCCATTAAACCTGCCAACCTTTCTCTTGTTTCCTTAAGTGAGGTCGATTGTTTTATCAGTCATCTTACCGAGAATAGAAGTGAGAGTTCATACGAATCGTTTTTCACCCCCCATAACTTCTTCATTGGCGAACTTATAGTTAAAAACCTTAGAATTCCCCTCAAATTAGACGAAAGGGCGTTCAGCCCCGCTTTAGCCATCTTCAAAAGGAAGAGCTCCCTCCTAAACTTTCTTAACCGCTTTCTTCCCCAAGTAGCTCATAAATGGGTACTCCTAGATTTTATAGGAGCCCTTTCCTCGGGTGACATCAAGGATTCCCTGTTATTCTTATCCAGCGAAAAAGGAGACATTCAAATAGACCTCTTATATCCCCACAGCATCCCATTTTACGACCATGTAAGCATGCTTTCAACAGCCGTCTTTGCCTTATCCGGCTTGAAGCCTTCAAAGGATATCGTTTTCCAAATGTTAATTAAAGATAAGCTTGAAGGGTGTCCTAGCCAGTCATTAACGTTATTCAAGATAATCAACATGGCGCTATCACAAAACCATTCAAAAAAGAATCCTCAACATCCTCTTCAGCACCTTTTTTCGGATCTAAAACAGGGCGCTCTAGATAAAATCTTCAGGAAAACACGATCGGACCTTAGGGACATAATTGCTAACTCCAATTCAAACGTTATCCTGGACCTCAGCAATCTGTCCAAAATCGTTAAACCGCCCACCCTTGCTCTTACGCTTACACTTTTTTTAACGCTTCTTTCGAGAATTAAATGTTCTCTCATAGTACTCCTAAACAAGTCCCTGTTCAATTATATGACCACGACGGGGTCATTTACTTCTCTACTAAGCTCCTTTAACACTACTCTTTTCCTATTCCTAGGAATCCCCCCATCCTCTCCCGTCCTGAAAGATCCCTTTAAAGTATTAATTGAGGAGCAAAGTGGTGAAGGCGTGCTCTCTTCCTCTACTCCCTCCTTCGTTTTGATGAGGATGAACACTGCGCCCCTAACTTTTTACCTCCCTTCATCTTCCCCCTTCTCATCCCCCTCCAAGTCTAATGACCAACATATTATGTTTACCTCCGCCCTCAAAACGAAGCTTCTTCAACTGTTAGAGCGCTTCACGTACGTTACCGAAGAATTTCTTTCTTCACAACTACGTGTTAACAAAGGAGAAATTACATCCACCTTAAACTCTTTAAAAAGGGAGTTCCCCCACATCCGAAAACTTTATGTTCCCTTACCTAACGGTAAAAGAACCTCCATTTTTTTCCTAAAAAAGAATGAAGAATCAGAAAGAGAGGCAATCAAATCATATGTTCAAGACCTAATTGAGCAAATATGCATCGATTTAGGACTAAAATTGACTCAAAGGAAAGATCCAAAACTAGGAATAGACTGCTTTATAGAAAGTTACCCGTTGAACATATCTGCCTTAAAAACTGAAAGCGAACTACCTGAATTACTGTTTCAAATTAACAGATCCCTTGAAAAATATGGGCGAATAATCGTGCTTTTTATGGACGAACGAGACGCAAAAATAGCATCAAGATTAAGATCTCTCTTTAAAGGAAACGATAATCTAATCATAGGTTATCTCCATAATATCCTCTGTTTATTTCGTAATCTTAGATAGGCTCTCTTCTTTTGCTACTTACAATTAGAATTCACTTCTCCCACTGAAACCTCTACTTTTAAACGTAATTTGGTTCTTTAGCGTTCGTTTGTGCCTCGTTATCACTTCACTTCTCCTTAAGAATTAAAAGGGGGGAAAGCGCAGCCTTTTTAATGCCGTCATCCAGAAAATTTCAAGAGAAGGCGAGAATGTTCTCCTTTCACATTTCGTTGTTAGTTCTTTGGAGGTCATGTGATGATTAGTGAAGCTCAGCTTGTAATCATCTTGCTCCTAGCTTTCTGGTCTGGAATTTTAATTGTAGATAGAATATTTAATCTTAAAAAATATGGATTAGACGTCTTTCCATTCCTAATTATCTATAGGACCGAGAAATTCAATAAGTTCATATCGAAAGTTGCTTTTAAATCACCTCGATTATGGATTGCCTTGGGAAACATAGGCATCCCTTTAAGTTATACTGCTTTAGGATACGGTGTCTACCTCCTAACTTTAAACTTACTTAACGTATTCGTTCAACCTCAACAAGCATCCCCAATTGTACCCTTAATACCTGGAGTAACAATCACTGGGCTAAGCTTCCTCTACGCCCTTTTGGGAATAATGGTCACTCTCGCTTTCCACGAGCTCGCCCACGGAATAATGGCTAGAGCAGAAAATCTCCCGGTAAAATCCTCAGGCCTTCTTTTTCTCCTTTTCCTTCCGGGGGGCTTCGTTGAAATAGAAGAAGACGCAATGGTGGCAGCTCACCCTAAAACAAGGCTAAGGGTTTTAAGTGCCGGCTCGGCAGTAAACCTTG
This sequence comes from Candidatus Freyrarchaeum guaymasense, assembly GCA_030587405.1. The sequence continues at coordinate 49,574 of JAUQZD010000034.1, read as the reverse complement.
TTACGGCGTTGATAGCATTGCTACTACTGCTAAACTTTCAGACAGTAATTTCTCCATGGTACGGGCCATCAGTAGGGGTGGTCGTAACAAACGTCGATCAAAACTCCTTCGCCTATGGCCGCCTTCCTCCCTCAACAATCATATTTGCAATAAATGGAACTCCAATATGGTCTCCATCGACCCTCGACGTCTACCTTTTAAATGTTAAACCATTTGAAATCCTCAAGTTGACGACCAACATAGGAGAAATAGAAACGATAACGGGGATAAACCCTCGAGCACCTTATAGGGGATATATAGGAATCCTTTACCCTCAACCATTCTACATTCCCTATCCAAATGCATGGTGGTTAAGCTACACTCTTCCAAGCCAAATTTATCTGGTCATACAGTGGATGTTTATAGTGGCGTTTAGTGTCGCCATAATAAACATGATGCCAATACCGGCATTCGATGGGGACAGAATGTTTGAAGAAGTAATAAATTACTTGATTCCCGAGGAAAAAAAGACAAAGATCCTCGAAAAAGAATATCCAACCAGAAAGCTACTCCTGAACATATTGAGAGTGTCTGCTATTTGCTTCTTATCATTAAACATACTGCTTCCTATTCTAAAAGTTGGCTTCACCCCTCTCTAAGCACACACAAGGCTCACAAGTAAAAATGTTTAAGTTGGAGGCCGCCCGATTGAGCACATGCATGTACTGTCACCGTGAAGCAGTAATTTACCGTCCATACTCAGGCGAAAAATTATGTAAAAAATGTTTTACGGAATCCCTTGAGAAAAAAGTTAGAAGAACCATTTCTCGATACAAAATGCTACAACCGGACAGCAGGATAGCCATTGCCGTTTCCGGAGGAAAAGACAGCATGGCGCTGCTTTACATCCTTAACAAAATAGAGCAGAAATATCCGGAAAGCGAATTAGTGGTAATAACAGTTGATGAAGGGATACTTGGTTACAGGGAGGACGCCCTGAGAATAATAAAAAAGGCAACTAAGAAACTTGGGGTTGAATGGAGAATGTCCTCATTTAAAGAACTCTTTAGCTACACTTTAGATGAGCTAGTTTCAATAGCTCAAGAAAAGTTCGGTGAAAAACGGCTTAAAGCATGTACTTATTGCGGCGTTCTGAGAAGAAAAGCCATAAACATGCTTGCAAGGCAGGTTGGTGCGGACGTGGTAGCGACAGCTCACAATTTAGATGACGAAACTCAAACTATCCTTATGAATATCTTAAGGGGAGACATTGTACGTTTCCTCAGAAATAGACCAAGAAAAAAATTAACAATAGAAGGATTGGTGCCTCGCGTTAAGCCTTTCAAAGAAATACCTGAGGAAGAAATCGCCCTCTACGTGCACTTCAACCAGATCGATCATCATCAAACACCATGCCCCTACCATCAGGAAGCGTATAGAGAAGACGTGAGAAACTTCCTTAACAGGCTTGAAAGAGATCACCCCGGAACAAAATACAGCATCTTAAGAATATATACTAAAATACTTGAGAAAATACCTGAAGAAGAAGCGTACCTTAAAACGTGTATTAGGTGTGGGGAGCCGTCATCAGAGGAAATATGCAAAACGTGTCAGCTTTTAGGCGAACTTCTAGGAGAGAGCAGCTAACTTCACTTTTTCAAATTAAAGAGTGTTTTTTCAGAAATTAGAGGGCGGTGGGTCCCGGCGCTCGACACTCCTTCCCACTACCCCCTTCACGTTTGGTCTCAAACCCGCGCTCCCGGAAGCACTGAACGTCCAGGGTTAGGGTGCTCCATCGAGGCATCCACCGCTCTCCCGGGCCTAGCCGGTTCCCCTAGTAAAGGCCGAACACACCCTCCCTACGGAGAGTGGACGGCCACCGCCAGCCCTCCGGGACGAGTTTTCATCGCCTTAACGTGAAGGGCAAAACAGCGGGTTGGAAGTGCCTCACGCCGGCTTTCGGCCCGCCATATAGAGGATTTGCGGTCAGGAGGGATAAACCCTCCGTCAGGCTACCCCTAGCAGCCCGCCTAGACCCACCGCCCAAGTAATAAAGTAGTTAAAAAACAAGATATAAGTTTTCTCTAACTTAGTGAGTAGACGGTTAAGCAATTACGACTTCACGTATAAAACATTTAAAAACTATGCTTCGATGTTTCTAATGTTGAAAGCATAACGATTCTTTTATATTTGACGCTTTCTTCCTCGTTAATAACGGTTACTGTGAACGTGGAGCTGGTGCTTTTGCTTTTTGTAGGAGTTGCAGGCTATCCTTTTACAAGGTTTACCGAGAAAGCCTCCTTAGAGACCCTTTCTAAATGTTTAAGGAATAGTGGATTAACGGTTGTCGAGCTTTCTTTCTCGAAATGTAGACTCTACGTCAAACCTGGCAGTCAGGAAGTAACCTATCCTTCAGTCAACCAGGTAAAAGCTGTGCGTGACCTTTTCGAGGGATTGCTAGTAGGGCTTCACGCCCCATATACGGTCGTATTAACTTCTGGTAACAGGAAGAGGGAGCGTTTATCCAAAGCACATTTCACAGTATGCTTTAAGTTAGGTAACCTTTTATCTGCAAACCATTTAACGTTTCACTGTGGTCCTATAAGGAAGCAAGCCGAGGAGAGGGTCAAGAATTTCCTGAGAAATGTCATGAAAGAAAAAGAGGAGGAAGGATATGTTACCATGCCGGCTCCTGAAGTTGCAGGTAAGAAAGGAAATTTTGCCGGCTTCGAGACTTTGGTTAAACTTGCAGGGGAAGTCGGCTGCCTTTTTTGCTGGGATGTTGCTCATGACTATGCCCGTGGCGGTCTTGTAACATTAAAGGAGGGAATCTTACGTCGCCTTGAATTGATAGATGCTTACATAGACCTAAGCAAATATAAATTACCTATTCATCTATCAGGTATTGTGGTTACAAGGAGGGGGGAAAAGGAGCATACAGCTCTTAAGAGTGGCGGGGTTCCTTGGAAGCTTTTCCTGTCGGTTTTAAGAGAGCAGAGGTATCTCCACAAAGTCGCTATTTTTTGCGAGGCGAGGGTGGAGGGGGGAATCGAGGGAAGAATACAGGAAGCATTAAAGATCTTAGACTTTTTACGTGGTGATCTTACCATCGTAAGATATAATGACAAAAGCAAAATTGATGGTTTTTTCACTTAAGGAGCTTTAACCTTAAAAGCCTAGGACTTATATTAGAGTTTAAAGGGAAGAATGGGATGATGAGTGTAAGGTGGAGGGAGCGCCTTACAAATGTTAACTTTTGAACTGGGGTGATATCATTTGAGTGAGGAGGCGTTAATGTGGACTGAAAAATACCGTCCGAGAACTCTCAGTGACATGGTTAATCAAAAAGAGATAGTTTCAAGGCTTAAGATGTTTGTTGATAAAGGAGATATGCCACACTGCCTCTTTGCGGGGCCTCCAGGAACAGGAAAAACGACTGCTGCACTATGTTTGGCACATGATCTGTTCGGGGAGCATTTCCAGGGGAACTTTCTCGAGTTAAATGCAAGTGATGCGAGGGGCATCGATGTTATTAGAGGAGTCGTGAAGGATTTCGCTAGAACGATGCCTCTTGGTGATGTGCCATTTAAAATTCTCGTTTTAGATGAAGCTGATGCATTAACTCAGGAAGCACAGCAAGCATTAAGAAGGACGATGGAGCGGTTTACTAGAACATGCAGGTTTATACTTGTAGTTAATTATTCAAGTAAGATAATCGAGCCGATTCAGTCTAGATGTGCTCTATTCAGATTTTCACCCCTTAGCAGGGAGGACATCATAGGGCGACTAGTTTACATAGCAGAGATGGAGAGGGTTGAGCTCGACGATGGTGGCGTTGAGGCGATCCTTTACGTGTGCGAAGGCGACTTGAGGCGAGCAATAAATACGCTTCAGGCGGCAGCAGCTATGGGGGGCCCTGTCACTTCGGATTCCGTGTTCATGGTTACCGGTAAGGCACGTCCTGAAGAAGTGCGTGAGATGCTGGGGCTTGCCCTTAAGGGCAATTTTGTTCAAGCAAGAAGAATGCTTCATGAACTTTTGATTTCATACGGTCTTTCTGGAATAGACGTTGTCAGGCAAATTCATAGGGAACTATTTAACTTAGATATTCCTGAAAAATGGAAGGTTCAGCTGGCTGATACAGTGGGCGAAATAGACTTTAGGATGAGCGAAGGTGCAAACGAGGAAATCCAGCTTAGTGCGCTCTTAGCAAAGTTTTCCTATATAGGGTCGCAAATTGGTGGGTAAAGGATGGCGAGGATTCTGTGGAGCGAGAAGTATGCGCCTCGAAGATCAGAAGATGTTGTAGAAAATAAGAAAGCGGTTAGAAGGCTCGTGGAGTTTGTTAAGGAATGGCGTCCAGACCAGAAGCCTAGGGCCTTGCTTCTTTGGGGTCCCGCTGGCGTGGGTAAAACCGCTTCGGTTTACGCTGTCGCTCACGAGCTAGGTTACGACTTAATCGAGGTTAATGCTAGTGATAAGAGAAACGTCGAAGCACTTCAGAAAACGGTTGGGTCCGCCGCCTCTCTTTCATCAATCTTAGGTGGAGAAAAAAGAATTATTCTGGTTGATGAAGTTGATGGGATAAGTGGAAGTGAAGACCGAGGAGGTATAAGTGAACTAGTAAAGATACTCAAGAACACAACCTACCCAACGATTTTAACTGCTAATGACCCGTGGGATCCGAGGCTTGCCGCCTTAAGGGAGTACTGTGAGCTTGTCAGGTATAACAAAGTTAAGTCGAATGTCATGGTTAGCGTTTTAGCTGGAATCTGCAAGAAAGAGGAGGTAGAAGCTGAGCCTCAAGTCCTAAAAAGGATAGCTGAAAATGCTAGGGGTGATTTGAGAGCCGCAATTAACGACCTTCAAGCAGTAGCGGAAGGAAAAAGAAAAATCACCATAGAAGACTTGGAAATTCTTTCTTTAAGAGATCAAGAGAGAAGTGTCTTCGATGTTCTTGGAGCCATTTTTCACGGTAAAACCGCGAAAGCCATAATTTCAGCCGTGTCTGCTGCCGACGTGGATTATAGTTTGCTCATGCAGTGGATATGTGAAAACACATGGCAACACATGCAGCATCCTGCAGAGTTAGCTAACGCGTATGATATGCTGTCTAGGGCTGACGTTTTTCTTGGAAGAATTAGAAACAGGCAGCATTGGGGGTTATTAACGTACGTTTTCACCTTAATGTCTGCTGGTGTATCATTATCTAGGGAGTTCTCTAAAGGTAAGTTCGTGAAGTATCAGTTTCCAAGCTGGGTTAAAAGTATGAGTGTAGCAAAGGCTAACCGGGAAGCTCTTGCATCCATAGCAGGAAAAATAGGTGAAAAGTGTCATGTTTCCACCAAGGAAGCTCTCGCCTCCTACCTCCCATATCTTAAGTTCATCTTTGAATGTAACCCTCAAATTGCTGCTGCCATAGCAAAATGGCTTAACTTAGACGCAAAAATGATCGAGAGGATTGTGTCAAAAGAGCGAGCTAAGGAGATCCTTGAAATCATGGAAGAATAAGAGGAGAACCGCACAGCTTTTCCCGTAACGTGTCATAAACGGCAGATAATGTGAGTGTGCTATAAAGCATTTCATTCAAGTATTTTAGGAAAGTTCTCTTGCTTCCCTCACAAACCTTAAACTCGAAAGGGTACACTATATCATATAGGATTAAGCCTTCAGGTTTAGCCGGCTCCACTCCTTCTTGGACTTTAAAATTAGGGTCTAGGAGACGAGTAATAAATTCGGGAGGTTTTGAGCCTCTGCCAACCATGAGAAGAGCTGAAACTATCTTCCTAGCCATTTTCCACAGGAAGCTCCTAGCTGAAAGAGTAAAGCAAAGAAAGATGCCAACTTTTTCAACCTTGACTTCCTTAAGAGTTCTAACAGTTAACTCCCCTCCCCGTGGCTTACATAGGTTCTTAAAGTCGTGTGTCCCGATTAAAAAGGACGCTGCTTTCCTCATACTTTTTAAATTCTCTCCTCTCCAAACAGCGTAGTACCTGTAAGTTTTCACTAGGGCGTCTCTTCTAGGGTTAAACTCTTCCGGCACCTCAGCGTAAGCCCAGCAACATACATCCCTTGGAAGGAACGCATTTAGCACGGGAAGACATGGTTCCTTGTCCGTGTTGAACGCAATAACTTGGCTAACGGCATGAACGCCTCTATCCGTTCTTCCTGCTGAAGCATACTTTGCCTCTCTAACCGATCCTATCATCCCCGCCCTACGTAACCCTTCTAACAGAACAGACTCTACAGTAACCTTAGAAGGCTGACGTTGAAAACCGAAATAGTTCGTCCCAAGATAAGCTAATTTAACAGCATAACGCAACAAAATCACCAAGAACATGAACATATCTCAAAAAATTAAAATGAATTTATTATTATCTCTATACGTTTAGGATTTCCTACGCCTTTAAGTGTCTTTAACACACCCTTCAAAACGTTTTCAAAGATGCTTTGTACAAACGGGTTTATGGAAAGCCTTTCTCCGTCAAGGTAGATCATAACTCTTGGCGATATTTGAGGGCACATTGTTGGTTTAGCCCCCCCTGCTCTAAGAGCCCTAATAAACTCTTCACAGTTATGGTATCCGCAAACTCCACATCCTTTCCCTCCAACCCTTCGTGCCACCTCTTCAACCATGAACTCGTAAAGTACGGTTACTAGCTCATTTACATTTCTAGCCACAGTAACCGTAGGATATAATTCTTTAATCTTGTCAAAACCGGTTTCAGCGACGCTTCCCGTCACAGCTAAGACCTTATCTGAGATAAGGCTGGTTACTTCCTCGACACTGTTAGCAACGATAACCCGCGGGTAGCCGCCGATTTCCCTGAAACCCTCCAAGAAAACCACATCCACCAGCGGCATTAACGACCTTACTACTTCATCTAAAGATTTAGCGTCGGTGAGTGTTGCAGTCAGCTGCTCAGTTACAGCAACTGCAGCTACCGCTCCAGCGTCCATAAACCGTAAAGTGTCCTTACCAGCCGTCTCGCTTTTAAGATCAAAGGATGGATCGTAACCGTGGGCATGCTTAACCACTCCAACCCTCAATCCCTTACTTCTAAATGCACGTATCAATTGAACTATATTCCACGTTTTACCTGTATGCCGTTCTACCCCTACAAACTGGAAAATGAACACTTTTAAGCACCTTCCCTCCATTAGTCTACTCTCGACGGATCCTGTAAAATGTTCCCTTAGTTAAATCCTATGGAAAAACAGTTTAAATCTAACCATTAACTGTTTCTCACCTAACAACTAAAGAGGTTTGGGAAATTGCATGTGAGTATGGTCGACATAGGAGAGAAAAAGGATGTCTTCAGGATGGCGGAGGCAGAAGGAAAAATAAGGCTTAAACCAGAAACTGCTAAGCTAATAAAGGAGGGAAGGATCGAGAAGGGAGATGTAATTGCAGTTGCACAGATAGCAGGGATCCTAGCCGCTAAGAAAACTCCAGAATTAGTTCCCCTTTGCCATCCAATACCTATAACCAGCATTAGCATAAATGTGGATGTAGGTGGAAGCTTCGTCAAGGTGAAAGCTGTTGTTAAGTCTATAGGAAAAACAGGAGTGGAGATGGAGGCGTTAACCGCCGTATCTGCGTCTCTGTTAGCAGTCTGGGATATGTGTAAACAGTACGAAAAAGACGAGAGGGGGCAGTATCCTGAAACAATGATAGAGGAAATACGTGTCACCAGTAAATCTAAAGCTGGTGGATAAATTGAAAGCTGAACCAACCCACCACAAACATAGAATAAAGAAAAAACTAGACTTTGCTCTCATAATAGTTAGTGATACACGCTATAAGGAAGAGAAACAAGGAGGAGAAAGCACAGACGAGACCACCCCAATCGTAAAGGAACTAGTTGAAAGAGCAGGACACCGCGTTAAGTTCAGAATAGTAGTTCCAGACGAGAAAAAAGCCATAGTTAAAGCCATTAACACCGCGATTAGCAAGGGAGTAGATGTCGTGGTTGCTTCAGGGGGGACGGGCCTCGCTAAACGTGATGTAACAGTAGAGGCGGTTTTACCCTTACTCGAGAAGAAAATACCCGGGTTTGGTGAACTTTTAAGGTTTGAAAGCTACAAGGAAATAGGTCCTGCAGCCATGCTTACGCGCGCCGAGGCAGGAATATACCGTGGCGTCCCAGTTTTTTGTCTCCCCGGCTCACCTAACGCGGCTCACATAGCGTTGACCAAGCTTATCCTCCCAGAGATTAACCATATAATATATCATGTTGAGTGAGCTAAAGCGATTTGGAGGTAACTGGTTGAAGCCTAAACACGTTAGGATGAAGGGCTTCCAGGAAAGAAGAAGGCTAGACGACGTCTTAAAGGCTCTCCTTAAGAAAGTGGCGCGTATGCCCCCTGAGAAGATACCCACCATTTCAGCTCTAGGCCGAATAGCTTACGGCAGCGTAGAAGCCAAAAGAGACGTACCTCATTTTGATAGGGCTGCTATGGATGGATACGCCGTGGTGGCAGAGGACACCTTCGGGTGCAGTCAGGAGAACCCTGCAAAGCTAAAGATTGTAGGTGAAGCACTCGCTGGAGAACCAGTGAAACATAGGGTTAAGCGAGGGGAGGCCGTCCACATATCTACAGGTGCAGCCATGCCGCAAGGCGCCGACGCGGTTGTTATGGTGGAGTACACGTCAGTGCATGAAGGATACGTGCATGTTTATAGGCCGGTGACACCATACCAAAACGTCTCGCGTAAAGGCGAGGATGTTAAGATAGGAGAAGTCGTGTTGCCTGATGGCGCCACGATAAGACCCCAAGAAGTAGGATTACTTCTGCAATGCGGAGTTAACGAAGTAAATGTCTCTATGAAGCCAAAGGTGGCAATATCTTCAACCGGAAGTGAGCTTGTTGAGGCTGATGAAGAGCCAAAGGTGGGCCGGATAGTAGCTTCTAACGAATACGTGTTAGCCGGTCTAACTAGAATCTACGGCGGCGAGCCCACATATCTAGGCGTCACACCAGACGAACCGGGAAAGCTGAGGAGGACAGTGGAGGAAGCTCTAAAATTTGACATAGCAGTTTTCTCGGGTGGAACCTCCGTGGGTAAGTACGATTACATGCCTGAGGTCATAGCAGAAATGGGGGGAGAATGCATTGCACACGGAATAACCATTAGGCCGGGTGGGCCAACAGCTGTGTTCATAGTTGACCAGAAACCTGTTTTCTGCCTTCCAGGTTTTCCGGTAGCTGCCATGATCTCTTTTGAAAGCATTGTGGCCCCTACGATAAGGTCGATGCTTGGGGCGAAAAACATAGACCCCAGACCAGTTGTAGAAGCAGTTTTGGCTAGGCGTGTCCCCTCGTCTCTCGGTAGAAGGGACTTTGTTAGGGTTAAACTTGAAGAGAGAGATGGAAAACTGATCGCAATTCCACTAAGGGTGGCTGGCTCGGGCATACTTAGCAGCATGACTAAAGCTGATGGAGTGCTTGAAGTCCCTGAAGAGGCTGAGGGAATCGAAGAGGGAGAAAGGGTTAAGGTTAAGCTTTTCCTCCATGTTTTCTGAACTTTGGAGGTAATTAATTTGAAGGAGCTATTTTATTCCGTTTCATCCCTAGAAGAGGTTTTCGCTAAACTCGATAGTTTAAATGTTAAACCTGGTGTTGAGGAAGTGCCTATCCAGCAAGCTTCAGGCAGAGTTTTAGCTGAAGACCTCAGATCACCTATAAATGTACCGCATTTTAGAAGGGCTGCACGGGACGGCTACGCCATAATCTCAAAGGACACTTTTGGAGCAGGGGAGGAAAATCCCGTTGTTTTGAGGCTTATCGGGGAAGTAAGGGCAGGGCAGGAAGAGGCCCCTCATGTTTCACCAGGTCAATGTGTAAGGGTTGCCACGGGGGGTTTAATTCCAAGTGGAGCTGACGCCGTAGTAATGGTAGAGTACACTATCGAGAAAGGGGGGAAAGTGGAAGTTTACAGGGCAGTAGCCCCAAGAGAACATATAATCGATGAGGGAAGAGACATAAAGCGTGGCTCCCTCATCCTGAAAAAAGGGGTAGTGTTAACCCCTCAAGATTTAGGTGCAATAGCCGCTACAGGAGCTGAAAAAGTCAAAGTTTACTCTAAGCTTAAGGTCGCTGTGGCAAGTACTGGAGACGAATTAGTCAGGCTAGGGGAAAAGTTGAAACCCGGGAAAATATACGATGTAAACTCTGTTACCCTCATCAACGCGGTTCGGGACTCGGGAGGAAACCCGGTTTATATGGGAATAATAAGAGATGATAGGGAAAAACTTATAGAGGCACTCAAGAAGGCTCTTGCAACATGTGATGTAGTAGTCTTCTCTGGAGGAACGTCTAAAGGTCCTGGAGACGCTGTTCCTTCCGCTCTTAGAGAAGTATTCACGCCTGATTTCTTAATTCATGGAGTAGCAATGAAGCCCGGGAAGCCGACTGTCATAGCCGCCTATCATGGTAAGCCTGTTTTCATGCTTCCAGGATATCCTACTTCAGCCCTTCTAGTTTATTACATTATCGTTGACCCCTTCATAAGAAAGTGGTCCCAGCTCCCCAGAAGAGAGCTGAGGAAAGTTAAAGCCAAAGCTGCAGTTAAAATGTTCTCAGAGGAGGGGCGACACGAGTTTAAACCCGTAAAAATCATTTTAGAGGACGGAGAGCTGAAGGCGTACCCTACAGCTACAGGCTCAGAGGCCATAACAACCCTTTCATCCACCCATGGATACGTAGAAATAAAAGTTGGACAAAGCTTCATCGAAGAAGGGGAGGAAGTCACCGTAACATTACTTAAACCCGTCAACGAATTAGAGGGTGGAGGCGAGAGGAAACCTTGAGGATCGTTGTAGGCGTAACAGGGGCAAGCGGTGTAGTTTACGCGTATAAGCTATTAGAAGAATTGAAAAAGAAGGGTAAAGAGGTGATTCTCATAGTATCCGAGGCCGCAAAAAAGATAGTTAACCTTGAACTAGGAAGTATAGATGAACTTTGCAGGCTGGCTTCGGAAGTATTCGACAACAATGACCTAACAGCACCTGTGGCCAGCGGCTCCTACCCTGTAGATGCGGTAGTCATAGTTCCATGTTCAATGTCTACCCTCGCCGCCGTGGCCACGGGATGTGCAGATACGCTAATAAGGAGGGCTGCCGACTGCGCCCTTGCAGAAGGGCGTCGCCTAATACTTGTACCAAGGGAAACACCCTTAAACCTGACACACATAGAAAACATGGCCCGTGCAAAGAAAGCGGGTGCAATAATCCTGCCAGCGATGCCGGCCTTCTACCATTCCCCTAAGAAAATAGAGGATCTTGTTAATTTCATAGTGGGAAAAATACTTGATATGTTAGGGATCACGCACACCCTTTACAGAAGATGGGGAGAGAATGAGGAGAGGAAAAGTTAAACATGGTTCAGTAAGCATCTTTCAATCGCAATGTTTATTATGTTTTAATTAACTTTTTCAATTTGAAAGCTTGTTTTGGGGCTATTAGGCTTGAGCCAGAAACGTTGTACACCCCTATGCAAGTTTTTCAGATGCGCTAATAGAAGCATGAAAATAATACACTCAGGAAACAAGAAAATTATTTGGTGTCAATGGGCCGAAGACCCGTGTCAGGGCCCCTCATGTAGATATGCAGTATGCATCCGAGGGCAACTGCAAAAAGACCTAACATGTGGAATGTCCATTCAAAAAAGTCAGAAGCATATGCCTAAAAAAGAAGAGAAAGAAGACGTTTTTGAGGAAGGAGCCATTTTGAGCAGGGCAAAAGTAAAACCGAAGTCTCTTAAAAAAATCAGAGACTTAGACTACGAGATCCTCTAAAGAGAAAAAAATTAAGTAAAAATGCAGAAGGGCCGGAGATTAGGAGCAGGGCTCCTCAGGCCTGCGCGAGCTCATCACTTGCAACTCAGAATCCCGAGTCCTCCTCATCGGAGCCTATCCAGCAGCCTATCAGCCTTTAACTTTCCTACTTTCCGCTCTTACTTAGAGATCATCATTCTAAAATCTTCCTTAACTACGGTTAGAACGACGTGTGTGTTCGTTCTTTCAACATATGGTATCGAGAGAAGATGTTTTGTGTAATCGCTTAGCTCCTTCCTGTTCCTAAATTTAGCGATGACTATGCAGTCAATCGCCCCCGTCACGTCGTAGACCGCGCAGGTAGACGGGATCTTTGCAACCTCTTTTTCTACATCCAAAAGCTTTCCCTTAGAAACAGTAATTTCTGTTATGGCTGTAATTTCATAACCTAGTTTTTCATAGTCAACCATAACAGTATATCCCTTTATTATTCCCTCACGCTCTAAACGCTTAGTTCGTGCTATAACGGTAGTTGTAGAAACGCCCACCCGCCTAGCTATTTCTCTCGATGAACGTCTAGCATCCTTTAAATACTCTTCAAGAATTCGCACGTCAATCTCGTCTAATGTGGTCGACAAGTTAAGCACCACCTATGCTAACATTTTCCTTTTACTTAATAAATAAGATAAATGTTACTTAAATGTTTTTAATGAAAAACATTTGTCTATTAAAGGAAAGCCAAAGTAAATTATAAAAGATTATTTAAAAAACTTACATGATAATATGCGCAAAAATAAACTTGTATATGCGTAAAAATATAGTTTCTAAGGGGCATGTTGTTTCAAACAAAAGGACATGGACAAATGTCCACTATATAGGAAATAGATTAGGTTTTTCTAGACAAATGTTCGCTTTAATTAATATTATAAGGATGATTAACCAGATAACATAACAGAATTAATATATTCATGTATGTAAGAACTACGAGATGTAACAAATAAGAGGCAGGTTGGAGGTTTGAAGGAGCAGGAGCTAGAAGAAATTAAAGAAAAAGTTCTTAGAGAAGCAAGGGAGAAGGATATCCGCCTAATTTTACTAAAGTTCGTTGACATTCTTGGCACGCCAAAAGCATGCACGATACCAATTGAACGCTTCGAAGACACCTTAAATGAGGGCGTGGGCTTCGACGGCTCGTCCATAGAGGGGTTCGTTAGAATTTATGAAAGCGACATGAGACTAATACCCGATCCAACGTCTTTCCGAGTACTCTCAGGGTTAACCATGGGAAGAGGAGTAGCCCTCGTGTACTGTGACGTTTACAGGCCGGAAGGTAAACCGTTCGAAGGAGACCCTAGGTACGTCTTAAAGAGAAATTTGGAAGAAGCACGCAAAATGGGGTTCTCCTACAATGTAGGCCCAGAGCTTGAATTTTTCCTTTTCAAAATGGAAAACGGAATTGCACCGGAGCCTCAAGACTATGGCGGCTACTTTGACCTAGCACCTTTAGACCAAGCATTTAACGTGCGGGCAGAAGCCACACAAGCACTTCAGGAAATGGGAATACCGGTTGAGATGGGTCATCATGAAGTAGCGCCGGGACAACATGAAATAGACTTTAAATACAGTGATGCATTGACCATAGCGGATGCTGTTATAACGTATAGGTTTATCGTCAAGTCTGTGGCAAGAAGGCATGGATTACACGCATCCTTTATGCCAAAACCGATCTTTGGACAGAACGGCTCAGGAATGCATGTCCATCAAAGCTTATGGAAGGACGGAGAAAACGCCTTCTTCGATCCCGACGATAAGTATAACCTCTCTGATATAGCGTATTACTTCATAGGAGGGCAGCTTAAATACATTAAAGAAATCTTAATCGCTCTTGCTCCAACAGTTAACTCGTATAAAAGGCTTGTGCCAGGATACGAGGCGCCAGTATACATTAGCTGGGCTCGCCGTAACAGGTCTGCTCTGATCCGTGTGCCGGAATACTTCATTGGCCGCGGAAAATCAATGAGAGCCGAGTTAAGATGCCCTGACCCTTCATGCAACCCATACCTTGCTTTCTCCGCGATGCTCAAAGCCGGCCTCGAAGGAATCAAGCAGAAGATAGAGCCACCCGAACCAGTTGAGGAAGATATATACCACTTCGATGATGCAAAACTTAAAGAGCTATACATCGACATGCTCCCGGGATCTTTGGGAGAAGCCCTCGAATACGCATCTAAGAGCTCTTTGTTAAGGGAGGCACTGGGGGACCACGTTTACAATAAATACTTAGAGGCAAAACGCAGAGAGTGGGACGAGTTTAGAATCACCGTCACAGAGTGGGAAATAAAGAGGTACCTTCCGATCTTATAAATTAACACATTTTCTTTTATAGCGCTAAAAATTCATTTTGAATGGAAAATTTCATTCGTCGAAGGGAAGTGTTATAAACGTCTCGGTTGATGTTACTCCTGGTGCACCTCTTATTTTTTCGATTATAATGTTGCTTAGTTGCTGGAAGTTTTCCGCCTCAACTTTGACTATGAAGTCACAGGACCCAAAGACTGCGTGCACCTCTTTAACTCCGGGAGCCTTCTGGAGGACCTCTTTAACCATACTAATCCAATTAATGTCCTCACCACGTTCGATTTTAATCATTACGAATGCAGAGATCATCGAACGCCCCTCTTATAGCTTAATGGCAAGAGGTTTTTAAGTTTTTAAGGCTAAAAATTTTCCGCTAACTATGGGGGTGAATGGATGTTCGTACTTTTGCTTGAGATAGATGTTACCCCTGGAACTGAAAAAATCGTTTTTGAGAAACTTGCCGCGTTTCCTGAAATCGTTGAAAGTTACTTGGTTACTGGAGGGCATGATATAATAGCGATAGTTGAGACTGAGAGTATGGAAAGAGTTTTTGAGGTGGTTATGAATGTCAGGAGGCTTAAGGAAGTAGTTAAAACAAAAACACTACCTGTAGTTAAAGTTTGTAAATCATGAAAGGTGGGGGAAATGAGATCCTTTATGATCTTCGATGTGAGGCCAGGATTCGAAGAATGGGTGATAAGCGTACTTAAAAAGGACAGAAACGTAAAGAGAATCTACGTCATAGCGGGTGAGCATGACCTCATCTCAATAGTGGATTTCCCGGACTATGATTCCTTATACAACTGGCTTCTAGAAACGAGAAGAGTGCAGGGAGTAGAACACATCAAAAGCTACATTGTAATAGACATGAGTAGCAAAGGAAAATGAAAAGAAACATTAATACTATTCTTCCTTAGTGCGGCTCTTCATTATCACTCCAAAACATAAAGGCTTCCGAACGGCCTCCTGGTTTTAAAGGTGACTTTCATGAATTCTGTTGGAGAAATCTCCAAGGGAGTGTTAAAGCTAGCTGAATATAGTTTCACTAATTCGTTGATCATTCCAATTTCGCTTTTTTTAATTGGAGCTATGCGCGCTCCCACGCCGAGATCTGATTCTCTAACTTTTCCTCTAATATATATTGCGCCTCCATGCATTCCAGTTCCCGTGTAAAATCCAACAGGGCTTTCCTCGTCGTTTAAGTTTAAAACGACTATCACTCCGCCAGCCATATATTCACCTAGAAAATCGCTGCCGACGCCTCCGATGACGATCTTAGGGACGCTTTCACCATACGCCTTCATGTGTATTCCAACCCTGTAACCGGCATTACCCTTAACCAGAAGGGTTCCACCTCTCATGGAATACCCGGGAATATCACGTACGTCACCATGAACGACTACTAATCCATTATTCATGGTGTTGCAAACACCGTCTTGACCGTTCCCATAAACTAAAATTGTGGGGCCATCCATGAAAACTGCTAGGTCGTTCCCCGGGGTACCATATATTTTTATAGTTAAGTTTCCTCTCAATCCTGCTCCAATATATCTTTGACCATTAACGTTAACAACTTCGATTTCGCTGGCTCCATCCATTGCAAGTGCTCTAATCCGCTGGTTAAGCTCCCTAAAGGAAAGCTTAGATGCATCAATACGCGCCAAGCCCTCATCACCAACTAATTCTAGAATAGTTCTGACGCAAGCTTCTTTTTAAAAAACTTTTCCATGCTACTCTCCTGCAGGTTTGACGCCTAAAATCTTCATAGTGCTTTCATGTAGTTCTACAGCTCTCAGCTTCTCTCTATTGCCTCTAATTGAGTCAATAGAGTTAACGCCTAGGGCACCTAAAACTTCTTTGATTTCCTTAGTCCATGCTGAGAGAAGGTTCACAACACGTTTCGAAGCAGCTTCAGGGTTAAGGCGCTTAGCAAGCTCCGGTCTTGTAGTAGCTATTCCATGGGCGCATAATCCACGGTGACACTGCTGACAAACCGTACATCCCATAGCAATCATAGCCGGCGTCACTATTGCCACCGCATCCGCCCCTAAGCATATTGCTTTCACCACATCCGCAGCAGATCTTACTCCTCCACTGGCGATAAGGCTAACTTCATTTCTTATTCCCTCTTTGCGTAAACGCTCATCAACGGCTGCTATAGCGACTTCTATAGGAATGCCAACGTGATCCCTCAGAATTCTTGGTGCAGCCCCCGTCCCCCCTCTAAATCCATCTATCGTTATTATGTCTGCTCCTGACCTCGCTATCCCACTAGCTATAGATGCGACATTATGAACAGCAGCTATCTTTACTGATACCGGCTTAGTGTATTCTGTCGCTTCCTTGAGGGCGTAAACCAGCTGGGAGAGATCCTCTATACTGTAGATGTCCTCTTGGGGGGCAGGGGAAAAGGCGTCGGTAAAAGGCGGAATCATACGTGTAGCTGCTATGGGAGGGAGAACCTTGCTTCCAGGCAGGGTGCCGCCATGCCCTGGCTTAGCACCCTGCCCTATTTTTATCTCTACTGCAGCGGCAACTTCAAGATACTGCTGGTGTACTCCAAACCTTCCTGAAGCTACCTGTACCATGATATGGTCTGCGTAAGGGTAGAGTTCGGGGTGAAGCCCACCCTCCCCTGAACCAAGTATGGTTCCAGCTTCTTTCACAGCCATGGCAAGCGCCTTATGGGCGTTAAGGTTTATGGCGCCATATGAAATATGCCCTATTATAATAGGGGTTTCCAGAACCAGGTTTGGTGCTATTTCCGTTTCTAAGTTTAGGTCTGCGTCAAATCTCAACTGTTTTGGCTTTTTTCCCAGAAAAGTTGTAACCTCTATAGGTTCTCTTAGAGGGTCTATTGCTGGGTTCGTCACTTGGCAAGCATCGATCACCAAATGGTCAAATATTGTAGGGTACTCTAAGTCGTTTCCCATTCCAGATATAAGTGCACTTCCTGTAGATGCTTGCTGGATTATATCACGTCTTACATGCTCACTCCAATGAGCATGAGGCGCAAAGGTCATTGGATGCTTAGTTATGGTTATTGCTTTCTGAGGGCACATCATTGCACATCGGAGGCAGGCAACACAGTTCTCATCATTAGGAACTATACGGTCTAATTCTGGGTCGTATGAAAGGGCGTCATAGGTGCAATTCACCGTACATCGCTTGCATCTGATACATTTCTCCTGATCTATTTCAACTTTAAATCTTGGAGGGAACATGACGCCATCCGTTCCTCCTTTTATGATGGCTGCATGTATATTATGACCGGCTCTCCTGCCCTAGGCGCCCATACTCTATCAGGGTTTTGACATACCGTTTTAATAGCACATTCCTCACTTGAAATATAATATACGTTGTCTTTCTGCGCGGCTATTAGAGGACGTAATTTTATCCTGTCCCCTAAGCCTAGCATAAATCGATTGGTAGCAACTATTATGCTGAAGGGACCATTAAGAAGTGCTCCGGGGTATGTCATTCTTATTGCTCTTAACACCTTAGCCTGCTTATCATAGTTGTTATTAATCTGCGCCCAGAAAGGAGGCGCCATCGCCTTGCATGCAAGTTCAAGAGGAAGTCCATGCCTTCTTACTAGAAGGTCGAAGAGATACGCGACCACTTCAGTATCGGTTAACAACGTACACTTATACCCCCACATTTCCAAGAAGTTTTTGTTAGTGCCATAAGAGCTTATTTCTCCATTGTGAACCACGCTCCAGTCTAAAATATTAAAAGGATGAGCACCCCCCCACCATCCAGGAGTGTTCGTCGGATATCTTCCATGAGCGATCCATGTGTACGCATTGTAAGATTCTATTTTATAATACTCTGCAACCTTCGCCGGGTATCCCACGGCCTTGAAGACTCCCATATTTTTACCGCTAGAGAAAACATACGCGTCAGGTATGCTTATATTTATGTGCATAACTATTTTCACTATGTAATCATCTGGGTTACCTTCCTCCTCAGGAGGTTTAACAAAGTACCTCCAGTTTATTATGCCGTTATCGTCTATTTCAGCGACTTTTCTATGGGGTATCTCCTCATCTTTCACTACCGTTAAGCGTTCGTAAAGGAAATTCTCAACAGCAAGTTTAGCCTCTGGGTTCATTATGTGAACGTGGAGGGCATAGCAGTCAGCATATTTCGGATATATTCCGTATCCCGCAAAGCCGCCGCCTAGACCATTATACCTGTAGTTCATCGTATCTATCGCTTTAATAACCTCTTCGCCGGATATTAGGCGCCCGGTAACATCCATCATACCAAATATGCCACATCCAGAAATGTCTTTACCCATCTTCCTTCACCAGTATCTTTAATTCTTCAACGTTCGGGGAGGGAGGGGCAGGAAGCCCAAAACGTTTTCTAAGAGCCATGCTTGGCGGAATGGCAAATCCGTTCTTAATCACAGCATTTCTTTGTTCTACGACATGAGGGGGGAGCTTCCGCCTTTCAACGGCGATTCTTTTAAGAGTAGAGAAAATTTCCACGAGTCCCATTCGTTGAGGGCACATTTCATGGCACGTGTAGCACTCAGCGCACTTCCAATAATTTCCTTGTTCGATCACATCGTCAAGCCGTCCCTCGAGCAACGCTGAAACCACCGAGTGCGGATTGTAATCTTGACCTGCTATAGGGCAGACCTCACTGCAAGCACCGCAAGACACGCAGCTCTTCAGCAATTCCACATCAAAGAAATTGGAAAGGTAGTCTATGGCTTGCCTTCTTCTAACCGCTTCCTCAATCAAGTTTTCTGGTTTAACTCTATGATGGCTGAAACCTATTTCAGAGAGGGGAACACCCATAGCTAAAGCTAACAATTCTAAGTAATGAATTATTGGGACGCCTGGGGAGAACTTCATCCTCACCTGCCCAGAATCATACTGTGTGAAGCAGAACGGGCAAACCACCGTTAAGCAGTCTGCAACATCCCTTACTTCTTTAAGCTTTCTTCTCGCCATGTTAAACGACTCCTCTGGATCAACGGGGCTTAGCTCGCCTCCACAGCACAGCATTTTCGTTTCATAGTTAACGCTTGTAGCCCCTAAGATTTCTACTAGTTTGTCAAGAGATTTAGGGTTTAGCGGGTCATCGAATAGTACCTCCTCGCTCGGCCTGAGAAGGTGGCATCCGTAATGAGGCGCAACTCTTATTCCAGTAAGCGGGTAAACCACTTTTTGCTCTAAATCTTCAAGTCCGAGTGAGAGGAGAACTTCTACAAAATGCCTAACCTTTACTGTTCCATTGTATTCAAGGTTGATTCTTGAAAGGCGAGAGTTAACTTCTTCTAGAAGTTCAGGATTGTTTTTTAAGTGAACGTTGGCGGTTTTCAGGTTTTTAGAACATCCACTGCAGAGGCATACTATGTCTAGGTTTTCCTTTTCAGCTAAGGCAAGGTTCCTAGCAGCTATAGTGTGCCACGTGATCTCTCCTAAGGGCTTGAGATTTGTGTTTGGGCAGCATGAAAATTGGGGTATGTCACAAACTTCAACGTCTAGAAGGTCAAATATTGTCCTAGCTGTTTTCTCTATAAAAGGAAGGCGGAAAGGTATTATGCATCCTAGGAAGAGGGCATACATTCAAGTTACCTCTTCAGACTGGTTTTATTTTTAAACTGAAGGAGGCCAATATTCCTACTATCCTAAAAACTGAAGGGTTAAAAAAGTAGCGGTTAGTTAAAGTAAGGGTTTACAAGAATATATGCTTAAAAAACAAATAAGGATTATTAATCAGGTGGTAAATTAACATAAACGTGTTAAAAAATTAAGGGGAAAATGAGCAATACTCATATTTAATCAAAATACAGCGCTCCTAAGCACGCGTGGATTAACCAAAAGCCCCAGCTCCTCGCTCTGAACCTCAGGAATCAAGTCGCCTTTACGCATAGCCTCTAAGAGCCTCTTCACACGTTCCTCCAACTCACTATGAAACTTTAGAGTTGACGTGAAAAGTAATAATACACGCATTAGCTCTTCATTCCTAACCAAGGTCTCATCTAAAATTTTTACTTCAAACCTTCCTCCTAAGTCTGCTATCTTGCCATCAATGCGGCCTATACGTTGCTCATCAGCACCGTAGAAAACGTCGAAGTCTGCTCCGAGGGAAACACGTTTACCCACAATCTTAACCGGCTGAAACGTTTTACTTTTCTCGTCGATAAAGGAAAAAACATACGTAACGGTTCTTAGCGGCCCCCTATAGACTCTCTCAATGTTATAAACTAACTTATTATCCGGCAAAACCGCTGCGAAAACAGGCATTACTTCGCCTACACCAATAGACTTTGAAACGGTTCGGTTAACAACTTCCTCAATACTACCCATCCACGAGAAGGAATTCGAAAAAGCCTTGATAACGAGTCTCTGTTTATCCAATCTCCCTGCCTCCTTGAGATCCCACACTCCCCTCCGATAACCTATGTATCCAATCTCCTCTGAACCACGTTTCAGGCGCCCACATAAGTCTAGGTCACGCGTAAACTGCCGAGACTTAGACATTAAAAATTCCTTTTGCCGGATGCCAAATTCCTCCCTGTGAATTCCAGTCCTCCAGAAGTCTACAATGAAAGTCTGCCCGCTCATTATTAGGCCACCAACATAAAGTCTACTAAAA
This sequence comes from Candidatus Freyrarchaeum guaymasense, assembly GCA_030587405.1. The sequence goes on along the minus strand of JAUQZD010000034.1, from coordinate 28,840 downwards.
CTTAAAAAATAGTAAAATATAAAGCATGTGGTTTTCCCTTTAATTCACCCTTAACCTTAATAAAAATAAAAATTCATTGAAGCTGGAGGCGAGGTCATGTTTCATGGAACTTAAGACGGTCAAAAGTGAAATGTTCTTCTAGCTATTAGCTTAGATTTTAGCGTAATAAATCAGAAGGAGAAAAGTGGTACCATACTTTTTTAAATTTCGATTATGTCCGGCTCTATCGGCGTTTTCGGAAGCACCTCATTCCCATTTTCTTTTATCCAGACTGGCGCCTCCAGCCTCATCCCTCCGACACCAGGTTTATTTAAGACAACAGCTGCTACTTCGACCATGTTAGCCTCCAGCTCCATGTCACCCCAAGGAGGCATGTCTAAGATAAGGGGATACGACTCGTTTCCTACGCCCCCTATCCCATGGCCAAAACCAAAAAGGACATTATTTCCGTATCCGTGTTTTTCAGCTACCTTCATGGCTTTCTTTGCAACATCACCGATCTTTGCCCCCGGCTGCATTTCATCTATAAGAGCGTAAGAAATTTCAACGAAGGCGTCAGACAACTTCTTTTGTTCCTTGGATGGACGCCCCATAATATAATTATGGGAAAGGTCTCCATAGTAGAGGCGATACATGGCATGAAGATCAACCAGTACATTATCTCCCGGCTGAATTATTTTATCTGTCGCAGGAGTACATCCGCCCCAAGCATAAGCAGTTCTATATCCAGATGCAATTTCTTGCCCCCCGGTTAGCGTCCAAGCCCAATCGCTTCCTGCCTTTCGCATGGCGTACTCCGCCACCCCAGCAACCTCCGTCTCCGTCATTCCAACCTCGAGGGCTTCTTTAACAGCTTGCTGTCCGACGTCAGTAATTTCCGACGCCCTCCTGAGAAGTTTTATTTCCTCGGGCTCTTTGTAAAGAGTTAAATGGTCTATTATCGGCGTAGCGTTCTTAAACTCAGCATCAGGCAGAAGCTTCTTCAAGTTGTCATATTCAGAAGCAAGAATGTGTCCGGAAGCCAGGATCCACTCCTGTCCATACTCCACACCTATTCTACCCTTCTCATATCCAAAATTTCTAATGGCCTCAGCAATTAATGGTTCCAGATACATTCCCTCCGCCGGCCCCCATCCCTTAACGTTCTTGATCCAACTGTCATCCTTAACCCTCTCAACATCAAGCAGAATGGTGAATATCTCCGGTTCGCCTTCTAAAGGTATTACCACAGCACTTCTCCAAGGAATAAAGGCGCCTGTTACGTAGCCCAGCGTCCGAAGACGGGTACCTACAATGACATCGATTCCTTCCTCCTCCATCTTCCCTCTAATTCTTCTAAGCCTTGCTTCAAAATTAATGCTGACAGGCGAACTCAAATTAACCACCTCAGAAAAGATGCCTAAGTTCCCTTATATAAAACTTCAGCCTTTTTATTTTTCAGAAAACTAGACGCCCTTTTATCCATTCAAAGAGGAAAATGAGAAAAGTACGAGTTTACATACTAAATAAATATCCCATTAATGAATTAAAGAGCGCGCTGTTACACGCGTTTTACATGCCCCTGCTTGGGTTCAAAGAGTAAACCATCGTTCAGGAAGCGGCTTAAAGCTCTCTCCACAAATTTCCTGTCAATATTCTCCGATGCCGCTTCACTTATTATTCGTTCAACCGGTACTGGGCCACCAAGCTCAGCTTCCAAACCGCTAATAATATCTAGGATAACTTGCATTTTGTCCCGTTGACTCTTAGGGCTACCAAGGTAAATTGTATCGATGTCGAAAAGCCCCGACTCCACATCACGTCCAACTTGCTGTAAAGATGCCTTCATTAAACGTATAGCCGCTTCAGCGTCTTCAACAGTTACTTCACTCCTTAACGCCATTTTCGCCCTTGCTTCTGCAAGCCGGACTAGAGCCTCAAGCTGTCTTGCTGTGATGGGGACTGGAGCGTCAGGTTGCTCACCTTTGCTTCTCATCTCAAGGTAGAAATCACGCAGCTTCTCCACGGCCTCCGACGAAAGCTTTGGTTTAATGTTCCTCCGAGCATATGCAATGTACTTCCTTAGTAGATCCGGTGGTATCGGTGGAGGCTCCTCACTGGAATACTCGCGATGAAGGTGAAGGATGTGGTTGGCCATTCGTTCATCGTGCTCTTTAGCAGGCTTATCGATTAAAACGAAAATTAGGTCAAACCGAGAGAGAATCGTTGGGGGAAGACTAAAGTTTTCAGAGGGTGGCCTATAGGGGTTGTAACGTCCCAGAGCCGGGTTTGCAGCTGCTAGAATAGATGTTCTTGCGTTAAGCGTTGCTACAATGCCTCCTTTAGCTATGGATAGCATCCCGCTTTCCATCGCCTCGTGAAGGGCAACCCGGTCCTGCTCACGCATTTTGTCCATTTCGTCAATACATGCAACACCTTGGTCAGCCAGTACTAGTGCTCCTGCTTCGAGCAGCATTGTCCCGCTTTCTGGATCTCTCATTACAGCTGCGGTTAAACCAGCTGCTGTAGCGCCTCTCCCTGAGGTATATAACCCTCGTGGAGCTATTCTGGCAACGTACTGTAAGATTTGCGACTTACCCACCCCTGGATCTCCAAGGAGTAACACGTTTATGTCTCCGCGGATCCTGACCTTGTCAGGCATCTCTTTGGGCACTCCACCGAAGAGAAGAAGTGCTATCGCCTCTTTAATTGTTTCATATCCGTAAATGCTAGGAGCTATTGAACGGATAATTTTTTGAATTATGTAGGGGTCTTGGGCTAACTGTGTTATTTTCTCCTCGTCCTCCTCGCTTATTTCGAGTTTTTCAGATTCCGCTCCCACTGTTTCTATGTTATTGACTTCCACTATAGTGCTGAAGGTGGTTAATTTTGCCTTTCTCGTACTCGTTTCGGGAACAGCCCTGAGGATCCCTGTTATCGTCACGCGATCCCCTGGCCGGGCTAAATCTACTATGTCGTCTGTAAGTGTGGCATCAATGCTTCGTGGCAATTGGCCTGGAGGAAGGTCTTCAGGTTTTTCTTGGATCCTTATTTTTTGCCAGTCCATGAAGTCCGACTCTTCTATTTGAAGGTCGAATGGGCCTCTACGCCTACAGTTAGGGTTCGTGCACTCTGTAGGGGTTACTATGGTTCGGTCTTCTTGGTGGATGGCTATTAGCTCTCCACATCTACGGCATTTAAACACTGCCTTGATAAGGCGGGGTTTCACTTCTGTGGCACGTGTCAGGATTCCACTTATTACTATTAAGCGGCCTATGTGTTCTGATCTTAGCCGTCTTAGCGATACATGGTATTCTTCAGGGAAATTTGAGAGTCTAACGTGGAGCCGCTCCACTTTGCTCGAATAATCTGGATCTGTTTGCTTAAGAATATTCCTTAGGGCTTGGTTGGCTGCTGCGAGGAAGCGGTCTGGATGCTGGATTGTCCGTCTTGCTAGTTCTGGGTCGAACGCTACAAGATGGTTAAAGTTAACTATTAGGCTTCTGTCCCCGGTAACTGTTAACTGGTTTATTTTCTCCCTGTAAATGGGGGTTCCAGCTTCTGAACGATACTCTTTCAGGAATGTTTCAAAACGTTCCTGTGGATCCATTAGCATCGTTAAGGCACCTTTAGAAGCTTCATGATAGCTCTATCATTAAACATTTAAAAAGTTATGTAATGTTGCTAGCCACTGGCTTATCATCTTGCTTAGTTGCTGGTAAAGTATCCTTTCTTCGCCGAGCATGTTTTCTGATACTTTTTTAGTGTGTCCTGCTTTCAAGGCGGCTTTAACGATCTTTTCAGCTCTTTTGAGGAGAAGGTCTTTTACGACCGGGATTATTTTTCGTCTGTCACCCTCGGAGGAGGATTCAATGAATATTTTTAGTCGTATGTAAAAGTCATCTGGGAGAGGCTGCAGGGGGGGTTGCTGCTCTTCATTCCATAAGTAATTATATAATTCCGCTAGGTTAATGGCTTCCTCGTGTTTACACTGCACTACATTCGCTTTTATGAAGGGGGCCACCTGCCACACCGGAAGGGATACCGTTTGTCCCTCCATTAGGGGGCCTATTTCCCTGTCATCCAATGCTATTTGAGGCATATTCTTCGTTACTATAACTTGTACTTCACGCTCCTCTAGACGGAAAAGGGAGCGCAGGAGAAGGCTGCCCAGTGCACCTTGCACTTTCGTCCCTCCAAGTTATTAAAGTAATTTTTTTGTTGCCTTCCTTCCTAAATAAAGATTTAAGCGAAGGAGGGTTCGCTGTTGGCGTCTGTCTCGCTACAGTGTACCACTTGTGGTAGAAGGAAAAATATGTTTCCCCCCGTGGCTAGATGCGATATATGCGGAGGAATTCTAGATTACACTTACAATTACGAGGAATTGCCTTCTCCGTATGATAAGGGAAAGGGGCTTTGGAGGTATCGCCGCATTTTCCCCCCTGTAAGCGATAAATGTATTGTAAGTATGGGTGAAGGAGGTACTCCCCTTAGAGAAGCCCGGGAGCTTGCACATAGGATCGGCGGAAGACATATCTACCTTAAAGACGAGTCTGTTAATCCAACTAGCTCATATAGAGATAGGGCGGCTTCATTAATAGTATCTAACGCCTTGGATCTCGGAGCTAAAACCATTGTGTGTGCTTCACACGGTAATTTCGGAGCCGCCGCCGCTGCATACTGTGCTAAAGTGAAGATGGGTTGCACCATCGTAACCCCAAAAGAGGTTAACGTCGGAAAACTAGCTCAGATGCACATTTACGGTGGGAAAATTCTAAGAAATGGCGACACAATCGACGAAGCAATAGTTGAAGCAGAGAAAATGGGCGCTAAGTCTTATCAAGCCACGCCTGAGCTTAACCCGCTTTCAGTTGAGGCGCAGAAAACGATTTCCCATGAAATTTTTGAAAAAGTGAAAGGTGTGGATTGGGTTATTGTTCCCACAGGAACCGGAAACACAGCATATTCCATTTGGAAAGGCGTGAAGGAATGCTTAGCTTTAAGTTTAATCGAAGACCCTCCGGGAATGGTGCTCGCTCAGGCGGAGGGATGTGCCACCCTGATCAGCGAGGAAGGAAAAATAGAAGTGAGAAAGGTTAAGAATCCTAAAACCATAGCTTTAGGTCTTTTAGTTGCAAGCCCTGCTTATGGGGGGCTAGCGGTGCAGGCTGTAAGAGAGAGCGGTGGGAAGGTTGTCACAGTCACCGATGAGGAGATTATTACTGCTGAAAGAATCCTAGCTAAGGCTGAAGGCATCTTCTCGGAGCCCGCCAGTGCGGCATCAGTAGCATGCTTCAAGAAGCTTTTAGATTATGGCGAAATAAATCCCTCTGAAACCGTTGTTTGCCTGATTACCGCCAGCGGGCTAAAGGACCCATATGTTATAGACGCTTTGGCCAATGGCGCTAAGAGAGGGGTGAGGTCAAGGGGAGGCTTTAAAACAAAGCTTGAAATATTAAGGTTCCTCGAGGTTGAAGAATCTTATGGTTATGAAATATGGAAAGCTTTAGGAAAGCGCCTCTCCATTCAAGCAGTCTATCAGCACTTAGAGGATCTTTTAGCAAGAGGGTTGATCGAAGAGATAACTGGGAAACGTAGAAAATACTTCAAGTTGACACGGAAGGGAGAAAGGATCCTTCGGGCTTTAGAAGAATTATCGCTTCTCCTATAAAGTGGTGGTTTGCTTTGATAAAAAACAGGGAATCCCTCTTAGATGCCGCTAATGGTGAGGAAAGAAGAGCACGAGGTCTTATTTTAGACCTGGTTGAAAAAGCGATAAAAGTTTCAGATCCTAGAGTTGCCGTTAGACGCGCAGTCTCACTAAGCGGAGAAGTTATCCGGGTTAAAAATATACGTGTGTCTTTAAGGAACGTAGGGCACGTTTACGTTGTTGGGGCGGGTAAAGCTAGCGGAGCAATGACTGAAGCCCTAGAGGAACTCCTGAAGGATGTCATAAGTGGCGGTGTCGTGTGTGTTCAACGCGGTACAGCCGGAACATTCAGGGTTAAGAGAGTAAGGCTCCTCGAAGGGGAGCATCCTGTTCCGGACGAAGCGAGTGTTAACTGTGCACGGGAAATACTTAAGGTAGTCGAGAAAGCAGGAGAAAATGACATCATATTCTGCTTGATATCTGGAGGCGGCTCGGCTCTGATGGCCATGCCCGCCGATGGTTTAGGCTTAGAAGAAATGCAGGAAATCACGCTGCTGCTTCTCAGAAGCGGGGCAACAATAGGAGAAGTCAATACTGTAAGGAGACATCTTTCTAAGATTAAAGGTGGGCGGCTAGCCGAATATGCACATCCAGCCAAGGTTATAAGCTTAATAATCTCAGATGTTGTAGGTGATGCGCTGGAAGACATCTCTTCGGGTCCGACGGCTCCAGACCCAACATCCTTCTCCGACGCTATAATAATCCTGAGGAAATATGGAATATGGGAAAAGTGTAGCGGTAAAGTCAGAGCGTTGCTTAAGAGGGGTAAGGAAGGAAAAATTGCAGATACCCCTAAGCCTGGAAACCCCGTCTTTCGGAGAGTGAGCAATGTCCTCATAGCAACCAACAGGATTGCTTGTAATGAAGTTGCTCGTGAAGCTGCTAGGAGAGGGGTGCACTCGATGGTTTTAACAACTCATATGGAAGGGGAAGCTAGGGAGGTTGGCTGCTTAGCTGCAAGCATCCTGAAAGACCTAGCATATTATGGAAAACCGCTTCGAAAGCCTGCATTGATGATCATGGGAGGGGAGACAACAGTCACCGTCGAGAAGGAAGGAGGAAAAGGCGGAAGAAATCAAGAGCTTGCTTTAAGTGCGGCGCTTAGAATGTCTGGAATCAAAAACGCGATTGTAACCAGCTTTGATACGGACGGAATAGACGGATTCTCCCATGCTGCAGGAGCACTCGTGGATGGAAGAACGATTTGGAAGGGGGAAAGGAAGGGTTTAAATGCTAAGGATTTTTTAAAACGCCATGACTCAACAAGCTTCTTTGAATTGTTAGGTGACGGACTTATAGTAACTGGGCCAACCGGAACCAACGTTAACGATATCCTAATGCTGGCAGCGTTTTGAATTAATAGTAAAATAGTAATTTTAGAAAGAAAAAACAAGGTTCTTTATTTTTTATAATGTTAGCTGAAAACTAAAAACTAAATCTTTTTAATTGCTTTCTATCCATGTTGTCCGTGAGGGAGTCCAATGGAAGAAAAGGCCTACGAAATCATTCGGGAAGCAGGAGAAAAAGGACTTCTTCAAAGCGACCTGTGGAGGAAGCTTGGCGTAAATAGTAGGGAAGGATCTAGGGTTGCCATGAGGCTCGAGAAAAAAGGGCTTATAAGGAGGCTTAGAGAGCTCTACAAGGGAAGATGGACTTACCGGATCTTCGCAAATGAAAAAGAAAATGTGGAAGTTAAATGGAACACACTTGGCGGATGTCCTTGCTTCACCTGCAAACAAATATCACGCTGCGGCATAGGGCAACCTATCTCTCCGATCCGGTGCTGGAAACTAACGGAATGGATAAACATGGAAGCTAGTAAGATCTAACAATGTTGCTCTCCACTTTTTATCATTCTTTTCAAGCTACCTCTCTCTAAACCATAAAATTTACTTCATAAAGTACTTCGCTATCACGTACATTTCAGCGCTTCGCCTTCTAGAAGCAGCGGGCTTAGTGGTGTAGACTTTCCGAAAACTTTTACGTATTTCTTCGAGGATCGTTGTATACTCTGATCCTTGGAACACCTTCAAAACGAGTGTTCCTCCTTTTCTCAGCGTGTGTTTAGCAATGTTTAAACTAGCCCTAGCCAATTGTATCTGCCGTTCATGATCCAGACACCATACCCCACTCACTTTGTGGGAGCAGTCACTTAGTACTAAATCAACTTCACCGGCAACTTCTAAAATCCTTTGGAGTGTCTCCTCCTTTTGTATGTCGCCTTTGATAAAGGTGACGCTTGGAATACTTCGTATGTCCACTAAGTCGACCCCTATTATCTGCCCTTCTTCCCCCACGAACTCTCGTGCCACCTGAAGCCATCCTCCAGGGGCACAACATAAATCTATCACTTTCTTTACGTCCTGAAAGATTTTAAACTTGACAGCGATCTGTTTTAACTTGTAGGCTGCCCTAGACCTATACCCTTCTCTGCGGGCTTTAACGTAGTAATAGTCTTTTCGACGTAACATTATTCCCCCCAGTGTCTTAACTACATCTCGTTGAAAGGCAAGTTGGAGTACCAAGGATTTTTTAATATAGTTGAGAATTAAAGTTGTAATTAAAGTTGTCTATGGAGGCCAGTATTACATGCAGACTGAAGAATTTTACAGGGCGAAAATGTCAGAGATCGAAAAGCACCGTCTAAAGGTTCAGGAAGAACTAAAAAGATTACGGGAGTACGCTGAGAAACATAAAGAAGCGAGAAAAAAAAGCAATATGAAGGCTAAAAAGCTACTCCAAGAGATAAGAGAGCTCAGAAAGAAAAGGCAAAGAAAGGTTGAGGAAATTAAAGAAATTAAAGAAGAGCTGAAAAAGGTTAAGGAAAGGATAAGGGTTCTGTCGGAGGAGATTAAGAATAAGTCAGGAAAGGAATCTGCCATTCGGGAGAAGCGGGTTAGAGAAAGGATCGAAGAGTTAGAATGGGTTATTCAGACAAATCCGCTTCCTCTTGAAAAGGAAAACATGCTAGTAAAAGAAATCGCTAGGCTCGAGGGAGAAGTCGAGATCTGGGAGAAGTTAAAAAAGATGAGAGAAGAGATCGGAGAACTTAAAAAGAGAAGACAGAGGATTCTTGACGAGATCAGGCAAAAAAGCGAGGGGATCGCGCTTCTTGATGAAAAAATCTTCGAGCTACAGGAGAAAATGATGGAGTTTAGGGCTCAGGCAGAGCAAGCACATAAGAACTTCTTAGAGGTTTTTGGGAAGATCGTTGAGAAAGAAAATGAGCTAGTGAAGCTTGAAGACGAGGAGGCCGTTTATAGACGGCTGTATAATAAAGCATTGAAGAAAAGAAAAGAAGAAGAGGAGGGAAAAAAGAAGAGAATGATGAAAGAAAGAGCGGCAGCTATAAGAGAGAAGCTAAAGCGGGGAGAAAGGGTAAGCATACAGGAGTTAAAACTCGTCTTTCTGGAGGAGTTATAGTTCAAACGTTGCTATAGCTCCTTCAGCTTCCTCTACTGAGACCTTAAGATTAAAACCTTCCGGGAGCTTCTCCCTAATCTTCGCATAGAGATATTCAGCAATTTTTTCTACAGTTGTGGCTTCTAAAGGTAGTAACGCTACATCGCTTCTGGGGAAAACGTACCTCCGGTCGGTGAGAACAACTTCAACCTCGTTTTCACATTCTTTAATCGAGATTTCATTAGACTTAGCTGGTATTAAAACGCGATGATCCAACGGTTCGCACGCCTTTCTAGCCAGCTCTCTTATGGAAAAGAAGTCGATCACCATGTGTTTTCCATCTAAAAGGTCGGAAGCAACTTCCACCCTAACCTTATAGTTATGACCGTGTAAACGGGCACACTTCTCATGTTTGAGGAGGAAATGGGCAGCTGAAAACGTTAAGTCTGCTCTTTCAACCGTAAGCCTGTAGGGCAACTTATCACCCTTAGAAGGTTTTAGATTTCGCAACGTCACCCTCAACGTCTAGTATCTCACGCCTGTAACGTTTAGCGAGGGAAACAGCAAACGACTCGACTTCACCTTCGCTAACGCCTAAGTCTAGGAGGCTTGCTACTTTGATTCCGGGAGGCGCTCCCTCAACGGAAATGTTTATTGCAAAATGGATTTTTCCGGATCCCGGGGAAACTGTTGCCACCCCAACGTTAAGTTTTCCTCCATTAAAGTATGTGTCTGTACCGTCACGTTGAAGCCTTAAGCCGCATTTTTCCTCGGCAAGCTCCTTAAAAAGGAACGCTATGATCCTAAGTCTATGATACATTAGCCGTAGAGATGGTGGTTGCTGATCAAAATGTTCTATGATAAAGCTTATGGCATCCTTAGACGAAATAACAGGGCGACCTTTTCCTCCTTCAAAGACAAGGTCTTTCACGTCTACGAGTTCGGACTCTAAAACGCTAAGGGGACCACGGAAAACGATTATGGAATCCCCCTGTATGCCGAATGTCTTCAGAGCCCACAGCGGCGCTATTTCCCTTCCGGTATATGGAAAATGATGAGTAAAGGGAACTAATGCCACAGTTAAAGGAGCCTGTTCCACTACTTCCAAGTTTTTCAAGTTCAAGTGGGTGCCTCCCCTTAAGGTATACCCAAAAACTTGTGTACTTGAACAGATATGGCCACATTATCGCTCCCAAGATGTTTTGCTGCCGCCTCCGTGAAGCTGAAGAGTTGGCGTTGTGAAGGCGGCCTATAATTCCTTATAGGCGTTACCGGTTGAATACATAGCGGGCAGTCCATCCTTGAAAGCTTTGATGCATACCATTCAACGTTTTCAGGCTTCGTCTCCGAAGTAACGACAACCTTAGCGAAGACGCTGACACCATTATCTATAAGTATACTTATTGTTTTTAGCTCCAGCTCAACGAGCCGTCTCCAGTTTTCTGCTGCACCTGCCGTTTCATCTTTAATATCACAGCAACAATAGTCTGTTAAGAATGCTATTTTATCCATTCGTTCCGGCATTGAACCGTTGGTTTCCAAGTATGTTTTGTATCCTTCCCCTTTAAGGGCTTTCATTATTGAAGCGAGGAACTCTAGTTGAAATAATGGTTCCCCTCCTGTCAGGGAAATCGCGTGAACATCTGGTGAGTGGACACGTTTAACGTATTCTACAACTAGTCCTGGCTCCACGGGATTTTTCACTTGAAACATGCCTTCTTCAACTGTTGATATCTTCAAATATTCAGATTTAGGCTGAGCGGCGTGGGGCGTCTGGCGCCGTTTAAGGTGTCGCACCACCCACACCCTCGCCTACCAAACTCTCCTAACCATATGTTACACCCCGAGAAGCGGATAAGTCGACGGCCCCTCGGATGGCCTATATCGTCCGCTTCCCGTAATTTGACCCCTTTACGCTTCCACCCTCCCCTTCACCCCTTATTTTAGTAAGGATTGGTAGGAGGAGAAGATTTCGAATAGCCATCCCTTCACAATGCTCCCGCCTCCAGCAAACATTATGGCCCTTTTAACTATCGAGGATTAAAAGCGGTAAAAGTTTTATTTTAAGCTTGCCTAAAATAGCCTGAATGAAAGGAGCGTCTTAGAATGTCGCTACTCAGGCTTTTAGCTCCTAAATTTGAGGTCACCATTTGTGGAGTTCGCTCTGTCGAGCAATCGATCGAGAAAGCAGAGAAAGGCATGGAAGGATATGTTGAAACCACGGCAGTTATCCTTCTAAGCAAGGAAGACATGGGAAAGAATGGAGTGAAAAATGGGGATAAGGTTAAGGTCACAACCGATCATGGGAACGTTGTAGTTAAGGCATATGAAAGCGATGAAACCAAACCTGGATTAGCACTTATGCCGAATGGTCCATGGTTTAATGCCATCTCCGAAAAGGACATTCAGGTTACATGGGGAGAACATTACTATCTTGTAAAGGCAACGTTGGAAGTTACCAGTAGTGAAGTAACTACGTTAGAAGAAATCAAGAAAATGATTGAAGAGGTAGAAGGGAATAGAGAATGAGCGGAATAATATTGAAGAACGGGTTCGTTTTTGACCCGCTTAACGGAATAGAAGGAGAAAAAATGGATATTATGATTAAGGACGGCTTCATCGTGGATCAAGTGGACGAAAGGGAAAGCAAGGTTTTAGATGTAAAGGGGAAAATGGTCGTTCCTGGAGGGATAGACTGCCACACCCACTTAGCGGCGCAAACGTTAAGTTTCGCTAAAATGATCAATTTAAAAGTACCTCTTCCAAGAGAAACAGGTGAAGTATACCTCAAGAATGGTTACACCTTCATAGTGGAGTCCGGGACATTCTTTTCAAGAGCTCTCCACACACACCTTTGGCTTCAAGAAGCCCACTCACTAGATAAAGCATGCCTACTCCTCCTCGACTCCAACTGGTTTCTGTTAACGCTCGCCCAGCAGGGAGACGTTAAAGCCGCCGCTGACACTATAGCATGGCTTCTAAGAACAACAAAAACGTATGGAATTAAACTTGTTAATCCGCTGAGCGCCGAGGCTTGGACATGGAAAAGAGAGTGGAAAGGAATGGAAGAAAAAATAAGACATTTAGGAGTAAGTCCCTTGGAATATGCCGAGTTCATTTTGAAAGCCTCGCAAATCCTTAACCTACCGTCCCCTCTCCACATCCATCCAGATGGCGCCTTACAGAAGGGAGGATACGAAAAAGCAGTTAGAACGTTAGAAAAGTTAAGGGAAGTTGGAAAAGTACACTTGGCGCATGCACAGCTCTACACGTTCGGAGAGGAAGAAGAAAAAGCTGAGGAACTCGCCAAGTACATAAATTCAGCTTCGAACATAGAGGCCGAGATAGGGCAGACTACGTTAACAGGAAAAATCATGACGTCTTCTGACCCGTATCTCGCCTACGCTCATCTTGGAAGACTAAGTTTTCTGGATCAAATCGAAATAGAGGGTGTTTCAACCCTAATTAAAGTAGGAGAAAAACTGGGTGAGCTTTGGGCAGTAGGACTTAAACTACTTCTCAACGTGAAAGATCTCTCAAAAGTGCAATTAACAGTGAATCATCCAAACTGTGGGTTAGCATCAGATTACCCCCTTGTAGCAGCGTGGCTTGTAAGTAAAAAAGCAAGAGAAAAAATGGATAAGAACGGGCAACTCTCACAGTTAGACCAAGAGCTCACCTTACAAGAATTGTTCATGGTAACTAGGTGTAGTCCAGCCGCGGCCTTAGGGTTAAATGGGAAAGGAAACCTCTCACGTGGCGCGGAAGCAGATGTGGCAGTGTATGACTTCAACCCAGAGAGTACGGATCCAAGTAAAGACTATGAGGCCCTGGTTAAAGCCCTATCCAAAACAGCATACACTATAAAAGGCGGGGAAATTATAGCCAAAAATGGGGAGGTAATGCGTTCAACTGCGGGGAAAACGCTCTGGGCTAAGAGGGAAGGAGAACCCCCAGACGATGTCTTTGCTTTGATGGAGCGTTTTTACTCCTTCGACTTAGAACTAAGCGAAATGGAAAAAGTACTGAAAGTCGCGCTTTCTTCCGTGTAACAGAAGGTGGGAAAGATGTCAAAACTTAATGCCTATCAAATTTATAAGCTCCTCCCAGGAACCAACTGTAAAAAGTGTGGCCTGCCAAACTGCATGGTTTTTGCCGTCCAACTTCTTAAAGGAGAGAAGAAACCAGAGGATTGCCCTCCACTAGTTGAAGACCCAAAGTATAAAGACAAGCTTCAACAACTTAGAGAGTTATTTGCACCTAAGGACGCTGTTGCGGAGACGGGACTTATAATACATCCAGAAAAGTGCACCGGGTGCGGCAATTGTGTGGTTGGCTGCCCAGCTATAGCGGCGGAACACCCTCTTATAGGGAGCGGAAAAGGAGAAATAAAAGACGACGTAGTTTTCAGGGTGGAAGACGGGAAAATTAAGGTGATAGACCTTACAAAGTGCAGGCGATATGGTCCCATTAAAACGTGTAGGGTGTGTGAACTATACTGCTTCAGCGGGGCTATCGAACTAAGAACAGTATAATAAAAAGTATAAAAATAAGAAAGAATAAAACTTCCTATACTCCCTAATTTTTAAGTATCTTTCAGGTTCTTCTTCAAATGCTTGTTTGCATCCGGGAGCGCAGAAGTAATATGTTCTACCTTTATACTCGCTTTTCCATTTAGCAGTCCTCTTGTCAACCTCCATTTTGCATACAGGGTCTATAGCCTTTCCTATATCTTCCACTATATCGCCTCCCCCTTCCTCTTCTCAGTTTCTCTATATTCACCTTTTAAGTAGAAGAGAGTTTGTTACGACGCTAACAGAGCTCATAGCCATTGCAGCTGCTGCTATTGCAAGATGTAAAAGTAAGGGGTAAAGGATGCCGGCGGCTATAGGGATGACTGCTGCGTTGTATATGAAAGCCCAAAACAAGTTTTGCTTTATCTTACTTACAGTTTTTCTACTTAACTTTATAGATAAGGCGATGTCTCTTAAATCATCCTTAATGAGAATTATATCTCCCGCTTCGATTGCTATGTCTGTCCCTGACCCTATAGCGATTCCTATGTCTGCCTGCGCAAGAGCCGGCGCGTCATTTATTCCATCGCCAACCATAGCCACGGTCTTTCCCTCCTTTTGAAGCCTTTTTATCACATGCGCCTTATCATCAGGTAGGACCTCAGCTAGTATATGGTCCACACCTACTTGGTCCGCTATTGCTTTAGCAGTCCTCCAATTGTCTCCGGTCAACATGATGACCTCTAAGTTCATCTCTTTCAGTTCATGCACGGCCTCAATGGAATGCTCTTTTAACCTATCAGCTATCGCTATTAACCCCTTCGTCTTTTACAATCGCTAGTTCACGGGAAGAGTGCTTCTAAGGCGTACCAAATTAAAGTTTACTTTAACTCCTATGAGCCACCAAATAAAAACCTAAATATAGGTAAATGAGAAGTTTTCACATCCTAAGTTAAATGCTAATGAAGGGTGGCATGGTTGAAGGTTAAAACTGTTTGTACCGGATGCAGTTTGTTATGTGATGATGTTATAGTTGAGGTCGAAGATGGGAAAATTACTTCTACTTTCAACTTATGCGGCCATGGTGAGGAGAAATTTTTAAAGGCAAAGAGCGAGGAAAGGCTTCTAAAACCATTTATAAGGGATGGAGGAAAAAGAGAGGCAACCATTGATGAAGCGATCGAGAAGGCTGCTGAGATTCTACTTAATGCTGAGAGACCCGTGCTTTGGGGATGGAGCTCTTCCTCTGTTGAGGCTCAACTGTTAGGTATAGAATTAGCACGTGAAGTAAGAGGCGTCATCGATGGAACCGGCTCCATTTGCCATAGTGCTACTTGGATCGCCGGCTCAGAGAGTGGTTTTCCGACGGCTACACTGGGTGAAGTGTTGAACAAGGCGGATGTTATCGTTTACTGGGGAAGTGATCCAGGACACTCTCATCCTCGCCATCTTAGCAGGTATAGTGTTCTTCCTAGGGGGGCGTATACGCAGAGCGGTTATGAGCAAAGGCAAGTTTACGTTTTTGATATAAGGAAAACTAGAGTTGGGAAGGTTGCTAATTTTTTGGTTGAAGTCGAGCCAAACAGGGATTACGAATTGATCTCTGCTATGAGACTGCTCTTAAAAGGTAAAGACGTCCGGTCAGATAAAATTGCAGGTGTACCCCTTAAAACGTTAAGAAGAATTATTGATGAATGGAAAAGCAGGGATTTTGGAGCTGTCTTTTACGGGATGGGGCTTTTAGCTAGTAAAGGGAAATATCGTAACTTGGCAGCGCTCATCAAACTGGTCTGGGAGTTAAACGAGTACACACGTTTTGTAGTTTTACCAATGGCAGGGCATTACAACATGATTGGCTTTAATCATGTTGCAACACAGACTGTTGGCTTTCCCTTTGGAATCGATTTCAGTCGAGGGGCACCATATTCAAATCCCGGAGAGACGACGTTTGCTGAAATGCTTGGAAGAGGCGAGTTTGACGCAGCACTCATCATAGGTTCCAATCCTGTATTCAGCTTTCCAATAGAACTAGTTAGAAAACTCGTCCGGAAACCATTAATTGTTATAGATTGCTTTAGGACTGCTACGGTGGAGCACGCACAAGTTGCTATCCCCGCAGCAATTACAGGAATAGAAGCTGGAGGAATCGCCTACAGGATGGATTCCATTCCAATAATATTGAAGGACTTTTTAAAACCACCTGAAGGCGTACTTAGCGACGCGGAAATAATCAAGCTCCTACTGGAGAAGGTCAGGAGCGGCTCTTAGTAGCTACTAGCAGCTTCACCATTAGGAAAGGGTTAAATGTGATGGCTCTTCCCACCACGGTCACATCATAGTATCTTGGGTAAAAAACTTTCAGTGTTTTTAAACTTCCCGAGTGAAGAGAAATTAAAAGTTGAGCTACTGCTCTGGCCTCCTTTGCTTGCAGGGCAAATAGCCGAGTAGCTACCGGCATGTGAACCCTATAAATAACGTAGTCACCTAAGAAGATGAAGGTGATTGCTAAGAAGCATGCTGTGACAGGAAATATTGTAAAAGCTTCGTTTAATCCCAAGATGGGAGCAAAAAAGGAGGTGATAAAGCAAGCGAGTAAAGAGAAAATGAAAGCACGAAAGTGTAGAGTTCGCCTGTAAAATTTCTGCATTTCCTTTAATCCCTTCAAAAGAGAGAAAATGCTCCCGTTTAACACATTCTTTCTTAAAAAAAGATATGTAGAGTTACTGAACAGGACACTTGAAAATAAGGGAGGTTTGAATGAAGCGAAAGCGTCTAACTCCTCTATGACGCGTCTCACAATATCATAACATGCCAACTTAAAGCGCCCTCTAAAACTATAGGCTAGTAGCCGAATGCCCTCTTAATTACTTGTATATTCGGGTTTTTCTTATGGGCGGCTCTAATAAGGACCTTCTATTTTTCCGAGAGAATTTTTATGTAATCTCGAGCTAATTGAACGTAGATCTCAGCACCCATTTTTATTCTAGCTATTACCTCTGGAGAAAGTTGCTTTTTAAGTATGGCAGGGTTTCCTACTATAAGACTATTTGGAGGAAATTCTTTTCTTTCGGTTATTACCGTTCCCGCGCCAACTATACTTCCATCCCCGATCTTCGCGCCGTTAAGGATGACACTTCCCATACCGACCACTACGTTATTTCCTATTGTGCAACCGTGCAGAACAGAGTTATGTCCTACTATGACATCGTTGCCTATACGGCAAGGGCATCCAGGATCAGCGTGTATAGTCACGTTATCCTGAATGTTTGTTCGTTCGCCGATCTCTATTAGTTCAAGATCTCCTCTTAGCACAGCGCTAAACCATATGCTCGCATCTCTCAGAACTCTAACGTTTCCTATTATCGTGGCGTTAGGGGCGATAAAGGCTGAAGGATCTATTTGAGGCGTTTTCCCTCTAAATGAGTAAACGGTCACTAGACCACCTCATTAATCGCCTATGCGAAACCTTCACGTTCTAAAAAATAAAACTTAAACTCAATTTAAAGAATTAGACTGTTAGAACCTATCCTTTGGAAAATCCCTTCTGCTTTAAATATTCTGCTATCGGGGTTATGCGCGCTCCTTTGGATTCAAGGTACGCCAGAAGATCATGTATCTTATAGATGTTTTCTCTTACTTGTTTAGGAGGCAGCCTCTTACATTTTGATATATTATACGCTAGATGCCACGTATGTGTTGAAACCATTAGTATGCCTCCGTCATCGTTTTCTATATATGTGGTTAGAATATTCTTGTATTCCTCAAGCGTTCTTTTTCCCTCCAGCAGCGTCCAAGTGTAAAGTGTTGCCTTCCTTTTGCCGATAGGATACAATGGTAAAGGGACCTCGATAAGCTTACACCCAAGAAAATATGGGTGAGGTGGCTTAAATACTTCCAGATACTTCGATGAATCATACATGTAATTTAAGTCTGCAAGGATTCTTTCTATGCTACGGTTAATAGATAAGTAAGGCGCCCTAAACCCTAACGGTTTAACGCCAGTTATACGGGCTATAATTTCTGTTGCTTTTTTAATACTTTCAAGTTGCTGTGTTGGCGTGAGTTGAAGACCTGTGTGTTTTCCGGTGAGGTCTTCATGGTTTAGTCCATGGCATCCAACCTCGTTCTCCGCGATTGGTCTAATTGATTCTTCTTCTTGGAGTTGTAGGTGCTGCAAAGTTACGGCTTCTACGAAGAAGGAAGCTTTTATGCCGTTTTCCTCCAAGAGGCGGATCACTTCCCTTAATCCAGTCTTTGTACAGGTAAAGTTTGGTCTTCCGTCTGGAATATAGCTGGAGGCTTCAAGCTTACCCCTAACCGGAAGTGGGTAGTCCCTGTCAAGGTCTATGGTTAAGGCAACGTACGTTCTAACTCACACTCCTTTTCGGGTGTGTTCGAGTTGAAGTGGAAACGCACCTATTTAAAAAGGCTTGCGTCGTGTAGAGAAAGTTAACATGTAAAATCTCCGTGGAAGCAGGATGATTACGCACACTCTTATAAATCACGCTTACATAAGAGTGCTTTGGAGGTTAGGGGGATGGGCGCACGGGTGATTGATGGAAGGAGAATTGCGGCAGAGATTAGAAAGCAGCTTGCCGAGGAAGCTAAACTGCTATGGGAAGAGCACGGTGTGCGTCCAGGACTAGCGGCTATTCTCGTCGGCAGTGATCCTGCCTCTGAAGTTTACCTGAGGATAAAGAGGAAGGCATGTGAAGAAGCGTCGTTCGAGTTCAGAAAGTACTCGTTACCAGAAAACGTAGGTGAAGAAGACGTAATCGAACTTTTACAGAAACTTAATGGTGAGAGTAGCATTCACGGTATAATTGTTCAACTTCCATTACCGCCTCACCTAGATGAAAATAGGATAATCACTTCAATCCCCCCTGAGAAGGATGTTGATGGCCTTCACCCTGTTAACATGGGTCGCTTGCTGCTTGGTGATGAAGCAATCACCCCATGTACACCTACTGGTATAATAACCCTTCTTAGCAAGGAGGGAATTTCACTCAGAGGCAAACATGTAGTTATAATTAACAGGAGCAAAATTGTCGGGCGCCCCTTAATGGTTATGATGACTAATAGGGACGCAACCGTAACGGTGTGCCACTCAAAGACTGTTAACCTCACGGACCATACAAGGTCGGCAGACATTCTGGTTGTTGCCGTTGGGAAGCCGATGTTCATCACCGAAGACATGGTAAAGGATGGAGCTGTGGTGGTAGATGTTGGAATTAACAGGGTTGAGGGGCGGATAGTGGGCGACGTCGACTTTGAAAGGGTGAAAGAGAAAGCCTCTGCTATCACGCCTGTACCTGGAGGAGTAGGTCCCATGACGGTGGCAATGTTACTGAAAAATGTTTTAGACGCAGCCAAAAAAAGTTTAAGAAGAGAGGCCTAGGAGGGTGTCTGGTGAAGGTTAAGCGGGCCCTAATAAGCGTCTGGGACAAGAAGGGAGTTTACGAGTTTGCAGCCGCCCTCCATGAGATGGGCGTTGAAATAATTGCAACGGATGGAACTGCTAAAGCGCTTAAGGGGTTGCCCGTCAAGAGGGTGTCTGAGCTAACAGGGTTCGCAGAGCTTCTAGATGGCAGAGTTAAAAGCTTACATCCGTATATTTACAGTGCGGTCTTGGCTAGAGATAGAAAAGATCACTTAGAGCAACTTGAAAAACTAGGCGTAAAGCCAATAGACCTGGTCGCCGTCAACCTGTACCCTTTCAAGGAGGCTGCCGTGAGAGAAGGATTAGAGAAGCTCGTTGATTACATCGACATTGGTGGACCAAGCCTTGTTAGGGCTGCAGCAAAGAACTTTGAACGCGTCACGGTTGTCGTAGATCCTAAAGATTACAAGATAGTCATAGACGAACTGAAGCAACACGGAGAAGTTAAGGAGGAAACGAGAAGGCGTCTTGCAGTGAAAGCGTTTGCATACACTTCAGAGTACGATGACTTCATAGCATATACTCTTTCCAAGAGGTTTTTCGAGGAAGAAGTATTACCTGAATTTTTAACGCTCAAATTCGTTAAGGTTCAAAATTTAAGATATGGTGAGAATCCGCATCAGGTAGCAGCGTTGTATAGAGAGGCGTATCCCAGTGAGGACGCAACGGTAGTTGACGCCGAGCAGCTTCACGGAAGAGAATTATCCTTCAACAATATGTTGGATTTAAATGCAGCCATAGAGATAGTCAGAGAGTTTACGTCTCCAATGGCTGTTGTAATTAAGCATACGAACCCCTGTGGCGCAGCAATAGGGGAAACCATACGTGAAGCATACGTTAAGGCTAGGGAAAGCGACCCACTGTCTGCTTACGGCAGTATAGTCGGGCTGAACAGAGAAGCTGACTTAGAAGTCGCTAAGGAGATTACCTCCACATTCGTCGAGGCGGTTGTCGCACCCGGCTACACGCCGGCTGCGTTAAACGAGCTTAGGAGAAAAGAAAACCTAAGGGTACTCAGACTTCCACGCCTTAATCCGCGTAGTGCTGGAATAGACTTCAGGAGGGTGACTGGTGGATTACTAGTTCAAACAGAGGATGTGGTAGACGAGCAAGTAGAAGGTTTTAAGGTTGTAAGCCTGAGAAAGCCGACGGAGAAGGAGCTTCAAGCAGCACTTTTCGGCTGGAAGATAGTGAAGCATGTTAAGTCGAATGCTATAGTGGTTTCTACGCCAGACTGGATTGTAGGAGTGGGAGCAGGACAAATGAGCAGAGTTGATTCCGCAAAGCTTGCCTTAGAGAAAGCAGGCGACCGGGCAAAAGGAGGCGCCCTAGCATCAGACGGCTTCATACCGTTTAGGGACACGGTAGACGCAGCAGCGGAGGCAGGAATCACGTGCATTATACAGCCGGGAGGATCTAAGCGTGACCAAGAAGTCACAGAGGCAGCCAACGAGTATGACATGGTCATGATACATACTGGTAAACGTCACTTTAAACATTAAAATGGTTACGTTATTTTTCAAGTACTTGAAAAAATTGAGGTGAACCCTTATGGTTGCTCCACTGGAAGGGATCATCGTCTTGGATTTAACGCGGCTACTTCCCGGCCCCTTCTGCTCCATGTTTCTCGGCGACCTAGGGGCAGAGGTGATAAAGATCGAGGAACCAAGGAGCGGGGACTGGACTCGCTGGAATCCGCCCTTCATTAATGGAGAAAGCGCAATCTTTATGTCAGTTAATCGTAACAAGAAAAGTGTCACGTTGAACTTGAAGAGCGAGAAAGGACGGGAAATCTTCTATAAGCTCATTAGGAAAAGCGACGTCGTCCTTGAAGGGTTTAGGCCCGGCGTTGCAAAGAGGCTTAAGATAGATTATGAAACTGTTAGCAAGTTGAACCCACGTATAATATACTGCTCTATTTCTGGCTTTGGTCAAAACGGGCCATATGCTAGAAAAAGCGGCCACGACATTAATTACATAGGAATCGGCGGCATACTCGCTTTAACGGGAGAGAAGGGTAAGCCTCCGATCATCCCAGGGGTCCCCATAGCAGATTTAGGTGGAGGGGGAATGATGGGGGTCGTAGGCATACTGGCAGCCCTCCTTATGAGGGAGAAGACTGGAAAAGGCCAATATGTTGATGTCTCGATGCTGGATGGAGTAGTTTCATGGCTTTCGATCTACGCTGGCATGTACCTTATAGGTGGCGTCGCTACAAGGCGAGGGGAGAATGTTTTAGCGGGGGGCCTGGGTAGCTATGGCGTTTACGAGACGAGTGATGGAAAGTACATCACCTTGGGAATGCTGGAGGAGGCGTTCTGGAGGAACTTCTGTAGGGCAGTGGGTAGGCTGGATCTTGAAAATTATCCGTACCTTTCACCTGAGAAACGAGAAGAGCTATCCGGGATCATCCGTCAAATAATCAGAAGTAAGACGAGAGATGAATGGTTGAAGATTTTCGGGGATGCAGACGTGCCCTGCGGACCTGTTAACGAGATAGAAGAAGTCTTCTCTGATCCTCAGGTTTTGCACCGTGAGATGCTAATGGAAGTTGAACATCCAAAGGCGGGAAAAATTAAGCAGGTTGGATTCCCATTAAAATTTTCAGAGAAATGGAGTGTAATCAGGCGGTATCCACCTCTTCTAGGGGAACACACGGAAGAGATCCTTAAAGAACTAGGCTATAGTGAGGAAGAGATTAAAAGGCTGAGAGAGGAAAAAGTGATTTAGGGTCGCTTAGTTCTAACTTATGTTTCACTCGTAAATTGGTGGTTGAAAAATGCAGGAAACCCTGATTCCGAAGGACCTTTCAACTATTTTGAGGAAGCAAAAGTATCAGCTAGTTGGAAGGCACTCTGCGGTGAAGCGCTGCCATTGGTTTTATAAGGGTTTAACTGGAAGAGGGCACTGTTACAAGCAGGAGTGGTATAACATCAAATCTCATAGATGCTTACAGATGACGCCTTGTGCCGTTTTCTGTACAAATAGGTGTCTTCCGTGTTGGCGCATAGAGCCAGGGGATGCTGGTATTGAATGGGACCAATTAGCGATAATGCGGGCAGAAGTAGATGATCCTGAAGAGATAGTTGAAGGCTGCATAGAGGCGCAACGCAGGATCCTCACCGGCTTTAACCCAGTACATCATCCATTAGTCAGCCGGGAAAGGTGGGAGGAGGCGCTCGAGCCGAAGCACGCCGCTATAAGTTTGGCGGGGGAACCAACCCTATACCCTAAGTTAGGCGAGCTGATAGAAGTATTCCACAGGAAAGGCATGACCACGTTTCTAGTTACCAATGGCACCATGCCCGAAAGGTTAGCGGAGATTAGGAATCCTACTCAATTGTACCTTACACTCTACGCTCCAGATGAGGAAACTTATAGAAGGGTCTGCAGGCCTCTCCTGAAGGATGCTTGGGAGCGTGTCAAGGAGAGCCTCAGCCTTATGAGGGGATTCAGCTGTCCCACAGTCGTCCGGCTTACCCTAGTTAAAGGATTAAATTTCATGGACCCGGAAGGGTACGCAAAGCTAATAAGCTTAGCCGAACCGACCTATGTAGAGTGTAAAAGTTATGTTTCTGTTGGAATGTCCACTAGGCGAGGGTTGAATAGTGGTAACATGTTATCGGTTAAGGAGTTGATGCCCTTCGCAGAGAAAATAGGGGAATTGATAGGATATAAAGTAATAGGCTCGTCCATTGCAAGTAGGGTTGTGCTCTTAAGCAAACTTGATAAACCCGTGAAAGTGGCGTAATAAGAAACGTGTGCTTCCATGCAATCGATAGAAGAAAAAGGGTAAAAACGTTTCCTTCTAGGTGATGTTATGTTTAACATGAGAGACATAGTCCTTGAGATAATAAGGGAGCTCGATGAACGTGATAAAGTTAGAGAGAGGGTTTTATCGCTTTCAAGGGATGTTGTCAGGTATTCGGGTTTTGCTATTAGGTCCATGCAGAGAGGAAAAATGGATGACGCCGAGGAAAACTTGAGGAAGGCGAAGAAGTGTTTAGAGGAAATGGTTTCTGTAGCGGAGAGATACGTAGACTTCATTTTCAAGGGCTTTGCGTCCACAGCGTTTCAAGAGTATGCGGAAGCTTGCCTTTTACACTCCTTCATGAAAGGTGAAAGGATGCCTTCCCCTAAGGAATTGAATGTGCCGAATGTTTCTTACCTAATGGCGTTAGGTGACTTCGTAGGGGAGTTACGCCGCAGCGTCCTAATAAGCATGAAAGAAAAAAGGTTTGGTGATGCAGAGCGGGCGGTGAACCTAATGGAGGAAATATACCTGAGCATGATGCTCATCGACCACCCTGAGGTTATTGCTTTAGGCTTTAAGCATAAGTGCGATGTTGCCCGTAGCCTCTTAGAGAAAACTAGGGCAGAATTTCTCCTTGTGTTACAAGAAGAAAGGTTGACAAGAAAACTTGAAGAGTTCATGAAGCAGTTAGGGTGGAAAAAGAATGAGGTTCAACATTAAAGCACTTCTGGAGAAGGCTAAGAAGGATTATGAGTCCGCTTGGATGGAGTCTCGCAGATTTCTCAGGATAGAAGGGCGGTGCTTTAGACTTAAGCCGTTGGGCAAGAGTAATGAAATAATGGATTTCATAGAAGAAGTAAGAAGAACTTTGGTGGAAATGGGCTTTGAAGAAGTGATCTTGCCGGTGATTGTCGATGAAAGTGAGGTTTATAAGGAATATGGGCCTGAAGCGCCCATAATTTTAGACAGGGTTTTCTATTTGGCAGGATTGCCTCGACCTGACATAGGCCTTAGCAAGGATAAGATCAGGCAAATCAAGGAGATGACTCCGTCCTTTAACAGGTTTAGGGAGCTGCAGAGGCTCTTTAGAAGGTACAAAAAAGGAGAAATCGAGGCTGACGATCTGGTTGAAGCCATGGTTAAAGAATTAGAGCTAACTGAAAGCGATGCCACAAAAATAATCGACGGTGTTTTCCAAGAGTTCAAGGAGCTTAAACCCATCCCATCATCGCTTACTCTTAGATCACACATGACTGCTCTCTGGTTTCCCGTACTAAGTGAAATTTATAGGTGGCGTGATCTTCCAGTTCAGTTATTCACTGTTGGACAAAAGTTTAGGCGGGAGCAGAGGCTTGATGCGGTGCACCTTTACAGCTCCTTCACGGCCTCGCTGGTTATCATGACCGATGAAATCACGTTAGACGACGGAAAAGAAGTAGTACGTGAATTCCTCAGGAAAATAGGTTTTTCAAAAGCGGAATTTAGAATTAAGGATGCCACATCAAAGTATTATGCGCCACGTACAGAGTTTGAAGTTTTCATCCAGCATCCAGAAACCAAGGAGTGGATTGAAGTTGGTGACTGTGGCTTTTACTCGCCTGTGAGTCTAGCAAAGTATGGAATAGGCGTCCCTGTATTCAACGCTGGATTCGGTTTAGAAAGGTTTGTTATGATAAGAACAGGTGAAACGGACATAAGAAGGCTAACTTACCCCTACTTTTACAAGAGAGAATTTTACCTTGACGAGGAAATAGCTGAAAGCCTCTCCTACGCGGAATATCCTGAAACCGGGTTAGGACGTGAAATAATGAACGCGTTGATTAACACTGCTGAAGCCAATAAGGATGCAGATGCACCATGCGAGTTTACTGCTTGGAAAGGAAACACTAGTAAGGGTGAACTTACAGTCTCCGTCTTCGAGACCGAGAAGGGGGTCAAGCTCCTTGGTCCAGCGGCGTTAAATGTAATATGCGTTGAAAACGGAAACATACTTGGGTTACCCCTAGAGAAAGCAAAAGGTGTAAGGGCGAAGTTAAGATACTTAGACGGGCTAGCTGCTTTATTCGCCAGAAAAGTGGAGAAAGAGATTTTAAACGGAGAAAAAATGGAACTTTCCATGAGAGTTAAAATGGTTAAAAGTGCAGCTGACATTAACCTATTAGTGAGGGATAACATAAGGTTTTACTTAACTTCAAAGAACAAGAAAATTGATGTTAGAGGGCCCGTATTCATAGGTTTTTCAGCTAGGTTGAACAGGTAAAGGCGTGTTCTCTCCTCGGCGGGGGTGTGGTCGTGAATGAGGAATTGTGGTTCACCTTGTTTGAAATAGCTAAAATGGGTGGATGCAGAGAAACCGTTAAGTTGTCTTCGACTCAACTCGCTAATCGTTTAGGTATCAGCCAGCAGACAGCGTCAAGGAGATTGCAGGAATTAGAAAGAGAAGGCTTAATTACTAGGGAAATGACTCCTAAAGCTCAATATATCAGAGTGAATGGTAAAGGGATGGATGAACTTCTAAGAGTTTATCTTGGACTTAAAGAAGTTTTCGAAGAGAAGCCTCGCCACCTCAGGATAAGCGGAGAAGTCTTTAGCGGGATGGGTGAAGGGAAATATTATGTCTCTATTGAAGGGTACATGAAAAGGTTCGAAGAAAAATTAGGTTTCACCCCGTATCCTGGGACTTTAAACTTAAGGTTAAGAACATATCAGGACATGCAGGCGCGGAGAATGTTGAAGGCCTACCCTGGCATAGTAATAGAAGAATTTGAAGAAGGGGGGCGAACCTTTGGCAGAGTTAAGTGCTTTAAAGCGATAGTGGAAGGCACCGAAGGAAGCGTGTTACTTATTAATAGAACTCATTATGGAGAAGACGTAATAGAGGTGATCGCACCCGTTTACCTAAGAGAAGCTCTTTCCCTAAAAGACGGGGACGTGGTAACCGTTGACGTAGTTCTTGAGAGCTAAATGGAAAGCTAAAAAATGGTGGGTGTTATGAAGAAAGTAATGGTTTTCGGAACTTTTGATATATTACACGTGGGGCACCTAAGGTTCCTTGAGGAAGCAAAGAAGCTTGGAGGGGAAAACGCTAAGCTCACTGTAGTCATTTCTAGGGATTCAACCGTGCGCAGGCTAAGAGGCCGATCCCCAATTTTCAATGAGGGAGAAAGGAAAAGATTAATAGAAGGGTTAAAGCCTGTCGATGAGGCAGTCCTCGGGTACGAGGGAGAGGACATGCTTAAGATCGTTGAAGAAAAAAAGCCGGATATAATCGTATTAGGATATGACCAGAGAAAGGATATGGAAAAATTCCTAGAAGAACTGAGAAGAAGAGGGATTCATGCAGAAGTTCATCGTCTTCCAAAGTATGGCGAATTAAATAGTTCAAGCATCATTGTCAAAAGAATAATAGAGAAGGCTAGAGAGTGGGGATTACTGGATCAAGCGTAGCTCTTAGACTTAATATAACCGCTTTTAGATCGAGAGAACTGATCTTGGCGCATTAGCTAGGTGGTAGAGTGCCTCTGCCTCCTTAAAGTGAAGCTTCCCTGTGGCGATCAGGATGTGAGGGGGCGGTCCAAAATCGTAACTTAACAGGTGTTGAAAGTATCCTGCTTTAACAGCGGGATCCTCTGATCCTACCCTTGCCATTCCAACCATAAGTATTCTTTCTAAAATGGGTTCTGACGGTGATATTTTAGCTTCTAACTTTGCGAGAACCTTCAATCCTTCATTAATCGTCATGAAACGTTTCTTCTCTTTCTTAATATCAAGGAAAATTAACGTATGGAGTCCTCTTTCAAAATTCTCTTTAATAACCAAGTACGGTGTTTCTGGAAAGTAGTTTCCCTCAGGGAAAGGTATTGTCACCGACCTTCCAAACTTATAGCTTTCCAGTCCACATATGCTTGGAGCTGCAGAGTATATTGAAACACCGTGAATCACGCGGGTTTTTACCCCGTTTTTTTCAGCCTCTAACCTAAGAGCAATATGCGTTGTAGCCACCATAGGGTCGCCAGGAACTAAGAATGCGATGCGCCGCTTCTTAGCGCGAAGTACGAGCTTCCTCGCTTCCTCCTCAACGTCTTTCCTGCTTAACGGAAGAACTTTCTTACCTATCAAATCTTCTAACTCTTCGATTCTCAAGCCGCCCATTAAGCTTGTGTAAGCGTCCATGTAAACCTCGTCCGCAGACCTAGCAGCTTCTAAACCCTTAAGGGTTATATCCCTAGCATCCCATAATCCTAAGCCGACAAATAAAAGCTCTCCCAATTAGAACCCCCAAAAAGTTTTAGAGAGAATGACTTTAGAGGATGCGCTTTAACTCGTTTGGCTTCAAGATTCCCTTCTCTGTTACTATGGCTGTAACATATTTTGCCGGGGTTACGTCGAATGCGGGGTTCTTCGCTGGTACATCGGGATGAATTCTAACATGGACGTGCCTTTTAGCTCTATCATCATAACCTTTTACATGCGTAACTTCCCTCGGAGCTCGCTCTTCAATTTTTGGGCAAGTGATTGCCGCGTCGAACGTAGTCGTAGGCGCTGCGACTATAAATGGAACGTCGTTTTCATATGCCGCCACTGCAAGCATGTATGTCCCAATCTTATTTATGACTGTTCCGTCAGGGAGTATGCGGTCTGCTCCGACAAGAACAGCATCCACTTCTTTTTTGAAGATATAGTATCCCGCCGCAGAGTCCGCGATTAGGCAGTAGGGTATACCTTCCTGATCTAGTTCCCAGCTGGTAAGTCTACCCTGCAACCAAGGTCGCGTCTCGGTAACGTAGACATACACGTTCTTCCCTTGAGCATGGGCGAAACGCACTATGCTGAGAGCAGTTCCGTAATCCACTGTTCCTAAAGCTCCGGGATTGCAGTGAACTAAAAGCCTGGCATTCTTCGTTATTAGTTGACTTCCGAACTCCCCTATTTTTCGGCAAGCCTCGGCGTTCTCCCAAGCTATCCTACGGGCTTCCTCAAGAACTGCCTGAACTATTTGCTGGGAGTTGCTTCGCTTATTCAGCGTTCTCAGCACCCGTTCAACCATGTTTTTCATGTCTACAGCCGTCGGCCTTGTCGAGAGGAAAAGAGACGCTTTCTCTCTAAGAAGAGATTTGAGTTCGTCAGCCGGAAGATTAGCGTTCTGGATTGCTGCTTGAGCTAATCCATAGCAAGCTGCGACGCCTATAGCAGGTGCCCCCCGCACTCGCATATTTCTTATAGCGTCAGCTACCTGTTCCGGCGTACTTGCCCTATAAACAGAAAATTCAAAGGGAAGCATTGCTTGGTCTATCATGCAAACTACATCACCCTCCATCCATACAGTATAGTACTCTTTCAATGAACCATTCACTCTAACTTTCATATGTAATCATCCCCTTCTCTGCTTGCTCAAGCGAGGAACCGAAAAACCACCTAAGTTTAATTATTAACTTTTACTTTCTTTTGAAGTTTAGGAAGCGAAAACTTAAACTGTCCCTCTTGACTTAAAGCATGGTTGCCGTGTAAATTCTCTGTGGGAGGTGGTTTTCTTGTCTTTGGCGATGGAAGAGCTTGAACGTTACCTAAAGGGCGTTTTTAAAGAAGCAGTTAGAGTTAAGGATGTACGCCGGATTGGTGGAGAGGGAGAGGACATTAAGGAGGTTGGATACGGGACTCCTCAGCTTATAGAGGCAGAGATTGGAGGACGCCTGAGAAAGTTTGTCATGAATTTTGTTGCACCTGGGCCTTATGGCCACGAATACATGCCTGACCGCGCTCAGGTAGTACTTCTTGCCCATAAAACATATAATAAACTTCCCAAACATGTGAAATCCTTCGACTGTGGAGGAGTAACAAGCGATGGACGCTTAATATCAGTTGGCGATGTTGAGGAATTCTTCGTTCTTATGGAATACGCTGAGGGAACACTTTACAAAATAGACCTCGACAGGATTTCTGAGGAGAAAAAACTGAAGCAAATAGACATTGAAAGAGCACGAGCCCTTTCAGACTACTTAGTTGAAATTCATAAGGTTAAAAGAGACGAGCCGAACCTTTAC
>JAUQZD010000074.1 GCA_030587405.1 Candidatus Freyrarchaeum guaymasense | reverse complement strand
AGAATCTTAGCCTTAATAGTCTTTTTAACCTTCATAGGCGACTCGCCTAAACATCCATATCAAATACTTGCATTTAAACTTTCCCACTCACCTCCCCTAATTCATCCCCTCGTCAAAACGAGGGGCTTTCTTAGCGGCACTCTGTAAAACTAGACGTAGAATGCGAATTAGTGTTTCAACCGCTGGCACACGCTTACTAGGTCATTCAGCATGGCATTGAGGAAGGCTGAGGGGGCCGAGGGTGCCATTTCCAGCCAATGAGGCGCGGAACAGGCGAAGCATGAAGGAAAGCTGATAAGCACATTACACTAAAAATCCGTGGGAGAGCGTTGTCCACGAGCATTTATAGAGGCGTTCTGGAGGAGCGGCCTCGAATGCAAGATGCCTTAAACATTAAATCTTCAAGGTAGGTGAGTTGAACTGCAACCTAAGACTTCTTCATAAAGCATTCGAATGGGAGGGTGAATTGTGGGGCTCCCATGCTACTAGGTGGTGCTCTTAAGCGTTCAGTTATGAAGCTCATGGGTGGAGGCTGAAAGGGGGCTGGTGTACGCCACCAGGCAACGGCGCGGAGCCGGGAATAAGAAGTTTCCGGGTTGAGGGGTGCAATCAACATAAGTATGGTCTCCCTGTTTTTTAGGGGAGAGCAGCTGTCATGGTGGTGCCTTTGTCCACCTGGGACGTCGAGGCTGAAAGGTGGTTTAGGGATGCCTTGGAGGACTTGCTGTCGCCGAGGACCTATTGAGAACGTCCCACTTTGCAGCTTCATGCCTTCACTCCTAGGCGGCGGGGAAGGCGTTAAAATCTGCCTTATACAGGAAGGGTGTTGAGGCGCGAGGCCACTCGGTTTACATGCTCCTACTGGAGGCAGGTAGACTTTACGGCGTTCACGTCCACTCCCCTTCTCGACAGGCATTATACTCCTCAAGGTATCCTAACCCGCACCTAGGGAGGTGGAGCTGGCTGCCCACGAGCTTTATGGGAGGGAGGATGCTGAAAGATGCTTGGAAGCAGCGAGGAACGTGATGAGTTTCGTAGAAAGGTTATCGAAGAGCTAGGGAGCCGCATGGAAGAGGTGAGGAGGGTCACAGATCCTTCAGGGAGTAAGGTCAAGCTTGTAGGGGTTTTCGGTAGCTTCGCTCGGGGGAACTGGCATGCTGGAAGCGACGTGGATGTGCTGATCGTATAGGGGGTGGGGCCACGGTGGAAAAGGATCGGCCTGCCGCCAGTAATCGTTCAGGTGCACCACGCGGAGTTCCATGTGCTATCGCCGGAAGAGTTTGAAATCCTATGTGAAGAGGCAAGAATGCTGGCATACGACCTTTTCAACGAGGGAGTAATCATACACGCAGACGAAGCCTACCTGAACAAGGTTAAAAGCAAGTTTAACCAAACCGTCGAGAGAGAACACGTGACTGAAAAGAGAACTTCCTATTCCGAGGGAGGCGGGAAGAAGACGGTGATCGGCACGCTCCTCCCAACGTCTCGACGTATCCGCAACAACCTCAATTAATGTTCCACGGGCAACGGGGTTACCATTCAAGTAAAGGAGGATAGTGCCGTGTTGCGCAGCTGGCGGTGTTTTCCCCTCTCCATGGGATATTTGACTACCTACTTCACACGAGTTGAGGATCACAGTAGCTCGCTTCTAACTTCTTCCTTCAAAGCTACATCATGCAGCTTCTTGTCCCCTGTGAGGAGTATGTCTGCTTGTACATGCTTAGCGGAGGAAACCTGTATAGCATCGGCTACGTATATGTGGTGTTTCTCTAAGATCCTCCAGCCATCCCTCAGCACCTTCACTTTGAGGGGTATGGGGACGGGGTTCACGCTTGATAGGTTTTTATGGGTAAATGTGGTTGGTCTATCAGGCGTTTCCCCGTCATCGAGGCATGCGCCTCTGATGGGGCTTTCGGGGTAACCCCGGAGCCCCACATCCGAAGACTCCACCCCATTAGGCCACCCTGTGGCCAGACCAGCACCCACAAACACATACAAAATATTTAACTGTTTCGCAAGGCAATTCCAAGCCTGATCATCCGCCTCGTCTCGGATAGAAACCTACTTCTAGCAGTGCTGTAAGCTTCACCATTTATCATTCCAAGCCTTTTAGCTCTATCCATGACGCCGAGAACCTCGCCTATGTTCCATATGCTGTAGGATACTGTTAGTTTACCGGAGTAAGCTTCCAAGTATGTCTCTCTCACTCTACTGCTTCCCTTCTCGGAAAAATATCTCTTAATAATCGCACTGGAGTCCAGATATACCGTCTCTCCTCTCGTCTCTCATCACCCTAACCAGCCCACTTACAGGCTTAGAAACCTTTACAGGTTCAAAGTCTAGCTCGCCGCTCTCCAAGCCGAGCTCTGAGAGAGCCTCGTCAAGCTGTTCCATCGTCTCCTCCCTTATCAACTCCTTTAAAAGACTGCTTACATCAGTTTTCCTGCTAGCTGACAGAACCTTAAACTTCTCCCAAAGATCCCTGTCCACGTACACGCTAGTTTTAGCCTTCATCAAAACACCACCATTACCTGGCAGATTTACTCATAAAATGATTTCGGTAAATACCTAGAAGGATGCCTTGAACCTTCACCGAGACAAGAGATGAAGCCCTTTCGAGCAGCCGAAATAAGCTGACGTGGCCTATTTGCATGTGCATCTGAACCCGTCCACAACGCACCCATGCTCTACTCCATAACCCTCTCGACTCCATACGCGTTGACGTAGCATCACAAAAGCGGCTTATGGCCACAGCCCTACAATGCAATGCGGGACACCGGGGATCCCCCATGATGGATCCGAGAAGAAGGGGGAATTCTGGCCGCGGGACCGGCATCCAAGGTCTTGGGTGTGATAGCACCCTTAGCGTAGGTGTGAGAGCTAAGGGAGCGCGTGGCAGCCCCATAGTTGGATACGTACACGGAGCAACCCATCTTCCAAGTAATCGCAACAACACTACGATAAAGAAACGTGGTAGCCTTTCTAGAGTTCATCTCAACTTTCCATTTTGAGCTCCATAAACCTAAAACCAAAACTTCTCTTTGCACCGACGAAATGAAGATTAAAGTCCCTAAAAACCTAGTCTCCTCTTCCCCTCGTCCACCCTCCTCACCTCTCCTCCCCACCCATTCTTCATCATCGTACCCCCTTCACACATTCCAGCTTTTCACTAGGTTTCTCAGCTATTCTAGCTGTTATCGTAAGGCGATTTCCATTTTTATCACGTGCTGCAACACCCCAGAAACGGAAATTATATTAAGTTTAGGGTTTATTCTCTCTTGATTTTTAGCTCTGGGTATGCTCTCTGTACGAGGGTGAAGTGTTTGTCTTTGGTTACTAGGGTAAGCTTTCTGTTTATTGCGACTGCAGATATTACGGTGTCTACTGCTGGGATTGGCGTCCCCTGCTCCACCATTGTTTGCGAGATTTCGATGGCGAGAAGGTAGTCCTTGATCGACGGAGTCAACACTCCTAGTTCGAGTTCAAGTCCTTTCGGGAACTCTACTAGGTTCAGGGTCGTCGTGTACCCATTTATCTTTCTTCCTTCCTTCAACGCCTCTATGATTACGTTTGTGTCGTAGAGCTCTCTAGGCGTTTCCATTCCGCACTCCTCGCATCCTCAAAGAACGCCTCATACTTCTCTAGGGGCGTCTTCTTTATTCTCTCCTCAAGCCCCTTAACCATGCCGAGGAGCTCCTTGCTCGAAGCCTCAAGACCACCCCCCTCCAGCCTCTCCAGATACTCCACTATAGCCCTTCTAACAACTTCACTCCACCTGATCTCCCTATGCTTCTTCATCCTCTCATACAGCTCCTTTGGAACCGAAAGCGTAATATTCGGCATCCAACCACCTACACGTAAAATACGTAATTTCACACATTTAAGTGTTATTACATACACCTGCCACGCCGCACAGCCACCTTCCCTTTCTTTTCAAGGCAACCCAAGCCAACTTAAAAGTTCCTCTGGGGCGGTTATGACTTCGCTAGGAGAAGGCGTTCTCGTGAATTGAGAAGTCTGAACACGTGAAGAGACGCAAGGATAGGCGCCACCAATAATGCAAACCGATCTAACTTGCTGGGAACTCTCTGAAGGCTCCGTCAAAAGAGCATTAAAAAGAAGGTGATAGCCACCACCAAACGACGTAACCTTTATTTCTAAGATTTCACCACGTTCTACCTAGGTGTCCTTATGGGTTTATCCGACGCCGCAAAGCTTGAAGTTGTTGAGATAGTCAGGAGGGAGCTTGAAAGGCTACTCCCTCTAAGGAACGTTGCCACAAAAGAAGACATAAAAATACTGGTTGAACTCGTAAACAAAAGGTTTGACGACGTAAACAAGCGGTTCGAGGACATGAACAAAAGGTTCGATGATGTGAACAAAAGATTTGAGGACGTGAACAGAAGGTTTGAGGACATAAACAGGAGGTTCGAGGACATAAATAAGCGGTTTGAGGCCGTGGATAAGCGGTTTGAGGCCGTGGATAAACGCTTTGAAGAGCTTTACAGGAACTTGCGGCTTTACTTCACTATTCTAGGAGTGCTGATATCGATGTTTACCATAGTGGTGAGCTTGATAGCACTTCTAAGTTAAAACCGTAACCCCCTTAAACCCTTTAAATTAAACCCTTTAAAAAATAAGACGCTTATTTTTACTAAGGGTTGCAGGGTGGGAGAGAAGTAAACAGGATAGTGGGCTTTCAGGAAGCTGGTTCTTAAAGAGGAGGCAAAGTGGACTGGGGCAGACACTTAGCGTTCGCCTAAGACGTTTACGATTCGACGCGGTTGTTGCTTCAATGGAGGTTGATTCCCTGTTACGCTCCCAGTCAACCTGTCTAAAGCTGCTGAACTACTAAAGAAATGTTTCAGCTGGAGGCGGTGAGGCATTGTATAACCCGACCGGTCAGCATGTGTGAAAGGTATGCTCTGTTAGCGGGTTATTAGGGGTGGGAGGGGTCAGTGTAAGCGTTCGAGGGGGCTATCCGGGGTGGAGTTTACAGAAGATGCTGTGTTCTATTAACGGAACGGGAACCTACGGTCGGGAGAACTGTTAACCGCATGGAACGAAGGAAGGCAGCGCATTTTCAGCCTTTCCTTTTCCTTGCTTCGTCCGGTTGCCCATCTGATGAAACATCCTACATGGATGTCTCTCATCGGTGTTCATTCCCAGCTACCCTACCTAGCATTGAGTGCCCATTTTCCCTTCACTTTAATGATTATCGTGCTTAACCCCCGGAATAAGCCGTTGGATGGTTGCATGGTTTAGGGTGGGAACAATTCACGTTCTGAAGACCTTGAAAAGGGGATGGTTTTGTGTTGCAGGTCTCATCCTGTACTCCAGCCTCATGTTGAATGCTACGTAGGCGTCGGCTAGGGCGCAGCCATAGTATGCTACTGGGGCGGACTCTACTGGCCCGTAGAGGATGAAGTTTGCTCCTAGGCTTATTGGGATGACGTTGGCGGCTGTTAGCGCTACGATGCGTTCGTCCCTCGTCAGCTTTCTCCGTGATCTTAGTCTTTCAACAGCATTGTGGAGTCCTGCTCCTGCGGGCAACCCGTACCTTTCCTTAACGTAATATATGGTTTTCCCTACAGCGCCTGGGTCTGGAACGTCGAAGACAGCTACGTCTATGAGAGTATTCTCTATGCCTGCTTGGGAGGCAACTGAGAGAAGATTATCCATTACTTCGAGGCGGCCAGCCACCGTGAGGTTTCTCGGGTTCACAGCTAGCAGAATGGCGGACTTTACCCCAGAGGCTTTGAGTGCTTCCACCTCTTCCTTCCTGGCTTGCGGAGTTAAAGAGTTGTATACGACTCTCTCTGAAAGCCCCACTTCACCTGCATACCTTACCGCGTCAACTCTGACTTGCTCTGTTGCCCCGTCTATCGCGAATGGCCCGCTAACAGCGTCAGCGATGAAGTCTACGTATTTTTCTATGGCTTGAGGCCAGCCTATGCACACGTCGACTATTCGAGGGTTACCTGTTACCTCTGAAATCTCCTCCTCTCTCTTCAGGTACTCCTCAGCTTTCTCCCTGTTAAAAACCCCGTTCTTCTCGTCTTCAACTATCTTCTCGCCCTGATAGAATATGCTTCCGATCATGACGGTCGGGTATTCTCCAGGCTGCCCTCCAACCATAACACCGGAAATGTTAAAAACCTTCTGCTGCGTGTTAAAGCGAAACACAGCGTACACCTCCGACTCCCTTTAAAGGGGAGCGGAAAGTTATAACTTTTCTCACGGTAACCATAGAACCTTTAAAGGGAGGAAATGCTACTTTTAACCGGCGGTGCTTATGATGCTACGGGTGTACAATACCCCTTCAGGCGCGACGGAGGTTCGAGCCGTTCGAACCACCACCTGTTAAAATGTACGTCTGCGGCCCGACGGTTTACGATGAGGCGCATACTGGACACGCCAGGACGTACGTCGCGTTCGACGTGGTGAGGAGAACACTCGAGTTATTAGGGTACAAGGTCTTTTACGTTCAGAACATAACAGACATCGACGACAAGATAATTAACAGGGCTGAGAGGGATGGCGTAACGGCTAGCGAAGTAGCTGGGAAGTATACTATACTGAAACCTACTTTAGAGAAATGGATGCTTTGGGTGTTAGAAGAGCATACGTTTACCCGAAAGTTACAGAGCACATAGACGACGTCATCAACACTGTAGCTAAGCTTTTAGATAAAGGGTTCGCTTACGAGGCTGACGGAAACGTCCACTTTGCGGCTTCACGCTTCACCCCAGCAGGCTGGGAGGGCTTTAAGGTCAGCCTGTGCAGGAATGGTGGAATGGTGTTAAGGCGCGAGCCGCCGGAGGGGTCTGGATGGTTAAGGGCGGCCTCCTACTTCGGGGAGGCACGTAAACCGTGGGTGCTTACCCTCCCCTGCAGCAGCGTTTTCCCCCTCCTAGGCCTCTGAACGGCCACTCTCTTGGCTACGGATAACTCCGCCTCGCTTAGCGCTCCGAAGGGCTGAAGTGACGTGGTGAATGTTTGCTTCCCTGTCAACCCCAAGTGGAGTGCCACGGCTTCGGGTATAACCATCCACATTGGAACCCCCCTGTTCAGCCCCCTACAGAAGGTGTTAACGTAAACGTAAAACGTCCTCCCTGCGAAGACGTACTCAGCCATCCACCTGTCATCAACCCTTAAAGGGTAGTCTGACACCTTGAACGGCCAGACCTTGCAAGCTGATGGCTTGTGGTCCTGTATGCCACATGCCCTCCCATCCTGGAAGATGCAGCGTCCGCCGACGCGCCTCAAGTAAACCTTCCCACCTTTCCTCTCGACAACCCCTCTCCCATACTCTCTCACTAGGAAAGCAGCCTCTGAAGGTGTGAGGCTAACCTCAAACTTTTCACAGCATTCACCGCACATGAGGCAGCCCCAAGAGTGGAACAGGCGCCACGGGAGGAGCGGCACAAGCCCACCCCATCACGCTATATGAGAAACTGGAGAGCCGCGTCTTTTAAACGTGTTGCGTCTTGTTTCCGATAAGGTTAATTAATTGTTTTTCTGGGTTGTTGTAAGAAAAGTGGAGGGGGTTTACATGGTTTTGATGACTGGCGAGGAGTACATTAGGAGCTTGAAGAGGAGGCGGGTGAATGTTTTTGCTTTGGGTGAGGAAATCGCTGACCCGACAGAGCACCCGTTGCTTAGGCCGTCCCTTAACGCCGTGGCTGAGACCTACAACTTAGCTCACGAGAACGCATACAAATGGCTTGCGACAGCAGAGTCCCACCTGACGGGGGAAGCTATTAACAGGTTCACCCACATTCACCAGAACGCACACGACCTCGTCTGCAAGGTTAAGTTGCTAAGGGTTCTATGCGAGAGGACTGGGACGTGCATTCAGCGGTGCGTTGGATGGGATGCGCTCAACGCCCTCTACATAACGACCTACGAGATTGACGCTAAGCATGGAACCGGCTACCATGAAAGGATTAAGCGGTACTTGGAGTACGTTCAGCGGAATGACCTCATGTGTGCGGGTGCCATGACCGACGTCAAGGGCGACAGGAGCCTGAGGCCGCACGAGCAACGCGACCCGGACATGTACGTGAGAGTGGTTGAAAAGCGGGAGGACGGGATAGTGGTGAGGGGGGCGAAGGCCCACACCACCGGATGCGTCCACTCCCATGAGATAATTGCTCTTCCTACGAGGGCGATGGGCGATAAGGATGCAGACTACGCCGTGGCTTTCGCCGTCCCGACCGATGCTGAAGGGGTCGTGTTGATTGTTGGCAGGCAAATGGGGGACTACAGGAGGGTGATGGAGGACTGGATGGACGTGGGAAACTACATGTACAGCTCAAGCGGACACGAAACCCTAACAGTGTTCGACGACGTCTTCGTCCCGTGGGAGAGGGTTTTCATGTGTGGCGAAACCGAATTCACGGGGCTCGTCGTGGAGACCTTCTCGTCTTACCACAGGCAGAACTACGGCGGCTGCAAGGCGGGTATGGGAGACGTGCTAATCGGTGCAAGCGCCTTGGCAGCCCTCTACAACGGCATCATGGACGCTTCACACGTGAGGGACAAGCTCGTAGAAATGACCCATATGAACGAAACTCTCTACTCCTGTGCCTTGGCCTGTAGCTATGAGGGGTATGTGACGCCCTCGGGCGCCTATAG
>JAUQZD010000013.1 GCA_030587405.1 Candidatus Freyrarchaeum guaymasense | reverse complement strand
ACCGATCTCCTTAACTCCATATTTTTCCTTCAGCTCTTTCTCATGCTCTTTAAGAATTTCCTTTATCCTATCAAGCGATTTTCTCATTTTGCCACCTATTACCTTATTTCACTCTCGGCTTTAAATCTTTTTCAAGCGATACGTGCATTTCACTTAACGCGTATTTCACGCAATTTTTATTCACATAACTTCTCAAATAGGGGTTAAAGCGAAATTTTATTCATAAAGTTGAATTTCATACAATTTTTATGGACTTAGAATATTAAAACGCTTACGCCACAGGAACGATTCGTAATCGTGCAAGCACCTACCCGGCCAACACCACCAACCAATAAAATTTAAGCGTTTATCCTCCCTTATTTTTTAGAAACGAAGCGAATGAAGGGACATTTTTAGAGGAAGCGATTTCAGATTTTTCAGCACTTAATCCCTCCTTTTTCAGAAAGCTTGGTTTGAACGGTTAACCTCTCTAGATAAGAAGGACATCAGTAAGCTCCCTGCTCGAACTTCTTAAAAAATTTCTTAAAAAAGAAGAGACTTCAAATGTTAAAATCTAAAATTTTTTATAAGAAAATTTAAGTATACTTTGTATGAATGGTTAAGGAGAAGGTCGTATGACTTGTAGAAATTTATTATTAGCAGTGCTGTTATTCGCATTGCTTCTCTTACTACCACTAGCCTCTACACCTTTAGCTGTCGCCATAAGTGGGAGCCCCGTAGGCCAACCAGTGGAAGGCGACACATGGATATACAATGTTACCGAAGTGGAGGACTTCTACCCGGGTGACAACGTTACTGTGTGTTGTGAGGGTGTTGCGGTGCTCAACGCGGAGGACTGGAACCTTACAGAGGACTTGGAAACATATAATTACACTATAATATCTGAATCCAGAAGTGATACGCTGATTAACCGGCTTGTGATGATGCAGTACTACTCGAAAGAAAACATGTACATAGTACGCGCAGAAATGTACTTAATTTTGAATAATACTGCTGAATCAAGCTATACTGAAAAGTACATTAAATCTATTTTAAACACTAGCTATCCTATCTTCCAGTTTCCGCTAGAAAGGGGGAAAACGTGGAATACCTCTGTGAAAGAGCACCGAGTAGGATACATTGCGCACTATTCGGGAGGCGGATGGAGCAACGAGACATATACTTGGGAGAACTATACGGCTTCGCCATACTACTATTTTGGTGCTTATGATTACTGGGTTAGCGGCAAGGTGATCAACGAGACCACCGTGAGCACTGGGGCAGGAGAATTTGACACGTGGCTGGTGGCCGTGTCAAGGATGGATACTGAAGATGCGACCGTCCTAGTGTTCCCGGGATTATACTGGTATTCTCCGGAAGTAAAAAACTTCGTCTACTATGATGCGCCAGGACACATGACGATGAACTTAGTTGACTTTAACGTATCCTACTTTGCACACGACACGACGACCATGCTAATGCTAGGCTTCCTCTTCTACTACCAGCAGTCCAGCCAGACCAACTTCCTGATCTTGGTTGGTAGCGCAGGAGTAGCAGTCATCGCCGCCATAGCAGTAATAGCATATATGAGGCGGCGCTAACCCCCTCCCCCCTTTTTCAGGGAAAAAAGGAAGGGTTAATCGAAAAGGATGTTTAACCTTGTTTTTCCTTTCTCGTAGAGTTCTGGGCGGGCTTTGGCAAGTTTCCCGTTCTCTTCTTTCCCATTTTCTTCTTAACACCGTTCATGGAGCACCCAGCGAACGCCTTTGGGAATATTGATGGCGGGCCGGGGGGGCTTTTCACCCTTTTCAGCGGCGCCGGTCGGGATAGGTCGCATACGTGTATGCCTTGACAATTGGGCCGCTATTGCTGTGGCTAATGGACTTTTCATGCTTCACGCTGGTCACACTTGACGTGGCTGATCCTGCTGTGGTGAAGCTCTCTTCACGTGAAAGAGATGGGAGGCTATAGGAGTTTACAACGCAGCTGTCTTTCCGTCTTCGTTTTCCTGCTCTGAGGGGTGCTATTTCCGAAAAACTTTGGCTCCCAGCTCGTTCATGCTTGCCGCACTCCTGACCCTTGCAAGCATCCTTTGCTCGAAAAAGGTTGGAGGTGCCGGCGAGCGTTGCCCGTCAGGGTGATGACGGCTTGGTTTTCAGTATTCGTAGCATTTCCCCTCCGTTCAGGAGCATGCCCGTGCCATCGTTGAAGAAGACGCAAAGTGTTCAGGCTGATGCTATTATCCTGCCGGAAGCTCTTCAAGCTCCTCTCTGCTGTAAAAGTGAGGGTACCGGTCTGCCTGCCATGCATTCCAACGCAACTATTCCGTTAACGGTATGATGTCGCATGGCAAGTCTGATGCGTCCACCGAAACCACTGTCATGTCAAGGCTGCATTGAATACTCCACCTCCGCACACACTTTAAGCGATCCCTCCACGGCTTCACAGGATCCCTATAACCCACAACATTTCATCATACAATTTAGGCAGCTTTAAGCATCCCTGACGAGAAGGACAAAAGGAAACATAAGCACCCCAGCAGTCCATGCCAACCTTATTGCTACCCTAGGCCCAGCATGATCAAAGAAGAAAAGGCAAAAATAGAAGCTACAATCCTCCATTCCTTCGAAAAATCCTATCTTCTTACGGGAATCCGGTAAGGAGCAAGGAGCTTTATCCCATACCTCTCAGCTTCCTCATCCCCACTCGGGTGAATCAAGTAACCAAACATAAAACTAAAAACTCTAACTCCAGGATGCACACGCCTTACAGCGTCAACCTTCCGCACAAAGGACAAAACATCCCTCCTATAAATCCGAGACTTACACTCACCAACCACAATAACCTCACCCTTACCATCTCTCCCCCGCCCAAAAAGGTCAACCTCAACCTCTTCACCATCCACAACAACGTAGAAACGCTCAAAGTTACCGACAGAAATCCCCTCATTAAGCTCAAGCCAACCCGGAACCATAACCCGAGCAATATCCTCCAAACCGAACCCAACAGCATCACTCAAACGACCAACCTGACTGGCCAAACCAGCCAAAGCCTCCTCTGTTCTGCGCTGGGCTTCGGCTAGCTGGTCTACTCTGGCGGCTAGCTGCTCCAGTCTCTCCTCTGTTCTGCGCTGGGCTTCGGCTAGCTGTCTTACTGTTGAGGTTAGTTTGTCGAATTCTTCCCTTGTTACTTTTATGTCTCGCACTTTGTCTTCTATTATTTTCGTGATTAAATCGTAGAGTTCTGGTGTTATCTGGCTCATTGTATCATCCTTCCATTTATGTTCAAGAAATTCTTTGTAAGAATTATATTTAAATTACTCGAAGTTTGGCGGGTCATGTTTGTTGATGAATTACGCATTTAGCTGGTTTTACGTAGCTATTGGGAAACTATTTGTGCTTGCTTTTATCAGGCTCACTAGGAGGGTTTTTCGAGGAGCCGTTTGTGAGAAGGTTTGCTTGAGTTAATTCTTTTTATTTCAGGTAGGGTTTTTGGTGTTGGGGGTGTTTCTGGTG
>JAUQZD010000061.1 GCA_030587405.1 Candidatus Freyrarchaeum guaymasense | reverse complement strand
AAAAGGGTTAAGCAGTTTAGATGTAGGAGGCGATTCCTAGCTGTTAAGAAGGCGTTACTGTGGGAGCGTGGGATTCCGGGGGAACATGCTGTGGGGGTATCGTCCTCTTAAAGGTAGCTTGCATGGAGGCGAGAATGCGGAAGACTTGATGCCATAACCCCTAGTGAACGGGATAAATAATAGAAGTTAACTACCTTGCTTATCTAGCAATGACGGGTTGACGCGTACCCCCAAGAATACGTTGAGTGTTCAGTCTTCTGTGGGCGTCCACCTGGTAATCCCCTTCTCCTTGGTTAGCCTTTCTGCTTCGCCTAGATTGAACGGTTTCACAACCAAGGTTAAGCCTTCATATCCGATAACCTCTACGTCTTCTCCCTTCATAACATATGGTTTTCCCTTAACCCTCGCTGACCATAGTTCGCCTTCAACGTTCACGAGTCCCTTAGGGGCTACATCCGTTTTAGCAACACCCTTCTTGCCGATTATTGACTCCATGTCAAGCTTTCTCTTTAGCTTCTTGGTTTCATAAGCCTTGTACGTCATAAACAAGAAGAAGGCGGAAAGTACCACTCCTGTAACGATCACAATGTTCCTAATCGTAGCTACAAGCCTCCATTTCTCCGGAGGGGACTCCATAGGGAGCAAGATGATGACTGCTATGAGTGTGCATCCTGTGCCGAGAAGGGACACTACCCCGCTTCCCAGTTTAACGTCAGCCAGCATTAAAACCACGCCTAAGGCGAGGAGTAGAAGGGAGCCCACCATGCTTATGATCCATCCTTCAACAGGCAAGCCACATCCCTCTCGGCTTACACCAATAAATAAATGATGAAGTTTAAAAACTTATAATTCTTTTAACAAGTTTTAGTAAGACCTTCAGCGGGATCCTGCTGGAGTGTGGCTGGGATGATAGACTTAACAGCTCTCTTTGAAGCTTACTCTCTGAGCATTCCGTTAACAGTCACTTTCAATATTGCCCCAGCGTTGCTCATAGCGTTCCTATTAGCGTTAGCTAGGAGGAAAGCGGGGAAGTTCAAGCCGCTAATCACCGCAGGAATAATAGTAGTGGTAACCTTGGCAGCTTTAAACTGTGGAAACATACTCATATCCCACTTTGAAAACGTGGATCCCGGAAACCTTCTGCTGGAGTATTTAGGAGTACCGGTGATGTTTTTTGAGGCATCGCTGATTTACCCATTCGAGAGCTGGACTGGAGCGGTAGCATCACAGTTCATAGTGGTATTAACCCACTACCTTGCTGGAACCCTTCAAACGTTCATCCTATGGGCCTTCGTCGGCTTGTTCTCGGTTTTCATAGGTATACCAACACTCCTCATCAGACTTCTAGTACTCGAAAGGAAGCTTGGGGGAACGTTCCTTGAAAGGGTTAAAAACGTGGTTTTCGGCAGGGTGCCAAGAAACCCGTTAGATGAGATGCCCAACGTCAGCCTCGTAAAAGACTACCTTGTGATAGGGTTGGTTACGCTACCAGCCATGGTGTCGTTTGGCGCGACCGTTGAAAACTACTACAATATGGGTGTAATAGGAGGGTTCGGCCTTAACGTGGCAATATACATAATGCTCCTTTACAGGTTCTCGTATCTGACGTCTTCAAGGCTTGCTAAGAAGGGTGAAATGAAGTGTATGGGTGTCAACCTGGGGGATAAGCTGATGAGGAGCGTGACAGGCCCCTTCACGTACTTCAACATTCTTCTTTCAATGGCAGGGGTCGGAAACATCATATACGGGTTCTACACCCAGAGAACATTTTACATGATGCTCCAAGTGTTAAGAGAGAATTTTATAGCATCGCTGACCGCTCAGAACCCCATGCTGGGGTTGGCCGCATCAGCGTTAATCCCCCAGATGCAAGGAATAAACATTTACATGCTTGCCAGAATAACATTGGCAAATACGGCGTCAATAATCTTTGCAGTAGCCCTCCTACCCCTCTTTGAAAACTTCGGGGTTCACCTCTACGATAAAGCGTACAACGCTATGGTGAGGTTCTCGGAGGAGGTCAGGAAGCTGGGAAGCGGGGCAACCGTGGAGGGCATCATAACGGGTGTGACGCTCGGGGCGGGAACGTTCATAGTTA
Source organism: Candidatus Freyrarchaeum guaymasense (assembly GCA_030587405.1). The sequence goes on along the minus strand of JAUQZD010000061.1, from coordinate 7,686 downwards.
TTTACGTTTTGATGATGGCCATTACAGGGTTAGCTCTCGGCGGGCTATACGACCCAGCGGTTACATCAACCCTGATATACTTCGCTCTCTCCCATGAAACATACATCATGCTCTCGGCCACCCTAGCAGTCCATAACGGCTTCACCCTAACGTTCCCTCCAGCCATGTCTGCAACGGCCCCCCTAGCAATGTGGGTTCTCTTAACAGTTTTCATCACAATGGCGGCACACTTCATTCTAGGAGGCGCCTCGGGAAGCCTAGCTACGAGAGACGTGAAGCCAGAGGTGATAGCGTTCGTCTCGGCAACGATAACAGCCGTCGTCATGTGGATGTTCTCAACCCTAAGCACCCCCCTAGTGGGATACGTGACAACGTACCTTGAAACCCCACCAGTGGGGGTCATAGCGTTAAACAGGCCACTAACAACCCAGCCAACCTACCTCATAGATCCGAAAGTGTACATAAACGGGATGTACATTTTCAGGCATGCGACATACCTAGCTTACCTAGTCCTCTTCGACCTTCCGATATGGATCCTCTCAACAACGTTGATAGCTTACCTTACATACTACGCTAAGCCACCTGAAGAGGCTGCCGTAGCAGTACAGGTCCCCGCAGTCGAGGAGATAAAAGCTAAAGAGAAGGAGGCTGCGTTCAAGCTCACTCTAAGCGACGTGGCGCTCAGCGCCGGAATATTTGCTTTAGGTATAGTAACTACAACGGTCGCCGCATTCCTGTTATACGGCGCCCTACAGCTTAACGCTGTCTGGCTTTTCAGGGCAGTAATATATGAGATTGCGGCGCCGGAGGGAATAGAGTACTGGCTTTACCTTAACCTTACACTCATACCCCACGCTATAGCGTCAATGCTACGTCTCCCCTCATGGACCCTTGAAAATAACCTGCCCATCATACTAATCCATAATTTTAACAGGTGCATTCTCTCATCGATTGGAGCCCTAATCTTCTGGATGGTAACAGTAGGATTCTACATGGCTATTAGAGGTGAAACAAGCGGGGTTGAATGGTACATTCTAGGCGCGGTGGCATTCATAGCAGAGTACTTTCTATTCGACGACCAGTTCACCCCTACAGCGATGATAATAATACCCTTACTGGTAGCAACAGCGTACAAGCTTGCCCACAGAAAAGCAAGCTTCACCTCAACCCTCATAAGAACATCCCTCTACTCGCTCTGCACGCTAGAGATACTTTCCACGGCGTTCGTGATAGGAGGACTCTACATGACAGAATCCGTCACATTCCTATGGCTTGGAGGAAAAGGAGGATACCCATACCTCATATCCATACTCCCTCACGGAGTGATCGAAATACCAGCAGCAATCCTAGCAACAGCGATAGGAATATCAATAGCCAAAAGACTAACACAAACAATAGGCAAACCAGAAGAATTCCTAGAAAAATCAAAGGAAATACTGGCATCCACTAGCATGGCGGCAACACTGCTAGTAACCATAACCCTATTCACAATAGCAGCAATAATAGAAGCGTACATATCACCCCAAATATACTGGAGTACGTTTCCACTACTAGCCATTCTAACGGGATAAGGGCAAGACACCATCAAACACACTTTCAGCAAGCCACCGCCCTCCCCAACCCGAAGCACCACCTTCTCTTTCCCACAGTGGGAAAAATTAATTAAAAAGAAATGTCCCACAAAAAGCAGGTGGAAGCATGCTGGTTACACCTATAGATGGAAAAGGGAGAATAAGCCTTCCAAAAAAGTTCAGAGAAAAATGTGGTAGAAAAGTCATAATAAAGGAAGCAAACGGATACCTAGAAGTTCACCCCCTCCCAAACTACCGTGAATCCAAGGGAAAGTACCCCCTAAAGAAGAGCATCGAGGAAGTAGAAGAGGACGAGGAGAAGCTCCTACTGGAAAGAGGCTGAAAAACGTGAAGATCACCGCAGACACCGACCTCTTCATATCCCACTTCGCAGGGGACGAGCACGCCGACTACGCAGATAAAATACTAGAAGAAGCGGAGAGAGGAAAACTGAAAATTTACACTTCATCCATGATGATCGACGACCTTATAACAGCCTACAGATCTCAAGGATACACGGTCAAGCAGGTTGTAAGCATACTCCAAGACCTCCAAACCCTAACCTTTGAAATCCTCCCATTACCAGTACATGTAGCAATAGAAGCCATGAAAATCTACAGCGAACATAAAGGATCAAGAAAGCTCCACTACTTCGACGCCTTCATCGTAGCGACAGCAAAACTCCAAGTCAAAGCACCACTAGTAACAACAGACAGGTACATACTGGAAAATCAAGAGAAACTCCAGGTCAAAGCGGTGAAAATAGAAGACTACGCAAAAACACTCAGGTAAAAGTGAGGCACGGAGCCTTCCACGAAGAAAGCAAACACACCCCAACCAAAAGAAGAAAAAGAAATCCTCAAAAATATAAAAAACTGAAAGATAATGAGGGGAAGGCAATAAAAAGGAAGGTTTTATGGCATTGACAGCCTACCTGGGTGCATGATGAAGTTCGGGTCAATAACCTCTCTAAACCGCCTTAAGAGGTCATAGTATGCCTTAGCCCTAGCAAACGTTAGCGGGGCATGCACGTACGGGTCAGGCCTATAGTTCAGCCACCCTTTATCGAGGAATATCTCCGTGGTGACGCGGTTCACCTCCTGCACACGACGCACATCCTCAGGATCAGTATAATCGAAGCATACGATAGGCATACAAATTGCCTGGCGGCAGTGGTCAATGCTGGCTATCCACATAACCGGAGGGAAACCATACTCCTCCAGCTTCTGATTGTAAATCTCCGCGAATTCCGCACAGTTCTTCCATGGGGTATACCAGGTAATGAACAGGAATCCGGCGTTCCATAGCGAGTATGGGATGGCGATCTTGTTTGGTTTGCGGAGCCTGCTTTGGATTTGCTTGGGGTGTAGCTTCCACTCCTTTATTTCGTGGCCTGTTTTCGCGTTGTATTCTTTGGCTAGTTCATGTATCTTGTTAACTGTGAAGTCGAGTTCTTCTTTGCTGTGGCACCAGATCTCGAAGTTCATCCACCATTGGGGGATGCCGAGTTTCTTGTAGAACTCGTAGTCTGTTGGGACTTTCTCCTTAGGCCATCGGGTCATGACAAGGGGCCAGTTTCCTCCCTGCACCATTACGAGGTGGTCTGCTATGCCTAGCTCGTACTTTGACACTTCTAGGGTGAAGTCTTGCATGTCGTATGGGTTGTCCATTCCATATGCAATTATTGTCTTGTGGTGTGGGTGGGGGACTATTTTTATTGCGAGCTTGGTGATGACGCCCATTGTGCCTTGGGCTCCTAGGAAGAGGCCGTCGAAGTTTGGTCCTAACCCCCACCTGTAGAATGGCTTTGCTCCGGGTAGAGACCAGCTTCCGGTTCTGACTATTTCGCCTGTTGGGAGTACGATTTCCATGCCTAGTACCATGTCTGCCTGTGGGCCATACCTTGCTGTGACCATGCTGAATCCTCTTTCGAGGGCGTCGCCGACCACGGTTGCGGCTGGCGGTGCACCGTCGGGAACCGGGGGAGCCCAGTCTGGGTAGTATTCTTCAGGGCAACTGAGGGATATCCTCTATGTTGCCTTTCTGAAGTATGCCCAGACTTTGCCGCTTCTTACCCCCGGCTCCAGTACGGCGTATCTTGCGTCGGTGTTGACTTCTATTATGCGGTCCATTCGTGATAGGTCTAGTAGGATTCCTCCTGGCTGTACTAGGGGGGTTGCGTATCCGCCGCTTAGTCCTCCTGCGCATGGGGTTACGGGTATGTGGTTTTCATTTGCTAGGATCAGAATTTTTCTCACTTCTTCGACGTATCTGGGTCTCACGACTACTTCTGGTACTGTTGCTTCAAGCCCCATTATCCCTCTTGAGAGGTAACTGTACCGCATCGCGATGTCTGACGAGACGAACTCTTTCCCTACTATGCTTTCCAGCATCTTTACGATGTCAGGTGTAACTTCATTATAACTCACAGGCTACTCCTCCAGGGGTTTTTCCATGCTGGTGAAATTTCAATTGAACATTTTACCTTCTATATTTAAAGTTGTTGTTTTGATTTCCCGCTTCCCGAATCTTCATGTGGATGCTTAATTAACTCGGAGATGGAGCCATTAAAGTTTCGACTTTAAAAATCGTCTAAGGGTGTATGAGGGTGTGTTTTAAAAAAGATAAAAAATTTGGGGGTCTGGGTTCGGTTATCGCTAGCTTTCCATTTAGCTATTTATTTTAGCCTTTTAAAAGTTGTGAAGGGTTCTGCTTGTTTTAGGGGGGTTGCGGTTTGTTTTGCGTGTTGGGGGTTAGTCGCTTATGCCTGCGAGGCGTTTTACTATCTGCTTTTTCTCTTCAACATCGTAGGTTGCCATTATTGCTATTTCCTCCATTACAGGGGATCCTCCTCCGTGGACGTCTGCGACCGCCATTACTCCCCCAAGGGCTGAGCAGAGCATGTCCGAGAGCAGTCTGAAGCACCTGTGGATGTTTTCCGGCGGGACTTCGGCTCTTCTAGATATGTACTTTTCCAGCAGGGGGCCTGTTTCAGGGTTTAGGAAGTCTTCCTCGTATGGTAGGGTTGCTGGAAGGCCTCCTGATAGGTCTGTTAGGATTTCTATGGCTGCGTGTGCATTTAGACCAGCGTGCCTTCTGCCAACGTTAGCGTATACGACGTTTGGCACGCAGGTTCCCGACCCGTACGTTTGCGACTTTACCGCCGAGGCGATTCCCGCCGCGTAGACTAGTTCGCTTAAGCTGACTAATTGGGCAAGCTTCGACCTCACGTGAGGCTTGTTCTCCACACCGTTGTAGTCCGACACTAAGGCGGCTGCCCCCATTATTATGTCGAACAGTGCAGGCTTACAGCCTGTGTAGCTGTGCCTGTGGAAAAGGGCGAAAAGGTGTGCTAGCAACCCTGCAAACTGCCATTCTCCGCACAGGAAGACACGTTCCCAGGGGACGAAGACGTCGTCGAATATCACAAACGAGTCGGCTGCTCCAACTTCAGCCAGGGGGGCCTTAAACTTTTTCCTCGGTCTAAACGACGTTGCACGGGTGACTAGTTTTACGCCTTCAGTATCCGCGGGTATCGCGAATGAGACGGACCAGTCTCCATCATCCTTAGTCATCATCCTCGTGGGTAATACTATGAGCTCGTCGGCGTAGGCGGCCATGGTTATGTGGTTCTTCGCCCCCCGAACTATTATTCCGTCATCTGTCTTCTTTACGATCCGCACGTAAAGGTCAGGGTCTTTCTGCTGGTGGGGGCGTAGGCTTCGGTCACCCTTAACGTCCGTTTGGGCTCCTGCAGCCACAAGGTCGTTTTTCTGGAAGTATTCAAGGTACTTAAGGAACCTTTTATGGTACTCTGTTCCTAAGGCTTGGTCGACTTCATATGTTATTACCGAGAGGGCGTTTATTGCGTCACATCCCATGCATCTCTGTATGCACCCACCGGTCAAGTGGCAAAGCTTCCTTATCATTTCCTGCTTTTTAAGGAGGTCCTCCGGGCTACGATTTATGTGTGTAAACCTGTTTATTTTCTCTCCCGTGAGATGTGAGGTTGCTACGAGCAGGTCTTTGAATTCGGGGTCGTCAACCAGCTCGAACGTTTTCGATATAACTCTTATCCCGCCTTGGAGGCGGGGGTCATCACGCTTAACTTTTTCTCCTCCAATGTAAACGTTCGGCTTCATTTTGTACAAGCTTTCTTGATATTCTTCAGGGGTACGCATTTCGAAGCCTCCTCTACCTCCCTAAGAATATGGCATGTGACTATACTTAAAGGTTTTTCAGGCTTCAGCCAGAATGTAGCCTTTTGAGTTGAAGGGTGTAGAATAATGGTGTTTTAATGGAGAAGCTAGTGGGCAAAAGAAGGAGGAGTTATGCTTTTTTTCTGGAAAGAGGGGAGGCAATGTAGAATTGCAGATTTTTAGTCTATTTGGATGTAAGCGGATTAAAGTATTCCGATCCAGTACTCTTCTCCGCCTTCTACGCTGAAAACGGTTGAAATCAGCCTGTTTTCCTCCCTTTTGCTTTCCAAGTACATTGACTTTATCCTTATAATGTACGTTTCACCGCACTTATTGCACTTGACGGTGTAGTCCAAGGTTTCCAGTATGTTTTCGCCTGAAACCTCGTCGCTGCTTTTAAAATCTATTACATCTACTTCGTCCTTGCTTCCACATTTGAGGCATTCCTTTATCGTAATTGGCTCCATACCCCTTCTTCCTAAAGGGACGTAAACCTTTGACGGCATGTTCTTTAGGGGTTTATCGTGCGACATCGCAACACCAGCCTTTAAGGGGTTCCAATTGTTGATTGGGGAAGCACATAAATAAATCTTTACTTTACTTCACGTCAGCCCCCTTTATTAGCGCGTGATGGGGGAATGAGGGAGGTTAACTAGTTGGATAATTTTTATTACTGTTAATTGCTTTAGAATTAGGTTGTCTAGGAGTTCGAGAGGGGGCGGCTTTGCAGGCTGTCATAATGGCTGGAGGTAAGGGAACACGCCTTAGGCCTTTAACGGTTAACGTTCCCAAGCCGATAGTGCCTATAGTTGACGCTCCTATGCTGGAGCACACGATCAAGCTTCTTAAAAAGCATAATGTGAGGGACGTCCTCGTCACCGTAAGTTACCTTGGAGACAAGATAAGAAGGTTTTTTGGGGATGGGTCAAGGTACGGTGTCAGGATCAAGTATTCTCATGAGGAGGAGCCGCTGGGCACCGCAGGAGGGGTAAAACTTCTAGAGGAACACATTGACGACACTTTCATCGTTCTGAGCGGGGACGTTTTAACCGACATGAACATAACTAGGCTGCTTGAAAGGCATAGGGAGAACGATGCCATGGTTACCATAGCGTTGACGAGCGTGGATAACCCTGTTGCCTACGGCATAGTGGTAACGGACGAGAACGGGAGAATAAAAAGGTTTCTGGAAAAGCCCAGCTGGGGCGAGGTCTTCAGCGACATGGTCAACACGGGCACGTACATACTAGAGCCTGAAGTATTAGATTACATTCCAAGGAATAAGGAGTACGATTTCAGCAAGGACCTTTTCCCTCGACTCCTTAAAGAGGGAAAGCGACTCTTCGGCCACCTAGTAAGGGAGTACTGGATCGACATAGGCACCCCCCAGAAGTACATGCAAGCCCACTACGACATCCTCAGGGGTCAGGTTAACATAGAAATCCCCCACAGGCAAGTCAGGGAGGGGGTGTGGGTTGGGGAGGGAACGGAGCTTCCGGACGGATGCGAAATCCACCCGCCAGTCGTCATAGGAAGGTTCTGCAGGGTAGATGAGGGAGCGGTGATAGATAGGTTCAGCGTTATAGGTGGAGGATGCTACGTGGCCGGAGAGGCGCGGGTGGCAAGATCCATTGTATGGGGGAACACATCCATACATAAAGGGTCACGTCTGCAGTCGTGCATCGTGGGGGCTAGGTGCGAGGTGGGAGAGGGAGCGCAGATTCTAGACGGTGCTGTTGTCGGAGACGACTGCATCTTTGGTCCGGGAGCGAGGGTGATGCCTAACGTTTACATTTGGCCAAATAAGGTTGTGGAGAAGAACGCAGTAGTTAACATGAACCTGAAGTGGGGTGTGAGGTGGAAGAAGAGCCTTTTCACCGAGTATGGCATTTCAGGCCTCGTGAACATAGAGATTA
>JAUQZD010000052.1 GCA_030587405.1 Candidatus Freyrarchaeum guaymasense | reverse complement strand
AGGACGAGGTCGCCAACAGTCATCTCCATGTAATCCACAGAGCTCGGAGTTATCAGAACCCTATCCCCCACCCTAGCACTGACATTGCCAGAAGTCCCCTCAACCAGCCCACTCCGAAGCATATCCCTAGCAACCCTAACAATCTCCTCACCAACCCTCTTCACATCCTCATCCACACTAGAACCCCCCAGTCACCTGCAAACTTCACTTATAAATGGAAAACCACTCTGCTCTTATTTTTTCCCGATGATTTAAGGGTTCACACAGCGCTTTCTTCGAACCATGCGACCAACCATTCATATATCCAGCTTTTATATAACATGTTTAACGGTGTTTTACTATGACTTAAAGTGGGGAAGGCATTGCTAGTAGGATGGTTGCGAGGTGGAAGCTGTGCGGGTCTACCTGTCCGCACCCTTGTTCTGTGAGGGTGAGAGGGCCTTCAACGAGAAGGCTGCGGCGAAGCTCCGTGAAGCCGGGTTTGAGGTTTGGCTCCCCCAGGAGTCCCTTCTCGTGAAGGGCGGAGGAGGCGAGGAGAAGAGAGCTATTTACGAGTTAAACACTTCAGCGCTTAGGAACAGTGACGTAGTCGTTGCGGTGCTGGATGGGGTTGACGTGGACAGTGGGGTGGCGTTTGAGGTGGGCTACGCTGTGGCGCTGGGAAAAACAGTAGTGGGGTTGAAGACCGACCATCGAAGCTTCTCCAAGGTGGAGGAGGTCAACCTGATGCTGGAGGTCTCGATGAAAACCATATGCAGGTCGGTAGGGGAGCTCGTTGAAGCCCTGAAAAGGATTAATGGGAGCTGTGCTGGACGTACGCGACAGTTCAAGTAAGGTTAGGAGGGGGAAGGGTGCAACCTCGTTTATGCCGGCAGCATGAGGGAGAAAAGTGGAGGTGGAGGGTGATGAGGGACTTAGTAGCTCGTGCCCCCGTTGAGAGCCAAGCGGTGGGTGTTGTTGAGATGGCTCGCTTCCATGCTTGCTAGTGGAAGCGGCGACGGTAGATGACGGCTTTTCAGGGCTGCTATTGCCATGCGCAGCGGGCACCTTGCATCCAGAAAGACCTTGGGAACACCGTCCAGTACTAGATGGTTGAAAACCTTGGGGAAGGATCCCGGAGTGGCAGAGAGGGTCGGGTCCAGGCAGCGCCGTCAGCGCGGGCAAGCAGTCGTATAGGAAGCATGGTTTATTCGTCCTCGGCGTGTAAGCTCCTACCGAAGTTTTCCGCTCTCTGCAGGTCCTCCTTGTTCGGCCTTCCCTTATTGAAGATTCTCGGCCCTAAATTGGCTACTATGGAGCTTTCACCCTTACAGGAGAATCCGCCGAGAAACGTGAATCCCTTCTCTTCCATCTTCTGCTTGATGAACTGTATGGTCCTGCTGTCCCCTATATTGTGGTAGGTGCAGAATGCAGCGCCCTTTTTTCCCGGTGAGCGTGGGAGCCCGTCCAAGAACCTCCTTACCGGCTTCGCCGGCCCAAGGTAATGGACTGGTGTCCCGACACATATCAAATCATAGTCTGCGACGCCTCCCACCTCTTCAATGCGCTTCACGGCAGCGTTTAAACCCTTTGCAATCGATTTAGCAATCTTCTCCGTGTTTCCAGTTTCAGAGTAATACACGACCAGAGACCTCATAAGCCCTCACCTCTCCACAAGTCAATATAGGACTGTCACTCTTTACGGGAACATATATGTTTTGAGTGTTGAGCGTTCCGTCTCGGCGTTAACTCGTGTAACGGCTTAACCATTTGGGGTGCTTCATAGCGTGGAAAACGTTTTTAGGCTTAACCGTGATGTTGTTATATGGTGACTTAGTTGAGAAGGTATGTGACGATATCGGTGCCCGTTGAGGTGAAGAGGATTCTTGAGAGGGCGAAGGGGGGTAGGGAGTGGGGGGTTCCTGCTCAGCCTTTACATGGAGGCGAAGGCGCTCAAAGGTAGGAGGGCGTTTGAGGAGCTCAGGGAGACCCTCTCGGAGGAGGAGCTGGACGGCATTCTTAGCTCGTCGGAGGAGTTCAGGCGGAGGTTCTCCCTCAGATGAAGCTCTTAGACACGAGTATTATGGTTGAAATGTTAAGGGAGGGAATACGAGGAGGGCGCGATCTCAACCATAACGTTAATCGAGGTTTTGAGGGGGGTAAGCGGCGAGAAGAGGAGGAGGGTTAAGGAGCTGCTCGAGGAGAGCTTCGAGTTAGCCACCATAAGCAACGAGGTTATAGAAGCTTACTGCCACCTCTACACCAAGCTGAAAAGCAGGGGGCTGCTAATACCCGACGCAGACCTGATCATAGCGGCGACAGCCATAGCCCACAACATGACGCTAAAAACGAAGGATGAACACTTCAAAAGGCTAAGGGACCTTGGGCTGAAACTAGAGGCGTAGCCTGACCATGGAAAAGCACCAAGCCAGCGTCGAAAAATGGCCACGCGCCTTCCATCCGGGGGGAGCCCTATTTCGAAAAACATGAAGGCTTCTCCTGAAGGGATGACACCCCCTTAAAGGAAGCTGGCAGGTTGCGTGTGGTGATAGGCGGGAGCGGAAGACTTAAAGGCTGAGCCCTCCCCAGGCATCGGGAAAGCTTAAAGAGTTACCGGGTGAGGCAGATTATAGCCGGGGAGAAAGCTGGCAACGCCTTCTCGACGGGAAGCTTCCTCATGTCCTCCGCCTAGAAGCTTATGGAGCAATCTGAAAAGCCTACTTCTTAAAACCGAGAAGTTTAGGAAAAAGGTATTCTAAAGTATTCTAAACGGTGGTGGCCGCTAACGGTAGGAGGTAATTTAGGAGGACGTGGCGGCGGCAAATGCGTATCATTCCACTGTGAGAGATTGAGCAGGTGTTTCGTGAGTTACATGAATAACACTAAGCGGGCCTCTGATGAGCCTCGGCGGCCCTCCTCCTCTAAGGAGCGGGTTGCCGACTCCCCCCTTTATTTACTTAAGAATGCGGCGCTAGCGAGCGTTGCATGGAGACCTACCTCCTATTGCACTTCCTAACGGTCTCCGCCAGCGGAAAACCTCGAGGTCAAACGGTAAAAGCCGCCTTAAAACCTAAGTAAGAGTGAAAATGAAGCCTCCAAGAAGGCATGACGCTCGGAAGCTAGCTCCCTAGGATCCTGATGGCTTGGAAACCAGAGTAGTTTTGGTGGGGGCGTGCGGATCCTTAAACTTGAAGGATAACTTATCCTCATATTGTTAAAGTTTAACCCTCCATGCTGCTTAGGCTGAGGGCTCTCACAGGCGGGAAGCTTAAAAGCGTGGAAGCTGAACAGGTAGAGGGGCCTCCGCGTGTTGGGAGGTGCGGCGAAGTGGACGTCTTCGGTTTTAATGTAAAAGTCGTCTTCCTCGTGTTAGAGGGGGACGTGCTCGCTTACTCATGGCATTACACGAAGGAGAAAGCGGTAGGCCACATGAAGAAGATCGTCGAGTTCCATGGTTTAGATGGGGAATTGAAGAAGTCATCTGCGTTTGAGAGGTGGCTCAGGGAGTGGCTTAGCCGGGTCGTCGTTCAAGGGGAGAGGTATGAGCTGCCAGACTTTAAGTACAGGCATAAGCGCGTGTACGAGAAGCTTCTCGAGGTCCCAAAGGGGGAAACGATAACCTACTCCGAGCTTGCAAGGGCTTCAGGTGTTAAATACCAAGAGGTCCTAGCAGCTTTAATGAGGAACCCCTTCCAAGTTTTAGTCCCGTGCCATCGCCTGCTTACGAGGAAGAGGACGCTGATGGGGTTCTACCCTCTCGGAAAGGATGTGAAGAGGAGGCTTTTAGAGGTTGAAGGAGTCAAGTTAGAATGGTGAGGGAAGCCCGTGTGAAGTCGATCCTCAACAGGCATAGGAGGAGGGGCAGCTGGCTTCTGATGACTACTCGGTGAACCCGTATTCGGCCTGCTCCTTCAACTGCGTCTACTGTTATGTCAGGGGGCAGGTATGAGGGGGTAATGTACTCGTTGTCCGCGAAGGTTAACTCCCCAGAGCTCTTGGAAAGGCAGCTTTCAAGCAGGGGGAGGGGTGAGCACGGGATCATTGCCCCCTCGTCCTCGACGGAGCCATACACTACAGCGGAGGGAGGAAATGATGTTGACGAGGAGGCTGCTTGAAGTCACTTTGAGGCACAGACCCCCCGTCAACGCCCTGACAAAGTCAACCCTGGTTCTGAGGGACTTAGGCCTCCTAGGGGAGGTCGACGGGAAAGCCATCCTCCCAGCGGACCTAGAGCCAAGGCTGAGGCACGGGCGATAATTTCCTTCTCCATTTCAACACTAGACGATGAACTAGTGAAGGCCCTTGAGCCGGGAGGCCCCAAGCCGGTGGAAAGGTTGGAGGCGACGAGGAAGTGCAGGAGAAGGCCTCCTAGCCGGAGTCGCTTACATCATGGTCCTACCGTTCCTATCCGACTCGGATGAGGAGCTAGGCAGGATGGTGAAGACGGCTAAGGACTACGGGGAAGCTACGTCCTCGCTGGAACGTAACCCTAATTCGGAAGAAACCGTCCGACTGCAAAACACGCTACTACGAATTCCCGGGAAGCCACCACCCGAGCTGCTGCCAGGGTACGAAAGCCTGTTCGGGGGCTCCTTCCAGCCTCCAAGGGAGTATCAGAGGATGCTCGAGGAGAAAGTCAGGGAAGCTTGCAGGAAGCACAAAGTTAAGTATGTGATCGCGTGATGGGTGAAAAGGAAGGCCGTATCATTCCTTCCCCTACCTGCCTAGTGGAGGCTTCAAGCCATTGCATGACCTTCACACAGTTCACCGCTGTAAACAGCCTAAACGTTCAGAGAAAGCTTAAGGCTCAGCCACCCACCGCCACTCTTCAGGCAATTTAAGCATCCCAAGTTCCACCTTAAACTTACACAGGCCCTTCACACCGCGCCTACACTTACCCTTTAATCATCGTCTAAGCCAACCTCTCTACGCGAAATCTATAGGCGACTCGTTCCTTAACACGTTTCTGAAAACAGGAATTTAGAAGTGGTTTACCTTCAAAACGAGTATCCCATTTTGCTCCTTCACCTAATCCCTTAAGGCAACCTTAAACCCTTGAAACGCCATTACGCTTTCAGATGTTGAGGAAGACAACGGCGGGAGGTGTGAGGATGGGTTGGACCGTTGACTTTAAGTCAACGCTAAGGATAGGGCTTCCTCCATCCTCCTCTCTTCGCCAAGTTCCATGAACCCTACTGGCATGGCCCGGGGCGTTGGATACTACGAGGGTAGGCGTGCATGTCGAGCACGCTGTGTTAGCAGCGAGCGGGATCTCGAGCTGGAACGTTTACCGTTAAAGAATGTGATACTTAGAAAAGTTTGCGAATTCCAGTTCACACTCACTCTTAAAGTTTTTCCCTCTTCAGAAGTAAAGTCAGGTAAGAGAAACGTACTATTTTTCTGAAAATTTTAGAGAAACTTTAATATTCGATTTCAATCCTCTAACCATTTCTCTAAGACTTAAGAACATAACGTAGGAAAGGAAGCCGAAAATAAAGGAGGGTCATTGCTCTATGACTGGTTTCAAGGTTGGCCAAACTTTCCGCGGCAAACAGATTAAGGATTTCGTAAAACTATCTAATGGCTGGTATGTTTTGAAGACCGAGAACGGCAAGTCGCCCCAAGATTTTAAGGTTAGACTTGTTTATTCCTTGGAGCCTCTGCGCTTTCTCACACCCAAGCACGCCCACTTTGCTATAGACCTTTATGGTAAGTATTGTGCCTGTAGGGAAAAAGCGAGAGGTTTTCAGGGCAATAATAGATGTTTGGCATGGAAAACCTGTGGAAAAAGTGCTAAGAGAGTATCATGATAAAGTTAGAGGTCTTCCCGGATACGACCTCGAATACATTCTTTATGCGTTAAAATGGATTCTTGAACAGGAAGACGTTAACTTCACAGGACGCCCTGAAAGAAAACAGAAAGAGTTAGACGAGATTTGCAAGAAATGCCAAATTACAGTTCCAGAAGGAAGAGAAGGTAGTCAGCTTGCAATTTCTCTACTATGTGATATTATTAGCGGCGTCCATCCAGTTGAGGCGTTCTTAAAGGCAAACCTGGATGTTCGACCTGTAAAGAGGAGGTGAAGCTACCACCACTTCATGCTTAACTTATAGTCGCGTGGGTCCTCATCCTCGTTTGGCTTTCGGAAAACGAAGAGGTGCTCATGGTAGATTAGGAGGAAGTCTGTCCAGTAGCGCTTTCCCTCGGGCTTTTCAACCCAGCATTCCTCAGCTGTTTTAGCCAGGCCAACCCACTTCTCCCCACTCTTCTTAACGTTCCACTGACACTTTATGACGTCCTCCCTGAGGATGAAGCCCACATCTAGGAACTGTTGCATTACTCTGAAGGCTATGGGAACGTAGTGCCTATGCCTCCTTGTGTCGCCAATAAGGATTGCGCAGAACCTTCCAGGCTTAAGAACCCGAAAGCTCTCCCTAGCTATATCTCGTATTCCCTGAAGGTACTCGTCTAAATCATAGACTTGGGAGAGGTCTCCCTCAATCCTTTTCTGCTTAGAGTAGGGGATGATGTTGGCGTAGGGTGGGTGAGTGGCTATCAGGTCCACGGACTCGTCCTCTATAAGGTCTAGGTTTCTGGCATCACCATGGTAAACCCTGATGTCTGGCTCCTTCCAGTCTGGGTCCAGTGGATTATACTTGAAGTTTAGCCTGTCAAGCGTCAGGATGCAAGCTTCATAGTTGATGTCCACGCCCATAGCGTTCCTGCCGAGAAGCTTACACTCAACGAGAGTCGTTCCCCCGCCGCACATTTGGTCTAAAACGAGCTCACCAGGCTTACTGTAACGAATTATGATGTTGCGTGGCACCTGTGGAGCCCAGTTCCCCCGGTAATTACCTTTATGAGTGGCCCAATCACCCCTATCCGGAAAACTCCAAACAGTGGTTGCTTCAAGGCTGAACCCTCTAGGCTGATACGTCCTAATCCTGTGAGGCTCGCCAACACGAACCTTCACATCCTCAACAACGATCTCTTTATGAGACCTAACATACTCAAGGTATTCTTCAAAAGTTATCAGACGCATTTAACTCACACTATACCCTCTTTCTCACTAATCTAAAACCCACAAAATGTTATAAACCTTAATAATAGAGGCTCTAAGCCCTTCCTAGTAACTCGTCACGCAGCACCCTCTAAACCCCTTAAACCCCCTAAAAACTTTAACAAACGAACCATGGCAACTAGCGGCTCATTATAAAAGGCACCCTTAAATCTAACGTTAGAATAAGGGAATGCAGCTCTATAGGCTTCCTCGACTTTATGCTTTCAGCCTTCTTAGGTAAAACTTGCAGGTTCTTGCTGCGAGGCCCAATAGTTAAACGCTGAGAGCGAATGTTCGGTGTAAATATTAATTCTTGAGAAGGGTGGAGGATTGTTGAAGCTCAGCGCGGAGCAGGGGGTTTTTGGCTGTTCTGTTCTCGGGTTAGGTGTCTAAGCGATGTTGTGGGTTTTAGTTTGGAGGATGTTGCAAGGGGGTATGGTTCTGGGTTTAAGCCTAGTGAGAAGGTTCGTTGTTGATGGTTTTGAGCGGGCGTATGCTAGTGGATGGGTGGTTAAGTTGGCCTTTTAAACGAGGGAAGGTGATTCTCTTGTGGTCGGGCGATGCTTAGGATTCAGGAGGAAGGAGGATAGGGCTAGGAGGTGGACGCTGTAAGGTGGACATCTTGGAGTTTTAAGGGTGTTCGCTTTCATGTCGGCTTCATCATTCATCCAGCGGTGATGAGGAAGCTGGAAGGCATGGAGTAAAACTTCCCGACCTTATGGATCCTCGTAAAAGTGGGTTTATTTCGAAAGTTGCCCCTGTTGTTCTTGCTTACTTCGATTCCTGTTGCCGGGTGGAGTTCGGCGCAGAATTCCACGTCAGAGAGCCTATCGACCGTTGCTCTAACGCGTACGCTGAGGGAGGAGGGGAGTGAGCCACGCGTGAAAGTAGCAGAGTAGCTTTCAGCAGCTGCCGATCACGAATCGAGTAGTACATGTTTTAGGATAGCTCTTCTCGTAAGATCAAATTAGAGGCATCAGGTTGCTCGCTTAGCGCTCCGTATGGTTTCGGAGCTTGTTGCTGAAGTTAGCCTCTTACACCCTCTCATGCGCCTCCAGCTTGCCGAGCATCGTATCCATTATCTCTCGGGCTCTGCTGGCTTTTGAGAGGGCGGCTAAGGCATCTCTCTCATCGTAGATTTCCCATGGTGTGAGCCCTCTTAGAGGCTCACCGTAAGTGGCTCTTCCATGCTCGGGAGCAAGCCGCCTTGCGATTTCTGCAAGCTCCTCAGCCAGCCCCCTCAACTCGGCAGGCATTTCATGTATTACTTCGAGTAGTTCGTGGGATGGGTCGTGGCTCCAGCTGGGAACTCTAAACAGTGCCACGATGGCTTTGGCCGAGTTCTCAGCTGAGAGCTGGGAGGAGGCCACAGTCCCCCTGTAGTCTCGCCGCCTAAAGGCATCTTCAGCCTCCTTCAAGTAGCGGGTGGCGAGCTTAGCCCTGTAGGAAACCTCGCCAGCCGGGTTAAACCTCAAACCTCCACAGCCTCCACCGGCCTCCCGTCAGCCCTCTTCCAGCCATACTTCCCGTCAGGCGTCCTATACCTCACCAGGCGCGCCTTTTCGACAAGCTCAGCAACCTTCCGCTTAAGCTTCTCAAGAACCCCGAACTCATCGTAGACGATTACACCATCATAGAGCGCGTTGAGGAGTAAGGGCGTAACCTCGAAGTCGCCCCTCGAAACAACCTCCAAGTCCACGTCCACGAGTGTAACAGCTCTCCCAACATGCCTAGCCAAAACACTGTAAATCTCCCCCCTAACATTCAGCCCGCTAACCCCCCTCAGCACAACGAGAACGTCAACGTCGCTCCCCTCGGAAGCCTCCCCCCTAGCATAGCTCCCAAAAAGCATCAGCCCAACATAAGCCCCCCCGAAAAGACGCTTCAACTCAAGCGAAGCCGCACCCAAACGCCTCAAAACATCCTCGAACAACAGTCCACCCATCCAACCACCAAAACACCCCTTACCAACTTAAAACTACAACCCAGTAAAATATAAACTTCAACCCTACCAGCACGCCCCCACCAAGATAACTTTACGTGAAAAAGACGGAAAACAGGCAGGATACGAAACCGGAGTCAACGCAGAATCGAATATGCATACTCATTGCGTACTCATTAAATACCAACCAACGCAACAAAAACCATGCAGAAACCCAAAAACGAGAAATAGAAGCATTGAAAGCCCGGAACCTAAGCCACCCTGACAAACCCCCATAGGAATGCCGCCTAACCCAGCAACCCGCCCATCCCTAAGTAGGGGGAAGAAACCCTCAATCCAGCACACCAGCAGCGTCGGAGAAAGCGCCCGCCAAGCCGCCTCGTAAGAGCCGGCGCAGCCGCCCAACACCGCCAAGCCGCCATCAACCATCACCCTAAAGCTTCGCTCCACACCTCGGGCACTTCCTTAAACCCACGTCAACAAGCTCGCCGCACTTCGGGCACCTACCCTGCCTAAACCACTTGTAAGCCCAAATGCTCCCGGGATCCCTAGGGTCGGACAGGAACCTCTCAAAATCCATGAACCCACCACCTTAGCCACCAATTAGCCAGTATACACTTACACACCAGCTTTTTTATTTCTTCCAGCCACCAGCACCCCCCACTCGATGAAACCCCGGAGCATCCTCGCCAACCTTCACCCTGAACGCTCTAAGCCCGCCAACCAACCCACTCCCTCAACATCCACCCTCCACCCAAACACCCTCTCAAAAGACCTAAAAACCCTCTAGCGTAAAGCATCAGTCCTCTTAATCTAGCCGCCGCCCTCTCACCCTCGTGAAGCCTAACTCTTCGAGGCCGGGTTTTCCCGCCGAGGTTAAAGTTGGCGGTGGCGTGGGAGCGTTGCCACCCCGTATTTTTCCGCTATTTCCGTTTTTTTTATCTAGAGTTAGTAGGGGTTTTCCCTTGTTTAAGGCTGGTGCTATGTAAAGTGCGTCGTAGACTGTTGCCCCGCTTTCAAGTGCTATTTCAAGTGCTCTATCTACAAGCCGTTCCTCCGACGTTATCTCCAAGCACTTGTCAAGGTACCTTTTAAACATGCTAACCATTTCCCCCGCCTCTTCCGGGGTGAGCTTCCTGCCCCGTACAGCTCTCCACACAGAGTTGTAGAACTCTTTAACCACGTGGCCGACGGAAGCCGTGCGAAACATGTACCTTGAAAGCCTCTCCCACCCCTCTTCACGGAGGAAGAAAGCCACCACAGCTGAGGCGTCAACCACTATCACGGTCCTCCCTCACAGACCCAGCTGAAAAACCCCTCGGAACACTCCAGCTCGCAGCCCTCAGCCCCCTTAGAATCTCCTCAAACTCCTCCTCAGCCTCCATTTGCCTCACCCGCTCCTTAATAAACCTCCTAATCTCCTCCGCCCAGTCACTCTCTCCCTATACCTCAACATCTTCTCCCTCAACTCCCTGTCAACCCTAACACTGACCACCCCCATAACACCACCAAGAAAACAATCAGTAAGCCAAAATATAAATAGACTTTATGTATACCAGAAGTAGAGCACACCTATCACCTTACAGTAGCCCTTACAAGTGCCTAGAACACCGCCAAGAAGCCACATGTAGGCAGCCCAACCACCCAGCAACTAAGAGCGTTTAACCCGGGATTTACGAGGGAGTTCACGCTTAAACCTGCCATCAACCAAGGTAGTGGCGCACGTCTCTAACCAGCTGTAAGGAGTGGCTCACCCATTAGTTAAGCTACTTGCAGTAGCTTCTAGGAAAGGGTTGCTACGCGCCCTGTTTACCTTTGTAGTAGTTTCGACTCCCCTATGTGACAGTTAACGAGGCAGAAGCCTCTTTAGGGAAATGGTTTAATGGCGGTCATCGGCGGTTTCAGCGCTGAGTAGGTAATTTGAGTTCCAAGTCGTGTCGTTGATGCTCTCCTGCACTCTCAGAAGGTAGCACTTGAGCCCTTGGCGGTGGTTACCGCTCCCCCTCAGCCTCCTCGAGCCGCAGTTAGGGCGGCGGACGCCTTCCCACTGTCTCCCTTCTCCGGGAGAGCTCGGAGCATTCATGGTTTGAGAGAAGCTTCAAAACACTCACAGGATAAACACTAGGAAGGCCAACCATAAAAATCGTTTAAGAGTGTTCTTAATTCGTGCTTGCTCCTCTTTTACCTCGACCGGCTTCGTAGGCAATGCCGTAAATGGCCTCCCTTAACCCGACATTAACACCTCTGTCCAGCATCACGAAGACGTTAACATCAGCTCCCACAGCACCGCCCTTTCACATGGGAACCAGAAATACGACTTCCACCTACCCACCCTCAGAAACCTTCCCCCTTAAACTCCCTCATTACCTCCAGCAGCTCCACCATCCACCACCCGAACCAGCTTAAAAGACTCCGCAAGCCAGCCGCCACGCATACCCCCAACAGAGAGCGCAAACCCTGAAAACTGTCAAGTTAACTACTAAACCCTCACCGCTTCTCAAACCCTTTAACACCTAGGCATGTTTCGATGTCGGGTTTAAGCGGCTTAGGTTCAAGGGAAGGTTAACTGTTAATGTGGAAGGGGTGTATTGTGTGGTATGTTGGGTTTGGTGAAGGGAAGTTGCCAGTCCTACTACTTAGGAGGGGTAGAAGGTTTGGAGGGGTGCAACCGTTTCTTATCAAAAAAATCTTTTATGCTTTGATGTTGTATTAGGTAACGGTGAAGATCTTGCTTGTCAAGCAGCTGAGGATTAAAAATTTTAAACTTATAGATGAAGCAGAGCTGGCTTTTTCAAGAGTTAATGTTTTAATTGGCCCTAATGGGTCTGGAAAGTCGAGTGTACTTCACGCCCTAAACGCTGTGAGGGCCCTGATGCCTGATGCTAACGGTCATCCTAAGCTGTTTTTGGGGGATGCTTGGCATTCTTACGGGGATATTGTGTACATGCATGATTATTCAAGGTTTATTGTACTTTATGTGAAGGGGGCATTGGAGCTTGCTAAAGGGGTAAAGATGGGCTACGAGTTAGAGTTGAAGGTAGACTCTGAGAAGGGTGGGAGATCTCGCCTTAAACTCGACGTAAACGAAGAGGACGCTTGGTCCTTTGAAAATGATGCGCTTTCGCACCCTGTAGGTTCTGGAAGCAAACGTGGATACGAGGTTGGTGGCTGCTTTGTCACGCTTGAGGGAAGATACGACAATCCCATGGTCAGCTTGTATAGGGGAAGGCGGGAGAGAGCGACCCTGCTGCTGAGGGAGGATTTCAGCAACCTCCTTGAAAGGTATGTTGGCTGGTGCCCCGCTTTTAGGGGGAAGGTGGAGCATGTTATCCCTAGCTCCCCGCCTGAACCACTTAAAGTGGTAGCCGGCAGACCGGAGCTGAAGGAGGAATTGAATAAACTTCTCACTGAGATACTAAATTTTAAGTCTAAAGTTGATATTGCGTCGACGGTGGAGGGAGGCCTCAGCCTTCTTAACGTCGCATTTAGGGTGAATGTTGCCTTGGAAGCTTTCAGCATGTCTCAGCTACTTTACATGCTGCCTTTAGGGTTAGCATTACCACGGGGAGGCTTGCTTCTGGTCGAGGAGCCTGAAATACACCTTCACCCTGCAGCTCAGGCAAGGCTGACCGAGAGCCTCATAAAGGTTGCTAGGGAGCGAAACCTACAACTGATACTCACCACACATAGCGAGCACATCCTATTCAGGGTTCTAACGCTGGTTAGGGAGGGCGTGCTACCTCACAGCGAGCTGAAAATCCACTATTTCGAGCGGGGCAGGGATCCCCCGAAGGCGCTCATCGAAGAAATCAAAGTTAACGAGCGGGGCGAGATGGATAAGGGCTTAAGGGGGTTCTTCGAGGCTGAGCTCGACGAGTTTGAGAGGTTCATCAGGGCGAAGGCTCGTGGTTGACGAATGCGTATGGATGAGCGCAGCCGAAAGCGACTACAGAGCCCAGGAAGTCCTACTCAGGGCTGTCAACAAAGGCTACAGGATAGTCTTCGACGCAAACGGCATCCTCCTCCAGAAGCTCAGCAGAAAACTAAAGGAGGCGGCGGGGAAAACGTGTGCAGCTTACCTACTACGCTTCCTGAACACCATGGTGAGAAGCCACGCAGAATACAGAGAACCGGTTAAAGCCGCGGGTGCACCCAGAGAAAACATGCTGATCGCCGGCATAGCAGTCACAGCCGGCGCGCTCATAACGGAAGACAAGGAACTCAAAGAATGGTTTAAACGCGAAAAACCCGGAACCATAGTCTTGAGCATTGATGAAGCCCTGTTACAGCTCTGAACATAATCCATCCCGGCTTCTGCAATGGTGGAATACGTCTCGGGAAAGCGGCGAAGCCGCCCCCTCTTCCCAGCCCTGCTAGAAATAAGCCTTAAACCGCAGGGGATTGTAACCCGGATGGATGGAAAAAATGGAGGGTGGTGGGTTACCTCCTCTTCCGCCAGTAGATTAGAGTTGCTGCTCCAGCTCCCGCCACTATGGCTACCGCCGCTATCACCACGCCCGTATTTCCCTGGGACGACGTTAGCGTGAGCAGGAATAGCAGTGGAAGCAAGTTCTGAGGCTTAGACTCGTAAATTCCTGTCGAAATGTACGATATGTATGAGGGGTCGTTGTCCACGTCCTCCCCGCCCCACACCGGGATGCCCCTCTCGACTGCGACTTCGAAGCCTCCTGCCCCAGCTCCAACCTCGCCCCCCGAGGAGTTGTACACCTTAAGCACCGGGGCGGGGCCGAACTCCCAGGCGTTAACCTCCCAGCTCCTGCTCTCAACGGTGCTCCCGTTCAGCGTCGTCCACGTGACGTTCATCATGGGCAGGTCCTAGACGGCGTACACGGGGGCTTGAAGCTGCTGGCCGGCCGCTGCCGTGCCAGCACCAGCGGCGACCACACCCACCACTAAGGCTGCCAGAAGGATCGCCAGTAAAGCTCTCCCGTGCAAAAGCAGTCCCTCCACACACGAACCTATTTTTAAAATCATTTATGAAAGTCAGGGGATAAATATATTCTGAAGTGGGCAACCGTTAAGGGCGTCCCCTGAGAAAATTCGCCGAGGCTTCGAGGCAGCATGCAGGTGAATTTTTCACATCAAGGAAAAGCTGGTCTATTAATTGTTTACTTCCTTTGATCCTGAGAAAGAAGAACTTTATGATCCTGATTAACAGCTTTTATTTGTTTCAATAAGACATATCTACGCTGTAGTTTTCTGGGTGTTGAGAATGCCTAAAAACGCCGTTACCCCTCAAGGCTTAAGCAGGATAGAGGAACTCTGCAGCAACTTTGAATACTACTTGGAAAAGTTTGACGAGTATAAGCCGTTCACGGGTCCCAGCGTGTACTTCCATTCGAAAACAATCGAAAGGTTAAGGGCGCTAGGAGTTTCAAACGCCCTGAAAGACAAGCTCTTCTTTGAATACCTATATGCAACTCTAGCCTCATGGGGGATGCACCGCATGGGACCCAAAGGAGCAAAGCTAGTTGATTTCGCCAACTTCGTGAGAACACTGCAAGCGCAAAAAGACACAATTATTAGTTTAGAAGGAGTCAGGCTCACACAGATCTATGAAAACCAACTTGAAAACGTAATAAATAAGCTATGGAAGACTCTCTCTAAAGTAAAAATAAGCACCAGCAAAACACAGCTCATCGCAGGCAGCAAGACCCTTCACCACCTACTACCCGACCTAGTTCCCCCAATAGACAGGCAACACACCCTAAACTTCGTCTACGGGTATATCCCTCGACGCTTAGGGAAGCAAGAGTTTAAGAAAGTCTACCAGTGCCTATGGAAGATAGGAGTCAAAAAGAAGAACTTAATCCTCACATGGATTGGAAAGGAGTTTCACACAAGCGAAACCAAGGTAATCGATAACGCAATAATAGGCTACATAAAGACAAAACAAAAAAGGGAAGTGTAACAACATTGCTAGAAAATTTAAAAAAGATATTCTTATGTTAGGTTGAAACCATTTTAAAAATTCTATATTCCTCCCTCTTTTTTCATTATTAGCGAAGGTCTTTAAGAGAGACGAGGTTTGCTTTCTTTAAAGACAAAAAGAAGAATACGACTACTTTTTGAACAACAACTTCAGTTTCAGTCAAAACCTAAAATTAGACCGGCCAAAAGGGGCTTCTCTCCCATCTTAAACATAATTTAGGCAGCCACTAAAGCTTTTACTGTGATGTTAATAGAATCAGAATGGGGTAAATCCGGGTCGCTGACGACTTTAACGAAGACCTCAACTCTAATGTTTTCCGACTGAAACCTGAAGGCTCCTTCACCAGCTTCGGTCACGCCTACCTCGATTCCGAACGACCTGAGGGAGTCGACGATCGTTCTCACCCTTTTTACTGGACTGTACTCGTCTGCGTCGATTACGATGGCCACGGCTCTGAGGGTTCTGGAGACGGAGGATAAGGCTACGATGTACCTTGCTACCTCGGTAACAGCATCTCTCCCCTCGCAGTCCGTTACCGCGAGCCCCCTCCCTGCCCCCTCAAAGCATTTGTATATGACACCCTTTAGAACTTCTGAATCTCTCTTTCCTTCACATATGAAGATTACGTCAAGTTTGGTTACGTTCCTGCTCATCTTGAAAAAGGAATTCTCTTTCGGCTTTAACTGTAGCACTTCATCCAAGGCAGTCACCCTTCTCCTCAAATCAGGTAGAGGAAGCGTGGGTCAAACCCCATCTCCTCTAGGACCTTCATGTTCTCCGCGGCCAGCTCCCGCACGTCCACAACCCCCTCCTCACTTCTCTCCAAGAAGAAGATTCTAACGTCAATTTTCTTTTCTTCTAAGATGCCTTTGAGAAGCCTTAGAAGTTCGAGGCTGTGGGTCGTGATAAACACCTGTATGTTGTTTTCCTTCACAAGGGTTAGGAACATGTCAAGTGTCTTCGCGAGGCCGGAGGGGTGCTGATGGCTCTCCGGCTCCTCAATCAGCAAGACGGTATTCCTAGAGAGGGCGGAGACCATCACGAGGAGAACCGCATACCTCGCCCCATCACCAAGATCATCAACCCTTATGCTCGTCCGCGGAAGCTTGACAGCAAGCTGATACGTCCTCCCCTCATCGTAGGTCGTATAGGTCAGATCCTCAACCTCCACCCCGTAGCCTTCTCTAAGAACTTCAACTACAAGCTTATCATACCTCTTCTTCAGCAGGTCATTCCACAACTTCTTCTCCACAACATCCATCTCCTGGACTAAAACACTATCAATAAACCTAAAACCAGAGAAGAAGCTAATCCACTCGCCGAACACCTTCCTAACGTCACTGGGAGGAAACCTTCCATAACCACTTTTAGTCTTCGAAGAGTAATAAGAAGACTCGATCAAGCATACATGGTCAGCGCCTCTATCTTGTTGGTACTTCACGAGGGGGTGGGGGTGCCAGTCGAAAACGTCAACTACCACTTCTCCAGCACCCGTGGTTAACCTTATGGAAATCGGGTTTTCAGTGTCGTACTCGTACCATAAAACCTCCCTAGCGCTCCCCCAGCTGTACCCCCTCCAACACCTCCTATTCAACAAGTACTTTACCTTACTTGAAATCTTCTTTAGTGGCTCTTCAAAGTGGAAGGCAGCCGACGCTAAATACAGGCTCTCAAGAAGCAAGGATTTACCGCTATTGTTCTTGCCTATAAACACGTTTACCCTTTTCAACCCTTCTACTCTACAGCTCTTAATCCCACGGTAGTTCCTCACGGAAAACGAGCTTATCACCCTCCACCACCTCCACACAAGTTCACTACGTATTTCCCCCTTAAGAACCTGTTCCCATTAACGTCGGAAATTCGTCGCCGCCGAGCCAAAGTCTCAAAGCAGCTCCAGAATAAGCTCACACTATGAGGCTCAAGGAGGGATACCGCAAGAAGCATTCTATTCCTTCCCAACATTCACCTTCCAGCTGCCCCACTCTTCGAGAGCCTTAAACTCCTTTAAACCCAGCACTTGACGACAACCCGAAATCCTAGGCCGGCTTTAAGGAACAGTTTAGGGTGAGACTTGTCGGCGTGTTAAACTCTTATGTGAAGGAAGAAGGTTAAACAACCTTCAAGCTCTGTCAACAGGGAAAATGGGTAAAAGTAGATCGACACCCACCAGAAACACGCTAAAAGTAATTGAGGCTGCCAAGAAGCTCTTTAAGAAGGCCGGCAAGCCACGACACATTCCTGAAAGGTTGCCTTCCCCCTCTCTCAAGCTCAACAATGTCGATGACGCCCTCTACCACCTCCTCGACAGCGTCCCCTATCACCTCAAGACTTCTCAAAATTGCTCTTTTAGGTATTTCATCGCTAACAAATCCCTCAAACTCTTTGCCTTCTGTTGCTTCCAAAATTATTTACACACTCTTCAAGTGTATGCTTCAAAAAGGGTTTTACGTCCCTCATATGTAAATAACTTCCCTTTTTACATACGGCTTTATGTAAGGACTTATAGCATCCTCCGGAACAAGGTCTATTTTTCTTCCAAGCTTTTCCTCGAGAAACTCAATAAGGTCGATAAATTTCAACCCGATAGGCTCTGAAAACTCAACAAGTATATCAATATCGCTATTTTTAGTTTGCTCATTTCTCACAAAAGAGCCAAACACCCCTACTTTTGAAACTTTAAACTCCTTTTCAAGCACAGGCTTTAACCTTTTAAGCATTTTTACATATTTTGCAACTTCCCAATCATCAGGTATCAAGCCAATCACACCCCAAACCCCATTTAATATTTCCTTCAGATCCTTATCAACCTCTTTCCTCCCCCTCAACTTTTGCAAGCTCAACAAGTACTCCTCAACTGGTTGTATTTCTTCTTTTTCATCAACTGAAACATAACGGGATACCCAGCTTGAGAACTCGAAAACATTCCTTCCACACTAAGTACAGGTTTTCAAATATTCATGAAGCAACCGGCCGTAACCTATCTGACCTTCAACACCGTAGTCCTTTATATGCCAATAGGGTGGCGAAGTTACAACTAAATATTGTTTAAATCGTAATCTTTTTTTTAGCAGAAACCTACCCTCTCCTTTAGTTTCCCGTGAAAATCCAAGTTCCAAGAATATCTTGCTAAAACGGTAAAACTTTAATCGTTACATGATTCAACCTGAAAACTGCCACCGAGAGCTTTATCCTGCTATTATTAAACCCCTTAAAAGACCCTCTAATATTTCTCTTTTGCTATCTTTATTTATTTCTGCCATTTTCAAAACTAATTTTGAAAAATAGGGTGGCAACAACACCTCCCACACCAAACAACCCCCCATCAAAACAACTTAGATAGAAAAATTATGTTAAAATCTGAAACTTATGAACTTACGGGTCTCTTTTCTTATCTTCCAAGCAAGTAACTGAAATGGAAGAAACAATAATTATTATCATAATTACAATTACAATAATTAAAGACAAATCGGTGTAATATAGGCAGTACATCTTATCAAGAAATATACGGAGGATTATAGGAGACCAGAGTGACAATGGAAGGTACATAAATACGCGGAATATTATCGCTCTTACCCACCAATCCTTTCCCGGCAACTTGCCTAAGTTAATGCGGTTTCTTAGGGCATTATAATCTTTTATGTCAATTGTGAATACTGTAACTTCCCTATAAAGTACTCCGAGTAATGCAAGGGAGAAACCTAAAATCCCTATTAAATATATCATTTCACATCGATTTTGAATTAGAAGCAAAAAATTAACTAATTGTTGTTGTATATTTATTGTTGACTGAAACGGTAAGCTAAGTAATTCGGTCTTTTGCTGTACGTATAGTGTGAAACATATTAGTGAGGCTGAGGCTGCTACCGTTGCAATCGTTAAGGTCGAGTGCTCTCTTGTATGGATGCGCGTGTTTAGATATTGAAATTCCTCATCTAGCTTCCCAGACATACCATTTCCCCATCAAATCTTCAAGTATAATTATTTAAATTAAATATTTTTTCATTTTTTTACAGGGCTTGTTAATTTTAAGTTTTAATTGGGAAGGAGATACTACTAAACTCTCTTTATGTTCTACATTTTTCTCTTGATAATCATGAAATTATGTTATGCTTCCTTAATTCTTTCTCTCCGTCTTGTGTTAACGCTACTTTTCCTCCGGAAATATACGTTAATGTTCTTCGCCTTCCAACGAAGAAGCCTCCTAGACCCTTCCTGCTATATCCGCAGTTCTCCCCAATCTGGTAAAATTCATTTCTGTCGACCACACCTCCCCTATCATAGATTTCTTTCAGTACGCACAGTCTCTTATCGTTAACGCTACCGCTCATGTTTTCCTCCTCGGTGATGGATTCACCCCTAATCATCACCTCAATCCTTTCGATCAACTCCTTCATCGTTTCTAACAAGCTTTTAATCTCCTCAAGATCATCGCCAGAAAGCATCATGTTTGAGCTCACGGCAATACACACCCCCAAACTCCATTAAGAGCCACAATAGAAACCAAAATTACATAATTTTTTCTCTTCAACACTAGTTCATCCCAACGAAAGTGAATACTAGATACTACCCACCCTCACAACATTTTCTCATCTTTAGTTCTCTCTCCCTTCTAAATGGCTCAAGGAAAAGTATCACACCACCTTCCTCCCATGTTCCCAAGGCATTTAGATTAGGTGCGTCCAGTAGAACTTGTTGAAGCACCCGCCTCCTCGTCGAAGCCTCAGAGTTTTTTAAGAAGAACGTCTGAGCTCTTGATTTGTGCCACACAGCTCCCAGTTTTCTTGATATTCCTTATCCGCCTTGATGGCCTCCTCCGAGTTCCATTACGCGAAGAAGCCGGAACCTACAGCTCCCTCCACTTCCTTACTGAATGCCCTTTACCCTCTGATTCAGCGACTCCCACCTATTTCTCTATAAGACAATAATTACAGGTTTTGGATGATGGCACTATTTTATTTAACTCTTCTAACAGTTTCTCCTGAATGCGGCGACATATCTATCCCAATTTTTCTTATTTTTTGTTTGAAGAAATTAATATTGAGTTATTTTTGTAAGGGCTTATGGTGATGGAAACGCTTTTCCTGTTTTATCTTTAAGGAGGGGTTGGGGTTGCGGCGTTTCCCAGTATTTCTCTCATTTCTCTGCCGAAGTACTGGTCTTTTTCGAAGGGCTTGATCCCTAGCATTCTTAGGGTTTCCACTTCCAGCTCGTAGCCTGATAGGTCTCCGAACCTCTCGACCAACCCGCTTACCACCCTTCTCAATTCCTCGTCGAGCTCAACCTTCACGCTTCGACCCAAAAGGGATAACCCGTTGATTCTTCCTCTCTCTAACCAGTTCCTCAAATGCTTCCATCACCTCGAAGCTGAAAACCCCATAGTAGTAAATTAGGAACTGGTTTCCGAGGCGCGGCCTCTCAGCGAGGATGCCCCTCTTCGGGTTAAAGTGCTCTACAAGGAACATGAGCTTCATCAGCTTCTTCCTCCCCTCATCCCGCCTACCAAGCCTCCAAAGAAGGTATAGAATGACGTCCTTGGTCTTTTCCTCATCAATGCCGTTCCCCTCACATACTTCCGCTATCAGAAAGCCAACACACCACCTACACTATATACGTTATATTACGTTAAGTTATGTAGTTGTGCTTCCTTTTCCTCTATAGGAAGAAATACTTGCTAATACATGGTTTCAAGGCGGCGGGGACAAGGGTGAATGCGGGTGGAAGGAGGGAGGAGGGTGTTTGAAGCCACGTCATGGAGCGGCGAGGCCTGTTCAGAACTTCAAGGCTATTTCACTACGCATACGGCATGAGTGCTGAAAGATGGCAGGTTAAAGCCGGCTGGGGTAGCCGTGTACAACCAGCCCTACCGGCACTTAAAGGCTTGTTAGTGTAACCTGAATGGAGGAAGGCGAGGGAATACGTAAGAAATTTGTGTAGCATGGCGTCATGGATCAGGGTTTTAAACGTTCCCCGTTTTTCATCGCTAAATATGAATACTTAAATCAACCCCCCCAAACTCAAAACTTCAACACACTTTTTCTTTAAGTTCCGCACGTTGTTACCTCTTAGTAGCTTCATGCACATGGAAACTCTTCAACACCCTTACTGCTTTTCCGTGGTAAAAGTCCCTCTAGCCAGAGGGTAAGCCAAAGCACGAAGAATCCTTAACATTGTTTATGAAATGTTTGAAAGTCAGTAAGTGCATAATGTTTCGGCCATTGGGAACAGCAGTACATTTTACCCACTAGTCTTTTAACTTTGTAGGTATGGTGGTAGGAGGTGGTGGAAGCGGCCTTTTGACGAATACCTTCTGAATTTTGCTGGTGGGGCTTTAGACTTTACGGGTTTTACGTAAATCTTGTTGTGTGTTATGTCGGTTATTTTCCATGTTCTCCCTCCGAGCAAGAAAATCTCGTCAACTGGGTATTGCACTTCACCGATAACTCTTCTAGAAGTAACATCGATAACCTTTAACGCTTTAATAGACGGTATATTTGAGTGGATTTCGCCTCTCTCACCTAGATCCATTAACTTGGTTGACGCGTACCATTTGCCGTGCCTCCACTCCACATATCCTCTTCCCGCTAGATGCATCAGCACATCCTTTAAGATGTCCTCTGGACAAATTCCGTTGAAGATTTCAATGAAGTAGCTAGTTTCTAGTCCGCTTGGACATGCGTAAAGGGATGAAAATATTTGCTGGACAACTACGGACAAGTCTGGTGAGTAATCTACAGGCTCTATGTACCCTTCACTCGCGGCATCGAGCATCCACTCGAACATTAACTTTTCTTCCTCAGAACTGTAGATGGCAAAAACTCTGCACCTTTGTTCACGGCGGTTGCCCCTTCCAATTCGCTGGAGTAGTGATGAAATACTCCAAGGAACTTCGGCGAGCACGACGGCGTCTATGTCTCCAATATCAATGCCAACTTCAATAGTCATTGTGGCAACGCAAACCCCGTCTTGGGCTTCTCTCATGAAAGTTTCTGCTTCCTCACGGGCTTGCCTACTTAAACTCCCGTGGTGGACGCAGACAGCATAGTTCCCCCATAACTTTTTACATTTCTCCGCAACATCTTCTGTAGCCGCTCTACTATTACAGAAAATTAATATTTTTCTCAGGTTCTCTCCTCTCGCGTGGTCAAAGACGTCCTTCACCGACCTAACGAGAGTATACTCGATCTCGCGTTTACCCGGTAGCACGATGACTTCAAAATTATTCTCTAGATATCTAGCACCAACGTCCTCTGGATTAGCAATAGTAGCGGATAAAGCATACACGTTGAAATCAGTCTTTGCGATCCGCTTTAACCTCCTTAGAAGTATCCTAAGCTGATCTCCTCGGTATGTGTTATCAAGAAAGTGTATCTCGTCTAATACAACCGCTTTCACATCCTCAAAGTTAGAGTTATACCTGCAAATTAAGGAGTCTAAAGACTCAGGAGTAGTTATCAGAAACTCTGGAGGAACATTTGGATTAAATAATGGCCTATCCCCTATTCTTACTAACAAGGAAATGTCCAGCTCACTTAACTGATCCTTCAACCGGTGGTGTATGTCTTTTGCAAGTGCTCTGGTTGGAGAAATATAAAGTATGGAGAGGCCTTCCCAGCCTTCACCGAGACATCTCTCTGTTAGCGGGGCAACCACGGCTTCTGTTTTCCCACTTGCTGTAGGCGACGCTACAACAGCGTTTTTTCCTGCAAGAACTACTGGGATCACTTTCACTTGAACTGGAAAAAGCCTTCCGTGCATACCAAAAAAGGTCGCCCAAGTCCTCCTCAGCTTTCTTTTT
>JAUQZD010000043.1 GCA_030587405.1 Candidatus Freyrarchaeum guaymasense | reverse complement strand
TAACGTGCCTATACCTAGAGTTGTAGAACACCTCAGAAGTAAAGTTAAAGCACCCGAATCCGTAGAGCAAATGATAGAAAACATTAAGCGAAGCGAAAACATTTTCGGTTTAAAAAGCGAGGAAAGGTGGATGTGGACGTTTGAACTAGATGTAACACTAGAGGAGAGAATAGATGTTAAAGCGGACATCGGATATTTCACCGGATGTAACTCGGCTTTTTCACCGTTACTTTCCAAGATCCTTACGTCACACATATCTCTCCTTGAGAGAGCAAACGTTAACTATACGCTGCTCTCTGAAGAGGCATGTTGTGGATTTCCCTTAGTAATAGCAGGTAGAAGAGAACTCGTAGCGCCTCTAGCAGAGAAAAACATAGAGAACTTTAAAAAGAAAGGTGTAAAGAAAGTGATTACGTCATGTCCTGCATGCCTACGATCTTGGCGAGAAATCTATCCAAAAATTAAAGAGGTGCCATTTGAAGTCCAACATACAACACAGTTTCTCTGGCAACTTGTAAAAGAAGGAAAACTTAAGGTGGCAAAGACGAAGGAGGCGTTTGTGTATCAAGATCCATGCGAGTTAGCAAGAGGATGCCATATAGTCGAAGAGCCTCGAAAGCTGATAAAAGAAACAGGAGCTAAGCTTCTAGAATTTCAAGATAAGAAGCTAGAAGCAACTTGTTGCGGTGGGGGAGGATTACTGAGAGCAACTAACGTACAGGCCGCATCTAGAATAGCCTTACTAAAGCTTCAGGAAGCAAAGCGATTAGGAGCTAAAGCAATAATAACAGCTTGCCCAGCATGCATGCAAAACTTCGTGAAGGCAGGAGGAAGAGTGCAAGTGCTGGACGTTAGCGAGATCCTCTAATGCTGCTCCCTTCTCCTAATTCTCGACGTTACTCTCTCAAGAACCCTTAAGCCCACTGCAAGCCTTGCACTTCTTGAAATGAGACCGGCAATAAGTATGGTATCGAAGACTTCCTCTATAGAGGCGCCCTCACGTAGCGCAGCTTCTATGTGAAAATCAGTGCAGTGTTCGCAACCTAAAGCCACAGCAGCAGATACAGCGACGAGTTCCGCCACTTTAGGACTTAGGACGGTAGGCTTCCTCAGCGTAAGAAGAGTGCTTAAAGCATCTAACACTAAAAGCTCAGGTTTATGTTTAGCAATTGAATCGGCGATGAAAGGCACCCTACCATAACTTTCACGCATCTCACCAATAATATCCTTTACACTTTCATCTAAGCTTTCAAAAATCTGTTTAACAAGCCTCCTCAAAGCCAAAGCGATCACCCATAAATTTAAAAGAAGAGAAAAATTTATCCTTTTGCTTAAATAAGAACTAGGAAAAGGAAAAATTAAAAAAGAAACGAACTCAACTTTCTAACAGGCAAGGATGACGGATGGTGCGGGGATGCCCGAGTCTGGCCAAAGGGGCTGGGCTTAGGTCCCGAGAAGGGTGAGACACCCAGTGGCGTAGACGTTCAAGCGGCGTAAGCCTGCGCGCGTTCAAAAGGGTGCCCTAGATAGGTGCCCTGAAAGTCGCGCTCCCCGCACCACACCTTCTTGCTTTTTATCCGCATTAACATTGACTCAACTGTTAAACGTTTCAGTGTATAAGGGATTGTTTTTACATTTGGGTTGGAGGTGAGGATTTGGAAAGAGGCATTCGGAGGATAGAGGAAAAGTTAGATAGGGCAAGAATTAAAGAGAAAAGGTCGGAGGATTTTAAAACCGTTGAAGGCGTATTAGATTCTAGTACGCTAATGGTATTATATGAGTTGGCTAACCGCGGATATTTTGATAAGCTTTTAGGCGTCGTCTCAACGGGGAAGGAGGCGAACGTCTACTGGGCTACTGATGGTGACAGGGATTTAGCCGTAAAAATTTATCGTACTTCAACGCTTGATTTTAAGAAAATTTGGATGTACATTGTAGGCGACCCGCGATTTGCCAGGATTAAAAGAAGCACTAGGGGTATGATGTATATTTGGGCTGAAAAAGAGTATAAGAATCTAAAACTTGCAAATGAAGTAGGGGTAAGAGTGCCCAAGCCACTAGTTCAACGTAAAAATGTCCTAATAATGGAGTTTATAGGGGAAGACGGCGTTCCGGCCCCTAGACTAAAAGACATTAAACTAACTAGCAGAGAGTATGAAGAAGCACTTAAAAAAATAGTCGAGTATATCACAATCCTTTATAGAAACGCGGAATTAGTCCATTCAGATCTAAGTGAGTATAATGTTTTATGGTGGAATGAACCTGTGCTGATAGATCTCTCCCAAGCAGTTCTTATAAGCCACCCATTATCCCAAGAGTTCCTTGTAAGAGATCTTAAAAACATTTTAAAGTACTTTTCAAACGAGGGAGTAAGGACGCCGACACTTGAAGAAGTATACCACCGAGTAACGGGGGAGAAGCCGCCATGGAAGCCAGGGAATACATAAAGGTGCCAAAAGAACGAATAGGAGTAATAGTCGGGAAAAAAGGAGAAGTTAAAAGAAGAGTAGAGCAAGAAACAAAAACTAAAATAACAATTGACAGTAAGGATGGAGTGGTCTCAATAGAAGCAACCGATGAAACAGATGATCCGCTCGCAGTCTGGAGGGCAAGAGATATAATAATAGCCATGGCAAGAGGATTCAGCCCTGAAAGAGCAATGCGCCTCTTAGATGAAGAGCAAATGCTAGAAGTCATAGATTTAACTAGGATCATAGGAAGATCACGGAACACACTCATAAGAGTTAAAGGAAGGATAATAGGAGAAGAAGGGAAAGCTAGAAGAATAATAGAGGAGACATGTGGTGCCGTAATATCAGTGTATGGCCACACGGTAAGTATAATAGGAGACATAGACCAACTTCAATGCGCGAAAAAAGCGATAATGATGCTCATCCACGGAGCACGCCACTCAACAGTATATAAAACCATCCAAAAAATAGCACGTTCAATTAAAATGAGAAAAATAATTCCACGTCCATTCTGAAAAATAGATAAACATTAAGGACTATAAGGATGGTCAAAAATAGAGTGGTGCGAGGGGTGGGATTTGAACCCACGCAGGCTTACGCCGTTTAAACGTCTACGCCACAGGAGCCTCAGTCCTGCCCCTTTGACTTAGCCCCATCCACTGGATCTGGCTCGGGCACCCTCGCTAATCCATCTAGGGTTGAAGGTAGTTCGAATTCTGAATAATGAAATGTAGGTTTTTATAGTTTTCTCTTTTTAGGAAGGCATCGTGAAGGTTCAAATTGAAAGGATAATTTTTCTTAGTAAGATGGTTATGCTTTTCCTTGGGGAGAAAGGATTATTCTAGCGTCTACTGCTTTTGCTCCTTCGGGATATGCGAAGATCGGGTTGAGGTCCAATTGGTCTATCTCGGGATGGTCCATGGATAGGTCTGATACCTTTAAGAGTATGTCTATTAGTGCATCTAAGTCTACTGGAGGTTGACCTCTTATGCCCTCTAGGATCGGGTAGCCTTTGATTTCTTTTATCATTTCTTCTGCATCATACCTTGTTATAGGGGCCACTCTGAAGGAGACGTCTTTTAGCACTTCTACGAATATTCCTCCTAAACCGAACATTAGTGCTGGGCCGAACTGGGGGTCTTTTGCCATGCCTACGATTACTTCTCTGCCTTCTGGAGCATATTCTTGAACTAGGATGCCTATGATTTTTGCGTTGCTTTTATACTTTTTGACGTTTTCTTCTATTTCTTTGAAGGCTGTTTTTACTTCTGTGCTGTTTTTAAGGTTTACTTTCACGCCGCCTGCGTCGCTTTTGTGTATTATGTCGGGAGAAACTATTTTGAGGACAACAGGGTATCCTATCTCCTCGGCATGTTTAACTGCTTCGTCAGGGGTTTTCGCTATTTTGAAGGTAGTCGTCGGGATTCCGTAGGACTGAATTATCTCTTTTGCTTCGGGTTCTAAGAGGTATGTTCTCCCTTCACTCAGTGCTTTTTGAATTATTTTTGAGGTTACGTCATCGGACATTTTACCCAACCTCACGCCTTTAGTTCTGACTAATGAAAAACCAAACTTAATAGAAAAACGTTTTGTTGAGGGAGTCTTCATCCAGGAATTATATTAAAACTTTTCAATGGAAAGAGGGTTAGATGCTGGGAGGTAATGGTTAGAGGGGTGAAAGGCGAAGTGTGATCTTAGTTTAGGTTATGTTTTGAACATTTTCGGGTGGGGGAAGTGGAATGAACTAGGTGAGGGGTTCGCCGCCACAATATATTCTCTCTAGGGATGCTTGAAGGATGTCTAAGCCTTCGATCCTAGTTGAAGACGTGGGGATTGGGACGTCAAACATGTGGATTTTCGTTAATGCATCGTATATGTTTAGGGTCATTTCCCTTTTTATTCCCTCAACTTCCTTCTCTATGTCTTCTAAAAGCGTGTGTGGTTCTGCGATCCAGTTAATGATCTTTTGGCGCTCTTGATCTGTTAAGGTGTCAGCTTTTGAGAGAACGTTAATTTGAGGAAGGAAGAAGCGGTATTGGACGGAAGCTCCTAAAAGAAGAACACTTATGAATCCCGAGGGAGAACGCACAAGAAATGGATCCATTAAAAAGCAGACTGCGCTCTGCGCCCCTCCCAGCGCAGATGTTATTATTGGACCTGACTCCCTGAAGGCGAACAGCTCTAGCTGGCCGGGGGTGTCTATTAGCACGTGGGTCGCAGCCAAATCCTCCAGCTCTCTCTTTAGGTCCTCTACAAAGTTTATGGTCATGTCTATGCATGCAATTAGGCCTCCGTTTGGACCCAGATTGAAGCTGTCCATTACATCTTCTAGGACTATGTATTCTCTTATATCGACATCGGGTGTATATGGAATGTATCTTGCTCCAGGATCCAAGTTGACTGTGACCACGTCTACATCATGGTCTCCAAGCCATTCTGCAAAAACACCGGCTAATGTCGATTTTCCGCTTCCTGCCGTTCCTACGAAAAAAGTGGCGTAATAGGAAATTTTCCATTCCCCCTTCAAGTCCATAGAAAAGCTAAAAAGAAACGACGTTGAAAAAGTTTATGGAGGTTTGCTTCCCTTGGACGAATACTGTGCTGTGGTAAACTGTAAGAAGAAGCTTAAGGAAGGGGAGTACATAGAAATTGATGGAACAAAGTATTGTAAATCATGCGCGGCCCTTATTGCCAAAGAGATTGTTTTAGGATTGATGAAACCAAGGGAATAGTTAATTAATGGAATGATCAATGATGTTAATTTTTACATCTCCTAAAAATAGAAAGCGGCTTTTCCCATTTCATAACGTTAAAAAACGTTTACCATGGTTCCTTCTTAAGGTTCAATGCATAGCCAGTAATGTTGGCTGTTAGATGCACAGCAGGAGTTAACAATAGGGCTGTTACCAAGATTTCTATTGGTGGTACGTAGAAAATCGATGAAAGTAGAATGGCGCCTATCACGAAGTCAAGCTGGTCTAACCCAGGAGCCGGCTTACCTCTTTCCATTTTCAAACGTCGCTTAATGAAGGAGCCTGCAAGGTCGCCTACTAACGCGCCCATTGAAAGAAGGAACCCCTTTACGGGGGAGGGAATTATAACTTCCTTAATTGTTAAGGGGTAGCCTAGGAGCGCAAAATAGAAAGGAGAAAGCAGTAGGGAATTAAGTATTATAAGGGATATGAGCGATTGGAAGCCAAGCACGTGAAGCATTAAAATAAACTGTAAGGTTACTGGTGAAAAACGCAGCATAAATATACCTATGGTGTTTCCTGAAATGGTTTGGGCAAAACCGACGAGTGTCCCCGCAAGGATTCCCCCCAAGAAGCCACGTAATGTTTTTCCTGCTCCAAAAATTCGCCTTCCATCGATAAAGTTTTTCCCTAGGTCTAGGGGGATATTTAAGCGGCTGCCCCTCCCAAAAACCACAGCTAAGCCATTTGCGGCATAGGCAGGAAGGATGTACCAGAACATTAAGAGAATGAGAGTTAAGGCGTTCATCTATTTAACCTCCCTTCAAAACCAAAACAGGGACTTATTTAAATTAGTTTTCGCCCTTTAATTGTTAATTCTGCCGATGAGTTCACATTACCTTTTCCTTTAACAAGTGTAACCCTGATTTTTCCAGGCATTAAACGTTCTAGCTTTAATTCGATTGCCGACCAATAAGAGACGACGTTTCCTCCGACAGGACGCACACATTCCAGTTCAGGGTCTACGGCAACATGGTTTGTTAGGAGGATAGAGGAGGGTGTCTCTTGGGCTAAGTCCAGTAACTCTGCAAGTTGCAGGTTCAGTTTACGGTTCACGGCAATGTTCTGTTCTTTTTCCCCAAGTTCTAGGCGGTACATCGATGCAATACTGTCCACGATTACTAGTGATGATGGCGGGAGAAGAGCGTATAAGCGTTCTATGAGTTTCTCCTGCTCTGCAAAGGAGTTAGGTTTAGCCAGCATAATGCGGTCTAAAACGTTCTTCGGTGCAAAATTGAGGAGCATTCTAGGATGAAGGCTGTGGTCTGCGTCGATATAAAAGACCTTTCTTCCGTGTGATGCCGCTGAAAGAGCGCAATGAAGGCTAAAGAGGGTCTTACCACTCCCCCTAGGGCCAAACACGTGTGTTATTAAGCCAAAGGGAAGACCACCAGAGAGGAGGTCGTCTATCTTGCGGATTCCAGTAGAGATTTTTAAGCTTTGATTTGCATCCACGGCTTTACACCTCTGAATTATCAGTAGCCTTTGCAACTTCAAAGGAAAAGTATTTTTGAAGAGTTTTCATAGCGTCTTCCCTATAGAAGAGGGACCTAAATGTCTAATATAGGAGGCGAGAAAAATATATTTTCAGTTCTGAAGTGGTGGGAAGTAGCCGCTTAAAGGGGAAAAGAGGGGGTTCATTGGAAACTATTGAGATGGAAGAGGGGCGATGTATCCTGGTCAAGGGTCCGGCTGGCGTTGAAGTTCAGGAGGGAGAACTTTCCGTTCTCGGTAAAAAGTTGAGGGCAAAGGAGCATCTTGTCATTCCTAAGGGGAAAGCCGTTCCCATGAGGGCAAGCGTCAAATCAGTATTAAGAGTGTTAGCAGGAGGCATTAAGCAGATAAAAAACGATGTACCCCAGCAGTGGTGGGATGCTATTGACGCATTAGAGAGAAGTGAGAAGCCAGTAGTAGCCCCTATCGTAGGCGGTACTGATACAGGAAAAACAACGATGACCACTTTTCTAGGGAACACGTTGCTTAAGAAGAAGGTGAAGGTCGCTGTTGTTGATGCAGATGTCGGGCAGAGCGACATTGGCCCACCATGCAGTATAGCCATGGGAGTTCTTAACCGTCCAGTTACAAGTATTTCAGAGTTGGAAGTGGAAGACGCGTACTTTGTTGGAGCCACCACACCGTCAGCGTACCCGCATAGAGTTGTAGCAGGAGTAAAACTCATGGTTGAACGTGCTTTATCGTTAGGGAGCGAGATAGTTTTGGTTGATACGCCAGGGTGGGTTTTAGGTCGACGCGCGAGAGAACTTAATATAACGCTCATCTACGCCCTACAACCGTCGATTGTAATCGCGCTTCAAGAAGGGGAGGAAGCTGAAGGAATACTTAGAACGTTTACTCACTCGAAAATACGTGTGTTAAGATTACCAGCCATAGAGGCATATAAGAGAGATAGGGAGACCAGAAAGTTTCTGCGTGAAAGGGCGTATCGGCAACATCTTTCTGGAGGAAAATTGGTAACTTTAGATGCAAACAAGGTTTCGCTTGCGTACACCACACTTTTCAGCGGAGAACCATTAACACCTGAAGCGATAAAAAATATTTCAAAAACGCTTAACCTAGATTTTACATACATAGAAGTAGCCGCCGACGTGGTAAACGTAATTCTTCCTGAAGGAGAGAAAGCATGTAGAGAGTACATAGAGGTTTTAAAGGGAGCCTTCAGCGGAAGAGAAATACATTTAATGCGTGAAAAAGCCTTTGAGAACCTTCTAGTATCATTTTTAGACGAAAAAAATAGGTATCTAGGTATAGGAGTATTAAAGAAAATAGATTATAACTCACGTAAAATTACTGTTTATACTCCCGTTTCACCAAGCCAGATATCAGCGGTACTATTTGGCTCCGTTAAAGTAGTAGAAAATGGAGAGGAAATAGGAACGGTACATTACAGGCAAAAACGGCAGATAACCTAAACCTTTAAGCTTAAAGGTTAAAAGAAGATGAAAGGTTATTTAGTGTCGGTTACTTTAATCCAATCCAAAGAGGGGACTGGGGAAATTCGCCTTTCTCTAACAGATCAAACACATGTTTTAGTGCGGCAGATTCTTCTTCAGGTGTTACGTCTCTACCTCCAAGCCCAGCAATGCATTCTAACACTAACGGTTCACTTTGGTGGCGGTAAAGGGATGCTTTAAGTTCGGCTGAGACCGCACCTCCTTTACCTGGACTTAAATTCCTGTCAATAACAGCGATTCCTTTAACTTTTCTTGCAATGCGTCTAAGCTCCTCGCTTGGGAACGGTCTAAAGGCTCTGAGCTTAACCGCGCCAGCTCTGTATCCTTCTTCCCTTAACATGTCAACGGCCACCTTGGCTTGATCAGCCAAGGTCCCCATGGAAACTAAAACCGCTTCGGCGTCATCACACCTGTACTCTTCTATGAGGTGGCCGTGATTACGCCCAAAGCGCTTTTCGAATTCTCTCGAAACTTCTACGATTTTCTTCTTAGCAGATTCCATAGCTTTATGCATTAAAAAGCGGAACTCATAAAACCAGTCTTCTGGCAGTTGAATGTTTCCATGAGTTATCGGTGCGTCCACATCTATTAGTATATGCTTCCAGGTTGTATGCGGAATGAAAGCGTCCACTTCTTCCTGGCTTGGAAGAGAGACGGGTTGAACAGTATGACTGAGGGTGAAGCCCTCTAAGCACACCATGACTGGGAGGAGGACGTCAGGGTCTTCGGCGATTTTGTAAGCTTGAAGTATCGTGTCAAAGGCATCCTGATGATTGCTGGTATAGAGCTGGATCCAGCCCGTGTCTCTCTGTGATATTGCATCGCTATGGTCGGACCAGATGTTCCATGGAGGACCTATCGCCCGGTTTACGACGGCCATAACTATAGGAAGCCTCGTAGCAGCAGCCCAGTGAACCATTTCATGCATATATGCTAAACCATGGCTACATGTTGCCGTGAACGTCCTTACCCCCGTTAAACTGGCTCCTATGCATGCAGCCATAGCCGAGTGCTCGGATTCGACTGGGACGAAAACAGCGTCGAGCTCACCGTTACTTATGAAGTCAGATAGCTTCTCCACGATCCCGGTTTGCGGGGTTATTGGGTAGCACGATACGAAATGGACTTTCGCCATTTTAACTGCATGTGCGATCGCGTGATTTCCGGTTACAATTATGGTTTCCATTAAGTTGCCTCCCACCTTTCTTCAACGATCATTCTTATGGCTTCTTTAGGGCACTCGGTAGAGCAGACGCCGCAACCCTTGCAGTAGTCATAGTCTATCTGCGGGTACCCTTCACTATTTACTGTTATGGCCGCCTCGGGGCAATACATCCAACAGAAAAGGCACTTGACACATTTCTCTTCGTCTATTACGGGTCTATGAGTGCGCCAACTGCCTGTTTTCCCTATGCTACCTTTACTAGGTGTTGAGACTGGGACTGGAGGCAAGTCGGTCCAATGATGTATCTCTGGTATACGTACTGGACGTGAGGGAGGAATAGGGCTGACATACTGGTCGGGTTTCAAGGGTAACTCATTAGTTGAGGTGAAAGCCCTCTCCACTGCTTCAAAGTTTTTCTGGAAAAGTGTTCCTGTGAAGGATTCTTTAAAGGCTTCTTTAAGGCTCCTTATGCTTATCATGCCGGTTGCCTTCGCAAAGGCGCCGAGCATGGGTACGCCCAGAATTTCCAGCCCGGCAACTTCTAGGTTTAAATCCATACAGATCATGGTTGCATTCACCGCGTATACTGAGCATCCTTCCGGGACTTGGATGAACCTTAGAAGGTTAGGGTTATTGATATTTAATAAGAGTAAACCGCCACTCTTTAGCCCTCGAATAACCGCCTCATTATTTTCCAGTATTATGGATGGGTCAGTGACTATAACTACGTCGGGCTGGTAGACTTGAGAATGAAGAAGGATGGGTTCATTAGAGATGCGGTTGTAAGCTTCTATCTGGGCGCCACGTCTCTCCGCACCTATCCATGG
Organism: Candidatus Freyrarchaeum guaymasense; assembly: GCA_030587405.1. Next base: position 112,786 of record JAUQZD010000043.1, on the reverse strand, counting down.
GATAGATTGTACGCCTTTAAACCCTTCATGGAATGCTGCTACTGCTAGGAGTTTTGCTGCGGTTACGATGCCTTGACCGCCACGGCCATGCCATCTAACCTCGAAGACCTTACCCATTTGGACACCCTCTTAAAAGAAGATTTTCTTACCTTCTAACTCGGCGATTTTCTCCCATCTTTCATCAATAAAACTCTGGAGAAGCTTTACTTCCTCATTAGATATTGTTCTAAAACGCCCCTGCGCCTCAAGATACTTCTTGACAGGAACTCTTTTCTCAGGGTTTTCAAGAAGCCTCTTAGTTGGAGAGCTCAAATGGAATACGCCGTTCTCTATTTCGTATAGAAGCCACATGCCTGACTGCACGGCGAGACGGCCAATTTCAACTGTTAAACTGGTGTCAAACCTCCACCCTGGAGGGCAGGGTGCCAAGATATGAATATAGCGCATACCCTTAATTGTCTTTGCTTTCTTCGTTTTTTCATACAGGTCGAGTGGAAAAGAAGAGCAAGCTGTTGCGGCATAGGGAATCCTATGCATAGCCATTACTAGGGTCATGTCCTTTTTGTTTTCTCTCTTACCTCTTGGAGTTGTCGTAGTCCAAGCTCCTAAAGGAGTGCTACCTGAGCGCTGAGTGCCAGTATTCATGTAAGCTTCGTTATCGTAGCAGAAGTAAATATAATTAGTGTTCCTCTCAGCACTTCCTGAAAGGCTTGAAACGCCGATGTCTACTGTTCCCCCGTCCCCAGCCCAACACATAACAGTAATATCGGTTTCACCTTTAGCCTCTAAGCCACCCACAATACCTGACGCCGCAGAAGGAGCTGCCGCAAAAGCCATTTGAATGTACGGCACACTCACTGCTGTGCGGGGGTAGAGACCAACGTAGACGCAACCACATGACGCCGGATTAACTATGACGGTTCTCTTACCTAACGCCTTTAACACCCATCGAAGAGCTAACGTTGAGCCACAACCCTGACAAGCAGAGTTTCCAGGTAAAACATACTCTTCCGGAGATTCACGGAAAGCCCTTTTAGCTGACACCACTCACCGCCTCAAGAACGCTAATACTAAGAAAGGGATGGTTTTTAGTAATGAAAAGCATAAGTTCCTTAAAAAGCTAGTGTTTCTTTAAGGCAGCGTGAAAGCGTCCACGTCCAACGTGAGCTCTTTTTAGAGAAAAATACGTTTGGTTACTTTAAGTTTGTTCTTTTTTCAGTTTTCGCCCTACTTGCCTGCTCATAGATAAACTTTTTAGTCTCTCTTTAACATAGAATGTTTAAGATGTTTTCAAGGTGTTTTTAAGGGGAGCACTTCATTTTTAACGTTGTTTTGTTGATTGAGGTGGAGGCGGATGAGCGGTAGTATTACGTCCAGTAGTTTTTTCAGAGAGTTAACAGCCTTAGTTGGTAAGACTATCAAGGTGAATCTTGAGGGAGGAAAGGCGTATATTGGGAAGCTACGCGGGTATGAAGCGAACAGCTTAAGCTTATGTCTTACAGACGCAAAAGATGAAGAGGGAAACACTTACAACAAAGTCTTCATTAAAGGAGAGAGGATAATTGAATTCTTCCAGACAGAGGAAAGCTTCCTAGGAGAGCTCTATGAAAGAATACGTAAGGTTTTCCCTCCAGGAGACGTTGAGTTCCTTGAGGATAATAACTTGATACTTGTAGTTAAGAAAGTGAAGGTAACAGAGAAGGGTGTGGAAGGAGAGGGGCCTATCGCGAGGAGAGTTAAAGAAATATTCGACGAGTTCATGTCTGAGAGAAAAGCGGCGATAACTTAGCGTTTTCATCCATCGTCTACCGAGTGTACTCTGAAAAGAGCCACAGCCTCCCATTTTTTTCTAGGGCAGAGCTTTTCTTCGGCCTTTTTCATCCTAGAACGAATGCACCGTCTGCAAACTTCATGACGCGGGTCGAGTGGCCCAGCTTTAAGCTGTGTGGCCCTTCACAGGAAGCACAATGAAGGAGAAGAACGTTGAAACCTCCTATTTCCGCCTGAAGAAATTCTTCTTCATCATATTCTGGCTTAAAATCAGGCCAGACTTCGTAGAGGTCTGGTGCTTCGAGGACTTCTTTCAACCGCTTAAATAGTCTTTCGAAGCTAGTCACTTTTACGCCCCCTCTAGCCTTTTTAGGTCAGGAAACCCTTAACTAATGCTACCTTTAAAATAGATTAGTCTTCTCAAGGGAATATTCTCGCAAAGTTAAAACGAGGAAGATAGAAGGGTTATAGGGGTTTAAGTTGAAGGAGCTAAAGCTAACGGTTGCGATTCCATCTTCTTTTCTTTCTGATGTTAAAGACTTAAGGTCTAAGACCGTTAAGGTCGGTTTCATAGCGAGAAGCGCAGCAATATTTCGAGTTGACAGAATACTGATTTATAGTGATGAGAGAACGCGAAGTGCTATGGAAGATGTAAACACAATGAAAGACATACTCGCATACATGGAAACGCCACAATATTTAAGGAAGTACCTCTTTAAGAGGAAAGCGAGTTTGAAGTACGCAGGAATTCTTCCTCCCCTTGCTACACCGCATCATCCCTTGAAGAGCAAGCTTAGAGGCCTAAGGGAAGGCGAGGTAAGGGAAGGGGTAGTTGTGGCTAAGAAAGCAAAAGAAGTACTCGTCGATATAGGGGTGGAGAAGCCGATATTACTTAAGGAGAAAGCGAACATAGGGGAGAGACTAACCCTTAGAATTACACGTAAAAATGGGAGAGTGGAGGGGAGACGGATAGGAAAACAGGAGGTAAAAGATTATTGGGGGTATATGGTTGAGGTGTCCGAGCACCCATTAGGGGATACGCTAAGGAAAAATAGAGAGTCCGTTAAGGTCCTTACTTCAAGATATGGAGAGCCATTAAGAGAAAAGTTAAATCAAATTCTTTCAGCATGGCGGAAAAAGAGAGAGATCCTTTTAGTTTTCGGAGGGCCTTACAGGGGAGTCTTAGACATGCTTTCAGAGGAAAGATACCGCCCAGAAGAAGTGTCAGACTTCATAGTAAACACCTTACCAAATCAAGGAACACGAACCGTTAGAACGGAGGAAGCTGTTCATGCCACATTAGCCATACTAAATTTATTTAGAGATCCCTAAAGAAAGGAAAGAAATTTTCCGAAAAGATTTAAATTTTAACCAGTTTAGTCTCTAAGTGAAAGCAGGAGGTGCTTTAACATTGGACCCTTATAAGGTTATAAAGGCGCCTTTAGCAACAGAGGCAACGTTCAGAATGGTTGAAGAAGAAAATAAGTTAGTGTTCCTTGTAGACCGCAGAGCTAACAAGAAAGAAATAAAAAATGCCGTAGAGAAGCTTTACGATGTTAAAGTAGAGAAGGTTAACACGCTCATTACACCTAAGGGAGAAAAGAAGGCATTTGTTAAGCTTAAGCCAGAATATAATGCTGCAGACATAGCGACAAAAATAGGGTTGTTCTAAGGTGTTTTTTTGAGCCTCCATACTCTAGTTAATAAAGTGAAGAGTTTAAAAGAAAATAGGAGAATTAGGCGGAAAGTAAAAGAAAGAATTGAAGAATTTGAGAAGTTGCCTCCGGATATGTGGTTTTCGGAGCTTTGCTTTTGCATTTTAACAGCAAACTCTTCAGCGGAAGTTGGAATTAAAGCTCAGAAAGAGCTAAGGTTAAATGGCTTTTTGAGCATGAGTAAGGAGGACACTGCAAGGGAATTAAGGCGGCTTGGCCACCCTTACCCGGAGAGGAGAGCAGAATACATTGTTGAGGCTAGGGAGCATAAGGACATTTACAAGAAAATTTCTTCTTTTAAAGATGAAAGGGTGGCGCGGGACTGGCTAGTCAGGAATATTAAAGGGATAGGGTATAAGGAGGCAAGCCATTTCCTACGGAACGTCGGATTCAAAAACGTAGCGATAATTGATAGACACATACTTAAAGTAATGGTGAAACATGGACTAATCGAGAAGACACCTAAAACACTAACACGGAAAAAGTATTTAGAGCTGGAAGAGAAGCTTAAGGAAGTGGCTGAAGAAACAGGGTTATCTTTAGCCGAACTAGACCTTTACTTATGGTATATGGAAACGGGGAGAATTCTTAAGTGACCTAGAAAAAGCTGAATAAGAAGACAGCTAGCATTATGATAGTGTAAGAAGACAGCATTGAGATGCTTGTGGAAAGCTTAGCAAGCTTACGGATGCCGGGTGTTAGAAGGAAGGCAACTCCTAGTAGGCACACACACTTAGTAGTTCTCCCGAGGTTCCACGAAGAATAAAGGTAAAGTTGCATCATTATCATTTGGATAAGCGGTGGGCCATGTAAAAGTAAGGGGTGACCGCTGAAGACGGTTAATGCGAGCAACACCATCTGTCCTATTATCACTATTATATATGCATGGCCAACCATGGAAATGAAGCTTTTAAACCGTCCACCACGACCCAGAAGCTTAAACGGCAACCAGTAGAGGAAGCTTACTATGAGAAGCTGCAAAAAAGTAAATGCTAAGTTAAGAAGTAAAACTTCGATGAGTAGGAAAGAGCCGATAAACCTGAAAAGAAGAAGATCAAGAAAGTTTGGAAGAAAAATGTTATTCCAAACAACCGAAAAGTAGAACGTGGCAAGAAGCCCGCTTAGAAGCACTGCGAGAAAGGGGCCTAAAACATCAGGTGCGATGGCGATGTTGCCAAACACGACATTCGGCTTTATAGGGCCAACAAAAAACCTATAATAGAAAGGTAAGGGAGTGGCTGGTTCCTCCAATGGTTTCTTTAAGAGAGGCAACAAACGCTCGACGATTTCCTCACCAACCTTGGCCCCACAGCTAGGACATTTAACCTCATCAACTGGAACCTCCGCTCCACAGCTAGGACAACGCATATGTAAGCCTCCTAAAAAGTGTGATAGGAAATACCTATTCAAGCTAAAATATTTTTTCTCGAAAAAACAACCCTTAAACTACCTCTATAAGCTCGTTTTCGATAAAGCCCTCATAATTAATCTTCAAAGAGAAAACATATAAGGGAGTCCAAGGTTTAGCGCCATGAACAAGCGTATAGTTAAAACGCTGAGAAAAAACGAGAATCCTATCCGCCAAGCTACAGATAGCATTGGGTATGGTGGAGCCGGCAATCACTAAAACAAACTTTTTCTCTCTAGCATGACGAGCAAAGTTATAGACAAGCCTAGTCGCATTCTCAACGCCGAAAAACACGTTTAAATAGTCAAGATCAAGAAGAACCAGTGAAGGAGAATGTTGCTCCCATGGGAAAACCCCGCCTTCAATAAAACACTCCTTAAAGCAATCCTTCAGCGAAACACGAAGGTAAACACCCTTCTTAACGCATTCTTCGACGAAACTTAGAGCGCAAGGGGGGAGTTGAGGGCTAACTGGCTCCAACCCGACCGAAACAACCTTACCACCATCAACTACGAAAGAGTTAACGATACTTAAAAGGAATATGTAGCGCAGCAGAGAGGGAACCATGGGTTTAAAAATGAGGACGTAAAGGCAACCCTCAGGGAGGCCGCCGAAGAATCGGTCAAAGCTATCAGAACCAAAGCTAAAAGTGACTTCGCCGAGGAAACCAGTCTGTCTCCCCCCGACCATGGGGAAACCCTTTAGCTTATCACGAAAGCCGTAGGGTAAATTCTCAAATTCAGACAAAGACGGCTCGATGAAAGTGAAGCGGCCACCTAGGAGGGTAAATACGCCATAGAGGCATGAAATCTTTACACCCCTGAGCTTCCTGAAAAGAAACTCCCTGATGAGGCGCCCACCCAAACTTTTCCTTTTAAGAGACACTACACCATCAACAACCCGATCAAAAACATTCCGTATTCCAGTAGCTACTATACTACGCACATTAACCCGTCGAATAAAATCCACATATAACTCCATAGTAGAAATAGGATCTAAACCTATAGCGTTGCAAACACCCTCAAAGTCGTCTAAAAAAATAAACGATGAACCACCTACCTCCTCAACTTTCTCATAAACATACCTCAGAAGATTAGGCAAATTAGACCTTACAGCCACTTCATAGGCATCACTCTCCTGGGGAAAGGGAAAATCAGAGGCATCAATCACTACACGCACGTAACGATCCAGCCACCTACAACGTTCAAAAAGAGCATCCTCATTAACACCACATGAAACATAAATCCCGCATCCAACATCCCCAACCTCCCTCAAAACCTCAAAGCCAAAAAGAGTTTTACCAACCCCAGACTCGCCACAAACCAGCAAAACATTATTTCCCTCTAACTCGAAAAAATCCCTAAGAACCCTAAACAATACAGATCACCCGTTAAAAGTAATTATAAAACCTAAAAATAAAAGTTATATCTCCATAGGAATCGCCAGCACAGCACCCACCCACTGCAGAAAATACTTACACCAGAAAATGAAAGACATATACACCGTGATGGGGCAACAGAAAATTTAATAAACTTTCTAGCTAACGATTTCATGAACATGCCCCGGTGGTGTAGTCTCACGTTTTTAACGTGCTATAACGGCCTAGCATCGCGGACTGTCACTCCGCGAAGGGAGTTCAGGTTTCCCGCCTCCCGTGAACCCGGGTTCAAATCCCGGCCGGGGCGCCACTTTCCTTAACAGCCTCTTAATTTTGCATTGCTTGAGGTTACACGCAAATTATTTAAGGATATTTGAAGCGGTTATGTTTCAGGTATGTGTTGGGCGGGTAGTCTAGAGCGGAAAGCGGGAAACTTGGTATGATTCCCGTGTGGCACGGGAATGAAACCGGGTTTAGCTTGTGCGCCTAAGGGACCCGGTGACCTTCCGTGTTGTGCGTGGGGCCGGTAGTCCTGGGTTCAATGCAGCGGCGTGAACGCCGTGCGGACAGATCCCAGCCCGCCCATCAATTGCATTTTTTCCTTGTTATGTTTTGTTGGGGGTGTTTCGTTGAGGTTTGCATTGAGGGGTTATTTTGAGCTTAGCGACGTTCTTTCAGATGATGCTGTGGGGGAAGTTAGGAGGTTCTTAGGTGAGATTGGTGATGCCGTGTTCAAGAAGGGGGCTCCTCGTGGGAAGGAGGATGAGGCGGCACGGCTGATTAGTTGGGATGTTAGAGGGAATAGGTTTTATGTAGAAGTTGAGAGTGGAAGGTATGTTCGAGCTCATGTTGCTTTTGTTAGATTGAGGAATGCTTTGGCGGAGTTCCTTGGTTCTAGGTTTGGGTTGGGAGTTAGGGGCTCTAGGGTGGAAGAGTACGTTTTGGAGTTTGAGCTAGATAGGGAGCCGTTAGAGCCTGTTAATGTTTTGTTTGCTAAGGATGTTAGATTTGATGGGAGGAAGGTTACGATTTTACTTGAAGATTTAGATGATGTTGCTTTGGAAAGGAATTATCCTGATAGGATTATTGGGCGTGTGCGGGAGAAGGTGGCTAGGCAGTTTGTTTCAGGTAAAGGAGAGTTTACCCGTGTTGTTAGACGTAGTAATAAGGGTGTTGAAAGGTATGTGCTTAAGGAGGACCCGACCGACTTAGCTATTAGGTTTGGGTGGGTTAAGGAGTATCCTGCAACAGGTGTTTGGCAGATTATGCCGCCTATGGCTGCTTTAATTCGCGCTATGGAGAAGTTGATCGTCGACGAGGTCGCTAAGCCGCTTGGCTTTCAGGAGGTGATGATGCCTCGCCTTATACCGTTAGAGGTCGAGTATAGGAAGGGGCATTTTGGCATTGCGAACGAGATTATTTGGGCTTGCCCTCCTGTCTCCCGTGACCCGAAGGATTTTGAGGACTTGGTGGATTATGTTGAAATTACTGGTGGTCCTCCGCCAGCGGAATTTTTAAGGGAGAAGCTGCGTCCTCCTCTTTATGGTCTTTCTTACGCTCAATGTGAACCGTTCTATGAGATGTTCCATAGGGAAACTGTTGACTTAGATGCTTTAGAGGAAGAACCCATTAAGTTCTATGATAGAAATGGGCCTACTTATAGGTGGGAGAGTGGGGGGGTTAGGGGGCTGGAAAGGTTAAACGAGTTCCATAGAGTTGAATTTGTTTTTCTTTCGACGCCTAGGAAGTGTATTGAAATCAGGGATTCTATATTGGAGAGAACAGAGAGAATTGTAGATGAAGTGTTTGATTTAGAGTATAGAGTGGATGCAACCACGGCAGTTTACCTTGAACATGCCGGGAAGATGGAGGAGGAAGGAGGGGGGGACTTCGTTAAAACGTATGACTTAACCGCTATTTTGCCTTTTCAAACTAAAAGTAGGCCCGAGGCAGAGCTTGAAATTGCAAGCTTCCACGTTCACACGGATTTTTATGCTAAACGCTTCCATTTTAGAGATAAAAAAAGGAGGACGGTCTTCACTGGTTGTGCTGGACTCGGCCCCTCAAGGTTTGCATACGTCTTCCTTGTAAGGTACGGTTTCGACTTTGAAAACTGGCCTAATGAAATTAAGAAGTACATAGGAGAGAAGCTGCCCGAGCCACCCAGAATGTTAACATGGCCTAAGGGGTAACCCCAAAAAGCCGAGACAGGAGGAACGTACATTTACAAAATCATGATGGATGCTGTGTGATTACTATTCTATGTAAATTCCCGGCTTTAATGGCTCTGCCACCTTAGCTTTTTCGTGCGTCGACTCGTCGGCGAGTATGACTTCTACTTTTGCTTTGAATTCCCGTTCAATGAAGGATTTTGCTTCATTTAAGGCGTTCACCTCTTCTTCTTGCGTTAACGTAACCGATGGAAGATCCCTTACAAGTTTTTCTGCATACTTCACAGCATCTTTGCCGTGTTGCCGGATCTCGGGGATCTGCATAACTCTTTTAATAAGGTTTTCCCTGCCCTTTAACGCTTCTTTCAGGATAGTGTACTTCCAGCTCGGAGACGCGAAGAGAACTATTTTTTTAGGTTTCTTTATGTTTGTGACCTTTAAGATTTCCTTTATGTCGTCTGTGAGGGATTCCACTAGCTGTTCTTTCGCCTCGATCTGCTCGTCAATGTACTCCTCCCGGTATTCAGGCCATCTCTCCATGGCTATAAGCTGTTTGCCCCCTATTTTCTCCCATATTTCTTCACAAATGTGCGGCGCTACCGGAGCGAGGAGGAGAACCATGGTCTTTATTGCCTCTTTTAGTATGTCTCCATATTCTTGGGTTCGCCGCATGTACCATCTTATATCGTTCCAGAGGTTGAAGAAGCCCTCTTGGATGGCAGACCTCGTCTTAAGGTTATCATAGTTTTCGGTCACTGCTTTTATCCTTCTGTGAAGGCGGCTCCTAAGCCACCTGTCTATTTCCCTGTTAAGAGGCTTAGTTTGAGGCAGATTCGTCGCAAACTCGTAAAAGGTTTCAAGGCGCCTTCTTAGTCCTTGAACCTCCTTCTCCCGCCAATCAGGATCATTTAACCCTTCGGCAGCGTAAGCCAGGCTCATCCTTGTAACATCAGCGCCATACTTGTTTAATGCCTCACGCATGGTGATAAAGTTCCCTTTTGACTTGGCCATTTTCTCTCCTTCAACCTGTATCATTCCGTTGACACCTATCTTTCGAGGCCACTTGCCCTCTGGCCATAGGGCGACATGATGGAAAAGGAAGAAAGTTAAGTGATTGAAAACTAATTCTTTAGCTGATACCCTTAACTCTACTGGGTACCAGTACTCGAATTCATCCCGCATAGCCTCTAAGACATTCCTGTCAAGTCCACTTTTAGAAGCAACTTCGTCTAGGCTCCCCTCACCAAGAAACACGTAGTCAAACACTTCGGGTACGAGCTTGTCTGCACTTACGTTCAGCATGTTCAAATGCTTAGCTATCGTATAAAAGGCCATATATATTGTAGAGTCAGACAACGTTTCAACAATCCATTCCGGATCCCATGGTAACCGGGTTCCTAGCCCGGTTTTGCGGACGCATGCCTTATCCTCAAGCCACTCTACAGTGTTTTCGAAGGCATTTCGTGCCTCGTCAGGGAGAATAACCATCCTGTTTAGTTGACGGCGCACTTTTGCCTTCCATTCCGGATCAGAATACCTAAGAAACCATTGATTCTCAAGGATCTTAACTATGCATTTCGTGTTACACCTGCATATAACAGTGTCGGCACATTCATACATTGAGTCCGCTTTACCTTCAGCTTTAAAGTCATCCATTAAACGTTGCTTGACCTCCCTAACAGGAAGGCCACGGTATTTCCCGGTGATTTCCTTAAGCACGCCTTTGTGAAACTCCTTCCTGTAAACATCTTTAGTAAGTTCATCCAACCTTGGATCTAACTGGGTACGAATACCAGCTTTATCAACGGCTTCTATTGCGGGATGCTCACCTAACCCCTCCGTTTTTATGAGGCTTATAGGCTTCAATTTCGCAACCACGTCAATGGGTAAACCATATTCCTCCAAGGTCTCAGGGTTTTCCCTCAACTCCTTAATTGCAGCCCAATCGTAAGGAGCATGGCTGGGGACGCTCATAACCACACCCGAAGCATTGCCAGGATCCACGAAGGACGCTGGCAGGATAGGAACCTCGTTGCCGACAACCAAGTTTTTACAATACCTCCCGACAAGCTCGGCACCTTTAAAGCGTTCGAGAACGTTTACTTGCTTCCCTTGCTCCTTGAGCTTGAAAGCAGCTTCCTCGCTCACAATCCACATTTCACCATTAACTTTAGCCCGTACGTAGTCTCCGTCCGGGTTAACCCACATGTTCGTCACGCCAAAAACGGTTTCAGGCCTTAAAGTAGCAGCCATAAGGAAGGCCCCGTCTAACTCAAACTTTAGCAAAGTGAACTCCACGTAGGATACGCCCTCGCCGACGAGCCTATCGTGGTCGCCTGTCGGACTCTCACAGTTAGGACACCAGATAACAGGGTGGGTGCCAATGACGACGTAACCTAAATCCTTCAACCTAAGATACTGCCACTCGATGAAGCGATTATAACGTGGGTCTATCGTCGTAAATTGCCTTCTCCAGTCAACTGAGAAACCGATCCTCGCAACGTCCCTGATCGCTTCACGGCGATAATATTGAACAATGTAATGAGGATCCTTAAATTTTTCAACCTCGCTTTCAGGCACGCCGCCCTTAACTAGAATATCAATCTGCTTTTCATCACCTTTACTAATTCTCTCAGCAACGCCAACAATAGGTTCACCAGTAGCGTGAAAAGCAAAAGGAAAAAGAACGTTAAACCCCTGCATCCTCTTAAACCGAGCATAAATGTCAACACGCAAACACGTAAAAGCATGACCAAGGTGGAGGCGGCCGTTAAGGTAGGGATAAGGGAAAGTTACAAGTAAGCCTCGCCTCCACTTCCCGGTTCTTTCACTCTTCGGCGGAGGGTCCGCTTCAAAGAGTTTAGCTTGAGACCATCGTTTCTGCCATTTCTCCTCTATGAGATCCCAGTCAAGCGCCATCTTAAACGCCCCTTCCTCTGCCTTTTAGTAGAGAGGTAGAGACTGGAAGCAAATAAGCTTTTTCTAGAAAGACCTTTATAGAAGGGAGAGTGGAGGGTTGCTCTGTTTAACTTTTTCGGGTGTTGGTGGCAGACGCGGAGACTGAGAGATTATTTAGGCTGAGACTCATAGATTTTTCTTCTTTTATCGTAGAGGAGGCGGGTGGCTATTTTCCTCGCTGGGGATCCTGCTACGACCGTTTCAGCTGGGACTGTTCGTGTAACGACCGCTCCTGCTGCTACTACGGCGCGTGCTCCTACGGTGACTCCTGGGAGAATTGTTGCGTTTGCGCCTATTATGCATTCTTTAGACAGCTTCGCTGGGGTTATCCTACTGCTGGGAGGGTATTTATCGTTCGCTACTACAACGTTTGGCCCTAGGAAAACGTTATTTTCAACTCTCGTGCCCGTAGACAAGTAGACGTTACTTTGCATAACCACGTTTTTTCCCACATTCACGTTTGCTTCTAAAACGCTGTTACTTCCAATTTTCGTGCCTGAACCAATCTTCGTATTTTCTCTTATAAGAACGCCGTGTCCTGTGGTCACCATGTCACTTAGGGATGCATTCTCGTAAATTATGGTATTAGATCTTATGATGCATTTTCTGCCTATTTTGGCCCCCGCAGTGTTATCGTAAAGGCGTAGAAGAGGGGGTGTATTGGAGGGAAGGATCGCTTCAAGGCTTTTTCCAGAAGGATACCCTATCACACAGTTTAAACCTATATAGCACCCATCTAAAATTACGCTTCTACCCAAAATAACCACGTCACCTTCAAATAGGACATCATACAACTTTGAGTGGGAAGAAACATATTTCAAAGGAGCCACCTCAAACACATTTGATTTACCTTCAGCCGGTTTATATCGAAGTAGCTATGAAAAACCTTGCAGTAGTTATTGAAGACTTTTTAAGTTGCTGCATTAAATGCCCTTGCCTATTTTCCAGATTGGAGGTAATTTTATTTTTAAGAAACACTTTCCTGTTGAAGCCTTGTTCTTTAAAAAGGTTTAGAGGAGTGAGCAGGCTATTTGTGAGAAAATTTTTTATTTCTCTCATTTTATGGTCTCACGGGATTAAATAGGCCCCTCAGCGCTTTTCTTAGGTGTTTAGAATGGGCAAGATAAAGCTTTCAGAGGAGGAAAAGGGAGTAGTTAAGGAGGTCATGGATGAGTTAGGGCTGAGCGGTGGAAGGGTGAAGATGCTGGTTGAATCGGTCGGCGTCAGAGTAGGGTTTAATAAGAGGAAAATGAGAGTTGCTGTTAAGCGTGCGTTAATTGGGGGCGAGCCGACAGTCAAGAAAAGGTGACGAAGAAATAAAGCATAGGTAGGAGGTGGGTGCCGGGAAATGGCTGAAAAAGAAGGAAAAGCAGAGGAGCTAGCTATCGGCGTCTACGTGTGCAAGTGAGGAGTTAACATTGGCGCCGTCGTGGACACAGAGGCTGTAGCGGAGTTTGCAAGCAAGCTACCGAATGTGAAGGTCGCTAAGACGTACTCGTTCTTCTGCTCAGACCCCGGACAGAAGATAATCAAGGACGACATTGAAAATCAGGGAATTAACAGGGTTGTGATTGCCGCGTGTACACCCAAAATTCACGAGCCGACATATAGGACGCTGCTACAGTCGGCTGGGCTTAGCCCTTATTTCCTAGAGATGGTAAACCTGCGGGAGCATTGCTCTTGGGTGCACATGGCTGACCCGCAAGCTGCAACGGAAAAGGCGAAGAAGCTTGTGGCAGCAGGCGTTGCAAGGGCGAGGCTGCTGGAGGACGTACCTCAAAAGAGGATACCGGTGGAGCCTGCCGTGATGGTTATCGGTGGAGGCATTGCAGGTATAAGTGCCGCCCTGAGCGTGGCAAACCAAGGGATTAAAGTGTACCTTGTTGAGAAGGAAGCAACCATCGGCGGGTTGGCGGTCCGCTTAGACAGAACGTTTCCAACCGATGACTGTGCAATCTGAATATTAGCTCCTAAGATGGTTGAAGTAGCAAAGCACCCGAACATAGAGATACTCTCCTACACTGAGGTGCTGGAGGTGAAGGGGAACCCTGGAGCGTACAGGGTGAAGCTGCTTAAGAAGCCACGTTACGTGGATGAGGCGAAGTGTACGGGATGCGGTAGTTGCATGGAGGTATGCCCGGTTGCTGTACCTGATGAGTTCAACTACGGTTTAGGGTACAGGAAGGCGATATACATACCGTTCCCACAGGCCGTGCCGAAGGTGGCGCTTATTTCAATGGACGACTGCATAGGATGTAAGTCGTGTCAGAAAGAGTGCAAGGCGGAGGCTATAGACTATGATCAGCAGCCGCAGGAAATAGAGTTAACTGTTGGAAGCATAATAGTAGCTACAGGATTCGAAATATACGATATAGCTAAGTATGGAGATTACGGATACGGAAGGTTCGAGAACGTTATAACGCAGATAGAGCTTGAAAGAATGTTAAGTCCAACGGGACCGACGGGAGGCGAGCTAGTCAGGGTTTCAGACGGAAGACACCCTAAACGCATAGGGATGATCCAGTGTGTTGGGTCGCGGGACGTTAAAAGGAACCCATATTGTTCTGAGGTCTGCTGCATGGTAGCTGTTAAAAACGCCAAGCTCATAAAACAGCATTACCCCGATGCTGAAGTCATAGTATTCTACATGGACATTAGAGGTATAGATGAAGGACATGAAGAGTACTATGCGGCAACGAGGGAGTATGGAGTTGTCTTCGTAAGAGGAAGGGTTGCAGACGTAATAGAAGACCCGGAAACAAAGAACATCAAGCTCTTCGTTGAAAACACTCTGACAGGAGAGCTACTTGAAACCGAAGTAGACCTTTTGGTTCTCTCGGCTGCTGTTGTGCCTTCAGAGGGAACCAAACAGATAGGCCAGATCTTAGGCCTCGAGAGGAGGCCAAGCGGGTTCCTTGCGCCACAACATGTTGCGTTAAACCCACAGGAAACTAAAACACCGGGAATATACATCTGTGGGGCAGCATCAGGGCCAAAAAACATACCTTACGCGGTTTCAAGCGCTAGGGCAGCTGCAGCAGCGGCGGCTGCATGGACGCTTTCAGGAGAAGTCGCGGTTGAACTAATAACCCCTGAAGTTAACGAGGAGTTATGTGTTGGCTGCAGACGCTGCGAAAGGACATGCCCCTTCGGAGCCATAAAGGTCATAGAGGGAAAAGCAGTAGTTAATGAAATACAGTGCAAGGGTTGTGGTACATGCGTTGCATCGTGTCCAGCGCATGCACTAGACTTGCGGTACTACAGAGACAAGCAACTTATAGAGGAAATAGAGGCGGCCATCAGAACACTTTAAGAAGGTCCTAGCCGATGGCCACACCGGCGAAAGCATCAGACCGGTGTTGGGAGGCTCTGGCTTAAGCGGCCAGAGGACCATCATCTCCTTCTTATAAACTAATTTCAATTGTTCTAAAACCCCAAAGGGAAAGGACGATATTTTTTTAGATGTTGGGGAGTGAAGGGGGATCCGTGAGGTTTAGTGGTTAGGGGATAGACGGCAGTAAATGTTATATTTATGAGGGGTAAAGATTCCCCCGGAGGTATCTGGAATGCCTGCGACACGTTTCAACATAATTGCGTTTTGCTGTTGGAAGTGAGGCTATGGAGCTAGCGACTTGACAGGGGTTTCCAGGGTGCAGTATGATCCTTCGATAATGATTGTAAGGGTTAAATGCACTGGCAGAGTAGATGTTAAGCATATCTTAGAAGCTATTAGAAAAGGTGCTGACGGTGTCATGGTTGTAGGATGACACCCAGGTGAGTGTGACTTTGGAGATGGGAACATAAAGGCACGTCGACGGGTGGAGTTCGCTAAAAAGGTATTGGATAAAGTGGGTCTTGGAGGAGACAGGGTTAACATGTACAATGTTTCGGCGGCGGAGGTTGGACGGTTTAAGGCAGCTGTGGACGAGATGATTAGAAAGCTGGAAGTACTTGGCCCTAATCCATTAAGGGAAAGCTGAAATACTCCTTTGGGATGAGCCTCAAGCTGAAAGCTCCGTGCTTGAGGTGACTGGCCCTCGTAAGCGGTGGGCCTCAAAACTTAAGTTCCTTTAAGCCCCTGAGGAGCGAGGAATATTAAAGGTTAGATGGTTGTTGGCTTTCAGTTTACTGGAGGTACCGGATTTGGAGGGGTTCAGGAAGAAGGTGGATGCAATCGTTGAAGCCGCCGACAGCTTCAGGGTAAGGGCGTTCTTCTACGGAGAAGAAGAGGTAATTAATGCAGGAAAACTTACTAAGGAGGAATTTGATAGATACCTAGAATACCTACTTGATGATGAGTTTAAAAGACGGATTGTTTTGAAGATTATATGCGAGGAAGGCGAAGCAACTATAGGTCAAATAGCCGACAAGACAGGTTTCTCAAGGATTGAAGTATTAAAACATGTTAATTTGCTGGAGTACGAGGGGAATGTTAAAAGAAGGGGAAGTAATGGAAACGCGGTTTTCACAGCGAGTGAAGGGAAGACTAGGTCTGCCTACGAAAAAATAAAGTTTATCGTGGATGCAGGGCTTTGCACGGGATGTGGAAGCTGTGTTTCAGCGTGTCCTGTTTCGGCCATAAGGTTCGCTGATGAAAAACCAATGATTGATGAGGAGACATGCATCGGATGCGGGATCTGCAACGTTCACTGCCCTAGAACGTTTCTTCCAGCTAGCTTGCTTGGAGAAATCGTTAAGGGCGAACCGGTGGACTTAGAGGTGGAGCCACTTTCCTACTTTAGGAAGGCGTACACTGCTCAGTCAGCAAAGGAAAAAATAAGGATGGTCTGCCAGGACGGAGGGGTAGTAACAGCCCTTCTTGCATATCTCTTCGATCAAAACATTATAGACTGTGCTATAGGAGTGAGGAGGGCAAGCGAGGATTGGAGGCCAGAGGTAACACTCGTTACGAACATAGACGAGCTGCTCGAAACCGCTGGAACAAAATATACTATTGCCCCTTCCATCTCAGCTTTAAACACTGTTAAGGAGAAAGGGCTGAGAAGAGTTGCTATAGTCGGAGTTCCCTGCCAGATACATGCGGTTAGGAAAGCTGAAATATACTCCTCAGAACTACTTAGGTCCTTAGGGGAACCTGTTATTCTTATAGGGATCTTTTGCATGGAGAACTTTAGCCATAAAGCCTTAAGAGAGATAACAGAAAACCACTTAGGGGTTAGCCTTGAAGACGTTATCAAGTTTAACATTGATAAAGGGAAATTCTTTGCATACACAAAGAAAGGAGAGGAAAAAGCAGTACCAATAAAGGAAATAGCCAAGTTAGCGAGGCATGCATGCCATTACTGCCCTGACCTGACTAATGAGTTTGCAGATATATCTGTTGGCTCAATAGGGTCAGCGGCTGGGTGGTCAACGGTTCTGGTGAGAACACAGAAGGGTGAAAAAATATTTGAAGAGGCACTAAAAGCAGGTTACATTACAGCCGAACCATTACCGGAAGCGAGCATGAAAACGCTTCAAAAACTAGCCAAGGGGAAAAGAGAAAGAAACCTTAACGCCTTAGAGAGAAGAAGAGAAGAGAGACAATACGCAACACTCATTTTGTAGTCAAGTTTAGGTGAGAAAGTGGTGGCTTCAACATTCCAGCTTCCTTTCTTAAAAAGAGAAACGTCTTTGAACGTTCATTATTCACAGACACTTTTCCACAATAACATAATTTGCCATATTCAAAAATTTAAGGTTAAAAAGAGGTTGGAATTAGAGGCGCTTGGTTATTATGTTGCCCTCATTATCTTCTATGGTTACTTGGTAGCTTTCGGCTTTTTCGCTATATTCGAACTCGGCTTCTTGATCGGGTAAAAGAATGCTTATTCCGTGAACGTAGGGTTTGACTTCGAAAAGTTCCTCTTTGATTCCGCTTATCCGTACCGTGATACCCTTCAGGGTTCTGCCTGATTTGTTCTTAACCTTAAAGCGTGGAGTGGCATTTCCCTGAGACATCGTTACCTCAATGGATTGCGGCTCTAAGTTGGAGAGAGGTTTAAACTTCTCCGCTACCTCCTCGAAAAGGTGTTCTTCAATTTTTTCCTCCGTTACGACGTTTATTGGTATTTGGAACTTTACAGATTCCCCGCTGACCATTGCACATTCCACTTCAAGGTACCATCTAGAGTAGGCACCGAACGTTAAGGACCAGTAGGTTACCTCTGGCGGCTCCCAGAGGTAATTATAGCTTGGCTCAGCATATCCTGGAATCTTTAAAGTGATGAAGCCTGAGCCGGGATTTCGCTCCTCGACGGACATCACCTTCTCACCCGGCTGCTTTTTAACGTGAGCACATACTGCCCGGTACTGTGGACATGAACAACGTATATTTGCTTCATGGATAAGGCTGACTGTTAATACTTTAACATTTTGGGTGAAGTAATTAAGCTTAACTTCGTCCCCAGGTTTAAATGTGTCGCGATCCATTATGAACCGCATTCCTTTAATGCTCATTGACACGGGGGTCGGTTCAGCCGCCACCTTCGCTACGAGGGTAACAGGCTTCTCGGCGGATAGACGACGTTCTTCTTCACGGGTTCCCGGCTTCTTCACAGAAAGTACTGCTTTCAAGGTATAATTAACTTTGTTGGGGATAGATGGGACGACGCGCCTACTAATGATCAATTCTCTCGAACGAACATACTCGCCTTTGCCTATGACGCCCTCGCAGAAAACTTCATTGCTTGCAACCGTGAGCTCGTTGCCACATGGTAACGTAGTGGAGAGGATGAATCCTCCCCACCAGATCTCCATATCCTCGTCTATGTCAAACACTACTCTAGTCTTTAACGAGCCGCCCACCTCTGCTACATTACTTGAAAACAGCTTTATCGACATGGACCACAACCCGAAAAAGTTTTGATCAGAAGACTACCTTTCAGTATGTGCTCTAACAACTAAGTCTGCGAACACCTCCATGTCCTTTAGAAGAGCTTCGACCTTTTCTTCGTCTTCCCTACCGAATTCGCCTGCCTTCATTATTAGAACTGCCAATACGTACTTGAACAAGTTTAATATTAATTCCTTGTCGCCGTCCTTAGCTTGACCCGTGAACGATGCCGAGTCGCTCATGAAAAAGTTTTCCCTTAAGTTGTTGCATGCTGTTATGAAGTCTCTTAAATCCGCCCTGAGCTGCAGGCCGGTGCTGACTCCTTGAACATTGTGAACGATTACGTTTCCGGCAGTATCGCTTATAATAACTTTCGCCGGGATCTCAGCCAACTGCTTCTGCGCGGTTTCTAAGTGCTTTTGGAGATCCTCGTAGTGGGCCACTAAGATGTCTCTAAATATTTCTGCGAGCCTTTCCTGTTCATAGATAGAAGTCACATAGTAACGTGCCTCCCATTCATCGAAGACCTCACTGAAAATTTTTCTTGCAGCCTCCAAGTTCTTGTCCAGCAGTTCTCTGGCATAGTCTTCAACGTCATACTTGTGGAAGAAGACGTAAATAGACGGTTTAAGACCCTCTTTCTTGAAGAATTCAAGCACCTTCTGGAAGTATTTTTTAGCGTCCTCAAACTTGTCTGGGTCATGAAGGTCGATTACAGGGATTAAAATGTCAGTACCAGCGAAAACCTTAGGGTCGCTAAGATATGACTCGATGTATTGCTCTTGGCCTCCGAAGTCAAACAGGCTCACATCAAGGCCCAGAAAGGGATGCCGCCGAACCTCGTACATCACGGTAGGGGCTATGCCTTTCGTTTCCTGAGGTTTTTTCCCGGCAAAAGTTGTTAGATATATACTTGTCTTTCCACTGCCAGCTAGACCGATTAGTGAAATCTTCACGCTCATCCCTCCAGCTTCACTATACAGGGGGAAAGGTAAGGGCTTCAAATATATTTGTTTTATTATTTCTTGAGCTCGGACGGTGAAATACGCTTCATCAGCAGGGTGCCATGCCTATCAGCGACCCTTAGCAGATATTCTCGTTCATTCTGGACGCGTGGATACTTGAACTCAAGCTCCTCTGAGGGATGCCATATCTCAATAGTAGTCGTCCAAGCGTTCGTCTCAAACAACTCCTCTACATGTGAAATTCTAACATTTACATCATAAAGGACTTTCCCGGTGTTATTTTTTAAGATGACTAGAAGGGAAGTACTAGCATCTGTAAGGGAAGTTTCAACGATCTTAACGGGAACTCTGCCAGCCAACTTAACTACCTGAGCCGACTCCTCTTCTAATGGTATAGGCCCAGCCTTCAATTCAAGTTCGGCTACTGGAACTTCTGGGGTGCGGACCACATACGTTCTACGTCTCTTGACGGTATATAGTTGAACCTTCTTTACACGAGCTAAGTTTAACACGCTCACTAGTCCTTTCCGATCTAAAGGCTCGACTTCCAAGAAACCCTTATCTACAGCCCCTTGAAGAAGCTCGAGAGCAATAGGTGATCTTACGAGAACTGTTGAGTATCCTTCAGGAGAGCCTACACTTCCAACGGAAATGTCAGCGTCCTCGGATGTTAGGTCAGAGCAGAAATAGCAGCTTGAAGCCCGATATTTATCCAGCCGGCTTAAGGGGTAAGACGCGGTCTTTCCATCATAGTAAACGTTGAACTTTCCAGCGGAAATGCTCATCTTTGAAATAGACGATAATGGGATGCCTTCTTCCTCCTCGAAAAACTCCTTTAAACCTTCATAGGAAAACGAATCCATGCAGAACAGCCCAATTTTTAAAATGTTCACTCGCATAATGAGGGGAAGAAGACCCATGGGGAAGCCTTGCATCTTTTTAACGGCTGAAATATTGCAGGGGGTTCCAACGAAGGCGATGGAAGTTAAGCCCTGCTTTATAGCATCAACAAGTGCTTTAACCGTATAGCTATGAGAGTAAACACTACCCGCACCATTCAGAATGTCCTCCTCTGTAGTAGCTACCACGGCTACGGGCCTCCAGGGCTCATCCTTACTTTTGTGCGTCACCACGGCTCCGTCGATAAGCCCCTCCCTCAAGGCATAGAGAAGTAAACTGGTAACTACACCCCCATCCTGACCACGCACCTCGCTAAGAAGAGACTTAGCCCTGTAAGCGGAAATAAAGCTTCCCACAAGGTCCTCCACCCGCGTCATGGTCCTAGGACATACATTATAGCAAATGCCGCAGGCTGTGCACTTACCTACCAGTGTTGGACGGCCGTCGATTATTTCTATGGCCCCTTCAGGACACGACGCGACACAGGCTGAGCACTCGGTGCATACGCCTGAAAGGATGACATGGTTTTGTAGTCTTCCAAAGTTCTCAAACTTCTTCTCCTTGAGAACACGTTCAGGGTAAAAGTAACTCACGTATGCATCTTCATTTGGCGTTGACATCGTGTCACCTTCACACGTCTTTTCCGAGCTCACTTGAACTTTATTGGATGCCTTAATATAAAAATTATCAAAAAAGGACGCTCTTTCGGGTTACTTTACTGTATTGCCTCCTACCTTTTTCTGGTTTTCCTGCTTTGGTAGGCTAAGACTATTATGCCTAGCATTAGTACCGCTACAGATACTATTATAGGAGAGCGCGTCCCCTTGATTATTACAATGGAGAAGTTTAATTGGGTTGGGTGTCGAGCTACGGTTATTGTTATCACGTCTGAAATGGCTGTTTTCCCATTTGAAGACGAAGCCGTTGCATAGATTTGGATAGCTGAGTCTTCAAGCATAGCCGTGTCTACTGAAAGCGTAACAGACGGAGCTGCCGTGCTGTTTTTCAGTATTTTCTGAGGTGTTATGGCAGTCACTGTAAGGTTTATAATATCGTAGGGGCTGTCAGCTGTAACCTGTATTTTGAGAAGAGACCCATGTTTAATCTTTTCAGGCGTTACAATGTTGAATGCTATTGGAGAGAGATCCTTTGCCAGCCACTCGCAAAGTGACTTAAATAACTGGAGATTGCCTTCTTCGAAAACTGTTTTATTTTTCCATAGATCTAGGTCTGATATAAAAACTACTCTTCCACGCTCCCACGTTATGGATGAAGCTATAGTGAATATGTCAGATGTACCGTTTAGGGTTGCCTGAACTTGTATTAGGGGGAAGCCTCCTTCTACTGTTCCAGCTCCTCTCACTAATACCTTTTTAACTTTAAAGGTTTGCGGCGTTGGGGGGCAGGTTGCCACTATGTCTTGGCTTGGAGGTAAACCTGCTTTAAGGGGGCCGCCGGTGAATCGCACATTAAAAATTTGTGCTATCTTGTTTGCGTCATCCGCAAGGGTGCTATTCTCTTCCCCTATTATGAGGAGGCTGCCGCCGTTCCGGACGAAGCCCCGTATCGCTTCGATCTCCTTCTGGCTGTAGTCCTCTGAGGGATAATAAATGATTAGGATATCAACGTCTTTTAGAGTTTCATACGTAATTTGACTGTTAAGGACGTGAAAGAGGAATAAGGATTGGGAAAGGGATGCTCTGAGAGAAGCGGTACTATTCCAGAAGCTCATGTACCTTGAGGAGCCCTTCTGATGATACTCGTCAACCAATATGTTGATGGGGGTGCCTACCTCTAGCGACAACTGCGTAGGGAGGTAGCCTGCTTTCGTAATAGTTAGGGTGTAATTGCCACGTTCAGGGCAGGGAAAGCGTACTTCGCCTTCCTCGTCTGTAAGATAAACGTGGTAGTAGTTTATCCCTTGGATTGCGGTAAGGGCGCTAGCAACAGGGTTTCCGTTTTCGTCAAGGACCCTTAGAGACGCAATCTTCCCAGGTGTAAGCCCTGTAGCACTCACTTGGAGAAATCTTGGTTCTCCAAGGTAGACGGAGAGCTCGGGGTCTCCCAAAAGGATGTACTCTAAGAATTCCTGCCTGAACGTTGCGTTCCCTTCTATTAGGCCTCTATATGTCTCGTAGTATTCCTCCCTAGCTTTATAAAGGGCATATCCTGGACGGTGAGCGAAGGGTTCACTTGCTGTGAAGAAGTTTTTGAAGAACGTGAAGTCGAGGAATGTGTCTGATGCATCGCTTACAGAGTCGCCTCCAAAGCTCGTTCTAGTTGGTCCTACGACTGCGATGGCGCCTCCGGCAGGAGCCTTTAATAAGGATTCACCTACCGAGTCCCCCGGAGCATCCACCATAGCTCCCGAACAAGCTGAAATGTAAGCGAGGGGGAGGCGGGGGGCGTTAAGTAAGCTATCCGCTTTGGTGGAAGTATAGTAGGCAACCCCGTTCTGGGTTGCGAAAAGAGAAGTACTACTACCGTGGGAGCAAAGGTTAAGTATGGCTACGCCCTCATTGACGCATTGTATGAAGGAAAACTCTGTGAGGTTAGCGATGTCCCTGCGTGAATCGTAGGCTAGGAGGTTAACCTTAGCCTGCGGGAAAACCTGGAGAATAGTGTGCTTAGCTCTCCATCCTTGAATGTCGCGTTGAGGGTCTATTTCTCCTCCTACTAGGAGTACGGTGTTCATCCATGGGCCGGCGTAGTCCTTGATGTGCTGCTCGTACATTAAAGTTTTGTTTATAATTATTTCTACCTCTGTTTTCGATGACGCCGGGATCCTGCCTACATACACTTCTGGAACCCAATCGATTTCACCGGGTTCACCGTAGCGACCGTCGCCGTCCTTATCGAAAGAACCGTTAAGAGCAGCATAATAATAGTCTGAAGGAATAAGTGAGCTTCCAACAGTAAAGTATCTTATGGGGATCTTGTCAATGTCCCCCACAAGTAGAACCCACTGAATGCCTTCAGCATCGTACATAGCTTTGATGAAGTTACGTATTTTGGTGGCGTTATCCTCTCCACTAAAGTTAGCATATATGGATGTGACAGTGTATACCTTTGATGGGATACCCTTTAAGGTCTTCCATCTAGCAAGAGGCATGACAGCGTCTGCCCAGCTAGGATCTCCTACTATGATAACATACTTTACGCTGTTAACATGAAGGAGAACGGGAGTTATGGGCGGGGCTACATTTTCCTCCTGATGGAGGATGGGGGTGACCCATGGAGGAGGGGTAACGGCGGTTGGGGGGAAGAGTATTGCCGCCACGAAAAAGATAATGAAGGAGCTTTTGAGGACATTTGACTTCAACGTCCCACCCTAACTTAAGTAAGGAGAACAACAGGTTGGAAAACACCAAGGGCACCTAGCCGGCGAGGGGGTCCTACCTAGTATATGTCCTCTTCTAGCTTCTCTTCCTCCTTTGATATTAACTCTTTAACTGAAATTTTTTTCACAAGAAGTTTTTCCGCCACGTCTTCCACTTTAATTATATATTCTCCGTTATTGTCGACCCGCGGAAATACGAAGACAAGACTTTCTAGGGGGAACCACAACTCCACGTTGGTGGACCAAGAATATGTCTCAAAAATGTCTTGTATGTGGCTTATCGTTATCTTGATGTTTTCAAGCCCCTTTTCCGACGTGTTCTTAACGGTTATCTTCAGCTTTTTCCCCTGCTCCACTAGCTCCACGCCTTCTAGCTCAACGGGGCTTTCATGCGTTAGCTCGACAGGCCTAGCTTCGATAATGCTCTTCTCAGAAAGAGGAATGCTTCTTATGGGTGCTTGCCCACTATAAAGGTGGCTGAGAAGGAAGTAAACGAGGCTCCTCTGCTTCTCAGCATCATATTGTAGTGCTTCAATCACCCTCTGTGACACTTCAGGTATTGCAGATTCGCAAATGTCCTCTAACGTAGTTTCTATCTTAGAGCTTTCCTCAATTATTTTCCGGTCCTCTTCGCTTTTAACCGGTTTAACCGCTATTTCCTCTCTCATTATGAGGATGTAAAGTTGGTCGGAAAGAGATTCTTGTATTTTCCTCCTCAGGATCCTGAGGAGTTCCTCCCCTAAAGGCTTTGCTATCGACACAGGTGTGCTCACGATGAGCACGAAAACTTCCTCTGTTTCCTCGGTCATGCCAGCTCTCTGTTTTCTCCTAGCAGACTTAGCTGCAAACTTCGTCGCAGAATACACTTTACCGCCAAACTCCAAGTCCACGTGGTCTACTTCTTCTTTAAACTCGTCGACGGCAAGCCACCAGACAGGGTGACGCTGAAGAATCCTTAAAATATTCTTATCGTTTTTAAGGTGGCTTGGAATGGTGAAAAGGACAAGGTGTCCCTTAATCTCGTGAAAACAGCAAAGGTATATTTCGATGAACTCGGAGAAAAAGGATGCACGTGTATCCGTGACAGCCTCAATAGCACCATCCTTTTTCTCCGCGAAAAACGGCTTAAAGCCGCTTTCACTTAACTTGTCTAAATGCTTCTGCTCAGCCATCCTTCAACCCTCAGAAAACCTAGTAGGTTTCACTCCTAGCTTCCGGGGAAACAGGTCTAAGCTCAATGTTGTAATAACGCGCATATCTTCTGAAACCATCGATCCACTTCTTACTTATCACACCGACGAGCTTACCGCTCTTATCGACAACCCCGACTCGTTTTATCTTAGTCTTCTCGAAAAGCCCCTTGATCTCGTCTATCGAGGCATCCTCATTCACCGTAAGTATATCACGGAACATGATGTCCTTCGCCTTGTACTGGCGGGGGTCCTCCTCTTTAGCGATAAGCCTGAAAATAGCACCATCAGTTATTATCCCTACAACTTTGTCATCATCGTTAACGACGAAGACGCTGCTCACCCAGTTATCAACCATAAGCTGAGCGACACGGGGAATAGGGTCGTCTTCTCTGCACGTGACGATATCTCGCATCGCAATGTCCAAAATGGAAAAGCCACGCTTTTGCGATCGCAACGCTAGCACCCAAAAAACCATTAACACTACGCTGAATATAACATTTATGTAAAAAGAGAAAGTTCGTCAAAAAAGAAACAGAAATTAAGGGGAAGCACCAACTTATAGAGAGATAGTGATAAAAGAAGAGGGAGCGTGAGGGAGATAGAACAGATTTGGTCCCCGTCAGAGAGACTCACCGAGAGGATTAGAAAGCTTAGAGAAGAATACTTCTCGTTTGAAAAAAGGGAATACTTTAGAAACGAGGTAATTCCCTATACTACAGGCACTCCATGGGATGAAGTTTTCTCATACCATGACTGGGGGGTAGCTCCTGAGGTATTCCCATTCCTCCCAGCTATGAGAGATTCCTTGAAGGCTTTAGCGCAGAAGGTGGAGTTACCTGAAGGATTTTGGAGAGAGAGCCTCCCGGTTAGAAGAGCGATCTTCTTCAAAAAAGTGATCGAGGAATACCTCCCAGTAAAAATCCTTGATGGGGAACTCATAGTGGGGTCGCACTTCAACACGGCCCTCTCCAAATGCTTCACTAAGAAAGAAGCAAAGAAATGGCGTAAAAGAGAGGAGAAGTGGTTCAAGAAAATGGTTGAGCTGTCAGACTTAGGCGTCATGAATTGTGGAGCGATACCAGGCCACATAATACCAAACTACAAGAAAGTTCTAGAAAAGGGGTTCAAAGGAATAAAAGAAGAACTCGAAGAATGGCTGGAAAAACATACAGATAAAGCCAAAAGGGACTATGTCAAAGCAATGATAATAGCAGTAGAAGCGGTGAAGAGGTTCGCGGAAAGGTATGCTGAGGAAGCGGAGGCACTCGCCCAAAAGGAAAAAGACGAGGAAAGGCGAAGAGAACTCTTAGAAATAGCAAGAATATGCAGAAAGGTTCCATGGGAGCCGGCTGAAACATTCTGGGAAGCCTTACAATCTGTCTGGTTCACTCACATGCTCGTAATGGCAGCTGAAAGCTACCCTGGCCCAGGACTATCCCATGGAAGATTCGACCAGTACATGTACCCATATTACAAAAAAGACGTAGAGGAGGGAAGGCTCACAAGAGAGAAGGCAAAAGAACTCCTACAATGCTTCTGGATAAAACACAACTATGCCTACGACTACATGGGAAAAATAGGGAACCAAGGCATCAACTCAGGCTTCGGCCAGCTAATAACCCTAGCGGGGATGAAAAAGGACAAAAACGACGCAGTAAATGAGTTAACATGGCTGATTCTAGAAGTAGCCGAAGAAATAAACATGCTCGAGCCTAAACTTAATGTAAGGATACATAAAAACATACCTAGGCCATTTCTCCTAAAAGTATGTGAAATATTAACGAAAACCCAAGGGTCACCATTCCTCATAAACTTCGATGAACAAGCAATAAAAGGGCTGCTCTGGGAGGGACTACCCGAGGAGGAAGCCATAGATTACGGAGTCGTCGGATGCCTCGAAAACACCGCACAAGGAAAAGACAGGTCAGGCACAGTTGACGTCAACATAAACCTAGCAAAACCAATAGAGTTAGCACTAAACAGAGGATGCGACATGCAAACAGGAAAACGAATAGGTGTGAAAACCAAAGATCCTACAAAGTTCAAAAGCTATGAGGAATTTGAGCAAGCATACTTCACCCAGCTAAAAAAATGCATAGAAAAAACGTTAAAACTGGCATCTGAAGCAGACGCCATAAGAAGTAAGTGGGAACCTGTTCCCTACCTCTCAGCATTAGTAGACGGATGTGCTGAAAAAGGAATGGACGTAAGGCAGGGGGGAGCAAAATATAACTTCATCACGGTAGAAGGGGTCGCGCTCGCGACAGCAGCCGACAGCCTAGCAGCCATCAAAAAACTGGTCTTCGAAGAAAAAGAAATTACAATGAAACAGTTACTCCAAGCAATAAAAGATAACTATCAAGGACATGAAGAGATACAAAGAAGGCTGCTTTTCAAAGCACCTAAATTTGGCAACGACGATGACTACGTAGACCAAATAGCAAGGAAAATATCAAGATACTGGACTCAAGAAGTGTTTAAATACACATCCCCAGCTACAGGGAGACGATACCGTGGAGGCTATCTCTCGTGGAATTACTACATTGACTTCGCACCGAAGACCGCGGCTACTCCTGATGGGCGTCCCAGGGGCAGGTTTCTTTCGAATGGTGTTCAGCCTGTTCAGGGTATGGATAGGAAGGGGCCTACTGCAGTTATCCGTTCGGTGGGTAAGCTTGGGTTGGAGACTGCACCTAATGGAGCGTCTCAGGTGATTACTTTGAGTCCTTCAACAGTTAGGGATGTAGAACACTTGGAAAAGTTGGCGGGGCTGCTGCTGGCGTGCTGCGATATAGGGGGTACTAGTTTGCAGGTTAACATGATTGACCCGGAGATTCTGAGAGAAGCCCAGAAAAAGCCTGAGGAGTACAGGAACCTTCTTGTGAGAGTTACAGGGTATAATGCGTACTTTGTTACTTTGGGTAAGGAGCAACAGGAGGAGATTATTGCAAGAGCTTGCCACGGGATCTGATGGAAGTGGATTCGAGAGCTATTATTTTTAACATTCAAAGGTTTTCCACCGAGGATGGTCCAGGGATTAGGACGACTGTTTTTATGAAAGGATGTCCTTTGCAATGTGTTTGGTGTCAAAATCCTGAGGGAATTAATCCGAGGCCAGAGCTCGTGTGGTATGATGTAAGGTGTATGGGTGTTAGAGCTTGCATTAAGGCTTGTAATGTTAGAGCGCTTGAACTTAGGAGAGAGGGATTGCATATTGATAGAGAGCGGTGTACCGTGTGTGGATTGTGCGTTAAGGCTTGTCCTACGGGGGCATTAGAGGTTATAGGGGTGGAGTATGGTGTTGAAGGGTTAGTGGAGGAGGTTTTGCGGGACAGGGTGTTCTATGATTCTTCAGATGGCGGTGTCACCTTTTCTGGGGGTGAGCCCATGTTACAGGCTAAATTTTTAATGAAGGTACTTCCTTCCCTTAAGGATTATGGAGTGCACATTGCGTTGGATACTAGTGGTTTTGCGCCTTGGAAGAGGTTTAGGGAAGTTTTGAGGTATGTGGATTTAGTGTTGTATGATCTTAAGGTGATGGATCCAGCGAAGCACCGGGAGTTTACGGGAGTTGATCCAAGTTTGATATGGGATAATGCTGTTAAGATCGCTGAAGAGGGTGTTCGTATGTGGGTTAGGACTCCTATTATTCCCGGGTTTACTAGTGATGAGGAGAATGTTAGGGCTGCTGCGAGGTTTATCGTGGAGAAGCTGCCAACTGTTGAGCGTTATGATTTGCTTGCTTTTAATAATCTTTGTATTTCTAAATATCGGCGTCTTGGCATGAGGTTTCCTTTGGAGGGGGTGCGGCTAATGAGGAGAGATGAAATGGAGGAGCTTGCCAGGGTGGCTGAAGAGGAGGGAGTAAGTAATGTTGTCTGGAGTGGTATGGTTAAGAGGGAGGTGTGATCGTGGTTCTTACTTCAGATGCTGTCGAGGCGTTTAACTTAGAGTTGGCTGGAAAGTTTCTGGCCACGATAGGGCTGGATGGAAGGCCAAACGTTGTTCCGGTTATTTCCATCAGGGCGTTTGACGAGGAAACTTTAGTTTTTGGAGAGTTTATGATGGTGAAGACGAAGAGGAACTTGGTGGATGGGTGCGCTGTCTGTACATGTGTTATAACAGAGAGACTTGACAACTATGTTGTTAGAGGAGTCTTTGAGGGATTTGAGAAAAGAGGCAAGTATTACGACTTCATATCAGAGATCCCGTTGTTCAGGTATAATGCGTATACTGGTGCTAGGTCGGCAGGTGTGATCAGAGTTGAAGAAGTATGGCAGGTTAAGAGGGCAAAATCGAGGATTAATATTTTAGCTGACACCTTAGCAGTTATGTCGGTGTCTGGTGGAGGAAGTGGAGGAGTAATACCCCCTAACGTTGCTGAAAAGTTTAACAGGATTAACGCAGTTAAGGTTGTCGCTAAGGTTGAAGGGGATAAGCCGCTTATTATACCTGCTCTTTCGCTGAGGGCTATGAGCCAGTCGAGGCTAGGGTTTGGCATACGATCGATGGAGGCTGAAAGGCTAAATGAAGGCGACGTAGTGGCGACAGCTGTTCTCACAATGGATGCGATAGCATACCAAGTTAAAGGCAAATACATCGGAATGAAGAGGGGACTTTTGGGTAAAATAGGGGTGATAGAGGCTGAAGAAACGTACACTTTGACACCGCCAAGACCAGGGGAGAAGATAACTTCAATAAGAAAGAGTTAAGGAGGAAGCGACTGGAAGAGCTTTTAGAGGAATTTAGAAAACGGACAAGATGAAATAATGATGTGGAATAGAAGAAGTAGAGGCTGTGGTGCCGCGCCCGGGATTTGAACTCCCGGGTCAGCGATCCTCCCGGGTCAAGGGGTCGAGTGGGCAGGCATATGCCTTGAGCCCCTTATGCTTGGCCGTTGCAGCCTTTATGGGTGGCTACACCAGCGCGGCACCTAAGTAATTTCTCGGTAGAGAAATGTTTTTTAATGTTTCGCCGTTGACCTCTAACCTACAATTTACAAACTTTGGTTTTCCCATCTGTAGCACGTTTCTTTGGAGAGTTGGTGAAGTGAACTACTCCCAGCTTTCGCAGGGAGCTTCCTGATTCATCGAGAAGGCTTGCCCGGAAGCCACCTCCATATAGGAGGTGGTTCTGGGTAGAGGTCTTCTCTCCAGCAGGCTATCAGGGCTGTCCCATCCCCTCATCCTTATTCTACATGCTGAAATGTAATCTCTTAGTTTATTCTTATAATTCAACCCTTCGGATGTGCCTCTTGGGTTTACTTTCACCACCCGAATACCGGCTTTTTCAGCTTTGTATTCGAGTAGTTGAAGGAATTTACCCCAAGAGGCATCTAATATCTTTTGGGCTAAGCTATGATTTTTTACCATACTTTTAATGTTTAGATTTTCGACACAGATAACATCGTAGGTATCAACATAAAATCTCGATAATTTGTGAAGAAAATCATTCCTTTGGTTTACCAATTTCTCATACTTCTTTGCCAATTTCTTTCTTTGTTTTTCATAATTCTTTGAGCCTCTCTTTTTCCTCGACAGCCTCTTTTGCTCGATTTTTATTCTTTTCAAGGCTTTCTCGTAAAATCTTGGATTTTCTATTTGCCTTCCCTCGCTATCTGTAAGGAAATACCTTATCCCAACATCTATGCCTATAACTTTCTTGGGTTTTCCTCTAATCGCTTTGATTCCCTTTTCAACACATATGCAAGCGAACCATTTGCCAGAGTTATGCCTTTTTATTATTACCTGCTTTATTTTCCCATCTATGGGTCTGTGAATTTTAATCGGAATATTGCCAATTTTTGACAAATGTAGCCTATCCAGTCTTTTACCAGTCCTTATGATTTTGAATCCAGATTGGTTATAAACAAAGGTTTTGAACCATTTTCCTTTATAACGCAATTTTCCAACTTTCTTACCTTTTTTTCTTTAGTTTAGATAGAGCCTTTAGATTCGAATAGAGCTGATAAAGAACCATTTGCAAAACCTTTGAATAGACTTTTTTCAATTCTGGTTTTTCTTTTTTCAGATTGGGTAATTCAGCCTGTAACTCTAATCTACTTGGAACTTTATCGCTTTTCCTAATTCTTGAGAGAAGGTAATTATAAGTTTGCCTACATATTTCTAAAGTCTCCAGTAGTTTTTCTTCTTGCTCTTTAGTTGGGTATAACCTAAATTTGTAAGTTATCATTGTTTTTCACCTTGAGACTCAACATATTTCTTCAAAACTTCTAAAGTCACTTGCCCAGTAGTTGCAAGAAAATAACTCCTTGACCAAAACATACCTTTCCAAAGCTTCTTCTTTACTTCTGGAAATTTCCTTTGAATTTCCCTCGAAGTTATAGTTTTTATAGCGTTCAAGTATTTCGGTATATTCAGAGTTGGTTTTGCCTTGAATATCATATGGAAATGGTCTTTGTCACACTCTACGCATAAAACCTCAACATCAAAAGTTTGGCTAATTTTCATGAATTTTTTGCTTGAGAAAGTCTACTATCTTTTCGTTGTCAAAAACTTTTCTTCTATATTTCACACATTGAACCAAGTGGTATTGTAATGCATAAACTGAATGATTGCTTTTATCAAGCTTATATCTCATAGTTATGTCATTGTTTAAATAACTATAGATAATTTTTGGCTGCTCTCATCTCCACCCTTTCGGATGGAGACTTCCCGCAGCAAGAGTTAAAAATTTAAAACATAGTTCTGAGGATCTCTCTTTTAGGAGAGGGTTGGTGGGCTAAGGTGCAAGTGGCTGTTTCTCCCATGGCTTTGGTTAAGGTGCTTGATGTGGCTTTACGAGAGAAGAGTAGGGAGGTTGCAGGATTTCTTGTCGGTAGGGTTGAAGGGGAGCGGGTTCTCGTGTATGATGGAGTTTGGATGGGAGAGGTTGGTAGAGGAGTACGGGTGGAAGTAGACTTTAACGCCATGGCTAAGCTGGTTGACAAGTTAGAGAGGGAGGGAGGAAGGGAGGTTATAGTAGGATGGTGGCATAGCCATCCTGGGATGGGAGCTGATTTCATGTCTGGAGTTGATATTAAGACGCAACAGATTTACCAAGCGTTTCTCCCTCAAGCGGTAGCGTTGGTTGTTGACCCCGTGGAATATGAGAGGACAGGAAGGATTTACGAGAGAAGCTGCAGTTTCTACGTGGTCGAGAACGAGAAGTACAAGAAGGTTCCCTTTGAGGTAGAGTTTAACCTTGACGAAATGGTAAGAGTAGGGATCAGCGCACTACAGAGGAAACATGCAGGAGAGGCGTATAAGGAGGTAAAGGTGTACCACCCTGTAACAGTGCTTAAGGAGAGGGAGGAGGAAATCCCCTTCTGGGAGCTAGTTTCCGTTGCCTTATTGATCTGGACCTTAATAATGGCTTCTCTTCTCTGGATTTTTACGGGATGAAGTGTCCTCTTTTCAAGGTGCCTTACGTTTTTAACCATGAAGCAATGTATGATTAAAATTAAAAGTTATTGCCTAGGGTGCTGGCTGCTGCAAGAGAAGGACTACAATGGAAAGAACAAAAAGTATATGCTAATGCAAAAAGAATTTATACATTGGGGACTTCTGTTTTCTCCGGCAGTTAAGATGGAAGGAAGTAGAAGTTTGTATGTGTGTTATTTCATGTTCTTGTCTAAAAAGTTTCTGGTTTACTTTTCCAATTACTTATTGGAAGGGTGATTTGGATGACAGGTAACGAGTTAACTATGGATGACAGGTGGGCGATAGTTGAAGCATTCTTAGAGGAGAAGGGACTGGTCCGCCAGCACCTAGACTCGTATAATGACTTTGTGGAGCATGGAATGCAAGAGGTGGTTGACGAGGTCGGAAAAATAGATGTGGAAGGAGAGGATTACTATGTTAAGCTGGGGAAGATAGAGGTTGGGCCGCCCACCATCAAAGAGGCTGATGGTTCACGGAACTTATTGACGCCTGCTGAAGCGCGGATTAGAAACCTAACCTATTCTGCCCCTATATATTTAGAGATGAGTATAGTTTACAAGGGTGATGGGAGGGAAATCGAGGAAGAACCTGTTCAAGTTTACATAGGCCAGCTTCCTATAATGTTGAAGTCTGTTAAGTGTCCTCTTTCAGAGATGAGTAAGGAAGAGCTAATAGAGATAGGGGAAGACCCTGATGATCCCGGAGGGTACTTCATCATAAATGGATCTGAGAGAGTGCTGGTTACCCAAGAAGACTTGGCGCCTAACAGGATCCTTGTGGAAGAAGTGAATAAGGGAGGACCTATCACTCATATAGCGAAGGTGTTTAGTACGTCTAGGGGCTTCAGGGCGCCAGTCACCATGGAGAGAAGGAGAGATGGAACGCTGAAGGTATCTTTCCCCTCTGTCCCCGGGAAGATCCCGTTGGTTGTTTTAATGCGTGCTCTTGGACTGGTCACCGACCAACAGGTCGCAAGTACGATAGAGGCAGACGACCCGGAAATACTGAACGAGTTTATTCTTTCAATAGATGAGGCTTCGCCGATTTCTACAAGGGAGGATGCGTTAGACTATGTAGGAAAGAGAGTTGCTGTGGGGCAAACGAGGGATTACAGGATTAAGAGGGCGGAGCAAGTTCTTGACAAGTATTTGCTTCCGCACGTAGGGACGGAGCCGGAGGACAGGTTAAAGAAGGCATTCTACCTTGGCCAAATGGCGCAACGCCTTATAGAGTTAGCGTTGAAGCGAAGGCAGCCAGACGATAAGGATCACTACGCCAACAAGCGACTTAAACTAGCGGGAAGTTTGCTAATGAGCTTGTTCAGGGTGGCTTTCCTTAACTTATGCAAGGACATTAAGTACCAGCTTGAGAGAAATGCTGCTCGAGGTAGACGGCGTAACATAGCTAATGCTGTCCGCGCAGATGTAATAACTGACAGGCTGTATCATGCCCTCGCTACTGGCAACTGGGTTGGAGGAAAGTCGGGTGTTAGCCAGCTTCTCGACAGAACAAACTACATGTCAACCTTAAGCCATCTTCGAAGGGTGACTTCTCCTTTAAGTCGAAGTCAGCCTCACTTCGAAGCAAGAGATTTACATGCAACTCATTGGGGGAAGGTGTGCCCAAACGAAACACCTGAAGGGCCAAACTGCGGCCTCGTAAAGAACCTCGCTTTGCTTGCTTACATATCAGTTGGCTTAAACGAGGAAGAGATTGAGGCAAAGCTCATAGAGCTAGGGCTTCACCCGATAGAGGAGTTCAGCCGCGTTGGGAGAAGAGAGGGAGCCAAGGTTTTCTTGAACGGTAGGCTTGTAGGGTTCCATAAGGACCCCGAAAAACTCGCTAATACCATTAGGAAGCTTAGAAGGAGGGGAGAGATAAGCGACGAAGTTAACGTTGCATACTACGATGACGCTGATGAAGTTCAAATAAATTGTGATGCTGGGCGGGTAAGGAGGCCGTACATTATAGTCGAGAATGGGGTGCCTAAGTTTAAACCTGAACATACGGAGAAGCTGAGAAGTAAAGAGTGGACGTTCACCGACTTGGTAAGGAGAGGTATAATTGAGTACTTAGATGCTGAGGAGGAGGAGGAAGCGTACATCGCGTTGAACCCAGAGGATGTAGAGGAGGAAACTACTCATCTGGAAATTGCGCCAGTAACTATTCTTGGAATATCCGCGGGAATAATACCATATGCGGAACATAATCAGAGTCCTAGAAACACTTACGAGGCAGGGATGGCGAAACAAGCTTTGGGGTTATTCGCTTCAAACTATAAGCTTAGGATGGACACTAGGTCACATCTTCTCCACTACCCTCAGGTGCCCATAGTTAGCACTAGGGTAGCAAAGGTTTCAGGATTTGAGGAGAGGCCGGCAGGGCAAAACTTCATAGTAGCAGTCTTATCCTACGAGGGATACAACATAGAGGATGCTCTCATAATAAACAAGGCGTCCATTGAGCGGGGGTTGGGGCGGTCATCGTTCTTTAGATGCTATGAAGCTGAGGAAAGAAAGTATCCCGGAGGACAGGAAGACAGGTTTGAAATTCCTGACCCGAACGTTAGAGGGTACAGGGCCTCTGAAGTGTACAGGCATCTTTCAGAAGACGGCGTCGTAGAACCTGAAACCGAAGTCGAGGGAGGCGAAATAATAATCGGTAGGACGAGCCCGCCGAGGTTCCTAGAGGAGAGAGCAGAGTTTGAGGTGGCTGCACAGGCGAGAAGAGAGACCTCCATTAGCATAAGACACGGGGAAAAAGGCACCGTGGACACGGTGGTAATAACGGAGACAATCGATGGAAATCGCCTTGTAAAAGTGAAAATTAGAGATCAAAGAGTACCCGAGCTTGGAGACAAATTTGCGACGAGGCATGGGCAAAAGGGCGTAATAGGAATGATAGTCCCCCAAGAGGACATGCCATTTACCGAGGACGGCATAGTTCCAGACTTGATAATAAATCCTCACGCATTTCCGTCGAGAATGACGTTGGGACAAATAATAGAGTCACTAGCAGGAAAGGTGGGATGCCTAGCTGGAAGGAGGGTAGATGGAACAGCTTTCTGCGGGGAGAAACCCGAGGATCTATGTCAGGAGCTTAAAAGCTTGGGCTTCAAGTATAACGGGAAAGAAGTCATGTACAATGGAATAACGGGTGAAAAATATGAAGTGGATATTTTCATAGGCGTCGTATACTACCAAAAACTGCATCATATGGTTGCTGATAAGATCCATGCACGGTCGAGGGGGCCAGTGCAGATACTGACGAGGCAGCCGACAGAGGGCAGAGCAAGGGAAGGAGGGCTTAGATTTGGCGAAATGGAACGGGATTGCTTAATAGGGATGGGAGCAGCGCTCTTACTTAAGGAAAAGTTGGTAGATGAGTCTGACAGAACAGAGATCTATGTTTGCGAAGAATGCGGGGCGCTTGCCGTCCAAACACAAAACAGGAAGCTCTACTGCCCCCTCTGCGGTGAGAAGGCACGCATCTCGAAGGCGGTTGTAAGCTATGCGTTCAAGCTGTTGATCCAGGAGCTTATGTCCATGTGCATTTTCCCGAGGTTAAAATTGGAAAGCATGGTTTAACCCCGTTTTATTTTTGCCCTACTTCCGTCTGCTATCAGTTACTATTATTGATTTGAAGTTTTTGACTCCTTCAAGCGAAGCTATTTTATCTTGTATGAAAAAAGAAAGGTCCTCGATAGCATTCACTCTAATAAAAACTACAATGCTTGGCGTTCCCACCATACATGTGTAGATCTCGTTGACCTCTGGATACGAGTACAATTTTTCCGTTATGGAACTAAGTTTTTTGAGTTCTGCTTCTATTAAAAGAATTGCGAAAACCTTAAACCCGAGCTTTTTCCAGTCAAGGTCCACTGTGAACTTTTTAATGACGCCTTTTTTGAGAAGCTTCTTTATTCTGTTAGCTACCGTCCCGGTGCTGACGCCAACGATTAACGATATTTCATTAAAACTTTTTCTACCTTCATTAAGCAATATTGAAATAATCTTCCGGTCTATATTATCAATTTCCTCGTTCATACGCTACCCTCAGGACAGCGACGATGAAAACGGGATAATACCTAAGTGAAAGAGACGAACACACGACCCACCTAAGCACTTAGAGTTACTGAAAGTTAAAGCGGATGACACGGAAGGAAAGGTATAATGGAGAGAAAATAACATGATTGTAATGTTGAAGCGTTACGTTAAAAGTATACCGTTGATAAATAAAACAGAATGCTTAAAAATAACGGTATAAAAACCAAATGAAACTTTGGTAAAGAACCCTGTGAGGTATTAAAAAGCAGCATACAGAACAGAAAGGACTAGATAGAGGAAGATGGCGGGCTGGGCGGGATTCGAACCCGCGACCGCCGGGTTAAAAGCTTCGCCCATGGTCCGGCGCTTTAGGCGAGCATTTAGATGCTCTACCTAGGTTCCCGGCTCCGCCTCTGAGCTACCAGCCCGTATCATTGAATGAATTATCATGGAAGGCTACTTATATTTTTTGGATTGCAAATTGAAAGGAGAATGCAATGTAAATTCTGGATTTAAACGTAGCAGGGAAAAATGAAGGGGCATGTCAGGGTTAATCTTGCGATGTGCTGTGTTTAAATACGTTTAGGCAGCTTATCTGGTGGGTTTACTTGAATATGGAGGACGCCTTAAAAAAGGAATGGTTTCGTTTTAACAGTAAATTAGTGGTAAATGAGGGGCAGTTTGGCCTCTTAGAGGTTTTCAAGAGAAGTTTTGGAAGAGAACGAATGTTAGAGAAGAAAATATTAAAGGTAGACGAGTACGAAGTGGGACCGTATAAAGTTTGTATTTTCTCCTCCCCAAGAGAGCTCGAATTTATATATGCCGTCAGTGATTCTTCAGTTGAACTGCTGAGTGAAAAATTGGTTGAACATCTCTCATCAACACTAGCAGATAATATTGCCTATAAAATTAAGGGGTTACATTTATTTGATAAGTTTCTTGCATTTACCGTTGATGAGGCAGTTAGACAGCTCCAAGGCTATTTGGAACTCTCCGAGGAAACGGCAAGAAAAGTGGCGTTAAGCTTAGCGTTCAGGTGCGCTGGTTTATCTGCAATTGCCCCTTTGCTGTTAGATGATAAAGTAGAGGAGTTTTACCTCGATGGAAAAGAGGAAAACGTATATTTAGACCATAGAGATTGGGGGCGATGCAAAACTAACATTATACTGTCTGATAAGGACATAGAAAGAGTTCTTACTAGAATACGGCTTGAGAGTGGGTTTCGACTTGATGAAGTACATCCTTCGCTGAAGGCTGAGGTGCTAACCAAGTTCTTCAGGGTAAGAGTCTTAGTTGATATTCCACCCATAGCAGCAAAGGGAATTATGTTAACCTTCAGGAGAATGCGAAAAAAACCGTATACGATTCCTGAATTAATTTATAATGGCACGATATCGGTCGAAGCCGCGGCCTATCTTCTTTTCTGCATTCTAAGAAGGTTTAACATTTGTGTTATAGGGGAGCCTAGGGCAGGTAAGACAACAATGATAAATGCCCTTGACTTAATGACGCCATTAAACTGGAGGAAGGTATATGTTGAAGATGTTATTGAAAGTCTTTCCCTCCAAGAGCATGGGAGCCACCAAGCGAAGGTTAAAGTGAAGCCGCCGGAGGAAGAAGGGGAGAAAAGCAAGGCTAAAGAAATTACACAGCTACTCCATCGTTCTCCCGACTGGGTTTTCCTAGGAGAAATACGCACAAGGGAGGATAGCTGGGCGATGTTCCACGCCCTTACAGCAGGGTTGGTAGGGCTTCAGACATGCCACGGCAGATCCGTAGAGGACATCATTTTACGTTGGGTTATCCATCACGGAATACCATTAACTAACCTTAAGGCATTAGACATAATTGTAGAGATGAAAATGCTACCTAGCATTGCCGGGAGGCCTAAACGACGGGTTATGAGGATTGTCGAGGCAAGCGATGATCCACGGAAGTTTTTAACAGTCGAAAAGCTTTTCTCGGGGGAAGCGTTCATTGACGTTTTCGCATGGAGCCCGGAGAGAGATGAATTATCCCGAGTTACAGACCTCCTTAAAACACCCTCTCTCAAAAAGATACGTAAGCGGTTTAATGCGAGTGAGGAAGAAGTACTGGAGGAAATGGATGTCTACAAGTTTACTTTCAGCAAAATGGTTGAGAAAAAGATCTTCACAGTTAAGGATAATGTTTCAATACTAAACCACCTTTATTATTTATCCTCCAACGTGGATGAAGGGGAGATGGATTGGAAGGATGTAAAAAGAGAGATAAAGAAAATTATAGAGAAGCTACATTAATTATCATTAATATCTGCAAGCATTTAGCGTCGTTGCTTCCGTTTAAGCTACCAACGACCAATTTAAAAACGAGGGAAAAGGAAATAAACATAATACTTAGAAAGCTTCAAGTTACTAGTGAAGAGCTGCATACTGGGAGTTTAATCTTTAGCATACTCGTTGGGATACTTAT
This sequence comes from Candidatus Freyrarchaeum guaymasense, assembly GCA_030587405.1. The sequence goes on along the minus strand of JAUQZD010000043.1, from coordinate 74,214 downwards.
TTTTTTACCATCAACCATTTTGCTGAAAAACGTAGGCATCGCAATAACATTTACTGTTACCACGAGTATAGCGGCCTATAATTTACCTTTCACGCTTCTTTTAAAAGAACTAGAGAGAAGGAAGAGAGCATATGGCTTATATGCAGACACGATCATTAAGATGATCCTATTCGCAGAACGCACCACAGGAAACATATATGATGCAATTATACCATTAACACGGCTCGATGAGGAAGAGGTAACGTTTACATTTAGAAAAATTGCGAGGAGGATTCTCTGTGGAGAAAACATGGAAAAAGCGATGATTCGTTTTGCACAGAGACAACCAACGAGAGCATTGAAATTATATCTTCCTTTGGTGGTAAGAGCAAAAAGTGTTCATATGACATGGCGGCAGGTGGTTAATAAAGCTAGAATGGAAATTAGAGACGAATACCAAAGATATACGTTAGAGCTTGAAAATAGGATGATGCTTGCAACAAGTATAACCTTTCTCTTACCAGTATTCTTAACTATGTGGTCATTACTATTTGGAGCAACAACGTTTATCTACACCATTTTACCGATCCAATTATGTGGCGCTATTCTCTTAAGCAGATTCTTTCTCTATTCAAAAAACAACTTAATAGAATAAGCTATTTTGAAAGAAATTTAAAAGAGAAAGTAAGTTGATTTTTATGAATAATGCAAGCTGACAGGTTGTGTAAGGGGAAGGTTAATGAGCAAGTTTATGCCGCTAACTCAAGGTGAAATAGAGGAAATGCTAAGGGAAATAAGTATTGAAACCATAGAGGAACTCTTCGACGACATACCGCCTGAATTGAAAATAAGCATGGTTGAAGCACCACGCGGAAGAACAGAGTACGAAGTTAAGAGACATGTAATGAAAATATTAAGTAAAAACAAGCCATATAGCACCATGCCTCTATTCTTAGGAGGGGGCGTGTGGCCACATTACGTTCCCTCAGTTGTTAAATATTTATCTGCATTACCGGAATTTGTGACAGGCTACACTCCTTACCAACCTGAAATTTCACAGGGAATATTACAGGCACTCTTTGAATATCAAAGCATGATCTGCGAGCTGACGGGAATGGACGTTGCTAATGCGTCGATGTACGATTGGGCTTCATCGCTAGGTGAAGCAGCCTTGATGGCTTTAAGGGTAACAGGGAAAAAGGAGATAGTGATACCTCAAGCGATAAGCCCTGAAAGGGAGGCTGTGCTTAAAACGTACATTCATGGCAAAGCAACGATCAGAAAAGTAGCATACGACGTGGAAACAGGCATGATCGATTTGGAAGGATTACAGAATGTGATATCTAAGGAGACAGCAGGAGTGTATATTGAAAACCCAAACTACTTTGGAGTAATAGAGTGCGAAGCCGAGGAGGCCGGAAAAATAGCCCATGAAGTCGATGCCATCTTCATAGTAGGAGTCGACCCTATCTCGCTGGGAGTTCTAACCCCTCCAGGAGACTACGGTGCAGACATAGTTATAGGAGAAGGACAACCCTTAGGCGTGGGACTAAACTTTGGAGGCCCTCTTCTAGGTATTTTCACGTGTCGTAACGATAAGAAAATGATCAGGAACATGCCTGGACGGATAATAGGGATAACGGAGGATTATGAAGGCAACAGGTGCTATACTATAACTCTCCAAACGAGAGAGCAACATATTAGACGTGAAAAGGCAACCAGCAACATTTGTTCCAACGAGACGCTCTGCGCGGTGCAAGCAGCAATTTACATGGCATACATGGGACCCAAAGGAATAGAGCAGGTGGCTAAAGTGTGCATGGCAAATGCAAGATATTTAATGAAGAAAATAGACGCGATAAACGGTTTTAAGGCACCGATCTTCTCAGCCCCTCACTTTAAGGAGTTCACTGTGAGAACAGATTTCCCATCAACGGAAGTTCATAAAACGCTCATAAATAGCGGCGTACACGGAGGAAAAATGTTAAAGGACGAGTTTCCAGAGCTAGGGGAAGCATTCCTTTTCTGCGTAACCGAAGTACATACAGAAGAAGACGTCGAGGCCTTAATTAAAGCATTATCAAGCATTTCAAGCTAGAAGGTGTTTAAAATGGCGGAGTTCAGGCAAGCCACGTGGAGGTATAAGGATAAGGTCTTAGAGCCAACGGTGTTCGAGCTTTCCAAGAAGGGAAGAGAGGGACATAAACCTCCAGAACCAATCAAAAAAGCACGTGAACTAGTAGAGGAAGTAATTGCCATGATACCTGAAAGAATGAGGAGGAAAAAGCCGCCTAACCTACCTGAACTATCAGAGGTTGAAGTTGTTAGACATTACACCCGACTAGCGCAAATGAACTACTGTGTAGACCTAGGATTTTACCCTTTAGGGTCCTGCACTATGAAATATAACCCAAAGATATGCGAAGAGATCGCTAGTGTTCCTGAGGTAGCCTACGTCCACCCCAACCAAGATGAGGAAACGGTTCAAGGAGCATTAGAGATACTTTATGAAACAGAAAGGATGCTCGCCGAGATTTTAGGCATGAGTAGGGTAACTCTTCAGCCAGCTGCTGGAGCTCAGGGGGAGCTTACTGGTATGGCAATGGCGAGAAGGTACTTTGAGGACCTCGAAGAGGACCGGAGAGACGTTTTAATACCAGATTCAGCTCACGGTACGAATCCTGCAAGTGCGAGAATGTGCGGTTTCAACGTGGTTACAATTCCTTCAAACGAAGAAGGATTGGTGGACTTAGATGCTTTAGAAGCTATAATCGGAGAGCAAGTAGCCTGCTTAATGCTGACAAACCCGAACACATTAGGGCTTTTCGAGAGGGACATATTAAAAATTTCTAGAATAGTCCATGAATATGGTGCCCTACTATATTTAGACGGAGCCAATATGAACGCGTTGTTAGGTGTAGTTAAACCTGGAGATATGGGATTTGACATAGCCCACGTAAATCTTCATAAAACGTTTTCTACTCCTCATGGTGGTGGCGGTCCAGGAGCAGGACCCGTAGGGGTTAACGAACGGTTAGTTGAGTACCTTCCAGTACCAACGGTAGAGTACGACGAAGAAAAACAGAAGTACTACCTTAACTATAACAAGCCGAAAACTATTGGGAAGGTCAGAAGCTTTTATGGAAATTTCACCGTGATCTTAAAAGCGTACATTTACTTGAAAATGATTGGAAGAGAGGGATTAAGACGGGTTGCTGAGGTAGCCGTACTCAATGCAAATTACCTTGCTAAGAGAATAGAGAAGATAAAGGGATTCTCATTACCATATAAAGGCTTGTATAAACACGAATTTGTAGTGAGTGCTACACAGTTAAAAAAAGACGCCGGCGTCACCGCGCTGGACATTGCAAAAAGGATATTGGACTATGGGATTCACCCGCCAACGATATACTTTCCTTTAATAGTACCTGAAGCCTTAATGATCGAGCCAACTGAAACAGAAAATCTTGACACATTAAGAAGGTTCGTTGAAGTCATGGAGAAAATTTCTGAGGAGGCATATACTAAACCAGACGTGTTGAAACGCGCCCCACATAACACATCAGTAAGAAGGGTGGATGAAGCTAAAGCGGCAAAAGAGCAAATTCTAACATGGAAAATGTACCTTGAAGGGAAGGCAGCAATGGAGCATTAACGTTGAAGAGATTTCAATTCGGTGAGGATTTCAGAGGGGTGGAGAATTCTGACTTTTCGAGGTTTACCTCTTATTTCAACGTATCCATAATGTTTAACGCTGTTCTTCTTTATATATCCCATGCCCACTCCAACTCCTTTAAGAGGAGATAAAGTTCCACTAGTAACAAAGCCGGATTTCATTCCATCTATAAGAATACTGTACCCTTTACGTGGTATTCCTCTTTCTTCCATAAGTAGACTTACCCGTAAAAACCGTATTCCACGTGTTTCAAGGGCTTTCCGCCCTATAAAGTTCTTGTCCAAGTCTAGGAAGCGCTCAAGGGAGGCCTCGATGGGGGTTACATCTTCATTAATATCTACTCCATATAAGGCAAGCCCTGCCTCCATCCTAAGGATATCTCTTGCAGCAAGCCCACAGGGAGTTATTGACGACGATTCTCCTAGCTTAAGTATCAGTTCCCAGAGTGCTAATGCCTTTTCATCATCAAACTGTATTATTTCGAAGCCGTCCTCGCCGGTGTATCCGGTTCTAGAGAGTAAACAGGGCGACCCTAAAACGGTAACACTACAATGTTTAAACCTTCCCAAAGAGGAGAGACTTGTAAGACCTTTAATAACTTGTGGCGATAAAGGTCCTTGAACTGCAAACATGACGGATTCATCGGATAAGTCGTCTACTTGAACATTAAAGTTAAACTCGTCAGTCTTTGCTGTAATCCAAGAGAAAGCCCTTTCCCTATTGCACGCGTTTACCACAAGTAGCAGTCCATTATCCATCTTATATACGATTATGTCGTCTATTATTCCTCCATGCTCATTAAGTAAAAAACCATATTTACAGTCTCCTTTCCGCATGGCTTCAACATCCCTAGTAAATAAGAGGTTCATTAAACGGGTTGCATCATCTCCTGAAACCATTATTCGCCCCATGTGGGACACATCAAAGAGGCCCACGTTGCGCCTAACCGAGAGGGCCTCCACGGTTGGACCGAAACCCTTATATTCCAATGGCATTTCAAACCCAGCAAATTCAAACATAACAGCATGTTCGGCGTGCCATTCATGAAGAGGTAGTCTACGTGGCGTCATAGACCAATCACCAGTTGATTATAAAAACAATCAAGGAGAAACTTGTATTTAAAGGGAAGTGAAGTCTTTATAATAATATTACTTTGCTTGAGAGGAGGCAGCTATTTGGCTTGTGAAGAGCTAAAAATGAAGTTTGAAATGTTAAGTAAATATCTTAATGTTCCCGCTAAAAGAGGCTACATGCTTAGTAGCATAGCAGACTGCTTCTTGTATGAAGGAAAAAGGAAAGAAGCACTAAAACTTAAAGGGGCAGCCATTTCCGAATTTAAAAGGGAATTGGCAAATTCGAAGCTGGGATGTTATGATTTAGGGCTGCTCCATGTTTGGTTAGGTTACTGCTATATTGATAAGCCACGATTCGTTAAGCACCTCATTAAGGCAGCAGAATTCTTTGCGAAGGAAAATGTACATGCTTTAAGGAAAGAGGATCGTCTGCGTCCAGTCATGGGAATGTACAATGCAGCTACATGCTACCTTATACTAGGAAAGAGGCGTGAAGCGAGAGAGTTATTTTTGGAACTCCATAGTAAAAAGCGGTCTTTAAACGTGCCATCAGTTTTTTTAGCGTCATCATTGTTCAGAATGGGAAGCGTTGAGGCCGCTTTAGAAACGTTGAAGGAAGCGTTGGATAGGGAAACTTCATCATTCATCAAAACAACTTTAAAGTTTATTGCGGGTTGTTATTCTCTCGTTAGGGGGGATACTGTTTATGCTGAAAAAATGTTTCGTGGACTGCTTGCAAACCCGGATATCGAAGACGAAATGCAGGTTTACAATCTTAAGACGTATGCACTCTGCCACCTTGCATTAGGAAACTTCGGAGAGGCTCTCGACATATTAAATTTTACCATAGAAACAATGGAAGGAGGGAGAGAGATAGGCGAGCTTCACTTAGCTTGGGAGATACGGCAGGCAATTTACGCTCTGAAACAGGGAAACAATGAAATGCTGGAGACGATTTTAAAGATGATGAGCTGGAAGTGGTTTAGCATACCCTACTATGATACAATAGTTGTAATACTCAAAAGAAAATTAAAAGAGTTGATGCCTGAAGAGAATCTTTTTATTTTCTTTTAGGAATAAGAAAGAAAACTCAAAGAAAAAGGAGGGTGAAATTATGGCTTCACTTGAAGAAGGCAAGGTAGAAAAGGAAAAGACACCAAATTTCCTTGGATTACTTGTGTCGTATCTTCTAGCAGCATCTATAGTAGGAATTTGCCCCACTATAGTTTTAGTTTATATTCTCCTAGACATAATAAAGTTACCGTTGTTTTTAGTGATCGCTTTAGCACCAGGATATTACGTTCTCACCAGATGGGTCTTTAACTTAACTCTGCTTTTCATAGCGAAACATTCGATACGTCCGGTTGAGGAAGGAGTACACGAAATGAGCATGAGCAATGTTAACGCCGTCAACTGGCTGCGCAATGGAATAGCAACGTGTCTAGCCCTTCACTATATAGGGTTCGAACTAGTGTAGATGCGTTCTACACTAGGAATAAACCGTTCGGCATGCCCGGGCTTGGAAGCTTGGTTCTGAGGGCACTAGGGGCAAAAATGGGGCGAGGCGCTGTGGCATCGTTCGTTGCAGACCCATACCTAATAGAAATGGGAGACGGGTCCATAGCAGGGGGAGGTTCGATAATTTCAGGGCACGTATTTGATAGAGGAAAACTGAAGATAGGAAAAGTTAAGATAGGGAAAAACGTAGTTATAGGAGGCAACGCGGTAATATTCCCAGATGTTGAGATAGGTGATAACTCTGTCGTCGGAGCGCTGTCATTAGTAACCTCGGGAACAAGGATCCCGCCAAACCAGGTTTGGGGGGGAATACCGGCAAAACCGATCATGACTGTAGATGGAAAGCTCTTAAGTAACATGAGAGAAAGCAAGGAAGAAACTTAAAACATTAACCCATTAAACCGGGGAAATAGTATTTTTCTCCATACGCATAGCTTTCCTCTTTTCTTGCAATCCCACATTCCTCAAGTGCAGTGAGCGCGGCGTTAACACGTTCCTTCGACCAGCCAGTTTTTAACATAACATCCTCTGGAGTGACGTACCCTTTCTCGCTAGCAATGCTTAAAATCTCGTTTTGGTCGTCGCTCAGTTCAGCAGGAATAAAAACTACGATTTTAACACCCGATCTAAGTTGACGTAAACCAGGAATCACCTTCCTCTTCTCGAGCTCCTTAATCGCCCGCTCTACATCGTCCACTTTCACCTTGCCCCTTAACCTTCCAGTATTTACTATAAGGTAAGCATCTCCGAGGGTCATTATACCTCCAGTTTCCTTGCGCTTAAGAAGAGCACGTTGATATAACAGTAACCCCAGCTTCTCGTAGTCTATTCCAACAGACAAACCTAGCATTTTCTTTTTCAATACTTCCTCCTCACTTATCACGTGGGTTATTACGGCACTTTCTGGTATACCATATTTCTCTCTGATTCTACTTATTTCACTTTGAAGTTTTGGGCTTATAGCAATTATTACACCGTACTTCTCAGCGATTTCTTCAAGTTTACCTTTAATCTTTGTAGCCGCCTTAAGATCTTCCTCTAGTTCTTCAAGTTTTAGCTCGGCAGCTTTTCTTTCCATATGTTTTCTTCTTTCCATTCTCTCACGAATTTCACGGATCCCCAAATCTGACAGCCCCAACAAATTTTAAAGCGATAAATCTTTAAGCCTTTGCTTAAAGTCGCGGTACCATCGATAAGCGTCGTACTCCATTTTCTTAGCGTCCTCTTGGTCTAAGACTAGGTCAGGAGGTAAGTCTTTCAAACGATTCCGCCAATCAACAACCTCTTTGTAGACCCAATAATTTTCACCTTCTAAACCCGGAAATTTTTCAAGTTGGAGAGCTAATTCATCTAAGAGAGGGACAATAATGTCAATCCTAGCATAGTCGGTTAGTTGAAGCGAATCTATTAGCGTTATTAAATTAGAAATCACATCGGCTGTTCTTGAGGCTAGCGCGGAAGGGGAAACCCTAAGAGCTTCCATAGGAATTTCGTCCTCAGACCTGACAGTAATACCATCAGACGCGGCAAGCCGTAACCGTGAAGAAGCATAAGGATATTTTTCGAGAATACCATTCTCTTCTAAAAACTTTTTGAGATCGAAACCCTTACTCTCTAGTTTAGACCGTACGTTAATTATCTGCTTTATGTGCCATTCCAGCTGTTTCTGATACGTGATGGCGTCAATTAAACCGTTTTCATAGCTGCTAGTTAGCATATCTAATGTTGCTATGCATGCATACAGTTCCCCCTCAAGGCTAAGCTGATTATTACCTCTCTGTCGTTCTTTAGCTTTCTCGGCGACTTTCATTTTTAGAACCACCCACTAACTAGACTCAACCTCGCCTCGGAGGCTCTGAAGCTTCTTATTGACTATGTACCATTGCTTCTTGTATTTTCTGTATAGCCTAGTATAATCTGTCGGATCTATTTCACCAGCTTCAAACTTTTCCTCGAGAGATCTTATGAGGTCTTCTATAGCGATCTTCTCGCTTTCTAATTCTAACTTTTCGTCGACAGGAACTTTCATGCTAGTCTGAACGGTGCCGATGGCGACCTCCGCGTGGGTAGTTAACCTACTTCTGAGAGAGGCGATTGTTTCATCCTTCTCCTGAAGCTTACGTTGAAGTTCTTTTACTTGCCGTTCTAAAGCAGCAATCCTATCAAGAAATTCGGATGGAGGCACCTCTGCACCTGACTCAGAGAGAGAAGGTATAGGCGTCTTCTGAGGTTTCTTAAATAGAGGGCGGGGAGGAACCTTTGCGAAAACGCCCTTGAGCGTGTTTATTGCGTGATAAACGTGGTATTCCGGCTTCCACTGGTCTAGTATGCTTAAGTGGACCCTGCCTGTTTCCGGATCCACATTAGGATGATCTGTTGGCGAGATCATACGGATAATTGGAGGGTCAAATGGAAAAGTTGGAGGAATCTTAACTTCAACCTCGAATTTAAGTCCTCTATATTCACCTCTCCCTGCGATTTCACCTCTCCATATCGTTAGGTCGCCCTTGAACGGCGTGAATCCTTTAGCTCTCTCGTACATTAATTGGGCTTCCCGTGCAAGTATCAATTCAAAATCTTCAGTCAATCCCAGTCAACTCCTTGCTCTTCATTACAATATCCATTCTCCACGAAAATTAAAACTTTTGATATCGACAAAATAGGAGAACTCTTAGAAGACGATGAAAGCAGCCCTAAGGTAGAATAATTTCCCTGAATGACAATAAAAAGCTGCTTTTTAAAGGCTTTCTTGTGTATTACAGGTATTTTTAAGTCAAAGATGATACTCTAGGTAGTAGTTTAAATACGCTTAAAAGGGAAATTAGGAAGGTAAATGCTGATGGCTGCCGCCTTAGCCTTATAGGGAGGTGATTGTGTGGAGGAGAACCCTAAGGCTGAAGGACATATAGTGATTAGCGGCAGAGTATATCCAGCTAATAAAGTTATTAACGCCCTTATAAGGGAGGGGTTTGCAGATGTGAAGATAGAAGCTGGCGGCGTCTTAGTTATAGGAGGAGAACGCATCCAGCCACTTTTTCAAAGCGTTCAAGACCGCGCTATGGCCATCACCTGTTATGGCAGCCTCGCGTACTGTTGCGGATTAGAAAAGAAATGTCCTATTCGGGATGAAGCATTAAGACTGTTAGGGTTGTCTGAGGCGGATTACTTGAAGATAAAGAGATACATGCATAATAAGTTCATCGAATATGCAAAGGGATTATGGGGCATAAGGGAGGAAAATATTGAAAAAACATATTTAACTGATGAAAACGGCTACTTAGGGAAATATAGATATGAAAGAAAAGAAAGATGGAAAGAACAAGAAAACGAGTACACACCAGAAATAGGAGGATTCTGCGTCTTTTGCGGTGAAAAACTTCCTTTAAACGCAAGATATTGTAAACGATGCGGACGAGCCGTACAATTATAAATTTATGGTTGAAAGAAAAGTTAAATGTTTAAGTGTAGCTCTCGCCACCGCCTATAATCGCTTGGAAACCTTATGTATGTTACGAGTTTTGTGGCTTTGTAGGAAGTTGCTAATTTCCTCACGGATTCAAACTCGTCATCGTCGGTGAAAGACCAGTACATAAAGGACAGTTTTCTTCTTCTAGCAGTTATATCTCTAAGAGGAAGCAACGTTTCACTTAAAGCGTTAAACTCGGGTGTGTCAACTTTCGGTAAAATGGGAGACCATGCATTTATGTTAATGAGAACGTGACCTGTTATAGCCGACAAGGCTTCTATGTCCTGGCCAAAGTGCTTGTAAGCACCTTTCTGATATCCTGTTTCAGGGTCAAGTTCAACGGTTACTAGAACTTCAACGCCTTTATCTTTAACAGCGTTGTGGACTGTTGAAACGGCGCTCTTTATTTTTTCAGCACGCCACTCAAACCATTTTGACAGAGCTTGCGGGTCATCGCGTAAGGCTTCAAAACTTAATGGGGAATCTATTCCAATGAGCTCCGCAAACTCGCTTTTGCAAGTTTCACAGAAACAGTATGTTTCTCTGATGTAAGAGTTTCCTTGAAGGATTATTCCCTTCACAGGAAACTCCGTTATTTCATCGGCGACACTTGCAAGATACTCCCAGAAGGCGCTCCTGTTAGGGCAAACAAAGCCCTCTGCCACATCCCCTTCTGAACTATAAGTTCTGTATGAGGGATCAACGGCGTAATACTCGTCGATAAACATGTTAATAACAGCATATAGGTCTATTCCCGCAGCCCCAGTGGTCTCGGCCACTGTTGAGAAAAAATTTCCATATTCATCATGTATAGGAGCATACTTACTATTGTAAAGCGCGTATCCTCGTTCATCCTTCGCAACAGCGGCAATTTGCTTCATGTAACCTCCAAATTCAGCCATAAATTCATCAGCACTTTTATCCAGAGTATATGGGTCAATTATTAAGAGTACATTACGAATTAAAAGATCCCGCACCTCCATTTGGTACACCTGCAAATCGTCATTTAATGGAAAAAATGTGAAAGCACGGTAAAAAACTTTACTAATGTAGAGTCTCTATAATAGTTGCGAGTTGCACAATTAGAAGTTTGATTTCCAACAAAAATCATATCCATGACTCTAGGCGGGTTAACCCCACAATCTTATCGAAATCTAACCCCAATGCATCTAAGACTTGCTCAAAAGTTGTTCGGAGATACTCTTTATATTTTTCTGTGTCTATTTCTTCTTTCCTAGCTAACTCTATGGGTCTAACACCTTCTTTACCTTTTACTTTAACGAAGGAAATTATGTCGCCTGGCTTGATTTCTTTCCCAAGCTCTAAAAGTTGTCTTGCTGCCTTCACATGTTGCGGAGTAGTTTTAACATAGCTTTTGATGGGTTTAGTTAGCTGCACCCTGAAGGCGAAATCTTCGAGTGTGAACTCCCTTCTCTGAATTTTAACGTAGCAAGTGCGAGCGATTCGCTCTATCTCCTCTTTTGCCTCATTAAAGTCTTGTTCGGAGTTCACTCTGCTTAGAACAGAAACCATTTGAAGAAATGCCTTTTGAATAAACTGAGGGGAGTTACGTTTTCTCCCTGTAAGCCCCTTAATGTCAACAGAGCCATCCTTAAAAACACCTAAATAGTTCTTCTTTCGCTCGGAGAAAGCCACATACCTGTACACTTTATCTACATCCAAGTCTACGTTCAGGGCTTTTTGGCTCCACTCAATTAATTCAGATATTTTCTTTTCTTGCGGGTTTTTTATGAAAACGCTGTCGGTATCGCCATAGAGAATTTCCATTGAAAGCTCCTGTGCCTTCCTTATAGTTGCTTCAATGGTGTGCCTTCCTATAGCAGCGGTGCTTTCAGCCACAGGCAAGCAGTAGAAAGGAAAATGTTCTGCCCCGAAAACACCGTAACTTGCATTTATGATTACTTTAAGCGCCCGTTCAACGACTGAGTACCACCTTCGCAACTCATCATTTAAACCTTTATCCTTAGACTTTGGCTTGAACCATTTAACCCGTATATCTCGAAGGAAGCCTATAAGTAGCGAGCTCATTCCTCGCCTTTTGGTACAAATCCAATGACTCGTCTCAGGGACCACGTTTACCTTACATTCTGGATGGGGACATCTTACGGTCTCATAACTCAGATTGTATTCTTTTATTATGCTGGGGTAAAGGGAGGCAAAATCTAAAACGACTACGTTAAAGTGTACCCCTGGTTTTGGTTTAACAACTTTAGCTCCTTTAAACTTTTTATCCTTGGTAATTGCTTTCGTATCGCTTACGTTTTTCATTGAGGCGATATCCTCTGGCCTTGGAATTAGATAGTTCCTCAAACGATGTTCATAGTAGAAGAGGTTTTTAATCCACGAGGAAACTCCTTGCCTTGTCACGTCCTCCATTGATAAACGAGAGATACGCATTAGCAAAACAATTAGTTTTAAAACTAAATTATCATCGAACCGTGTTAGTTCAAGAGTAATGTATGCGTCTTGCCAGCAGTATGCAGCCAGAACTAGGAGAGGTAACTCGGATATTTCCGTTTCAAGGGAAACCTTACCAATATCTATTAACGCTTTAGCAATCGCATCTAGCGTTTCCTCCTTATACTTATTTGAGAAAGCGTAAACTTGAATCGACTTATTATGGAAAAACTTGTAAAGGTCAACGTGAACGCCGTAACGCAAGTAAGCAGCGTCCTTCCCAAGTATTATAGGAATTTCATCCTTAGGAAAGCCAAGTTTAAGAGCTCTATGATATAAATACTTTAAGTCAAAGTTATCACCGTTAAACGTCAGAACTATGGGGTAACAGTCAACCACTTCAAACAGCGTCTTTATAAGGTCAACTTCCTTATCAAAAAATTCCACTCTAAATTTATCAGTAAAACCACTAGGAATTTCGCCTTTACTTAATTCTGGTCTTTTCAGTATTAAAACACGGGATTCGCCGTCGTTTGAAACAATCGCTGCACAGATAATCTCATTTTCTGCGGACTCAGGGTCGGGGATTCGATCCAATTCGCTAAAAACCTCTATATCTATGGCCACCCGCTTAATGTCGGGTACAGGTGCTATGAAAGAGGGAAGAAACTCCATTAAGACCTCAAGAAATTCCTCTGATTCCCCTTTAAAAACTTGTAAAAGTTCTTTAATATCCCCTACATCTAAAGGCGCCTTTTCTAATCGTCCTCCTTTCACCATCCAAAACATGCCAGGGATGATTTTTTTATCATAAATGTAGCAGTTGTGGTATTGAATTTTGGCCTCCCAAGCATTAGGAAGCAACTCCCTGATAGATCCAGATCTGCCACCTATAGCAAGCGGGTTCTTTCCCAGTATTTTGGTCATTCTGACCTTCCTATCATGAAGTAAGTCATATTTTTCTACCTCTTCAAAGCCTAAAAGCCCGCTGTGAGACATCAATTTCGAGTTCTTCTTTAAATCGTCTATGCTCAAATCGGACAGACAGTAAGGGTGGTGATCGGTATTGTCATACCACCAGTAAAGCTTACGGCTTTCAGGGTCATATAAGCGCACATATGCACAATTTTTTTCACCATGATATCCTACCGATAAAAGAAGGCATGGCAGGTTTTCCGGAGGATACTCGTAATCTTTCCTTGCCTCCGTGGCCGAAACGTCCGCTTTACCAGCACTTGCCGCAGCTTTATTTTCACTTTCCACTTTATCCGAGATAAATTGGAATAGAGTAGTTTCCTTATACAATTAAGCGCCCTCCCTTCTCCGAGATCTAAAAAGATAAAGAGAGAAATATAAGTTCTATGTAACAAGGGACCCTGAGGCGTTAACGGTTAGAACAAATGAACAATATAAAATTATGTAAGCTTCGCATTCACTCTCTTGGTTGTTTAAGAGCATTATTAATAACTTTATCCTTTAGAGAGATTTTTGAAAAAAGATGAGTAGAGTTAAAATGGTTTTCTCGAGGAGAAGAAATGAGATAACTTTTAAACTTAGAAGAAGAATAGGTTTTAAAGAAGCCTGTTGCATTTTGATGTCATAGCAACCCCGATGGGAGGGAAAAAAGCTGAGAGGATTTGATTGGAAAGTGCTTTTTGACGAGACACAAAAGGAGAGAGGACGCTTAGCGTTAAACTACCGTGGTTTAAAGGGGTTACTGGAGGAGGAAGGCTTCCAATGCATACGGCTGGTGGAATTTCCCATCACAGAAGATAAACTTGAAAAATTTGATATTTTTGTGATTCCATGCCCTGACCAGTCCAAGTTCAGCCCTGCAGAGGTTGATGCTATAGTGGATTTTGTAGCCCGTGGCGGTAGCCTTTTAGTTATGAGCCATGCTGGGGGAGATCCAGGGTTAAGGACAAACCTAAACACAATAACGGAGAAATTTGGCGTTTCATTCCAAAACAACCAAGTTGTAGATGAACGGCAGAACTTTGTCCATAGTAACATGCCTAAAATTACCCGTTTTGCGGATCATCCGATTACTCAAGGCATTAATGAGTTATGCTATCCTGCAGGCTGCGGTTTGAAGGTTATTGGTGGAAACGCTATAGGAGTTGCATTTGCAAGCAAAACTGCAGAGCCACCAGAGGCGACTATTATAGCGGCTGCGGAGTTTGGGAGAGGGAAAGTTGTAGCCTTAGGGTCCTACGAAATATTTAGAGATAGAACAGCTGGAGGGTTAAACACTGCTCAAAATGCACTTTTAGCGTTAAACATTTTTAACTGGCTCAAGGAGAAGAGGAAAATAAGCGTCCAAAGAGCAGAAGCCTTAATGGAAACAAGAGAGATTTCCACTGTAACCATGCCAAGCACTGAAGCAGCAACACGTATTCCTGAAGCAGTTGAAGGCGTTCAGCGCCCGGCGGTAGCGGCGTATACGCCCGAACTTGATAAGATCCTTACGGAAATCGTTAACCTACGGAGACGGTTTGATGGTTTTGTAAAAGAATTTAGAATATTCGCTTCAAGAATGCTATCTCAAAGAGGAAGAGAGGGAGTGGTCGTTACAAGGCCGTCCTTTGAAACAACAAGAGAGACTCTTCCACCAACAGCGATCGAAGAATTAGAAGAGCTCGAAAGCAGACTTAAGTCCCTTAAAGACCAATTGGAGTATATAACGAGAAGATATCAGGCGGGGGCAATGGAAAAGGCCGAGTATGCTGCACAACGATCAAGGCTTCGAGGAGAAATACGTTCAGTCATCGCTAGTATAAAAGCGCTTAAAGAGAAAGCAGGGCTACAATATGAAGAATATGAAGAGGAGTTCTGAGGGACATTTTCGTGAAAGCATCCTCTTGATAGGAGAAGCGGTCTAAACCTTTATTTCCGCCTTCTTTCCTCTCGCTTGAATTCTTCAACTTTTTTCCTGATCCATGAGTTAAGGACGGACTTTGCCTCAGCCATCATCTCTTTCACTTTCTCAAATAAATTTAGTATGAAAGATATTATTTCATCCGCCCGCCAACGGTCCTCATGCGTAAAGAGAAAGGTAACGTCATAACTTTCCTCCGTATCTATTACATTAAGCTTCTTTCTAGCAAGCTCCCTCACCAGCCTTTTAACTAGATATCGTTCAACTTCGTCATGTTTCTCGAAACGGAGAGAAATTATTGAACTATTAATGGTTTTTCTCCCCCGCCCGAGCTTTGTTTCGACTTCTTGGTAGCCTACGTTGCCGCACACGTCTTCACAGACAATGCAAGGGATATCGACGCCTCTCTTAGGGCATGTATACGGTTCCAAATCTAAGAGGAAACGCAAAGCGTCAGCTAATTCTTCCAATTCAAGCACTGTAATTTCCTCTAACGCATCGAATCCTTCATCAAGAAAAGACGCATCTAAGTCATCGTCTACACTAAACCTGAAAACTTCTTTCCTCTCACCAGAGCCCAAGGGATAGCACCCCAATACGAAGTTCGTATTCACTGTTATTTAGTGCTACTAAAGGCGAATTTGTTTTTTAAGTAACCCATTAGAGACTCTTAACACCACCTTGCTTATTTATTTTTCTTATTGTTCCGTTTTTCCCTCACTCTCCACCTAAATCTAACAGCATGGGTTGGAAACGTAATGACTCACACTCCAGCTTTCTAGAAGAGAAAAATGTAAAAGCAAGAGATGGTTAAACTTGCCCGTGAGGGAAGAAAAGTGTTTACAAGCAAGAAAACGATGTTAAACAAAGAAAAGAAGATAGTAATCCTAGTAGTCCCAGGGTTCTTAACAGCGAGCAAACATGCAAGTTCAACGATCTCTGAATTATTCTTTGACGCATTTTTCTTGAACTTACCAGAAGAGTTAAACGAAACGTTAAGGCTGTTCCTGAAGGGTGAAATTGATGAAGATGAAGTATGGCAGGATTATGCGTCCTTAACGGAAAGTAGTGAACCAGTAGTTCATGCAACGAGAAGATGGTTCTCCCCCATGCTTAATGCGCTAAGAAAAAGGTTTAAGGAAAAAGCGTTTGATTTATACTGCTATGAAGAAGCACAGAAACACAAAGAAGCAAACCAACTTTTAGAAGAGCAGTTATATCTTGAGTTTAAATGCAAAGTCACAGGAAAACTGTTTTTGGACGAGTGGAAACATATAATTAAAAAATGTTTGGATGCAAATAATAAGAGTTCCATTTCCCGCAAGATCATAGTTAATGTTAATGACTATTCGAGTGTATGCATTTTATCTCGAGGGAGAGTGCGGGCATTTAGGCAAAATTTAGGAGGAAGAAAAGTTAAAATTAAGTACATATACCATTATTGGCGTCCACCTTTAGAGAGCCTTTTGATTCTTTCAAGCATCTACGACATAGACAAGATGCCCGAAGAGATATTTAAGGATTGTATTAAACAGCATTTAAACTACGTTGAATTCATACTACAAGCAGAGAGCTTAGATTCCGCCCATGAAAAATGGGTGAAAAGCCTAAGTTTAAGGAGGAAGAAGCTGTTCAGAAGCAAAGATAAAAGTGATGAGGAGGCTTACAACTTTTACTGACAAAAGAGGAAAACAGA
Source organism: Candidatus Freyrarchaeum guaymasense (assembly GCA_030587405.1). Next base: position 57,510 of record JAUQZD010000043.1, on the reverse strand, counting down.
GGAGACATGGTTCTTTCAAATCGATTTTTTTAGAGGGAAAGGTTAAAATTTGATGTTGAACATAAAGGAAACCCCCCTAAAGGAGGGTAAATAGAGATGGAGTTTTACATTGGGGAAGCTTTGGTTGGCAAAGGAGCAGAAGTGGCCCACATAGATTTAATAATAGGAGATAAGATGGGGCCGGTCGGCATAGCGTTTGCACAGGGATTAACTCATATGTCGCAAGGACACACGCCCTTGCTAGGTGTAATTCGCCCCAACTTGCCTCCTAAGCCTCACGTTTTGATAATCCCAAAAGTAACCGTTAAGAACATGGAGCAAGCTAACAAAATTTTTGGGCCAGCCCAGTCAGCTGTAGCTAAAGCTGTAGCAGATGCTGTAGAGGAAGGAATAATTCCAGAGGATAAAGTTGAAAATTGGGTAATAGTGGCAAGCGTGTTTGTTCATCCTGAAGCGAAAGACTACAGGAAAATATATCACTACAATTATAGTGCAACGAAACTGGCATTAAAACGTGCTTTAGAAGCCTACCCGCCTCTAGAGAAAATAATGTATGATAAAGATAGGGCGGTGCATCCGATAATGGGGTTCAGAGTGCCACGATTATGGCGGCCACCTTACCTTCAGATAGCACTAGATAACCCGTCACTAGAGCAAGCGCTCCGCGTAGTTAGGGAAGTTCCTAAAAGCGACATGATCATATTAGAAGCGGGAACGCCGTTAATAAAGAAGCATGGAGTAAGCGTCGTTAGCAAGCTTAGAGAGCTTGCCCCAGACACGTTCATAGTAGCAGACTTAAAAACGCTGGATACAGCGCAAGTCGAAGTAGACCTAGCCTACGAGGAAACCGCAGATGGTGTTGTTGCCTCCGGACTAGCTTCAAAAGAGGCAATTGACAAATTTATCTATGAAGCGAAGCGTATGGGGGTCTACGCCTTCCTAGATATGATGGAGGTGGACGACCCGATAACAAAACTTAAATCACTTAAGAGACTACCAGACGTGGTAATAATTCACAGGGCAATAGACACTGAGGCATCTGGTAGGAGGTCGAGGTGGGAGTTAATAAAGGAAATTAATCAGGAATTTAAAGGCCATAAAATGCTCTTTGCTGTAGCAGGAGGGATAGTGCCGGAGACTGCTGAAGAAGCGCTAAATGCTGGAGCTCACATACTTATAGTGGGAAGGTACATTACACAATCTAAGGATATCAGAAGGTCTGTTAGAGAGTTCCTTGAAATACTCAAGACGAGGATACCTGGAGAGCCAGGTGATATAGACCTATTAAGAGTACACGTGGAATAAAGCAAAATTTTCCTAAGCAAAGGAAGCAACGTAAATTAGGAGCTTGGAAATTCGTGACCACACTTTGGGCAACGTATGAAGCCGCAGTTACCCAGAGCAGACGCGGCACAGCCGCTACATGCAAACGCTCGAGAGTAGCTAATGTCAAAAGTGAACCCGCATTGAGGACACGTAATGAGTCTATGTGAGGATCGTTTACGTCGATACATTACCAGCGCCTCCAAGTTGGTTTTAGCAAAAAAGCGAAAATAAACATTTCGAAAACGGGGACGCTTCTAACTAAGTTTTCTAGAACTGAAAAGTTGTTGCTTACTTTATTTTCTTAACGGCTTCTTGGTGGTAGCCTGTGATAATTTTAAAATATCTACCTTTCATTTGATTGTCCAGTTCTGGATCGCCAGTGTCAACCCTTAAGGAGGGGAGGGTTGAAAGCTTGTAGGGCGTAGCCACTATGATTATGTTTTCGAGACCAACTCTTTTTATGACCTCGCTACTTATTTGCTGGTTTCCTCTTCCAAAAATGTATCCTTGCCGCCCGATAGGAGAGATGATTATCTTTGCAGGCCTTCCCGAGATCTTTCTGAGTATTTCCTCCTCGTCAACGTCCTTAGCTATTACGCGTCCATTCTCAATTAGATCTACGCCAAGAACTGTTTTTTCCACGCCTAGAACGTCCGCCACAGCTTTACAAGTAGACCCAGGACCTAAAATGTAGATGACATCTGGCTCCAGAAGCTCCTTAACATACTTGGCGATAGCATACTGGTCGTCCCTTTCATCCTGCACGGTGGGACTCATCACCTTTGCACCTTGAAGAAGGGTGGGTTCATAAGGAGTCAACGCGTATCCTTTCAGCTTAACTAAAAGTTTACCCTGCCTGAAGGCGTCTTCGTCAACATCTAAGACCTCCGCCTCCCTTACAGATAGTTCCTCCCAAAGAAAACGTATTGCAAGATGTCCAGCCGACTCGGGAGACGTTGCAAAAGTAGCAGACCATATCTTAACGCCCGAGGGAATGCCTAGGATCGGCACCTCCTTATCGACGGCCTTTAGAAGATCTACCGTTGTTCCGTCTCCTCCAGCATAGAGGATAAGAGGCACGTCCATTTCAACCATGAGACGGGCAGCGTTAATAGTATCTTGGGGTGTAGTTGGCTCAGAAATATTTAACGAAAGAACATGCGTGTGAAAGCCGTGTTTTTCCGCTATAGCAGCCCCCATAATTCCAGGAGGGCACACCAAGCATATTGCAGACCCTACAGAGCTTAAAACATTTAATGCTCTCTCGGCACGCTCAAGGGAGACTAGTTTAGCACCCCTCTTAAGCGCAACTTTAACGAGTTCAGGATCATCTGACCCTTTAAATCCGTATTTACCTCCTATTCCGGCAATGGGATTAACGAGGAATCCTAATAGTTTAAGGGACATGCATACCACCAGCTGGTGTTAAATAAGAGAGTAAGTCGTCCTTAAAATATTACGTTTCAGAAAACAGGGGAAGGGCTTCCTAAAAAGAGGAAAGAGCGAACAGTCAAATAATGGTCAAAAACAATGTTTATTCTAAGGAAAAAGTTAAAAGTTCGAAGATCTCCCGTTTTTAGGGAGAGAGGGGACGGTCACGTTGATAAACATCAGGGCAACCTTAGCGTTTCTCCGTGAACTAGCTAAAAAAGCTGGAAAAGAAATTAAGGCCAAGAAGCACATTCTCAAGCAACCACATGATAAGATAGTTTTCCTGCTAGCTCATCGTCCAGACGGTGCCCTTAAGGGTAGAACCACCTTAGCCAAGGTTCTCTGTATCCTTGACAGTTTAGTGCTAAAGGAGAGAGACTATCTCGTCATAGACTACTTTGGACCTGAAGATGCTAATTTCCCAAGGGCTTTAGGATTCGCAGCCAACGAGAAGCTTATACACATTCAAACATTAAATTCAAGCGAGCACGTCCTATTAACATGGCGCGGGTATAACTACGTTAAGAGCAAAGGGATTCCCCGTGCAGAAAAGCTAGCAGAGCTTCTCCAAGAGCTGTTAGCCTTCTCTCAGAAAGCGGACAGGAACCTAATTAATACGGCTTACATGTTTTTGTTTAACATAACGGAGGACGCTTGGGGAAGAAGAAACATACCGTTTGAAGCGTTCATAAAAGGAGACACCATAGTGTATAATTCTCTAGCCTACAATTTATACAGGTACAAAAAAGGAAGCAGGTTTAGGAGGGTAGCAAATCCTGCAATGCGTATGAAAGAATCATTAAAAGTAGAGTTGGATGACGTGACCCTTCCCCGTCTCTCCGGGCATGGTTTAGATGGAGACGACATGAAGGACGGGCAAAGTTACGCTTTCCCGTACCTAGAAGCAGCTAACATGTTTCTAATGGTTACAAGTTGCCTTCCAACCTTAGAGGACGTAGCGGGCACAGCATTTTCAAGGACGAGCTATTACGAAAAACTGGCGGGGGTTAAAGAGTTTAAGGTAGAAGAGAGAAAGGAGTATGCTGCAAGGAAGCAGGCAATATTGAAGACGTGTAAAGTCCACTTGGAAATACTATGCGAGAGGGGGCTAATGGAGAAGAAAAAGGGAAAGAACATTAAAACATACCAACCAACTGCTAGAACGTACCTGGTTGATGGCGCCGCTTATAACCTAGCGAATAGGAGAAAAGCAACGTTCTACTGGAACAAAATGAAAAACTACGTTGAAGAGTATAGAAGGCGCTTGCTCCAAACCCACCGTCAAAATGCAGTTTTTAGTCAATTATTGATGGATGACTACGTTTATTTTAGGTGAATTGTTTGCATCGAGAATCATGGAAAGTACGGGATGTTATCTGGGGGGACGTGTTCCTTACAGCTGAGGACAGGAGAATACTTGACACCTTTGAAATGCAACGGTTAAGAGGGATAAAGCAGCTGGATTTTGCTTTCTTAGTTTACCCAGGTGCAGAGCATACCAGATTCCAGCATAGCTTAGGAGTAAGGGCATGCGTCGATCGGATAATAAGTGCTTCAAAGTTACCGGTAGATGAGGAGGAGTTAAGGCTTGTTAGAGTTGCTGCGTTGCTCCATGACGCAGCAACACCAGTCTTCAGTCATGTAGTATCCGACTTTTTCCGTCGGTTCTACCCTGACATAATCCCACCACACGAGAAGTTCGTGGGGGAGGTACTTGAAGGCGTATGCTATGAGAAATATATCGAAAGGCATCCTGAAGCAGAAGGAGAAGTGCCTTCACTAAAGGAGGCGTTGCAAGAGGAGGGGTACAGCAGGTCTGACAGAAGGAAAATTGTGAGAATAATAACAGGCGAGTTTAAGCCGAAATACATAGCGCAGCTTGTCAATGGAGCGCTGGATGCAGACCGTCTCGACTATCTGAAAAGAGACGCGTACTATACAGGTGTCCCTCAAAGCTACGATGACAGAATATTCTCGTCGTTCAACGTGGGTGAGGGTGACGAGCTAACGCTGAAAGTTAAACATGACGCTATAGGAGCAGCGGTAAGCGTCCTTGAAAGCCGCTTCTGGATGATGCAGAAGGTTTACCTTCACCTAACGGTTCTAGCGGCAAATTGCTTAGCCTTAGAGATGCTGGTGAAGGCGCTCGGAGATTACGACTTCTATGAGCTCTTCTTCTTAGATGACGCGGAAATTCTTAACCAGTTTATAAGGTCAGAGGTAGAGGAAGTAAGGGTGCTTGCTTGCAGGATGCGTTACCGTAAACTACCAAAAAAGGCGTATGTGGCACATTTAAAGGAACTACCCGAGAAAGTTTCCAAGGCGGCTTTAGGGATGATAAACTACCATGAACTCCAGGATGAAATAGCCAATGAAGCAAAGGCTATAAATCCACGCTTGGAGATCGATGAAAAGGACATTTTCTTGTATCTTCCAAGAGACTACTATAAGGGGGCTGAGGAGGTGAGAGTTGGCGACGCCACGTTAGAAGAGTATGACCCTAGCATAGTTCAAACTTTGAAGGCAAGATATGAAAGCTTAATGCAGGTGTGCGTATACGTTTCAAATAATGGATATGTTAAAACCGTAAATGACGCTTGTGTGAGACTATTCGGGGTTAAAAGCGACTACGATCCGAACACGAGGAGGCCGCCCCTAAGGAAAAAGGGGAGTGTGGATGAGGAAATACTGCGTTTCTTAAAGAAAGTTAGGGATGGGGCAAATTATGCTTTAAAGGCTCTTAGAACACTCGTGGAAGTTGCAGAGGCTTGCAGCCGGGACAAGCTAAGCGAGATGATGGGTGTTGAAGCCACCACAGTTTCAACGTATCTTCAACAAATTTACAGGCTTCAAAAAATGCTAAGGCAGCCCGTCCTATTGAGGATGAGGGAGGGAAGGAAAATATTGTGGGAGGTAAACCCTAATTTGAGGGAGGGATTGCGGAGGGGCCTTAGAATGGTTGAGAGGGGGAAATAGTGCAAGAAAAGAGGATTCTGATAAAGGATCCAATCTACGGGTACATTCAATGCAGTCCAGAGGAAAAAAAGATAATAGACACTGAAGCCGTGCAGAGGCTGCGTAGGATTAGGCAGCTTGCAGGTAGCGAGTTCGTTTACCCTGCTGGAGTACATACTAGATTTGAGCACTCACTCGGGGTTATGCATCTTGCAGGGTTATTAGCTAGTACCCTTATTGAGAAGGGAGTTTTGGAGGAGGAAGGGTTACGGCAGATAAGGATTGCCGCGTTACTCCATGATGTGGGACATGGCCCATTTAGTCACGTCTTTGAAGCCCTCCTAATAAGGCACCTAGGAAAAACGCATGAAGACATGACGGTGAAAGTGATCACCGAGAGCAGCCTGAAAGATGTTTTAAACGAGATAGGGTTAAACGTTAAGGACACGGCGCTTTTAGCTGTAGGTAAACTCGATAACAGGAAGAGAGAATTTTGGAGTCAAATAATTTCGAGTACTGTTGACTGCGATAAGTTAGACTACATCTTAAGGGATTCTTACCATACAGGCGGAGAGTTCGCGTCTATAGACGTCTTCCGACTAATTTACACTATCGACTTGTACGAGGGGAGCTTGGCTGTGGATTTAGCCGCTCTCCCGACCCTTGAAGCGTTCCTTATAGCTAGGCTTGAACTCTTCAGAAGCATATATTTCCATAAAGCTTCGAGAGCAGCCCAGATTCTCTTAGAAAAAGCCCTTGAAGAAGCACATAAAGAAGTGGACATATTGAAATTAAGTGCTGAAGAATATCTGAAGCAAGACGACTACACCATGTGGACCCTACTACTTCAATGCGAGAAATCTAGGGAATACATTGAAAGACTGCGGAGACGCGACCTTTTAAAAGTAGCTTATGAAAAAGCGTCCTTCACCAAGGACGGAGTTTTCCCGACGATCCTCACCAAGGATAGTGTTAGAAGGCAACTTGAAGAAGAGATCGCTGGAGAGGCAAGCGTCGATGTGGGGGAAGTGTACATAGATGTGCCAACCTTACCGTCGGTTCCCTACCACCACGCAATGAAAGACGAACCGATGGAAATACCTATTTTTCAAAGGCAAAAAAATGGAAGCAAGAAAATCCTACGTCTTGGGGACGTCTCCAACATTCTCTCAGTCATGAGGGGGTTCCTAAACATAATCAGAGTGTATACAAACGTGAAAAATAGAGAGATAGTGGCGGAAGCCTCAAAGAAAATACTTGGAGAGCCGTTCTCCTCCAAAATATCTTACTAAGAGCGCAGATGCGCAAAACGGTTACTGAGCAAATTCATGGGGTTTAAACCAATCGGCACTCCATTAAATTTTTCAAGGAGAGAAGCGAAAAACATCTTACAACTCTAATGAGAGGGGAAGATATTGAGCTCTGAAGTCAAAATAATAGTCGTTAATGTAGAGAAGGAAAAGGACGACCAGTTTATCTGCGGGATGGCGAACTTCACCGTTTACACCTGCGACAACATATTCAGGGAGCTATTAGCCGCAGTACCAGGAATAAAATGTGGAGTTGCGATGAACGAGGCAGCCCCACGCCTAGTAAGAGTTAACGGTAACGATGAAAGACTAAAGGAGCTAGCTGCGAAAAACGCATTAGCAATAGGAGCATCCCACGCCTACGTAATACTTATGAAAGAAGCATTTCCAATCAATGTACTTAACGCTCTGAAGAACGTGCCAGGAATATGCAACGTAATAGTCGCCACAGCAAACCCAGTCCAACTGATAATCGCAGAAACACCTCTGGGAAGAGCAATCCTAGGAGCAGTCGACGGAAATAGTGTCACAAACATAGAAAACGAAGAGCAAAGGAAGGAGAGAAGAGAGCTTGTAAGGAAGCTAGGCTATATTCTAGGCTAGCCCCCCAACAACCACCTATTCCCTAATTATCCTCTCCAGCCTTAACCCTTACTCCCATTATTTTAAACTCCTTTTTCTCATTTTCAGCATGTTGGAAGAACCTGGCGCGACGAAAAACAAGGAAAGTAGGAAGAATGCTAATACAGTAAGAGAGGAAAATCAACAGGAAAGCAGGGAGATGTGGCGCCCGGGGTGTGATTCCCGAGGAAGACCTTTTCGAACACACGCGGCGGGGAGTGCGGCGGGAAACGCCTCCGCCAGTGGGTTTCTTGCCCCCATGTTCCCACAAGATCTCGAGCTTCGGCGCCTTAGAGGCTCCACCGCCCTACCATTACCCACTCCCCAGCTCTAGGCGACCCGGGCGCTCTGTCCACTCTATATTTTCTCTAATTTAGAAGAAGTATTTTTATTTTTTGAGGTGAAGTGCGTCCTTAAAATCAATGTTGCATTTAGTGTTTTCCCTTCTCTTCCATGCAACTCTTTACCCGCAGTACTAGCGTTTATATGCAGATATTAAGTCTATCTTAGTTATTATTCCAACAACCTTTCCTTTATCCACTACTAGCACTGCCGGATTGCCGCTCATTATAAGATGACGTACAACCTCTACGCTCGTGGATGGACTTACCACTGGGAAGCTATCCTCCATTACGTCCTTAACTCTTTTTTCGAAAACATCGCATCCTTCTGACAGGTATTTCATTATTGTTCCCTCATTAATGCTACCTATTAAGCGGCCATTCTCTATGACTGGCATTTGGGAGATACCGTTTTTCCTCATGAGCTCAATAGCGTCCTTAACGGAGGCATCAGGGGAAATAGATATCACCGGGGAGAACATTACCTCCCCAGCGGTAACCTGCTTTTTCTCATACTCACTCATCGCCGCAACAATCTTCCTAAGCGTTGAAAGGCGCGGGTCAACGGAGCCAGACTCGATTCTAGCTATCAACGACTGGCTTACACCAGCCCGCCTTGCGAGCTCTTCCTGGGTTAACCCTAAACGCTTTCTCGCCTGCCTTAGATCTTCAGGAGAAGGCAGATAAAACATTAAAAGCCCCACCTCTAAGTAGAGGACCTCCCTCCACGCTCGAAAATGCTTCAGAGTAATTTCTATCAGAAAAAACGTTTTTTAACTTTTCTAGTTCCTTAACGGTTTCTGTTTACATTCTAAACAAGAAGCAAATATATAGAACTATAAGGTGCTGTTAAGTTGAACGGAGAAAGGCTGGAAGGGCTCAGCGTGAAAAAAAGATGCAAGATTCTGTGCGGCGGCATCGTCCAAGGAGTTGGAATGCGCCCTTTTGTATACCGCATAGCAGTTAAAAACAAGCTTACAGGATACGTCCTAAACCTAGGAGATGCAGGGGTTAAAATAGTAGTTGAAGGCGAGGAAGAAGCCATAAAGAAATTTCTCATGGACCTGAGGAGGGAGAAGCCGCCGTTAGCACGGTTCGAGAAAATAGATGTGAAGTGGGAGAGGTATAAAGGAGAATTTTCATCCTTCACCATAAGGAAAAGTAGCAAAAAGAAGATCCTTGAAGGATCCTACATACCACCAGACGTGGCGATATGTGATAAGTGCGCTGAGGAAATTTTAAACCCTGAGGATAGGCACTACAATTACCCATTCACATGCTGTGCCGACTGTGGTCCAAGGTACACATCAATAATAGCGCTGCCATACGATAGAGAGTTAACAACCATGAGAGAGTTCCCGCTATGCTCCTACTGCAGAGAGGAGTATGAAAACCCGTTAGATAGAAGGTATCACGCCCAGGGAATATGCTGCCCCCTCTGCGGCCCTACGATGAGCATTCATAATGTAAATGGGGAAATCATAGAGTGTAAGGACCCAATAGCAGAAGCAGCCAAACTGATAAATGAAGGATTCATAGTGGCGATAAAGGGTATTGGCGGAAGCCACATAGCAGCCCTCACCACAGATGACGACTGCATCTTAAGGCTACGACAAAGGAAAAGAGATAGGAGGTATAAGCCCTTCGCGGTCATGTCTCCCAACATTGAAAAAGTTAAGGAGTACGCAGAAGTCACCAAAGAGGAGGAGAAGCTTTTAACATCTTTCAGGAGGCCCATAGTTCTCCTCAAGAAAAGGGACGAGTTCCCCCTCTCAAAGTGGATCAGCCCCGGGCTGCACAACATAGGCGTAATGCTGCCATACTCAGGTATCCACATTCTGCTTTTACGCCAAATATCGGACCCTGCAGTCATCATGACAAGTGGAAACGTTTCAGGGAAGCCGATAGCTGCAAGCAACAAAGAAATTTTCTCACATTTAACCCGGCTGGCAGACTACCTCTTAATCCACAACCGAGTAATATATCAAAGGTGCGACGACTCCGTAGTAAGATTCGTCGACGGAAAAACCAAGATAATACGCAGGTCAAGAGGATATGTCCCAGAACCCATAGATACGGAGATCCCATACAAGGGGAAAGGAATTCTAGCGGTAGGTCCGGAGCTATCGGTAACAGTAACAGTCATGAAAGGGAACAGGTGCTTCGCCAGCCAACACATAGGGGACATTTCAGGAGACCTCGACGTAGTAGAGTTCCATGAAAACACCATCAATCATCTATTGAAAATATTTAATGTGAAGCCGGAAGCCGTAGCATGCGACCTTCACCCTCAGTTCATAACCACGAGGATAGCGGAAGAATACGGTGAAAAATGGAGGGTTCGCGTCATAAAAGTTCAGCATCACCACGCCCATGCAGCAGCCCTAATGGCTGAAAACAAAGTGCACGAACAGATAATATGTATCGCAAGCGATGGTGTAGGCTATGGTACCGATGGAACAGTTTGGGGGGGAGAAGTTTTGCTGGTAGACTACAATTCAATTGAAAGACTTGGACACTTAGCGCCACAGCTCATGCCAGGAGGAGACCTAGCAGTCAAGTACCCGGCTAGGATGATGGCGGCAATTCTCAGTCGAGCACTCTCAGAAGATGAGTTAAGAAACATGTTGACGTCAGAGTACATCGAAGGGTTTAAGTATGGGGAAACAGAGGTAGAACTAATCTTAAAAACGCTCAGGAGTGGAAGAGCACCCCTGACGACAAGTACTGGACGGGTTTTAGACGCCGTAGCAGCCCTCCTAAAGATATGCATGGAAAAAACGTATCAGGGAGAGCCAGCGATGAGACTGGAGGCAGCAGCCACAAGAGGGAAGCCAGCCCTCAAGATAAAACCCGAAGTATACGTAATGAATGGAAGACAGGTTTTAGATACTACACAGATACTATTAGAAGTCCTGAACGCTAAAGGAAGCCATAAGGTTGAAGACTTAGCTGCGTCAGCCCAGCATGCAGTAGCGTTAGGACTAGCGCAAATGGCCGTAGAAGCAGCTCAAGAAAGAGGGGTGAAGTACGTAGGGTTCACGGGAGGCGTAGCATACAATGAAGCCATAACGAAAACAATTAAACGTTACGTCGAGGAAAACAACCTAGTTTTCCTTCAACACTCAGAAATACCACCAGGAGACGCAGGAGTAAGCATAGGGCAAGCCATAGTAGCAGCATGCAAAACAATGGAAAGCTAGATGGCGCTCACCAGTCTGAAAGGCTCCGCGTACTGCTCAATCATTTTAACCAAACTTTCCTCCAACTTCCTCAAGTGTAAAGGCAAGTCTCCACGCTCCAACTGCTCACGGTAACTGGAAACTATGTTCGAAAGTTCAAGGTATGGAAACAGGTTCGGCGTATCGAGAAGGCCCACATAGCCTAAAAGAACAAGCGTGTAAATCGACTTGATAACGTTCCTGCAAGCCTGACCCAGCACACGTCTAAAAGCTCCCTTACTGACACCCCGAGAAAACTTCGGTTTCCGCCCACCTCTAGGAAACCTGGAAGACCTCATAAGCCCCTTAAGAGAGTAGCGTACCTGCCTACCAAAATTCTCGTCAAGCAAGAAATGTATCATTAACGTTTCAAACTGAATCTTGGTCAGGTTAGATGATGCAAGCAGCCGCGACACCACAGGGTCACTAAAAACGCTTTGCAATGCACTTTTAATGCTGTCCAACTCGGCTTCCGGACGCCTCAACATCAACCTCTCCTACTCTTAGCCTTCTCGAACAACGCATACTGCTCCTCTAAAAGCTGAAAGAAACCGATGTCCTTCAACTCGGATTCATCAAAAACACCCCTCATTTTCTCTAAAATTGCAAGCCTACAGAAAACAGTAGCACCTCTCTCACCAAATCGCCTCTTCAAAAGCAGGAGAAAGCTGCCAGGCATTCGAACATTAAAGTTCTGATCCAGCCGCGTCTTCGGATCCTTTCTAACATAAACAATCTTTTCCACGATGCGAACCGGAGTTTGAATAGGAGTAAAACCCGCATCCTGAGAGGAATCTAAGGGAAGAGAGGAGGCCTCATGGCTTAGAGAGGGGGCAGCCGCAACTCTGAAGCCTTCAGAGGAAGAGAGGGAGGAAGTAGGAGAGGAGAAATCATTCTTAGAACGCTCTTGCTCCCTAACCTTCTTCGCTATGTTAACCAGCCGCGTCATCTTCTCACCAGCATTTAACACAAGATTTCGATATCAGATGTCGATTTCAAATTACTCCGAAACGTCCTCAATATCCGGAAGTACCTCCACAATACCCCGCCCAATCTCCGGGCTTCCACCATCCTTGAAACGGTTTGCAGCCACGAAGACCGCTTGATTACAAAGTAATCGGAGGCTTCGCCCAACACCCTTAGACTTGCGTCTCAGGAGAGGCACAGCATCATCCTTGAAAGGGTAAATTTCAAAATTAGACTCGTCGAACTCCTTAAGCCTGCCACTTGCCCAATAAAGCCGCCTACCAATGAACTCCCGAACACCCTCATCGCTCAGCGGTTCAAGCTCCACCTCCCAGCACCTGTCATACAAGTGAGGGACCCCCTCCCTCAGGCCAATAACATGAGTCTTAGTGCCGGTCAAAATAAGCATGCAAATCATCTGGTCTTCGTCACCCTCCTCAGCAATCCGCCTCACCTTAGCCAGTTCCTCGCCGCTAAGCTTCAAGCCTTTAAGCTTAAGGAAACGTTTAAACTCGTCCTCTTCCTCCAAAACAAACCTTTTAGCATCCTTCAACGTCAAATCCCCAACTTCCTTAACCTTAATGAAAACCTCAACATCATTCTCCCCAAAGTCATCTATGAAAATCAAAGTCAAATGCCTGCTCAAAAGGTAACGAAGCATAATATCATACTTTATCAAGGTGTAAATGTCCTCCGCATTGGCTGAACGCGGGTAAGGAACCCTCAGCTTCCTAGCCAAAACCTCAGCCATCTGCCTAACGTAAAGCTTACTCTGACTCACCATAACAGGGAAAAACATGTACTCAGGGTCACCTCGCCTAGAAAGCTCCAGAAGGTCACCATAAATCAACTCCAAAAGAGTAGTCTTACCCATTCCAGGAGACTTGCTAGTTATCAAAATATGCCGCTCCCTAGCCTTAATGTAGTCATCGATCTCCAGCACAACATCGTAAGGCGCCACGAAAAGCTCAGGGTCACTCAGCCGAACACTAGAAAACGGATTCCAACGCCATCCAAAAAGAGCATAGTACGAGTTACGCACCTCGGCCACAGAAGGGTAAAGTCGACCCACCGCACCAACATTCTCCACCCCAACCACCACCTAACGATATCAGCAAACGATATCTAACACGGATACCCAACACAGATACCAGATACCTGAAATCAAACTCAAAAATCAGAAACAGAAAGCCAAAAGAAAAAGCATTGTAATATACATGTAACACGAGGACAACACCAACCAGGCAGCACGTGGCCATAAGCAGAGGAAGGAGGATCCAGCAAAAACATCAAGAAACCCAAGGGAAGAAAGCAGCAAGAAAGGAAGGTTTACAAAAAAGTATACCCTGAAAGAGAGGAAAGGAAAAAATCCACGAAGGAGAAAAGGATAAATATAAGAAATACAGGCAGCATACCTCCGCATTCCCAAAACAATATTCCATGTAAGAGACAGTCTTTAGAACATATGTTCTAAGACGACTTATCACGCTTAAAAGAAACATAAGAGTTCAAAAGGTTGATCCAAACCTTCAAGTAGCCTTTAGCAAAGCCAACTTTAGAAGGAACGTTTCCAGCAACAGTACGAGACAGAGATTCGAAGTAACTAATGTAACGCTTAACATCCTCAGGTGAAACACCATTCAATAACCTAACAATCAAAGAAAGAGAATTAAACTTTTCAAGCCCCACTAGCCATCCACGCCAGGCGAGCTTAACCCATTCATCCTTAAACTTAGACTCCTCCAAGACAGCCCTAATTACACTAAGAGCCCTTTTATGATTGCCCTCTACAAGGGCCTTTGCGAGTTCATCAATTTCACTCACTCCAACCACCTGTCAAATTAGAATATCCAGGGAGAGACCTATAAACCTTTACCTGAAATCATGTTAGAATAGCGACATCTGACATTGATATCGGACATCAAGAAGCGAATTCACAGTTCTAACGAAGACCCCCTCATTTCAACTGGAAAAAATATGGGAGTTTGTAAAAGAAAAAACGTAGTGTAATCTTTTACAGCAAAAATTTATATAATTCTTCCTCCATTTATTATTGGGGGAGGAGTTTTATTCTAAAAGTTTATTATTTATACTCCTAAAGGAGTTTACTTCTTCCAGTTGAAATAGAGGGGTGTTTGAGTTGCTTGCCTTTCATTGATTATTAGAAATTAGAACACAAGTTCTAATAAATCACTTCCTCCCTCTCAACTACGAAAACTCGACACCTAATCACGTCATTATACTTTCTAAATAAACTATTAAACTCTTCAACATGCTCATCGGGAACCAGTATAGCGCTATCCCCTGCTCTTTCACACCCGTCTAGATCTATAAGACCTGACTTATACTTCATTACGGTTCTCTTGTCCTTCCCTTTTCTCCACTTATAGCTGTACCCGAAGAGCTCCTTAGAAAACTTCACCCTTCGAGGGTCATTAGCCATTCCAGGCCTAACGTCGTAAACGTATATTCTCAATGTTTTCACCATCCGTTCCCTTTCCACTTTCTCTTTAAAGTATACTTGTGTTTTCAAAATCATCTCGACATGTTAACACGTTAACATCATGTGAAGAACGCCTTCCCCCCCAAAAAAACACTAGTTCTTTGCCGTTTATAAGGTGATTTTCCTAGTTAAAATGTAACCCCTTTGCTTCAAGTGGAGGTAAAATCTGGATGATCTTTTCCTTGCTTTCCGTTGTTAACACGTTCTGTTAACGTCTATTCTTAATATCAATGGAGAAAATTATTCTTTTTCGTCAAACTTCCATTTTTTAACCTATTTTATTGTTAACATGTTTTTATTTTCCTCTTTTCATAAATAAGACCTTTTATTTTCCTTTTATTTCTTTGCTGGACAGGCACGTTATTAGGTTAACAAGTTCACAGTTTCATGTTACATTTGCAGTATAGTTTTCTTGCTTCCATTTGGCAGTCTTTTTCTCTCTTTTTCTCTTTTAAGAGGGGTCTGCGTTAACTTTCTGAGTGTTTGGGTTGTTTTAGGAGGCCTTTGAGTTGTTTTGGGTCTTGAGTTGTTGCTGACGGGTGTTGCATTTTGTCTTAGGTTTGCTAGTGGTTCGCTTCTCTGCCTGCCTTTCTTGCTTCACGTTCTCGGAGTAATAGATAAACATATATACTGCCAAATAGAAGATCTAACTCACCTTGATTTCCAGTGGATGGTGTGCCAGTTGGGGGCGAAACGCTACAAGATCGAGATAGTCGATACTGAACGTAATAGGAAGGCTGTTCTGACTCTTGAAGGCGACGTTTCCCCCCAGCTGGCGGCATCCTTGGTTGAGGAGCTTTCTGAGAAGCTGTCTGAGGGTAAGGTGTTAGAGGGTGGTTCTGAGCTTGAATTGTATCCTGACCCTGATAATCTGTCGATGAAGGATAAGGTTGAGCTCATTTTGCTGAAGTACTTCCAGTATGGGTGGTTTACTTCTAATGATGTTTATGAGCAGTTCACCCGGGTTTTTGGGGATACTTCTCTGAGTGTTATCTCCACTTATTTGGCGAGGCTTTATAGTGGTGAGGGTTGCTTGGAGCGTAGGGGGACGAAGAAACAGTATTATTACCGGGTTAAGGATAGCTCCCGGTTTAAGACCTCTAGGTTTAGCGAGCTTCTTCAACTTCTCCCGTAGCTGCGCTCTGGTCCATGTTCTCGCTGTAATACTAATGGATATATTTGCCCGTCCGTAACGCTTATGTACCTCTGTTTCCACTGGAGCTAAGGGAGGGTGGTGGTTGAGTTGAGTGACCGTTCCCTTGAGGCTGTTTTTGAGAGGTTCCTTTCGACCAAGATTTTCAAGAATCGTGATGTCTTGAGCCACACGTATGTTCCTGACAAGTTACCTCATAGGGATGAGCAAATCGAGAAGGTAGGTCTCATTTTGGCGTCTGCGCTTAAGGGGGGTACGCCTTCGAACGTTTTTATTTATGGGAAGACGGGTACGGGTAAAACTGCCGTCGTGAGGTACGTTCTTAAGCATTTAGTTATGAAGTGCCGTGAACTTGGGGTGCCGGAGCCCGTGCCTGCTTACCTTAACTGTAGGATCGTTAATACTAATTACCGTGTTTTGGCTAGGCTTTGCTCGTATCTGGGGGTTGAGGTTCCGTTTACTGGGTTGCCTACCGATGAAGTTTACAGCAGGTTTAAGGGTGCTCTTGACAGCAGGGACGTGTTAATGTTTATAGTTCTCGACGAGGTTGAGCGGTTGGTTGAGAGGGATGGCAGCAACGTGCTCTACGACCTTACTAGGATGAATCATACCGTGCTTAAGCAAGCACGTGTTAGCATAATAGGTATTACTAACGACTTGACGTTTAAGGATAGTCTTGATCCTAGGGTGCTGAGTAGCCTAGGAGAAGAAGAGCTGGTTTTCCCCCCATATACTGCATCTGAGCTTAAGGACATTCTTTGGCAACGTGCCCGCCTGGCTTTCAGGGATGGAGTCTTGGAAGATAGCGTTATAAATCTTTGCGCTGCTATAGCTGCTAAGGAGCATGGCGACGCCCGTCGGGCGTTAGACTTGTTGAGGGTTGCAGGGGAGCTTGCTGAGCGTGAAGGAGCGGAGAAGGTTACGGAGGATCATGTTAGAGCTGCCCAGCGAGTGATTGAGCGTGACCATGTGACGGAGGCTTTGAGGACGCTGCCCATGCATTCTAAGCTGGTTCTTTACACCATTTTTGCCTTAACTAAGCAGGGGAAAGGGCGCGCTAGGACGGGGGACATTTACAATTACTATTTGGATGTTTGCAGGTATCTTCATGTTGAGCCGTTAACCCAGAGGAGGATTAGTGGGCTTATAAACGAGCTTGACATGCTTGGTGTGGTTTCAGCCCATCTTAAGAGCAGGGGACGGCACGGCCTGTCGAAGGAGGTGAAGATTAACGTTCCTGTAAGCCAAATTAGAGATGTTCTGGACGAGGATCCTATGATAAGGAAGCTTGCCCTAGATGATGGGTTACGCTTCTAGGCGAACTCTAACTGGGTTACTTTTAAGTTTTGCAAGTTTACAATGTATGGCTTACCCGGCGTCGGCGTTAACCCCATGGATTTCTGGTAGCTCGTTTGTGCCTGGAACGTCCCTGAGTTTATTACCGTTATTCCCCTGTAGTTTTCCTGTCCGTTAACATGGAGGTGCCCGCAGTGAAGTATGTCGGGGATTTTTTCTATTACTAAGAAGTCTACTGGTTCGGGTGCTATTGGCGTTGATCCGTAGATTGGAGCTAGGTGCCTTCCTCTGAGAAGTTCTACCATTGCTTTCTGGGGTTGGCTCTGCTCTATTGAAAGTGCTATTAGGACGTCATTTAAGGAATCTCCGTGAAAAGCTAAGACTTCTACTCCATGGATCCTGAAGTGCGCCGGGTTTCCGAGTATTTCTACTCCTATTTCGTATAGGGGTTCACCGTACTCTTTGGGTATTGCCGGCTGGGGGAGTGCTTGCCTTGTTGCATCATGCCCTCCTGGTATTGCTATTATTTTTATGTAGTCTGGTACATCTTCAAGATACCTGGCTGTGGCTTCGTACTGAGTGTAGAGTTCGTCGATGATGAGGTCTTCCTCCTGTCCAGGATATACTCCGACTCCGTCGACAATGTCTCCTGCTATAATTAGGTATTTAACTCGTTTGGCTAGTTCTCTTGTTTTTTCATCGCCTCTGTCTCCTTGCAGCCACTCTAGGAACTTTCTGAATGGTTTTTCCAGAAACTCTCTGCTTCCAACGTGTGTGTCCGATATGAAAACTGCCAGCACAGGGTCTTCTGCCCTCCTTGGTTTATGGTTAAAGGGCACGTCAGGCCAGAGAATGTTATTCGCTATGAATAGGTTTCCATTACTTTTTCCCTCTATGCAGACCACTTGGTCCAGCATCAGGTTTCTGGCTTTACCGGCAATATCTTCTGGAATCATCACTTTGATGGATGCTTCTAAATCTTCTAACTCTAAGATTACTGCTCCGCTGCGCGTCTTTGAAATTTCCCTTACCATCCCTATTATTTGCCCCTCTTTAATTCCGTCTATTTCTGATATTTTGTAGAACCTTTTTATGTCTCCCCTTCTTAAGAAAATGTTTGAAAGGCGCATATACCTATCTCTGAAATACTTTATGAAGTCGTCTAAGGTTCCGTTCGACCCTATCCTAGATGTGGGATCTAAGATGACTTGAAAGTCCTCCTCTACGTCTTTAGCGGTAATGTTTGGTTCTGACTCAAGGACGCTTTGGATCACCGGGGATGCAATGCCCCCCCTCTCCTTCCTGCCTACTTGCACGTTAAAGCCTTCAACACTACTTTTTTTATTCCTGATTATTTCCTCCACGTCTCTCCTTGTTAGGACAACCGCCTCACTAGCTTTTTTTGCCTCCTCCACTATTTCTAATACCACGGCGGGGTTTTTTAACGAAAGAATTATTTTCAGTGCTTCTGGAGTGAGCTGCACTCCTGCTGCTAAAATGTCTTTAATTGTCTTCTTCGCGGTGTAGGCTACTTCTGTCAAGTTCCCGCCTCAAGTTCCTATACTCTTCCTTATCTTTAAGTTTTTACGTGTTATAGAGGCGTTTCCCTCTTCGTAACTAGTTCGCTGACAGGTATCTCTTGGATACTTTTACTTCCTACTAATTTATTGATTTGGCGATTTCCGGCGATTTCCAAGTAAAGGTTAAGAAATTAGATATTTTCTTCTTAATAATTTTCTTTTTTCAATATGTTCTGAGAAAACACCGTGTTTTTTGTCATGCATAAAAAATATATATTGTCTATAATCATTATCCTTCTGATATTTAGGTTGCTTTCATGATCCCTAAAAAAAGGAGGTTATTTTATGTCGAAAATAGAAGTTCGAAAACTTCAAAAAACAGGTGGTAGTACGTACTTGCTTAGTCTTCCTAAGAACTGGATTAAGCGTTTGGGTTTGAAGCAGGGCGACCTTGTAGCCATTATAGAGCGTGGTGACGGCTCTCTTATAGTGGACCCTCGCTACTCTGAGAAAGAAGAACTTAAAACGGCTATCATAGATGTAGGTGAAAACTTCACGAGGGAAATAACAGCCAACTTCCTTTACGGATATGATATAATAAGGATCAGGTCGAAAACGGGTATTACTCCCGATCAAAGGGAAGCTATTAAGCGGTCCTTGCAACAGCTTGTAGGCGTTGAAATAGTTGAGGAAAGCGCTAAAGAGATCACCTTGCAATGTCTTCTTTCACCGTCTGCTGTTCCGCTGAGACGTACAATAAAACGGACGTATCTTATAGCGGCGAAGATGCAGGATGACGCTGTGGCAGCGGTCAAAGATAAGGATCTTAGCCTTGCTGAAAATGTGGTGGTTCGGGATGAAGACGTTGACAGGTTATACTTCTTAATTGTACGCCAGCTTCGTTCTGCAATAGTGGATCCTCGTTTAGCCGAGAAGATTGGTGTTACCCCTATAGAATGCTTGGACTACCGGGTTGCTGTCAAGAGCATAGAGACTATGGCTGATTACGCCGTTAAAATAGCAGAGCAAACCAGACTGCTTTTAGATGTTGACATACCTGAAAGCGTTTTAGATAGCATCACCCGTATAAATCGTATAGCACATGAAATGCACTCTAATGCTATCGAGGCACTTGTCAGAAAGGATAGCGTGCTCGCTGCAAAGACTATTAATATGAAGCCTAAGAGAGATCAGGCTGTTGAAGAAGCCTATAAGACCCTCGTGGGGCAACCTGTAAAGATTTCGCTTCCAGTGAGTACTGTAGTTGACATGTTGGATAGGATAAGCGAGTGCGGCGTTGATATAGCCGACTTAGCATAACCTCCTTCTGATTGCGTTAGGCAAACGTTGAAAAGCACCTTGCAAAATGTGTTAAACGGGGGTCTTCCATGAAGTCCATAGATGAAATGGCTCGCGAGATACAGTCTCGTTTCAACATCGTCGGCAGGTTAGAGGAGTTAAAGAAAGCTTTAGCTGCGAAGTTAGCGGAGCGCCACCTGCTAATAGAGGGGGAGGTTGGTGTCGGTAAGACCACCCTAGCGGATGCCATTGCAAAATACTTTAACCAGCCGATTTTCCGCGTAGATGGTGACGAACGCTACACAGAGGCAAAACTAACTGGGTGGTTTGATCCTCCTGCCGTTCTAAAGTACGGCTATACGAAGGATGCTTTTGTTCCGGGCCCTCTCACACTTGCAATGCTTGAAGGGGGAATTTTATTCATAAACGAGATAAATAGATTAAGCGAATCAACTCAGAATGTGCTTTTACCGGTTATGGACGAAGGTAGACTGGGGATTCCTAAAATAGGCGAGATCGTAGCTAAGCCCGGCTTCTTCATCATTGCCACGCAAAATCCTCTTGAACATGTAGGAGTAACGGCTCTAGGAGAAGCTTTGAGAGACAGGTTTTGCTGGATACGCCTCGATTATCAAAGCGAGGAGGAAGAGAGAAAGATCGTAGCCCTTAAGTCAGGATGTTCTGATCCAGAGAAGATTAGCTTAGCTGTGAAAATAGTTAGGGCTACGCGCATTCACGAGGACCTACGTAGGGGGGCATCGGTTAGAGGAGCAATTGACATGGTGCGTCTCATATCTCATTATGATGGGTCTAAGACTAACATACGTGAACTCTGGACTCAAGTCGCCATAATGTCCCTTGGAACACGTGTTGAGCTAGAGGACGGAGTTGACAAAACAGTTGAGGAAGTCATAAAGGAAATAGTTGATGAATGTTTTGAGGGTTTTATGTAAGGGAGGGGGCGGCTGCCGCCTCCGATGAACTTCCGCGTGCAACGCTTCCTTCACGTCTAGACCTCCTCCTAGAAGAAATTTCCTTAGGTGAAGCCCCCCTTTACGTGTATACTGACTTAGCAAGGAACATGGATTACGTTTCCATAAAAAACGCTGCGGAGCTGGCTTTGAAATGCAGCAACCTCACTGCGATAAAGGGCCTGTCAAGGGTTAACAAGGTTGCCGTGGCCGATGCTCTCTCTAGCCCCGATGCCGCACTCCTCGTTGCTAGACGCATCTCCTACGGTGAAGTGCAGAGTCCAGTTGAAATATACTTGCTATTACGGGGAAACCTTAATCCAAAATATAAACGCATTTTTAAAAGGCTTGCGAAAATGGCTATTCTTAAATCCTCCCTAAGGATTAGTGGCCGTGGCCTTAAGGGGCCTCTCCGTAAAAAAGTGCCTTACTACCCTGGCTTAATGGAGTTTGATGAGGAAGCAACAATAGACTTTCTTTTGGAGAAAGGGTATGTTTCCTATGAAGACATTGTAGGATTGGAAAGGCGTTCGCAGGCGAAATCTGGAGTGCTTATTTTCGACTCTAGTGGGAGCATGACCGAGGAGAAGCTATTTAACGCTGCACTTTCAACGGCTGTTCTGGCCTACCACATGCGAAGCGAAAATTACGCTGTGATAGGTTTTAGTACGAGGGCATTCATACTTAAAGCCATGAATGAACGAAAGGATATTGGGAGAGTGGTGGAGGAGATCTTAGACATAAAAGCTCTTGGTTACTCGAATATGAGCGATGGATTATCTAAGGGGTTAAAGGAGCTTTCTAAGGTGAAGCGCAGCGGGAAACGGTGGGGCATTCTAATAACCGACGGGGAGTGGAACGTGGGAGGCGACCCAACACTGGTAGCTGCCAAGTTCCCCCTCTTACATGTGATAGCAACTCCAAGTAAGGGAAAAATTGCCAAGTATGGATTAGAAGCATGTAAGAAGATTGCAAAAGCTGGGAAAGGACGCTTTGTGGTTGTGAAAAAGTTTTCAGAAATCCCCCGCCTGCTAATAAGGCTCCTCCTATCGTAACCTCTATCAACTCCCCCCTGCTATTTTGACAAGAAATTCCAGAATAGTTTAACTCCTCGCGTTGGCCTTTTGCTTTTATCTCTAACAAGGTAAAGCGTACGTTCAGCATCCCATCCCTTGACGTTAAGGATTTTTATGAGTCCTGCTGCCTCCGCCTTCCTTGCAGCAATCTCGGAAACAACGCTTATCCCTAACCCCTCCGACACAGCCGTCATAACCGCCTCTGTACTACCTACTTCAAGTGAAATGTTAACCTTCTCGACTGGAGCCCCTATTTCTTTAAATTTTTTCTCCACTTCTGCTCGCGTTCCCGAGTTAACTCCTCTAAAAACGAACGGAAACGCCAAGCAATCGTCAAGGGTCACCACCTCCTTTCTAGTTAACTCATGTTCAACAGGACAGATGAAAATCAATTTTTCCTTTCCAATGGGAAGAGCGTCTAATTCTCTAGTACTTCTTCCCATTAAACTTCCCACTGCAGCCAAGTCTGCTTCACCTTGGAGTAAGGCTTCTAATGCAGTGCCTGTATCCATAATTTTTACTTCAAAACTTACCTTTGGGTGTTCCCTCTTAAACTGCGCTATTAATCCCGGTAAGACGTGTTCTCCTGGAATAGTGCTTGCCGCTACCCTTATGGTCCCCTCTTCTTCCTCACTTACTTTTTTTAGTTCCTCCTTGGCTTCATTCACAATCCTCAGAATTTCTTTGGCTTTTTCCAGCAGGATCTCTCCTTCCTTAGTTAGACTAACAGTTCGCTTCGTCCTATCGAAAAGTTCAACTCCGAAAAATTTCTCCAGAGCTGCTATGTGATTACTTACAGTAGCCTGCGTTACACCAAGTCCTCTAGCAGCCTTTAAAAATCCTCCTCGCCTCACCACCTCAATTAGCGTTCTGAAGTACTCTAACCTCATCAGGAACCCCTCTCTAAAGTATCTCCTGTACGACTCTTAAAAAAATTTCTAAATTTCTTAAAAATAAGAAAAATTAGAGGAATGTTTTAGACAATATACGCCTTCTTTTTTAGAATTTTTTAGAATTTCATATCAATTTGGTGCGGGGGATGGGATTTATGGGCCCGAAGTGAACCCACGCAGGCATACGCCGCCTAAGCGCCTACGCCAGCAGGTCCTGAGCCTGCCCCCTTAAGCCGCTTCTTGAATAGCTTTGACCAGACTCGGGCACCCCCGCACTCTAAAATTATCATGAAGCAACCCCTTCAAAAATTTTTTTATTTTTCCATACGTCTCCGATTTACTATTTCATTCATTATCCTTTCTGCCACTTTTTCTGCTTTTTCCTTAAGTTTTCTGGGTATGTATCCCTTAATATATGCCTCCTCTAAGGTGCTTTGATCTATAACTCTCACCGTTCCGTCAGGCCACTCCACCACATCTATCTCCAAGTCTATGTAACGTATTTTGTGAGGGTAGACTTCTATGGGCGTGTTAATATTATAGAATGCTCCCTTAAACGTTCCATCCTTAGAATAGTATTCTGTTTTGAAGAACCATTCTTCTGGCATTATTATTGTAACTCCATGGTCTCCTGGATCCTTCGGTACGTTTAACCCATCATAGTAACCTTTACCTCTAAACGTCCTCCTAATAACTATCTCGCCTTGGGGAAGTTTTGCTTGAGCAACCCTCCCGTAAAGGTAAATTATTTTACCATTAGGTTTAACATGCTCAATTTTAACTTCGTTTCCGTTTCTAATGTTCTTTTCTAGCACCTTCCTTTCTAGAGTGCTACTGATTTCACCGTGTAGCTCCGGATGCCTCGATAAAATCTCTTCTGCAAAGTCAACAAGACAGGCTATGTTATCCCCTGAAGCCTTGTAAAAGTGGTGTCCTTTAACGGTTGGAACCACGCTCTTTCTTACGTCATCGAGGGCTCTCTTGGCGCTTGCAGGGAACTCGGTGACGACAACAGCCTCTCCTTCCCTAACTAAGGTTGGCTCCTCCAAACTTGCTGAGATATTAATAACTTCCTCCATTTCTTTACTTATTTTTTCTATTTCTTCGGAGACCAGGGCGAGGTCGACGCTTCCTGCTGCGGTTCTGAAAATAATGCCCATGTTTACCGGCTTCATTTTTTCTCCAAAGTGGTACAGGATCTTCCTTACATCCTTGCTTTTAATCTTATTGCTTACACCAATTTGGTTGTTGGTGGTTAGAACTACGTACTTTCCAGCGATGGATATCTCCCCGGATGCAATAGGTTTAGGATCCACTTCAGATATTCTTAAGAGTTGTACTTTTCCTTCATCTGCAAATGGTGGAGTTACAATGATCCTCATGTGTCCAATATCTGCAATCGCTTTTCCGTTAAACTTCCTTATTATGCGACCCATGTATATTGCATTAAGGTTAACGCTTGGCCTCCTTGTCACCACATCCTCTACTTCTTCTCTAATGGCATTAAGTGTTTTTTCTAGCGGCTCCCTTTCTCCAACTACCACGACCCCTTGCCTGTTCTTAGTATCATAGACTTCAACGTTTGGAGGGTACATGGTCTTTTCAATGTTTAATCTTTCAGCTAGAACCGATGATGCTTGAGTTATTGTGAATCCATGATCTAGAAAAAGCTTACAGAGTGCAGTCGAATATATCCCTCGAACCCTTACTTGGACCACGTTCTCTTTCACTTATGCCACCTCTAACCTTCTCGGACCCTTCCCTTAGAGAAAGGGAATTAATAAATAAGGAAGATTCGCCTGTCGGCTTCGAGAAATGCTACTCATCTCTTACGGTTTCCAAAATAGAAACTGCGTTCCATATCTTCGTTCTACTATGCAAGGGGCAATTAGGGTCTTGTGACACCTCTTCTAAGATCGATATGGCGTTTGACGCCTTAACAGCAGGCGTATACTTGTCTTCCTTAAGTGCTTCTATTGCCTCGTTAGCGGCCCTCCTTATGTTTCTTGGCGTAGCGTTATCTTCTGATATTTGCTTTAGTATCGCTATTGCCTGTTCCATTTTTTCAGCAGCATCACTCATCTACTAAACCTCCACGTTTTTTCTCTTAAATTCTCAAAACATATCCTTTTAAAAATAATTACCTAAGCATTTGAACGTAGCCATTCTAATGTTGATCTATCAGCCTATTTTTACCTTACGCCGGCACTAGCTAAAAACTAAGACTTAATTCCTCAACCGCTCTATGCTATCAAACAGAAACACTGAGCTGTCACCTTTACTGGAAACGTTTATTTACAGCCCTATCTTTTTTCTCCTCAAGGCTCCTTTAGGGGGTCTATTTCCCTTAGGTGAATTGCCTTGGAATCCGAGAACCTACAAAAAATGGTTGACATGCTTAGGCGTGGTGCAACACTACTTTCCAAATCTTGTCCTGTCTGCAGTTCACCTCTCTTTAAGATAGGAGACAAGATCTGGTGTCCCACCTGCGAGAAGCAAGTGGTTGTAGTTCGGGAAGGAGAGCCTCCTCCACCGGAGCTAAGCAGCTTAATGCTCTCTAGTTTAGCCAACACCATTTACGATAAATTAAAAGAAATAGAAGAAGAAATTAGAAGTGCAAGAGATATGGACCGCTTACAGGAAACATTAAGAGTAGCTGTTGGCCTGCTGGAAGTGCTAGAGCGTATAAAACGGTTAACCTAAATCTTTTTCTTTTATATATTCTGCCTCTAGAACCTCCCTTATTTTCTTAGCCTTTTTCTCCCCCACGCCATAGACCTCAATTAGTTCCTTCTCACTGGCAGTAAACACCCTTTCAACGGTTCTAAATTTTTGAAGAAGCCTCCTAGCTAGCACATGGTCGACCCCGGGCAAAGCAGCCACCAAGTATTCCTGTAATTCCTTAATTGTACCTGGCTTCTTGACTCCAAGACGGATCCTTCGCCTGCCTGCCTCCCTTTCCCTCCGAGCTAAGGCCTTAATTATCTCTGCAGTCTCCTTTGCGTTCTTCGTCCAAAGTACAGGTGTTTTAAAGTCCAGCGCTATACTTGCTAAAGCCCCCCCGATCGCTTCAGGCCTTATTCCTCTCCTTTCGTAAAGCCCCTCTCCTTCTATTATTAAAATAGGTATTTCGTAAACTTTCGACAATTCTGTAAGCTGTCTGAAAACGCGTTGATCAATTATTGACCGAAGGAAATCATCTACTGTTTTGCGCTCTATTCCTACCCTGTCTGAAACAATGTAGTCTCCTATGTCCAGCCTTGTTAAAACGACTTCAACTTCCATCCTAGCTAACTCCTGAACTACAGGAGAGCTCCCTTCTCTAACATCCGCGTAAATAGTCAGTTTTTCTTTTTCAGCGAAGTACTCTTCTAAAGTTACTTGCTGGTCCCTTTCTCTCTGCAGCTTTCTCTTCTCTTTTTCAAGGTTCCCTATTGCTTCCCGCATCTCTCCTTCCCTCCGTCTTACCGACCAATAATATGCCTCATCCCTTGTCCCCCGAGTAATAAGGAAGACAACTCTTCCGGGTCTACGCCTGCCCGTCCGTCCCTTTCTCTGAACAAATCTTATGGCACTGGGTGCAATGTCATAAAATACAACCAAGTCACATTCGCTTACATCAAGTCCCTCCTCCGCCACACTAGTGGCGATTAGAACATTAACTTCCCCCCTCCTAAACCTGTCAATGATTTCTTTTTGCATTTTTTGTGTTAGACCTGGATCACCGCCCCTACTAGACTGCCCAACAAACCTTTCAGCGTTAACGTCATGCTGCTTTAATGCGTCCAAAATCTCTTCAACTGTACTTCTAAATTGAGTGAAAACTATCACCCGTGACAAAGGTTTTGCTTTTAGCTGCTTCTTAAGAACATCAATGAGCGTATTAATCTTAGGATGGGTAGCCTGCCTCTCAACCATCTCAGCTATTTTCTCTCTTATAGTACAAATAAGAGGGTCCTCCAAGAGTGCCTTTAACCCTCTCCCTCCTCGCATCCTCAACTTTTCCTCTAAAGAATCAAAATACTTCTTTAAAGCCCTAATTCCCTGCGTCTCTAATATTTCATGTGCATAGCTTAAGCGTATAGCTGCAGCTACAGAGGACATACACTCATATTCTCTCTCCCCCTTTTCTTCCATCCTTAAGAGTCTCTCTTGAACCTCCAAAAGATCCTTTCTTCTCCACTTTTTTCTCCGTTGAACGTAGCCTGCCTCTCTTAACACATTCAAATGTTTCTGAATGGCTTCCTCAAGCACTTCTCTAACCCCTTTAACCTCCATGGGAAGGTTAACATTAACCCATTCCATTCTAATGCCTTTAATGTAAGGGGTTACATCTGGACTACGTTCACTTCTAACCTCAACATTAACTATGTGTAAATTCTTGCATATCTCCAGAACTTTCCCTTTTTGAGAACCGGGAGATGCTGTGAGGGCTAAAATAAGCGGGTTTGCAGTTCTCCTCATATATTCCTCTGCTATGAAAACGTAAGGATACCTGCCTACAGCCCTGTGAGCCTCATCGAAAACCATG
Organism: Candidatus Freyrarchaeum guaymasense; assembly: GCA_030587405.1. Next base: position 30,097 of record JAUQZD010000043.1, on the reverse strand, counting down.
ACAACCCACTTTGAAGGGTCAGCTCTCCCCGAAATCACGTCATTTTCAACCACTTGAGGCGTCGCCACCACAACTCCTTTCCCCTTCCACATGGTCTCCCTTTCACTCGGCGTTACATCTCCAGTACACACTCTTATGTATCTGTCAGGTAGGTTTAACACGCCTCTAAGTGTTTCTGCATGCTGACTCACAAGAGGCCTAGTAGGAGCTAGAACCACACCCACTCCATCCTTAAACATGCTTAGCCTATGTGCAATAACTAGAGCTGCGATAATGGTTTTCCCTAAACCAGTAGGTAATATTACAAGCGTGTTCCCCTCTAGAGCCTTAGCAACTATTGCCTCCTGATAGGCTCTACGCTCAACAACCCCCTCCTTAACTAAAGGGTGCAAAACATATTTCTCTTCTGAAGCAGCATCTCTCATTCTCTTTCTTCCCTTTTTCAACATTGATTATAATTATTATTTAGTGGCTCTTCCACTAAAACACTTCAATGTTCCCTCCGTCTTATCTAATATTATATATTTCCACACTACCTGTAAAAAGCAGCACAATGGGTGAAAGGTGATTGAAATGGAACTTGCAGCCCTTGGTCAAGAAGGGCTTTCAGGCATTCAATCTGAGCTTTATGAGCTTATGGTTCCAGGAGAACTTACAGGGAAATTAGTAATTGATGGTGCAGCAAGGATAGTTGGGATTGTAAGAAGCGTTAAGTTGACGCTTCCTCCTGCAAAAGTTGAAATAGTAGTTAAGGGGTTAGAGGTGGAGTTCTCGGTTGATGTTTCCAATGTGAGCGCTGTGGGAAGTGTGGTTCAGTTGAAAAACGTGGCGAAGGAGGCTGAGCCCCTAGAAATAAGGGACGCCCAGAAATTAAGGAAGGAACTCATAGAAGAGATAAGAACAATGGTTTCAAACATAACCTAAGGCCAGCTTACGCGTTAGCATAAAACGCCGTACACCTTGACTTTAAACACTTGGAGCAGTGAATACACCTATCTTCCATAATCCATGCAAGTCCCCATTTAATTAAAATAGCCTCCTTCTTACAGGCTGAGGTGCACTCACCGCAACCCACACACCTCATAGCCCTCACAACTACGTGAAACATAAGCTTCTCTAATCTTTTCAGTTTACCTCTACTTTCTCCTAGAATTTCAAATGTTCCGTCTACAGAGAGGCGGCAAACCCCTTCCCTTCCTTCCACTATTATTTCACTTTTATCCTCGGTAACCTTCCCGATTACATTCGCAATGTTCTTAATTCGGGGCATGTCCATGCTACAGTTAAATCTTCCCCTAAGCACCCCTGTCACATTCCACCGTTCTTCCTCGACGCTGTAAGATATCTTTTCCCCTCCTGCCGGCCTCTCGGCAGGAACATTCACCCCTAACCGCTCCGCCAGCTTAATATGCCCTCTCGGTAGCCTCTTCCACCTCCAAAAACCGTATTTTATCCATTCTTTAGGGTAGCCATACCTTTCCCGCCATGTTTCAAGCACCGACATTAACTTATCGTAAAGTTCTCTATGGCGCTCCTTAAGCAGCCTAATTTCAGAAACCTTACTAGCTGGGCAAGGCCAACAGCCGATCCTGTTAAACCCGATCTCGTATAGAGGATTATAATCTGCCTTTTCCCTGAAAATGTAGAGCCAGACGTGGAGGGCAGTCCAGTCCTTTATGGGGTACGCGGAAATTTGCTTTGGAACCCAGGGGTTCACGCTGACCTTAGGCTCTCTAAACCTTGCCTCAGACTCGTAGCTTCTCCGACCTATAAATGTAACACATCCTTCTGGAAAGTTTTCCTCGATAAGCTTTGTTAGTGGCCCTAGCTTGCATCGTTTACAGCATATCCTATAATCTCTTCCTGGAGGACCAAACATTTCAACAAGCTCCCAGAATGCCTCCTCCCCAACCTCAGCTGTCAAAAGATTAACTCCTAACTTTTCAACGATCTCATACGTGTACTTGACAGTTTCTGGAAACTCCACCCCCGTATCTATGAATAACACTTTAAGATTTTCTAATCCAAGTGCCTTTACAGCAAGTAGAAGGGTTACTAAAGAGTCTTTTCCACCAGAAAACGCCACGGTCACAGGTCTTCCATAATTTCTCGCTACGTTTCTAATGAAACGTATTGCTTTTCTTTCAAACTCGGCTAGTGCTTCCTCATTTGCTTTAACAGCATTCTCCCATGTCCCTCCCTCTTTTCCCTCCTTCTCTCTCCATACTCCTTTTTCCCTCACCTTAACAGCCACTCCTTTTTCTCTTCTTAGCATCCCTTCTCCTGACTTCTTAGCAACGCCGACACCGAAAACATCTCCTTCACGTGTTACGAGGATAACTTGGTCATCAACATTGATTTCGGGGTCGCAGTCCACCACTCCTGGGCCAAGAAGGTTCGCACTTCCTTTTAGGATCGCATTTACAGCTCCTTCATCCACACAAACCCATTTTTTCCCTCCAAACTGCCAAATTTTGCATCCTCCTGCAAGCCTCGGAACGAATTCCCAGTCAAATTTGAAAATGTTAAACCTTAATGCACCTAGAATCACTCCATTAATAATAACCTCATCCATATGGTCTAGGTAGGGGACTTTATTCAGGACTATACAACCGTGGGGTAGGCGAACTCCAAACTGCTTCATCACGGCCTTTTGTAAGATCTCGATTTCGCCTCTAAATGCTGGGCGTGCGTCTCCTGGAGGAGAAATATTAACTTTAGTCCCTACCCCCCCGCAGAGAGAGCATTTCTCATCTAGGAGCGGGACATTGCACGTCTCACACCAGAAAAGCTTAACCGCTCCTAAGTAAAGACCCAAACTTCACCACCCAACCCGCCATTAGCAAAACTAGTTAGTTGATAAAAAAGTAATTTTTCAAAAAAGAAGAAAGTAAAAACCTAACGAAAGCTTACTTTTCCATCTCCTTCTCCACGATTTCCGCGTAATCTTCAGCCGACAATAGGCCCTCCTTTTCCTCGTCAAGATTTGACGCTTCAATCACAATCATCCAACCTTCACCATAGGGATCACTGTTAACTAATTCGGGCGAATCCTCTAGGGCGCTGTTAACTTCTACAATTTTCCCACTTACCGGAGCATATAGCTCCGAGACCGCTTTCACAGATTCTATAGTGCCAAACTCATCTCCCTGACTGACCTCGTCGCCTACCTCAGGAAGCTCAACGTAAACAACTTCTCTTAATGCCTTCTGTGCGTAATCGGTAATTCCTACGCGGACTTTCCCGTCCTCAATTTTAGCCCATTGATGCGTTTCGTTATAAAGTAAATCATCCGGTATCTGGATGTCATCTACTTTAACCATTTTCTAAGCCCTCCTTATTTTTTACGTATTCTAATTTCTGTTGCGATCCCTTACTCAACTAGCTCCCTTCATAAAGCTTTCGTTCCCTCCATTACCTGCAAGTAAGGGTTCCTGCTTTAACACTTCCCTTTCATACCATTCGGGAAAGGTGGAGAAAAGTCGCTTTATATTCTTAATATTCTTAAAGCGCCTCCTACGTTTTTCTAAGGGTAATTCTCTTTTCTTCCCCCCTTCATGGCACCTTCCTCTACTTCATGTTAAAGTGCCTTTATAAAGTAGCAAACCCTCCTTAAGTAACGGATGCTGCTTTCTCGTTAATTTTTTAAATATTTAATGTTAGAGGGTGTCTTCTAGCAAAAGGCCGGAGGGGTTTTTTGACTTACAGGTTTAAACTTGTAGGCGTCTCTGGGACTTTTGACAAACTCCATAAAGGACATCGGGTTTTGCTGAGTAAGGCGCTGGAAATCGGTGAGAAGGTAATGGTCGGCCTTACGTCTGATGAAATGTGTTCAAGGAAGAGTTTATCTGAGCGAATAGATCCATTTTCTGTTAGGCGTGCTCGTTTGATGCGCTTTTTCGAGGAAGTAAGCGCCCTTCCAAGAGTTGAAATTATAAAACTTAATGATCCTTATGGCCCCGCCATCGAGGACGTTGGACTTGAAGCTATCGTTGCTGGTGAGGATGTTGCTTGGAGGGTGGATGAAATAAATAAGATTAGAGTAGAGAAAGGATTAAAGCCACTAGAACTAGTGGTGGTGCCATTAGTTAAAGCTGAAAACGGCGAGCGAATAAGCAGTACACGTATCAGAAAGGGAGAAATAGACGAGGATGGCCGCCCCCTTAAAGGGGCGCCCTTGTGAAACCGTCAAAACTTACTTTTCCAGTCGCCTACTCCTATAGTTTATCAGCCTGTAAGTGCCTCCTGGATTCCTCTTCCAAAAAGCTGCTCTGCTTTCTTGCCATAATGTTTTTAATACTCTTTTTGGTTCTACTCCTTTAACGAAAGCATGTAGGGAGGCTGTTGCGTTTGGCTGCGTCCGCTGCATCTCTTCGTGAAGTTGAAGTCAGGGTCCTTCGTTTTCTCGCTAATAAGCGTGATAAGGCATCACTCGATGAGCTCATCGCTGGGACAGGTTATGATTATGCTACTTTAGTAAAGTCTTTAGCATGGCTTGAAGAGAAAGGCTTAATCTCCACGGAATCAAAGCTTATTGAACGCATCTCCCTCACTGAGGAAGGTAAAGAATATGCTTCTACAATGTTGCCTGAACGAACTCTTCTAAATTTCATTGTAGAGCAGGGAGGCGAAGCACTTTTAGATGATGTTTTAAACGCTAACATCCTCCCTGCTTCCTTGGTTAATATCTCAGTTGGGTGGGCTCGTCGTAAAGGATGGGTGCAAGTCTTAAAGACAGACGGTAAGCTTACGCTTAAAGCCCTCACCCCCTCCCCTCCTAAAGGAGAAGATGAACTTCTCATAGAGCTTTTATGGATGCAGAAGGGGGAAGCCAGCCTCTCTGATATCCCCAAGAACTTAAGGCGTGTAGCCGATGTTCTTCGTAGACGGAACCTAGTAAAGAAAGATACGGAGACGCTAACTTTTGCGTGGGTAACCAATGCCGGAATTAACGCCCTGAAAAAAGGTGTAGAAGTTGAGGAGGGGGTTAGCCTCCTTACTCCTGAATTAATAAGAACCAGGGCTTGGAGAAAGGTTAAATTACGGAGGTTCAACGTCGAAGCTCCTGTTAAAGCTGTTTACCCTGGAAAAATACATCCGGTCATCCAGCTTATAAATGAGATAAGAGAGATCTTTCTAAGTATGGGTTTCGAGGAGATCAGGGGGCCATTGGTTGAATCCTCCTTCTGGAACTTTGACGTTCTATTTACCCCACAGGATCATCCAGCCCGGGAAATGCATGACACATTTTATCTAAAAAGACCATCTAGGACGCAACTGCCAAGTGAAGATCTAGTACATAGGGTGGCGAGGACGCACGAGGACGGATGGGAGACTGGCTCAAGGGGTTGGGGGTACGCTTGGAACATTGAAAATGCTCAACAAGCGATCCTGAGGACTCATACCACTGCTACCACCATACGTTATCTTGCTGAGCATAGAGACCCTCCAGTAAAGGTTTTTTCGGTGGATCGCGTTTATAGGAATGAAAAGCTAGACTATAAGCACCTCGCGGAATTCCATCAAATTGAAGGGATAATAGTTGATGATAATGCTACTTTACGGGATTTAATGGGTGTTTTAAAGGAGTTCTATTGGAAATTAGGATTTAAGAAAGTTCAGTTCTGGCCGAGTTTCTTCCCTTACACGGAGCCATCCGTTCAATCTACCGTCTACGTTGAAGAGTACAGGTCTTGGGTGGAACTGTGCGGAGCCGGGATCTTCAGGCCTGAAGTCACTTTGCCTCTCGGAGTTAAATCACCCGTCCTAGCATGGGGAGGCGGGTTTGAAAGGATCGCCATGCTCAGGCTAGGCCTAGAAGATATTAGAGACCTTTACCGTAACTCTTTAGGGTGGCTTAGGAAAACACCTGTGCTATTCTAGCCTGAGGTGATATAATGCCGACGGTTGTTCTTAAAACTCAAAGGATGAGCGAGCTCCTAGGACGTAAACTATCCGTTGCTGAGCTTGAACGTCTAGTTCCTTGGCTCGGGGTAGACATAGAGGAAACAGGCGAAGATTATGTTAAAATAGAATATAATCCTAACCGGCCTGATTTTTCAAGTCAAGAAGGCATAGCACGAGCCCTAAGAGGCTTCATGGAAATTGAAACAGGGCTTCCCAGCTACTCTGTTGAGCGAGGGAGCATAGTGTTAAACGTTGACCCGTCTGTTTTACCTGTACGACCATGGATTGTTTGCGGCGTAGTTAGAGGAATTAGGCTTGACGAAGAGCGAATATTGGAAATTATAGGAATGCAGGAGGACCTTGACTGGGCCATAGGCAGGAATAGGGCTAAGTCATCGATAGGCTTGCACAACCTTGACGCCGTTAAGCCTCCTTTCACCTACCATGCCGTAGACCCCAACGAAGTCCGCTTCGTTCCTTTAGATATGGATATAGAGATGACTCCACGTGAGATCTTAGCTAAACATCCTAAAGGGGTAATGTATGCACACATCCTTAAGGACGCAGACAAGTACCCTCTAATCACCGATAGTGAGGGAAATGTCCTTTCCTTTCCTCCAATTATAAACGGCGTTTTAACACGGGTAACTGAAGAGACAAGAAATCTCTTCATAGACGTAACGGGTACGAGTTTAAACGCTGTCATGGCAACCTTAAGCATCCTAGTCACCGCCTTTGCTGAAATGGGAGGCTATCTAGAACATGTGACCGTCAACTACCCTGATAAAACACTCATCACGCCTGATTTAACGCCTTCTCGCTGGTCCTTAAGTGTGGATTATGTTAACAAGCTACTTGGGTTAAAGTTGAAACCTAAAACCATAGCTAAATGCTTAGAAAAGGCTCGACTTGGTGTTGAACGAATAGGTAAAACATTATCGGTTCTGGTTCCTGCTTACAGGTATGACATAATGCATGAAGTCGACCTAGTTGAAGAGGTTGCTATAGGGTACGGATACTTCAACCTTGAGCCAACTGTTCCACGCACCGTCACTGTTGCCAGTCAAAATCCAGTCCAGAAAATTTCAAATAAAGTACGCTTAATAATGGTTGGCTTTGGCTTCATGGAGGTTGTTAATTTTACGCTTGCAAACTATAAGGAGCACTATGAGTACATGAGGCTTCACGGGGACCCTGTGCGGCTGCTTAACCCGATAAGCGCGGAATACGACATAATGCGTTCACATCTTTTACCCTGCCTCCTAAAGGTTATAAGTACTAACAAACATGAACCTTTTCCTCAAATGATCTTTGAGGTTGGCGACGTGGCTGTTTTGGATGATAGGGCTGAAACCGGAGCTAGCCGCGAGCTGCACCTTGCTGGGGCAGTAACCCACGTAGAGGCAAATTTCACGGAGATCAAATCTATTGCAGAAGGCGTGTTAAGGGAGCTTAACGTTCGCGGTTACGTTTTTAAGGCGGCAGATCATCCTAGTTTTACTCCTGGAAGATGCGCTGAAGTTGACGTGAATGGGAATGTAATAGGCGTGGTTGGAGAAATTCATCCAGAAGTATTAAATAATTTTAAACTGGAGTATCCTGTAGCTGCATTTGAATATACTCTCCAGTTTTTGCTGGAAGGGAGGAGCTGAAAATGTCGTCTGGAAAAGCCGTTTTAGTAGTTGATATGTTAAAAGATTTTATAGAGGAAGGCGCCGTCTTGGAGGTTCCAAAGGGAAGAGAGATCGCTCCAAACATAAAACGGTTAATTGATAATGCTAGAAATAAAGGTATTTTAGTGGTGTACGTGTGTGATAGCCATACTTCAGATGACCCTGAGTTTGCGGTATGGCCCCCTCACGCCGTAGAGGGAACGGAGGGTGCAGAAGTTATAGATCCCCTTAAGCCGCAAAAAAACGATGTTATAGTTAAGAAGCTTAAGTATGATGGCTTCTTAGGGACGATGCTAGACCTTGTCTTAAGAAGTAGAGGAATAAATACATTAATTATAACTGGCGTTCTAACAAATATCTGTGTACTTTACACGGCTGCAACCGCAGCTATGCTCGGCTATAAGGTAGTTATTCCAAAGGATTGCGTCGCCTCAATAAGTGATGAAGATCATGAATGGGCTCTCCGTCAAATGGAAAACGTGCTTAAACTTGAAGTGCTTCCGCTAGACAGTGTACTCGCTACTTTATAATTTCTCGCTGCACACTAAATGATGGCGGTGTCCTGCCGCTCTTCCGCTTACGCTCCATTGCCTTCGGCGCTCGCCGTATCTTCATTTTAAAACTTCTAATGAAATATGGCAGAATACCTCAGAAAATTACCTTTATTTATCTCCAAGGCGAAAACTTTTTATTGAAAAAGCTTCTTGAGAGACCAGTGTAGTGGTGGGAGAATGGTGTCGACGCAAAACCCCAAAACTATTTCTGTTCTGTGTGGTTTATCCCCCCTCCCCCTCACTGCAGAAATAGATGAAATGGGGTGCGGAATCGACACTTAATTTTCCCCTTAGTCCCTTTTTGATAAATATTTGATAAAATGGAAATGTGATAAAAGTTATCTAATAAGACTTCGTTTTTAATTCAATTGAGGGAGATCTATTATGTGGCGTGTGGTAAGACCTGATTCGCTTAAAGTGTGGAGTGATAACGTAGTTTTAGAACGGCTTAAAAGGTACTATGACGTTTTCAACGATAAGCGGCCTGCAAAGTTTTTAATAGCTAGTAAGGTAAACATTGATGTACCCCTTAATTCTCCTACCGAGATGCTTTGGAATGTTCATGAACGTGCCAGTAAGCAATTCCGTAGACTCCTTACGAAAGTGGATCAAGGATCTGTGGAGCTAGGCGAGCTTGACACACCTCAAACATCCTATCTTGACCTAAAGGCAGAGCTTGCCAAGCGAATCCTTGTTAACTGCCATTTTTGCGAAAGAAGGTGTGGTGTAAACCGTTTAGAAGGTAAGCTTGGCTTCTGCAAACTTGGTGCTAAAGCTTACGTTTCCACAGCGTTTCTGCACATGGGTGAGGAAGCACCCCTAGTGCCCTCAGGCACAATCGCTGGATGAACGTCCAGCGGTGCATTCTTCTTCACTAGTTGCACTTTTTCCTGTGTTTTCTGTCAGAATCACGATATAAGCACGGATCCTCTGAACGGTGCAGAGGTAACTGCCGCCGACCTGGCCAGCATAGCTAGAACGTTGAAGCGTGAGGGTGCACGAAACATAAATTATGTTGGCGGAGACCCAACTCCATCCACGTGGATAATCCTCGACGCCATTAGGCAACTTAGAGTTAATATACCTCAGCTTTGGAACTCAAACATGTACTGCTCTAAGGAATGCATGATGCTTTTATTAGACGTCATGGATTTCTGGTTGCCTGACTTTAAGTATGGCAATAATGAATGTGCCGAAAAGCTAAGCAAGGTTAAAAACTACTGGGAAGTTGTCTCGCGGAACCATAAGCTAGCATACGAGCAAACAGTCGCTAACGGCTCCTCTGGAATGATAATTCGCCACCTTGTTCTGCCAGGACATGTTGAGTGCTGCACCCGCCCCGTCTTAGAATGGATCGCTGAAAACTGTCCTAAAGCATTGGTAAATGTAATGTCTCAGTATTATCCAACACATCTTGTGCCTAAAAGCAAAAATTATCGTGATATAAATCGCCGTGTTTCACCCGAGGAGATGCAAAAAGCCTATCAGCTTGCTGATGAACTGGGTTTAGTCTGGCGCCCAGTTAGCTAAACGACGTTGCCGCCTTACCATACTGTTTCCTTACATTCTCCAACTATCGCTATTGTCTCTCCGCATTTAGGACACTTCCCGCCTCTTAGGTTGCATTTTCTCACAGTAAACCCGTACCTTTCAACTACCTTCTCGCCGCACCGTGGACAGTACGTGTCTTCCCCGTACCCTGGAACGTTACCTGCGTAAACATAATGAAGCCCCTCATCTAACGCTATCTTCTGAGCTTTCATAATGGTTGAAACTGGTGTCGGGGGTAGCTCGCTTAACTTATAATGTGGGTAAAACCTTGAGAAGTGTACTGGCGTGTCGCTGTCTACATCCTCTTTAACCCACCTTACAAATTTTCTTATTTCATCTTCATCATCATTGAGGGTCGGTATCACTAGGTACGTTAATTCGACGTGAATACCCAACTCCTTCATTATAACTACTGTTTCTAGGACTGGCTTCACACTTGAAACTTTACATATTTTTTTATAAAATTCGTCACGCATAGCCTTCACATCGACGTTTGCAGCGTCAATGTAAGGTGCTATTTCTCTTAATGGCTCCTCTAGAATATAACCGTTAGTAACCAGCACGTTTAGTATCCCTTTCTTATGAGCTAGCTTTGCGACATCGTAAACGTACTCATACCATATGAAAGGTTCGTTATAAGTGTATGCAATAGACTTACTGCCGCTTTCCTCGACGGCCTTAATTATCTCCTCCGGTAATATATCTCTCGTTAACCCGCTTTCAATAGACACTTGAGATATGTGCCAGTTCTGGCAGTGCATGCAATGAAGATTGCACCCAACAGTAGCTATCGAAAATATGTCGCTTCCTGGCCAGAAATGGAAAAGCGGCTTTTTCTCTATCGGGTCAACCGCCATCGAGGACACTGATCCATAAATTAACGTGTAAAGCGTTCCCTCCCTGTTTTCCCTAACACCACAGCTCCCCCGCTTCCCATTTTTAATAAAACATTTGTTAGGGCATAAGAGACAGACGACGTCCCCCTCGCCTTTAACCTCGTAAAAACGCGCCTCTCTTATCATTTCTTCACCTCTATTAGTGTGAAGTCAGCTTTAAACTTAGACTCCTACCTTATTTCTTAATTTCGCTCTCCTCGTTAACGCTTTAACCCGGTGCCTATTAGAAGGGAATCTTTATTATTTTGCGAAGCCTTTGCAGCGCCGCTTAAACCTGAAAGGTTTCTGGTGGGAAAGGTTTTACTAGGTATTGTCTTCATTTTTTCCTTAAAGAGAGGATGGAGGGTTTTTCTATGAGTAACTTGGACAATATGGTGCTTGTAGCTGGCTCAGCTTCCCAGCTTTTAACGGTTAAGATCTCCCGTCTTCTCGGGTTAAAACTTGTACCTGTATCCTTTAAGAGATTCCCTGATGGCGAACTTTATGTTAGGTTACTTGACTCGGTGGAGGGCTGCGATGTGATCGTTGTTCAGTCAACGCCTCCTCCTCAGGACTCAAATCTAATCGAACTCTTCCTATTAGTCAACGGAGTGATTGATCAGGGAGCTAATAGTGTTACCGCCGTTATTCCTTACCTTGCTTATGCTCGCCAAGATAAAGCGTTTTTGCCTGGAGAAGCTGTTAGTGGAAGATATATCTGCCGTATGCTATGTGATTGCGGTGTAAATAAGGTGATAACCGTTAACATTCATAATACGCGTGTTTTCGATGGATTGAATGTTCCATTTGTTGATTTAAATGCAGCTCCTTTAATTGGAGAGCATTTTAAGTCTTTTTCTCTGAAGAACCCAATAGTTTTAGCACCCGATGAAGGAGCCTGTAAAGAGGGGGAGGCTGTTGCAAGGATTTTAGACTGCAACTTCGTGTTCCTTGAGAAGCACAGAGACAAGTATACTGGAGAGATCGTCACTAAGGAAAAGCATATAGACGTGTCTGGAAGCGATGTGATCATAGTAGATGACATAATAAGTACTGGTGGCACGGTGGTGAACGCCATTTCAATGGCTGTTAAACAGGGGGCAAGGGCTGTTCACGTCGCATGCGTTCATCCACTTCTGATAGGCGACGCCCGCCTCAAAATATTTAACGCCGGTGCAAGGAGCCTCGTGGGAACAGATAGCGTACCCAGTGATGTCAGTCTAATATCCCTAGCACCTCTTATTGCTGGGGCATTGGAAAGTTGAAGGCATCGTTTTTCTTTCTACTATCAGGTGAGCATTCCTTACTACCTTCTGCTGAATGCAAGGCCATTCTTGAAAGCGGCAGCTTTACTTTTAACTACTCGGTGTTGGACCAAGTTTTTATAGTGAAAACGGACTACGCCGCTGCCAATCTAATTTTAAAACGTGCAGCTTTGTGTCATTGTGGCTGCTTGCTCCTAGCAAAGTCGCCAGCCTGCATCGATGAAATAATTGAAAGCATTCACATTTCTAACCTACCCATGTTCATTTCTGCATCCGATACCTTCGCTGTGAGGGTAAAACGTGTTAAGCAGCACTCTCTCAGTATTAACAGGCTAATGCTTGAGCGTGTCATAGGCAGGCATGTGAGAGAAGTCACTGGGGCAAAGGTGGACCTAAAATCCCCGAATAAGTTGCTGTTGGGAGTACTCTCAGAGGGATGCTTCCTCCTTGGCTTATACATTGGCAGTTCTATTAGAAGAACGCTTAGAGCACGTCTACCTAGGTTTCGCCCCTTTTTCACACCATCATCCATGAATCCCTACCTTGCTAGGGCAATGGTTAACTTGGCTCGGGCATCTCGTCACCATATTCTATTAGACCCCTTTTGTGGTGCTGGAAGCATACTGATCGAAGCCGCTCTCATAGGATGCCGAGTTGTGGGGTGTGACCTAGACCGGAATGTTCTCCTCGGAGCTAAAAGAAACCTCAAGTATTATGGCGTTCCTAGCGAATTAGTTTTAGCGGATGCGCGTGATCCCTTTTTATCCCGTGTAGACCGTGTGGTAACAGACCCCCCTTACGGCCGCGCCTCGTCAACTAAGGGATCTCCACCTGACGTGCTTATACGGGACTTCCTCTCCTCCGCTGTTTCCTTTCTAAGGAAAGACGGATGGTTCTGCATAGCTTCCCCTTCAGTAATAAACATAGAGGACGTTATGGCTTCACATGGCCTCCGGATAGTTGAAATATATTATATCAGAGTTCATAAAAGTTTGACTCGAAAGATAATTGTTTCACGTTTCTAGAATTAAGCAAAGAACGGGGAGTGCACTTCTTTGATGATTAAAATCGTCTTCTTAGGTACCTCAGGAAGCGTGCCGACCCCCGAGAGAAACCTGCCGGCGATCGCTTTGGCTAGAGGCAGGGAAATAGTCCTCTTTGATTGTGCCGAGGGAACCCAAAGGCAAATGCTTAAGGCAAAAATGAGCGTGGCCCGCATCTCAAAAATATTTATTTCCCATCTTCATGGCGATCACGTTATGGGTCTTCCAGGGCTTTTGCAAACCCTTTCCTTGATGGAAAGGGAAACTCCACTTCATGTTTATGGCCCCCCCTCTCTCGCAGAATTTATTAGAGCTCTTATAGAAAATCTAGAGTTTGGCTTGTCCTTCGATTTATACGTCCACCCAGTACATCCCGGAGTTATTTGCGAGTCTCCCTACTATTACGTTAAATGTTGCAGGGTGAATCACGGCTCTATCGATGCATACGCTTATTCATTTGAAGAAAAACCTCGGCCGGGAAAATTTCATCCTGAAAAGGCTATTGAACTAGGTGTTCCGATGGGGCCTCTTTGGAAAAGGCTTCAGTTGGGAGAACCAGTAACATTAAAAAATGGTCGTGTCATAAAGCCGGAAGCCGTCGTGGACCCCCCCCAAAGTGGCCGTAAAATCGTATACTCAGGAGATACCACCCCGTGCCAGCATCTTCTAGAGCTAAGCAAATCCGCAGATGTTTTAATTCATGAAAGCACCTTCGACCATACCCTTGAAAAAAAAGCTATAGAGACAAAGCATTCGACAAGCGTTCAAGCTGCCCACATCGCCCATAAAGCAGAAGTTAAACTATTGGTTCTCACGCATATCAGCTCTAGGTACTCTAATGCAGACCTGCTACTTCAGCAAGCAAAGAACATTTTTCCAAACACGGTCGTTGCCCAAGACTTCATGCGGGTTCTCCTAGATCTTAAAGGGTCCTTTACCGTACTTCCTCCATCACCCTAAGCGTCCACCACTCTCAGTCAGGCATTCCCCCGCTTAGAACCTCTCTTTTTTGTTAGGAATTTCCCCATTTCTCTATGGTTTCTAATGCGTCCTTTAACCTAATAATTTTCAGCTATAAAGCATTCCTTTAGATCCTCCTCTAGGCTACTTCCAATGTGACCGCTTTCCAATTCATGCTCCCTTTACCAATAGGTAAATGCTGCTCTCGCCCCGTGTATTGCCATGAATATGAACATGGGCTATATGCTGCCTAACCTTTTTCACTGTTCCCCCTATTCTTCCCGTCTTTGAGGCGTACCCCATATCGAAACTTAAGCCAGCCCCCTTTCACTTCCTTGAAAAACTTGATTATTACCCGTGGCTCCTTAATAAGAAACGGTAGGGTGGCGCCATATTTTTCCACGACCACCCTTCACTTCTCCCAGTTTCCCCACCTGCTCTACAAGCACTTCACTGTTCCTCTCTGTTTTTCTCATGCTTTCTCGGGAAAGTTTACGGAGAATGGTGACGGCCACCCTGGATGAAGAAACCATACTTTCGCATTAGTTTTCACAGCTCCTTCCAGAGCTTCCAATAAAAACCCTAAAACCCTTTTGATGAGAAGGCGAAATTAGCTGCTATGTTTATATCAGAAATGATACGTGAACGGTAAACTTTGTTATGTTGGAGCCTTCAGCAACTCATTCAACCGCTTTATCCTCTCCTTAGTCGGCATGTGAAAACCGTCTTCGATCAATTCCAATAATTTAACATATACGCCAACATCTGTCTGTGCCACTTTCTCGATTGTTTCAAATATCTTCTCAAAAGGGTCTTTCAAATGGATAAGCGTCGAAATGCTTAGCTTCATCTTCAATTCGCTTTCTACCATGTTCAAGCATCAATTGGAGGTTCAACCTCCTGAGGTTTTCCCTTAACCGTTTTTGGGCAAAGCCAATCAATAACCTCTTCTATCTTATCGCTAGTTATTGTCACCTTTATTGCTCCCATAGGTGATTCTTTTTCAGGAGCGCAAAAACTTATTTTACCCACATAGGCTGCTTGCTTATTTAAAAAGAAGATAACCTCCCTTTCTCTGGCTCTCTTCTTAAGCAGTTCTCTGGCGGCCTCTACAATGTACTGTTCACGTAACCTATTGTAAAACTGTTGCAACCTATCTATGCCTTCAGCCTCTCCCACCACTTTCCTAGTATCTTCCTCTTCCTGTACGGAGTATTCGGTTTCCAAAACAGTTTTAAGTGCCTTTATAACTTTACTTAAATCTTCTGTCGGGTTTAGAGGGGTCTCCACCCTTATTCTCATCTATTACCCTCCTAAGAAGTTTCCTCACCTTTTCTTTGAATTCTTCTATGTCTCCCTCGTTTACCAGCATATAGTCTGCCATCGCTATAGCATTCCCTATCCCCACTTGTAACTCGCGTTTGTCTCTTTCCCTAAAATGACTTAATGTCCTAGGATCGTCTTCTCTCCCTCTTGCTACTAATCTCCTTAGTCGCGTCTCTGGGGACGCATGCACTCCGATAAGAATGAAATCTGGATATTTTCTTTTAAATGCCTCAACCTCCGCCATGCTTCTTATTCCTTCAACAATAACAACATTAGACTTTTCTGCTTCTATCCTAGGGATGCATCGCCTCGCTACGGCGTCATCTCCCTCTTCATCTCTAAGCTCCAACATGATCCTACCTATGTTTTCTGGAGAAGGGTTTAACCCTCTTAACATTGCCTCTTCACGTATTACGTCGCCCATTGAAATTACCGGGAACCCCTCTCTTGCAGCTACGCCTGTAGCAACACTCTTCCCACTTCCAGGCATGCCTACTATTGCAATAACCTTCTTCAACTCGACCCCTCAGCAGGCACGCATTAAATAAAAAGTCTCTCGGTACCCTTATCCTTCCTAATCAATCCCCTTACAGATTCTTCAATCATCTGGTGTGTTATAACATCCACACCCTCAGCTATCGCTTGATGGAATACCGCCTTAAGCACCTTTTCCTTAAGGTCTCTCCCAGAGAACCCCTCCGTTATCCTAGCTATTTTATTGAAATCTGCTTCAACCCTTAAAGGAATTTTCGCTGCATACATTTCAAGTATCCTCTTTCTTTCCTCTAGGTTGGGTAATGTAAATTCTATTTCCTCTTCAAACCTGCTTCTTAGGGAAGCGTCGAGAAGCATAATGTTGTTTGTTGCCCCAATACATACCACGCCTCTCTCACCTTCTAGTGCGTCCATTTCAGCAAGGAGGGCGTTAACAACTTCCGTCACGTCGCCTCGAACACTCTGAAACCTCCTATCTAAACCTACAGCATCTATTTCATCTATATATACAATACTGGGTGATCCATCTCTTGCCCTTTTGAAAAGTCTATGTATCCTATTGGCTGCGTCACCGACATGGGTGCCTATAAGCTCTGGTGACTTAACGAAGAAAAAGGACGCTTTCGCCTCATTAGCTAAAGCTTGCGCCATCATCGTTTTCCCTGTCCCGGGAGGGCCGTAAAAAAGAACCGCTTTGGGCGCCCACTCCTTAAAGAACTCTGGCTCTTCCAAGTACCTTTTTATTATCATGCACTTTCTTTTCGCCCTCTCCTGTCCTACTACGTCTGAAAAACTAATTTTAGCCAACCCGTGAACTTCCGGCCTTCTTCTCCTGCTAAGCTTAAACACTGTTCTATTGGTTATCTGCCCCTCACTTGGCGCCATTTCGACTATTTTAAAAGCGAAGTCTGGAAAAAGAGACCGGTCAAAAAGTAAGTCTCCTTTCTTAACATATAAGCCTCCCCACTGCTCTCTGGCATATGCCTGAAATATCTCGGGATTATCGGTAGTTAAAACAGTTTCCCCCTCCTCCCCTGCAGCTCTGAGAGGGTATCCTAACGGCTCCAGCTCTATCATACTCACAGCTTTCCAACGTCTTCGTCCGCCCTTCCTCCTCTTGGAGACCTCCTCTCTTCTATATCCTACGCTTCCTTTTCCCAGCTCTCCGCTAACCACTTTCCATCTACACTCCCTTCAATCATGCCCTAATATTTCGTTAAACTCTAATATTTTAAGGTCGGGGGGCTTTTTAACGATGTTTTCCTGTCTGACGCTGACGAGCCACTGTATTCCCCTCTCCTGAGAGATGTCAACAAGCCTCTGGGTTGCTATTCCATCAAGAATAACTGCTTCAGCTCTCCCATCCATGCTCTTAAGGTATTCTGCAAGCTCTGATACGTCGACCTCCGCAACAACATTAAACTGCTCTCCCAAAATAACCGCCTTACCTGAACCAAAAATCCGCCTAGCGTGCTCCAAGATCTCATGGGGAACCTGTCTAATGCCCCTTCTTACCATTAAAGGCTTCCTCTCCTCTCTCCTTTTTACTGCCTCATGTTCCACCACCTGCTCAACGGGAAGCTTGTTATTCAACGCCTTCATAATCTCCTTAAAACTAAGATCCTCCACCTCCCTCCCCGGTGGAGCCCTAGCAACATAATCGACCTCTGCAACCTGAAGAAGCTCCTTCAAAATCAAATCCCCGCCCCTATCCCCATCAAGAAATGCTGTAATAGTTTTTCTTTTACTAAGTTCCACTATAGTTCTCGGTATGCTGGTTCCCTCCACTGCAATGACATTTTTAAAACCATACTTCAACATGTTTAACACGTCTGCCCTTCCCTCGACTACTATAACCTCATCAGCAGAATCTATTTCAGGCCCAGCCGGCAACCCTTCCTTACCATACTTACAAATTTCCTCAACGCGCACAGCCTCAATTACCTTATTCATTATCTGCTCCGTTTCAGGGGCAACCTCCTCAGGCCACCTCCTAAGAATTTCTACCGCTCTCTCAATAATCTTCTTGCGTTTACTCTCCCTCACGTCTTCAATTGCCTCAAAACTTACCTTCGCACTACACGGCCCAATTCTATCAATAGTTTCAAGCGCCGCAGCAAGGATGGCTGTTTCAACCTTATCCAAACTTGATGGAATAATAATCTCACCTACAGATTTCCCACCGTGCGTCTCAATGTTCGCTCTTATCCTACCTATCCTACCCGTACGTTGCAACTCTCGAAGGTCTAATTCAGAGCCGAGAAGCCCCTCTAATTGGTCTACGTGAGCGGTGAGCTCAACGTACTTGACCAAAAATCGCGCCTATAACGTCAGGCTTCTCGACCACCCCGTTTACTTCTATCTTCGCCTTTATAATGTACTTTATTGTTCCAACTTCATTTCGATTAGCCATGTGAACTTCACCTCCCAATTTAACACATAACCCTATTGGGAAATGATTGAGCTGGACGGTAACTAACTAGTGCTCTTAACTCTCTTTTAGATGAAAGCCTCCTATTTTTTGTTCCTAATTTAACCTTCTAAACGGGTTCTTGTATGTTTTTTCCATTCTACATGCTTTGAGGTATGTTTTAGCGAACCCCTCCACGCATGGTGTTATGTGTGCTTTTAACTTTCTTATTTTACTTCTGAAGTACTTTGTGAGTGTACTGTCTCCTACCCTGTAGGAGAGGATTGTTAATGCCATTTTATCTCCTCTTCTGTCGAAGTCTGTGAGGACTATGATTTCCTCTTTTTCAAGCATTTCTGCTATTTCCAATAATTTCATCCCTGAAATCGTTATTATTGGCCCGGTGATCCCTATCTCCCTAAGGCTTGCTTCGTCCTTTTGCCCTTCGACTATTATCGGTATCCCCATCTTCGAGTATTCTTTTAATTCATCAAGCGTTTCTTTGAACTCTTCTAAAACTTCCTTGTTCATTTAGTTTGCCTCTTGATGTTCTTTACAAATGATCGTTAGCATTCTTGTTTTTAAATAAGGCGGTTCTACCTTTAAAGTTTACTTGTTAAGTTTTAGGTGGTGGCCCTTCGTTTTCGTGAGGGTTGGCTTATGTTGGCTATTTTCCTTTTTTAACAAAATGTTAAGGTTGTTCATTTTTAGATGCTTGTTATCGTTTTTTACCTTTGCGGGGCTTATGACTCGGCATGTTTTTATTTTCTTAATTTTTCTGTGTATTTATGGATGGTGTGGCTATGCCTTGGTGTGAAGGGATTACGCATGGTAGAAGTCAGCGTGCCATCCTTTGCATGTTGAAGACCAATCCACATGACCACTTCCTGTTTAAGGTCTATTTGGATGAGCTTGAAAGGCTGGCTGTAGCTGCTGGTTTTGAAATAGTCGATCGCATTGTTCAGACCAGGCTTAAGCCTAAATCTAATTTTTTAATTGGTAGAGGCAAGGTTGAGGAGCTTAAGAAACTTGTGAAGCTCCACCGGGCTGGTCATGTAATTTTTTACAATTCTCTTTCTAGCCGCCAGAAATTGGCAATTTCGAATGTCTTAGAATGTGACGTGCTTGATAGGTACGAGCTTACCCTTCTAATTTTTGATGCATCCGCAGGGGATAAAGTTTCTAAGTTACAAATTGAATATGCACGGCTTAGGAAACTTGCTCCGTTTCTTAAACTTCAAGCTTCACTTAAGTACAGGCGTGAACACCCATTCTTCCGATCTATGGGGGAGTATGCATTTCATAGTGAACTTAACGCGATCAAAAAGAGAGAGAAACGCATTAGGCAAGAGATAGACCGACTTGCATGGGAGAAATTGCAGCAGATTAAGAGGCGTTCGAAGCTTGGTATTCCTACCGTTGTGCTGAGTGGAATGTACAATGCAGGTAAGTCCTCTCTCTTTAACGTACTTTGTGGTGAAAATAGGCCTGTATGTGATTTTCCCTTCACAACACTTTCAAGCAAATATCAACTTAACGGCTTGTCAAGTCAGAAGATCTTCTTTGTGGATACAATCGGTTTTGTACTTGACTTGGACCCTATGCTCATCGATTCGTTTAAATTAAACCTGCTGGATTTAAAAACCGCGGATCTAGTTGTTCTAGTTGTCGGATTGGACGACCCCTCAGACATCGTTTACCTTAAACTTAAGGAGTCGCTTGCCATTCTTAAAGAGATAGGTGTGAGCGAATCTCGGATGGTAGTTGCGCTGAACAAAGCTGATTTGCTTGATAGCAATGGAAAGCTACAGTTAACTTTCCTCCTGTCTCCTTTACTAAACCATTTCAAATGGACGTTTACCTCTGCTAAGAAAAAAGACGTATCCTCGCTTCTTTCGATTATTGAAGAGAAGTTACATGAGTTAAGGGTTGCTCACTCCTTAGAAGGTGCTCCCTATATTCGGTGATAAATACGGCCATTCACAGGAGCACTTAAGCCATCTAAATTAAATTAAAGGAGTATGTACGTTGAATAAGCTCCCGTTATGTCTTAGAAAAAGCTTGCTGAAGGCCGATTTTTATGCCTCATGAAGTTAATTTGGGGTAAAATGAGATATACATTTATTTAAGTTTCTTTTCTTTTATGGCTTAGCAAATCCCTCAGTTAATCGGCGAGTCTTGCCTTCCTCTTAAAGTTCCCTTTAAATTCTCTGGGAGGAGAGCTTAGTTGACTAAGAAGGTCTTCCATCATTGGGTTGATGATGCTGTTGAAGAACTACTCAATTACTGGGGTAAAGTAGAAAATTATGTTTGCAGCTGTGGCCTTTCAGTATCCGGCCTCCAGCACATAGGCCGCCTCCGCGGCGAAATAATTCTTACTAATACCGTTAAGGAAGAGCTGCTAAAGAAGGGAGTGAACGCTGAACATGTACTGGTCCTTTACACGCAAGATCAATGGAAGGGCAAACCTCCCCAAGTTGAAATTTTTCCCGATAAAGAGTTTGCTAAGTCGTTGGTTGGTCACCGCTTAATAGATATACCTGATCCCTTTGGATGTCATGATGATTGGGTTACCCACTTCTGGGAGCCGTTTGGCGCTTATCTCGATGATTTTGCATTAGACGTCCACGTTGTCACTACGACGGAGCTTTATAGAAGAGAATCCATGAGAGCAATCGTTAAGGAAGTGTTTCTGCGGTCAGATGATGTCAGAAGAATTATTAACAAGTATCGCGGGAGGAAACCCCACCCTGAAGGATGGGTTCCATTTGAACCCCTCTGTAACAAGTGTAAGGTTATTGGTTCACATCGCATCTTGAACGTTGACCTTAATTCGTATAGAGTCGAATACGTATGTGGCGCTTGCGGAGATCACGGCTGGTCAAGGATAGAGTTGGGAAAGCTTAACTGGAGGGTGGAATGGGCTGCCTTATGGGTTGCCTTGAATGTTAAGTTTGAACCCTACGGGAAAGACCATGCAACTCCTGGCGGCTCTAGGGATAGCTGCGTTGAACTCATGCGAGAATTCTTTAATGGTAAGCCTCCCTATGGGCTTCCCTACGAATGGGTTGCCTTAGCTTACGGCGGAAAAGAGTTAGGCGACATGGGTTCCAGTGACTTTAAAGGGATTACCCCTGAGGATTGGGTGTCTGTGGCTGAGCCGGAAGTTTTTAGGTATCTCTGCTTGAAAAATAAACCGATGAAACGCATAATAATTGACCCTCTTAAGATACCTGACTACTCTGACATTTATGATCATGCAGAACGCGTTTTTTATGGAGTAGAAGACGTAGAGCAGGACAAAGAGCGTTTTGAAATAGTGAGAAGCTACGAACTAGCTCAGATGGGCGAGATCCCAGAGATCATGCCGTTTCAGCTTAAATATAGTCATGCTGTAACTTTAGTCCAGGTGCTACCGAAGGACTTCCTTCTCCAGACGGCTATTGAACGCCTTAAAAACACGGGTTTGCTTGTTAGAGATCTAAATGATTTTGAATTGAGGAGGATCGAAGGGCGGCTTAGAAGGGCGGAAAATTGGCTCAAAAAGTATGCCCCTGAAAGGGTGAAAATCCGTGTTCTTACTACGCTTCCCGAAGATATTAAGAAGAACTTGACAGACGGGCAGAAGCACGCTCTCAAGCTTTTAGCTCAACGTCTCAGCTCCAAGTCGTTCACCGAAAGCGAGCTGGAGCAGGAGCTTTATAAGCTTGCTAAGGAGGAAAGCGGTTTAGGTTCACGTTTATTTTTTGAAACCATTTACTTAGTCCTTCTTGGCAGAAGGTATGGCCCTCGGCTTGCGTCGTTTATCACATTACTAGACAAAGATTGGCTTGTACAGCGACTTAAGGATGCTGCGGAATAAAGAATGTTCTACCATAGCTTTTAAAACGCCTCTTTTTATTAAAGAAGGATGAGGTGCCGGCTATGCTGAGCAAGTTCAAAGAAGCCTTATCTTCATTTTTTAAGCCTGTAGCAGGAATGTTACTTCGCTTCGGTGTAACTCCAAATCACATAACCATTACCGGTTTTATTGCTTCCATCCTCTCAGCCATGTTCATCGTTGGAGGACGTTTAGACCTTCTGGTTCTCCTCGGTGAAGGCAACCGTCTCATAACTGCAAGCATCTTAATATTAGCCTCTGGCTTATGCGACCTTTTAGACGGCTTAGTTGCAAGGCTGGGCGGGCTAGTAACCGCTTTTGGAGGCTTCTTCGACTCGGTACTAGATCGTTACGCTGAAGTTATCTTCCTTATATCTCTTATATGTATGGGTTACTGCTCCCTTCTCTGGGGGGTAATAGCTCTCTCAGGCTCTTTACTGGTGAGTTATGCTAGAGCTAGAGGCGAAGCTGCAGGAGTAAGTAAAATGGGGATAGGGATCGCTGAAAGGCCAGAACGCTTACTTATCTTAGGAGGCGCAACATTCCTACAAGGAGCGCTCTTCAACAACGCTATAACTTTGCCTCTGATCGATTTCGCAGTAATTCTTATAGCTGTCATATCACATCTAACTGTTCTCCAGAGAGGATATTACGCGTGGCGGCACCTGACAGAAAAACATCGCTCCTAACTAAAGCTTCCTCGAAAAGGGGAGATCGAGAAAACATTTCCACATTCACTTTCCCCCTCTTTTTAAAAAGAGCTTTTGCACTAACAAAAGTAAATATATCTTTTCTCTCTATAAGTAAGATGGTGGAAGAGCGTTTCTTTCCTGTCTCATCTAAAGGAGTTGTGGATTAATGGCTGAAAAGCTTTTCAGAATTGCCATAGAAATAGCTACGGAAGCAACGAAAAATGACCGGCGGGGAAACTACAGGCAAGCATATCAGCAGTACCTACAAGCAGCTGAAATCCTTTACAAATGCATTCAGTTAACTAAGAACCCTCAGCTTAAGGAGACCTACTTTGAAAGGGCGCGAAAATACGTTAACCGATGCAAACAGATCAAGGCAGCACTTGCTAAACCGCAACGTTCCCGTTTAACTCCAAGAGTAAGCGAAAGCAAGATGGCTGGCAGCGTTGAAGGTGGAGAATTAGCTGATGCTATCGCAGACACGGTCGTTATCGAAAAACCCAACGTAAAATGGAGTGATGTGGCTAATCTCGATGCTGCAAAGAAAGCATTGCGGGAAGCCATAATCCTTCCTATGTTGCGCCCCGACCTTTTCAAGGGTGCTAGGAGGCCGTGGAAGGGCATCCTCCTCTTCGGCCCTCCTGGATGTGGAAAAACTCTCCTTGCAAAAGCTGTTGCCTCAGAAGTTAATGCGGCTTTCTTTAACGTTTCCGCGGCAACTTTAGTTAGTAAGTGGCTTGGTGAGTCCGAAAAACTGGTTAGAGAGCTTTTTAAGGCTGCACGAAACAACCAGCCCGCCATCGTTTTCATAGATGAAGTTGACAGCATCGCTACCGCCAGAGATCGCGACGAGGTCGGCGGTGAACGGCGCCTTAAAACCCAATTTATGCAGGAAATGGACGGTGTAAAGTCCTCTGATAAAGATCGCGTTGTAGTGTTAGGTGCCACCAACGTTCCCTGGGAGCTTGACCCGGCAGTACGTAGACGGTTTGAAAAACGTATTTATGTTGGCTTGCCTGAGCTGGACGCTCGACGTGAAATCTTTAAGATCCACACTAGAGGGGTCGAGCTAGCTGAAGACGTGGATTTCGACGAGTTAGCAAAGCTTACCGAGGGCTACTCTGGAGCAGACATAGCTGTTTTATGCCGTGAGGCTCTCATGATGCCCATAAGAGAACTTGATGAGGCGGGCATGCTAACAAAGAACGACGTGAAAATTCGCCCGGTTATGCGTGATGACTTTCTTAAAGCAATGAAGATCGTTAAGCCCTCAGTATCTCCCTCTGAAATAACACGCTTCAAAGAGTGGGCTGAAGAATTTGCTGTGGACTAAAAGAGTGTTTTTGGAGCGTGTACTCCTTGGAGAAGAGCTTAAAAAAGAAGTCATTACAGAAAACAAAGGAGAAAGAAGAGGATATACCCGCTATACCCGAAGGAAGCGTAGAGTATGCTGAGAAATCGCCCCCTGCAGATGAAATCGAAGTAATTATGCAGCGAATATCCGAAGTGGAGTCTAGCCTGCTAGGTAAACCTATTGTACGTGCTGAAGAAAAATCACGTGAGCCCCCTCTTCCAGAGTGGATTAACCGTCCATGGATGTTCGTTAAACCATCGGATGAGCGTTTTCTTCAGTCTTGGAGGGAGGATTGGGCTAAATACACCCTCCAATGGGCGAAGGCTATGGTGATACACCTCATAGGGGTTAATGATCTCATCTCCAAGAATCCGTTCAGAAAGCTTTCTGAGGATGATTTAAGAGATATCCTCAATTACATGTGTGTTAAGAAGTGGTGTAAATGGTGGGATAAAGAAAAAACTTTAATCCGGATATACTGGAGAACTCTTAAAGAATGGCAAGATATAGTGTGGAAGTGGGCTGTCAGCTTGGGAATCGAATACTTAAGCCTTACGGATTTAGTTAATGTTAAAGAGGACTTCAGTACGCTTCCACAGGAGGAATTGGAGACGATAATTAAGAGCTTAGTTAAGGCTGGAAAGGCTAGGTGGGCAGATAGAAAAACGAAAACTATCAAATTATCCTTCTTCTAAACCATTCATTTATTTATATTTATTTATGGTGGAACGTTAATTGTCATCCATGGAGGTAAGCCAAAGCTGAACTCTAACAAGAAGATTAAAGAAGAGAGCAAGCATACCAAAGCTATTATCATGTAGTCTCTTCTTCTCATTTTAAGCTCGTAGAGTTGAGTTCTCTTCTTTCTCGCACCAAACCCTCGAGCCTCCATGCTTTCCGCTATTCGAACAGCCCTCCTAGTAGAGAGTACAACCAACGGGATCAACAAGTACACGTAGCCTTTAATCTTCTTGATAATACTTCCCTTTTGAAAATCAAGACCCCTAGCCATTTGCGCATCAAGGATCAACCTAGCCTCTCTAACCATGATCGAAACATAGCGAAACGCTATGGAAAACCCTATCACGATTTCTACAGGCAATTTCATCCATTCCATTACTTGGAGTATCTGATCCGAAGGTGTAACCATGAGGAAAAGCGAAAACACCGATATTATAACAAGGAACTTAATTAACATTATCAATGAAAAGCCTAGCGAAAATAACATGATATTAATGACCGCTATTAGTACTAAAAAGTAAATGAAATTTTTTATGCCTTTTAAAATAGCCTTTAGAACCCCAGCGTACCATGCCAGAATAAGTGATATCGCCTGTAAAACGATCAATAAAGTAAGATTTTTCGAAATTATTGAGGAAAAAGTGATCATTGCTGAGAAACATATCTTCGTTCGAGGATCAAGGTCGTGTATTCTACTCTCCCTCGTTTTGTACTCTAAGGCTTGCAGCAATGTGGCCACCCTAATTTTTCAGCAATTAGCTCTGCTGCCTCATCTACCGTAATAGGTTTTTTTTCAAATCGGATCATTCCATCTAGCTTCTTTGCTAGCTCCACCATTACAGGAGGTTTCAAACGCGCTTCCCTTAGGATTTCAAAATTTGTTAGTATGTCCCTGGCGTCTCCGTCAGCTACTAACCTCCCTTTAGCCATAACCATTACTCTAGGTAATAGCTCCGCACAGAACTCAACATCATGTGTGACTACGATTACTGTTCTTCCTTCAGCGACCATTTTTCTTATAATACCTTGTATTTTTCTTTTATTCGCTCCATCCTGGCCGGCGGTCGGTTCATCTAACATAATTATTTCAGGGTCTAAGGCGATGACCGATGCTAAGGTAACAAGCTTTCTTTCACCTTCACTTAACGTTAAAGGTGATGTAAACCTGTATTTCTCTATACCAAGTTCATATAGTGCTTCCTTAACCTTTTCTTTAATCTCTCTCTCGTCAAGTCTAACGTTTTTAAGGGCGAAAGAGACCTCTCCCTCAACGGTTTCAGAGAAAATCTGATGGTCTGGGTTCTGAAAAACCACTCCAATCTTTCTTACAATAGCTTCTCGAGGGATGCGCCCCACGTCGACTCCATCTAAGAAAACTTTCCCCCTTGTCGGCTTTAGAAGACCACTAATTATCTTTATAAGCGTAGTTTTCCCCGCACCATTAGCGCCCATTATACATACCAGTTCCCCTTTACTTATTGAAAAGGAAATTTCCTTCAAAACGTAATGGCCCTCAACATAACTATACCATACGTTCTCCACTTGAATCATAAATGTACCCTCGCATAAACTCGTAGAACTCCTCTATAGAAATCGGCGGCTGAGCCAGTACAACACCTTTCTTTTTGAGCTTCTTGTACAGTTCTATAATTCTAGGCAGATATATCCCTGTCTCCTCCGCATTAATCGACGAAAGGACCTCTCTTGGCTCCCCATCCATCAATACACGTCCCTTATTCATTAAAACCACCCTACCAACATATGGAATTATGTGGTCCAACCTGTGTTCGGTTAAAATAACCGTGATACCTTCTTTTCGGTTTATGCGTTTAATAGTGCCCGCTAGTATCTCAACGCTTTGAGGATCTAAGTTTGCAGTTGGTTCATCTAATATAAGGACGCTTGGTTCTGTTACTAGGATTGCCCCTATAGCAACTTTTTGCACTTCCCCTCCTGAAAGGTCATCCGTTCTCCTCTTCATTAAATGTTCTATTTCAAGAATGCTGCTTATTTCTTCCAATTTCTTTATCATTTCTCTTCGCGGGACAGCTAAGTTTTCAAGCCCAAAGGCTATTTCTCTTTCAACCGTTAAAGCTACCATCTGCTCTTCAGGGTTCTGGAACACCAACCCGACCTTTAACGCTAAAGAATGAACCGGGTATTTCCTTGTGTCTAGCCCATCAATTTTAACATATCCCATCATGTGCCCTCTATAGAAATGCGGTATAAGCCCATTTAGGCATCGGCATAATGTCGTTTTCCCGCATCCCGTTGGACCTAAAAACAGGACGAACTCGCCTTCTTCTATTTTAAGGTTAACGTCTTTAACCGCTGGCTCTTTTGCACTACTATAAGTAAACGTTAAGTCCTTAACAACTATCATTTATCATTTTCCCTCTTTTCCCTTGTTATAACATTTCTTAAAAGTGTTTGAAGTGTTTGAAATGCATCCTCAAGGTCGCCTGAAGTGGCGTTAAACCCTGCAGCTAACGTGTGTCCTCCTCCACTTCCCCCAATCGTTTTTCCTAGCTTATTCATTACCTTTCCGAGGTGAACCCTTGTCCTCTCATAAAATTCCTTAGTCGCTCTAGCGCTTATCCTAATCTCGTCTTTCCGCTCTGTCCCTACTATGGCCACATCAGCACCCAACTCTATAAGGCCTCTACATGCACTTGCCTCATATGATCCAACCCGTGTAAAAACAATGATCCATCCGTTAACATCCGTTATCTCCGCTCTTTTAGCCGCTTTTAACCGTGCTATTTTTTCCGCTCTATCCATGATGCCCTTTAACACTCTGTGGGCAAACGTGTAGTCTCCT
Organism: Candidatus Freyrarchaeum guaymasense; assembly: GCA_030587405.1. Next base: position 2,550 of record JAUQZD010000043.1, on the reverse strand, counting down.
CCTTTCTCGAGGAGGAATGCCGCTGTCTTTAACGTTCTAGGCGTTGCCAAATATAAGCTTCTACTGTCATAAAGTATTCCTATTAAGAGTGCCGTGCAGACCTCTTTGGATATTTCTTTTCCTGACTTTTTAAACAGTTCAGCAATGATCTCTGACGTAGATGTAGCTTTAGGATCTACTATAGATTCTTTAAAAACGCCCTTTTCAGGTTTGGGAGAATGATGATCTATAGTTAACGTCGGCTTAATGAGCGGTGCTTGATGGAACTTCCCTAACTGTTCTGGGTTGCACGTATCAACAACGATAAACAAGTTAAAAGCATTTAAGTTTCCACTGGTTGAATACTCGATGTTTAACATTCCCGCTATGTTTGATGCAAGAATGCTTACTTCATCAGACAGCACCGATATTTCTCCCTTATACCCAAGCATGCCAATTAAATGCTTTAATGCGTATGCACTGCAAAGTGCATCAGGATCTGCATTTTGATGACATATTATAGCCATGTTTGCGGCTTCTCCTTCGCTCAAAAATTTTTGCAGTTTTCTAAGTGCGCTCCGCAATGTCCCTCAGCCTTTCCTCTATTTTCTCGATAGCTTTCTCTGCGGCTCTTTGAGCTAGTTCTTCAGGTTCAACTTTAGCTAAAGGTGATAGTTGCACTTCTAGGTCAACATTGAATGTTATTTCATCCTTAATCTCAGAGGAGACAACTATTTTTAAGTCTATTACATCACGTTTTCTGCAACGAGATAAAACATACCTGCGAGCAGCTCTCTCTGCTAAATTACAAATTTCCTCTATTTCCTCCTCACTTACAGAGAAAAACTTCCTTTCCTCCTGTATTTTAACCAGCGGTGGCTCCTCCCCCTTGAAGTGCTGCTTGGACCTTCGCTCGCATTTCCTCTAACTGCTTCCTTGAACGCTCCTCCTGCCTTTTGAGGGTTTTTATCCTAGTATCTATGCTCACCTTTAAATCTTCCAGCTCTTCCTTTACTTTGTTTGGATCTGCCTTAACTAGTAGTGGTCCAACTATCTTGTAGACTGCTTCACCAGATTGTACGTTTTCCAACTCCTTTAAAGCATGTTCCGTCTCTCTCAACTGGAGTTCAAGTTGAGTACGCTGAGATATTAATAGTTCTAGGCTCTGCTGAAGTTGTTGCATTCGTAGTATTTGTTGTTGAATTTGGGGTGGTATCTCACTTGACGCTATTTTAATCCCTCCTTCAAATATATATCATATATTTCACATATGCTTCTTACCCATCTAATGTAAGCATTAATTGCTGCTCTAAGTGCAACGAGATCCTTGGCTTTAAATTCGAAGGTTACTTTACCTTTATCCTTTTTTAATTTTCCTGTATATCTATCCGTCGGCGGCTCCCTAATCTCAGGGTTAACAGAGCTGAAGACTACTTCAGGACATGGTACCTTTAGCTCTATAACCGCCTTGACCTCTTTAACTTTCAAGGTAGCCCCAACTTTACCACTTTAAATCTTACACGTGGTCCCACTTCCATGCCTGTTTCTCCATCTTTAAATTTTAAAATATTTTCATCGTTTCCCTTTATTTCTAATGTTACGTCCTCTTTCACTTGCCCGGTTTTTTCCCGTAATTTTCCACCGAAAACCCTTACAAAAAACTCGCTTAACTCAGGGTTAGTGGGGTTTTTAATTACAGCTATGCTTCCTACTTTCTTCCACTTCGTTCTTCTCTGAATTTCCCTTTGAAGTTTAACGCCTTTAACCCGGAAGACGGCTATTGGTTCTTCAAGTTGCAGATTACTTGTGGAGTAGAATAGCATGTTTCCCGGGTTTCCTTTCCATGTTTCAACAATAAGAAAATATGGATGTCTTCTCTGGACGGCTTCGATTAAAACATCATGAAGGCTTTTTTTCCCTCTGTTAACTTTAGTGGAATTTGGTATTACTAATGCTAAATCCTTGCAAAAACTCCTTACACGCTTTGTTGGCCGCCTAGAAGTCGTTATTAATATCATCTTTCAAGCGACTCTACAACTCTTCCTTTCTCTTTTCCTGCTCCAGTCACCGGTATGTACGCTCCACCAGCGAACGTGTACCCGCACTTCCTACAAGTCCATATTCCCACGGAGACACGTTTAACGGCTTTAGTAGTGCATTTAGGGCATTTATGCTTCTGTTTCATCTGCGTCTCTATTTTTTTAACCCTGTCCCTTACACGTACACCATATCTTGCGCCAAATCTACCAGCAACTCCTACTTTCTTGGTTCTACCCATGTGCTTCAGCCTCCCTGCTTTTTAAAATCGGGTAAAAGTGTTTCTCGCGTATCTCTCTCCCCTTTTCGATTGCTACCTCTAACGCTTCACTAATGTCTCTTTCACTTAATATTCCATCTCCACTTTTCTGGACGGCAACAACATTATCCTCTTTATCTGTTACTATTGTGAAACGGCAATCCATCGCTTTTTCCTCATCTATTGTTGGGTCGAGGAGGAGGCGCCCTCCTACACGGCTGAAAGTTATGGAGACTGGAACTTCGTCTATAGGTAATAGCATTCGTTCATCTTGG
>JAUQZD010000056.1 GCA_030587405.1 Candidatus Freyrarchaeum guaymasense | reverse complement strand
ATTACATGGTTAAAGATGCTGTGGAGAAGGGTGGGAAGCTTCTTAAGGGTGGCGAGAAGGAACCGCCATTCTACCAGCCAACACTGATAGAGTTCGAAAAGGAGAAAATACTGGGAGCTGAGGCAAGCCAGAAGCCGTTCATGTGGGTGGAGGAAGCGTTTGGTCCGGCTAGGAGCATAGTGAAGTACGAGACGGAGGAGGAGGCGATTAGACTTGCCAACGACACGAACTATGGCATGAGGGCGTCAATTTACTGTCATGACGTTCAGAGAGCACGGAGAATAGCTCAACAGCTGGAAACAGGAGGAATAATGATAAACACGAAGCCATCGGTTGTGGACATCAGCGTCCTAATGGGCGGCGTTAAGGATACAGCGTATCCACCTGGCGCTCACGATATTGTCCCGTTACTGGTCTGGCAACAGTACATTCACGTCGACAACGCTTTAAGCGAGTGAAAAAGAAGGTATAACGTTATTCCCCCATCATAAGAATGAGCAAAAGGAAAGATTGCTAATCCTCCGGGGTTTAAACGTGCTTTTACAGAGGCTGCTTTCCTGATCATCCAGCTATTTATGTTTTTATGAGGGAGCGTGGTTAATCTGAGGTATAGGGTTGACCATTTTCGCTCGGAGAGCCTAGAGGGGAACCCGCTTGGTGGCCCTGTTGAGAGGGAGCTACATGTTTACCTTCCACCAGGCTACTTTGAGTCTGATAGAAGGTATCCTGTGATATACTTTCTCCATGGTTATAGCGGTAATAGCCGGAAGGTGACTGTGACTCCTCGTGTCGAGGACAATAAGAACTTGCCTTTAGGACTTATCCCACCGGAGGTTTTAAGGGAGATCGACGTTGACCGTATAGCATCGTACGAGAAGTTTGACAGGTTAATTGTTGATGGTGAAGTTGAACCCTTCATTTTCGTTCAGCCTGACGGAAGCCTCCACCTACCCCACAAGCATGGAGTGAAGGATTTAACAGGGGAGGTTCAAACTAAGGGGAGCTTCTATGTTAACTCTCCTTACACGGGAATGTACGAAGATTACATTGTTTACGACGTAGTAAGGTTTGTGGAGTCGAACTACAGGACTATTCGGGACAGGAGGTGCAGGGCAATGGTTGGCGGTTCGATGGGTGGTTACGGGGCTTTAAGGTTATGCATAGACCACCCTGAGCTCTTCTCCATATTAGTGGCTTTAAGCCCTGCAAACATTACCTTAGACTTGCTGGATTGGAAACTGGTTATTCCAATCTACGAGAAGGTGATTGGGAGGGAGCTTGCCGAGAAACTTGGAGCGTTAACATGGGACGACATTCTGGACACTCTAGACTTGGTCTTTACGGGGAGAAAGCTGCTGTCATCGATCGAAAGAGACGAGGAGGGGAAGATAGTAGGCTTCAACGAAAGGGCGCTCGGAGAGTGGAGGAAAAACGACCTGAACACGCTGATTAAGGATAAGCCTGATGCCTTAAGAGACGTACATGTTGCACTTAGCTGCGAGGCCAGAGACGAGTTCGGGTTAACTAAGGTGGCGGAGGAGTTACATGAAACGTTAATGGAGCAGGAAGTCGAGCACCAGTTTGAAATATACTCAGATGCGAAGGCCTCTCTTTCACCACACATGCTTGGAATAGCATATAACATAATCCCAGCGGTGAAGCTTTGCTCCCAACTTTTCCCCTGAAAAAAGGGGAGAAACAGGTTTAATGCTGCGTTCTTTTGCTGGTCTTTAAACGGGTTAATAACGTTTCAGATCGCTGTCAGTATTCCGCCGATGAACCCCATGATGGATGGTGTCAGGAAGAGGAGGAAGAAGTCACTTAGTGAGAGACCCAGAATGCTAGGCAGTATGTTAAATGGGCCGCTGAATATTAAGGACACACCATATGCGATTACGATTATTATAGCGTAGATTACTCCTATGAAAAATGCGTTTAACGGGTGCTTCCTGATGAGTCCTGTGACGAAGCCGCCTATAGCCAGTGCAGCTATTGGAACAAAGGTCTGGGCTGGAGGCGATGCTGTTGCAAGCGTGTATGGTCTTATCAGGTAGTCGGTTACCGAGGCGCTTAGTGCTGGTGTGAGAAGAGTCAGTCCACCCCACCCTCCAAGTTGGATGGCGATGAGGATGTGTGTAAACTCTGTTAAGGTGTGACCTAGTGCAACGAAGTACACTATTCCGAAAATGAAGGATATGCCCACGATGAAACTTATTATTCCCCTTATACTTGGCATGAAGAGCATGGTCCCACCATTTAGAAAATGAAAGGAAGTTGATTTTAAGATTTTAGTTTCGGACATGAAAACCTCAAAAAATTTATAGGTTTATTGTCAAGTTGAATTTGGTGATTTAGATGACAAAGGTGACGTTAGTTGCAAGAGGGGTTGATGGGAAGCTTTACAGGGAGTTCAAGGCGGAAGCCGTCAGGAGAGGAATGAAGGTTTCTCAGGCGATAGAGGAGTCCATGAGGCTTTGGCTTTCCAGCAGGGAACAGGTGAAAAGTGAAGTAGACATTAACAATGAAGCATACGAGAGGATGCGAGAGGAGCTTGAGGCGAAGTACAAGGGAAAATATGCTGTCATCTCGGGAGGGAAGCTAATAGGAGTATGCAACGATCTCAGAGAGGTCAGGGAGGTTCTCAGGAGGAGGGAAGCCGGGAGACACGCCATAGTGGTCAAAGTTGGAGTAGATAGAAGGGAGGAGCATGAATGGCTAGGGGGATCTTTAGAGTAGTTGAATGCTGGAGTTACGATGGAGACATGCCGAAAATAGACGTAGTACTCGTGTCGGTTGATGGGAGAAGGGTTCCCGAAAAGGGAGTGCTAAGGCTAAACATTGATACCGGCTTCTCAGGATCAATCCTTCTAACTAGGCGACACTATGAAATGTTCATGCTAGGGGAGCTTCCAGAATCTGCATTCAGAGTTTACAGGACGTTAACCGGGGAGATAGTAATGCGGAGGGCGAGGGCAACCCTAACGCTTCCGAAGGTAGGGGTTGAACTTGAAACGTTTGTGGAGACGCCAAGGCTTGGAGAAGGCAAACTATTAGCCGGAAGAGAAGTCATCAACAAAATACCAATGCTACTTAACGGGCCAGAAAAAACATGCTGCTACGTTTCAAAAGCAGAATTATTAGAGAAATAAAAGAGAAGAACTTCCGTTTCTTAGCGGAGCGATGAGGACTCTAAGCATTATAAAGAATTTAAGTTGAATGTGAAGGATAAAAGGCGTGAGGGTTAGAGGTTAAGTTACGCTTTTCCCGACCATAGACGTTAACTCCATTAACCTATGGCTAAATCCGAATTCATTATCGTACCATACAAGGGAGTGGCTTAGGAGGTGTGGAAGGTGAGGGGAGGGTTTGAGGGCGAACCACACCTTCCCATCCGATAGGTTGATACAGGTTGCCACATGCCTGTTCATCAAACCATGTTTTCCGCATTCCACCAGCCCATTCGGGTATTTCTTCAGCCTGAACCCACATGTCGGGCAGGTGGATGAGGAGCTGGACACATAATACCTATAACGCCAAGACTTATTTAAAACATATTCCCTAAAGAGTTACCAGAACCGGGCGAAGAAATGATTAAATACTGGACATAGAAAAGCTCAAAAAAGAAGGAAAAAGAGTGGAGTTCGAGTTAGGCTTTTAGAGAATTTCGAAGAAATATTAGTAAGGCTGTGTTTTCTTAGCTCGAACGTAGCCCATCAGACGAACAGCCGGTAACAGAAAAATGGTGACGATAGCTGTGAAAGGGAAGAAATAGAATCGTTGAAAGACATGGCGTTCTTAACAATTACTCAATTACTCAAGTAAATAAATGTATGTCTTCTATTATTATGAGGGGAACTGGTGGAGAAGCTTGAATGGAAATCGGAACGTACAATGAAACAACAATAATGCTAATCCTCATTTTGATTCTTTTAAATGAAAAAACCAGCGGTATAATTACCTCAAAACCTATTTCTATGAAGAAAAGCGGTAAAGAATCGAAGAGGAGAAGTGTAGAAGAGGGCTTACATAGGATAAATTGTCTTTCGCAGCAGAGTTCGAAATTGTCAGTAAAGGACTTGCAGGAGAGTCCACTAATCTTGAGGGGGTATTATGGAGTTTTAAAAAGAGGTGCATGAAATGGAGGCGTGAAATAAAAGTGGTTACAGGGTTTTGCCGATCATCGATGCAAGCTCAGCTAGCCTGTTCGAGAATCCCCATTCATTATCGTACCATCCTAAACACTTTATGAGGGTTCCTTCGATGACGCTTGTGAGCTCTAAGTCTACTACTGCTGAGTGTGGATTACCGATGTAGTCTACGGACACTAGAGGCTCGCTGGAAACGTCAAGGATGCCTTTCAGCTCGTTCTGGGAGGCCTTTACGAAGGCTTGGTTCACCTCGTCTTTTGTGGTCTGCTTTTCGACTTCGACGACAAGGTCTACTATTGACACGTCTGGGACGGGAACCCTTAGAGCTATTCCATCCAGCTTTCCTTGCAGATGAGGGAGGACAAGCCCTATTGCTCTGGCTGCCCCGGTCGTTGTCGGTATTATTGAGACTGCCGCCGCTCTGGCTCTTCGAAGGTCTCTGTGGGGAAAGTCCAAGGTGGACTGATCGTTGGTATAGGCATGCGTAGTGCTCATTAGCCCCCGTTTAACCTTAAAGTTATCATCTAAAACCTTTACCATTGGGGCGAGGCAGTTCGTGGTGCAGCTCGCGTTCGAAATTATGTTGTGTTTTTCAGGGTCGTACTGGTGGTGGTTAACTCCGATTACAACTGTTATGTCTGGGTCTCTGGCTGGGGCCGATATGATAACCTTTTTTGCTCCTGCATCTAGGTGTTTGGATGCACCCTCTCTATGTGTGAAGACGCCTGTGGACTCTATAGCTACGTCTATCTCTAGGTTCTTCCATGGAAGCTTCGCTGGATCCCTTTCATTTAAGACTTTTACTGGGTTTCCGTTGACTATGAGGTTGCCGCCTTCGACTTCAATTGCCCCCTTGAATTTGCCGTAGATTGAGTCGTACTTTAAGAGGTGGGCGAGTGTGTTGATGTCTCCGAGGTCGTTTATTGCTATGATCTCAAGGTCTAAGTCCTTTCTTTCTAGGGCTACTCTAAAGGCGTTTCTACCTATTCTTCCAAAACCGTTGATTGCAACCCTCACCATGTGTTTCTCCCCCTTTTGCGACAGACTTTATATTCTTTCTTACTAAAAAGCGTGATGGAGGATGGTAGGGGTTGACCGTGATGGTTGATGACGCGGGAACAGGGGATCCTGTAGGCGGATGCGTCATAGGTGTTTTAAGGGTTGAGAGCCGAGAGTTCGTATCGGGGGTGGTTCCGGTTCGATATTTCCAGGAGCCGCTCTTCAGGGAGAGAAGGTATCTGGAGGAGGCTGCCCGGATAGTTTTGGAGGCCTTCAGAAGGCTTAAGGTGAGGAGGGGGGAGCGGGTTCAGGTGTGTAGGGGGGACGTCTTAAAGCTTGCTAGGGTGCGGCTTTCTAGGGAGTTTAAGGTTGAATGCGTTAGAGTTGAAGGAGACCTTCAACTCCTAGTTGAGGGGGCATACCTTGAACACTTAGCTAGTTTAGGGGTTCCTAGGGGGCTGCTTACCATTAAAAGCGGGAGGGAGAGGTTTATAAGTCTCCTAAGATGGGTTTATGAAGACCCGGAGAGAAGGTTGAGGGTTGCGAAAACAGGGTGGCCTTCATGGTGGAGGAGGCTTGACGGTTGGGGGAGGAGGCTTGCTTGTGAGGCCAGGCTACGTGCTAGTGGTTCTCCATAGCCGGACAGGCTTGCAATCTCTTTTCTTGATCGCCTTTATTATGTCGTCTTCACACTCCACTTGGTATGGGAAAAGCGTGCCGGCTCTTCCGACGAGTTGCAGGGTGTGGGCGTCGCTTCCACCTGTCTGGGCGAGCCTTCTCTGAGCGGCTACAAGCTCTGCTTCCCTACTTACCCCTCCACCGGCAAGGTTCAGTACTTCCACTCCGTCTAGGGGGAGATGGTACACTTTTTCAAGGAGGCTTTCCCTGTCCGTGCGGAACGGGTGGGCTGCAACGGCGACTGCCCCCTGCTCATGTATGAGGTCTATGGTTAACTCGGCTGGTAGATATGATGGAATGGGCTCCGTTAGCCCATAAGCTAGTATCTGTCCTTCCCTGCTGGATATCTCGCAGCCTACGAATACTTTGACGTCGTACTTTCTAGACAGCTCCTTAGCCTTTAGCGCCCCCTTAATGGTGTCGTGGTCTGTAATCGCTATGCCCACCTGCAAGTCCGCCGCCTTCAGGAGCAAGTCTGATACTTTAGTTCGGGAGCACGGAGAGTACTCTGTGTGAACGTGCATGTCCACTATGCTCAACGTGAACGCCTCACCTTATAGGCTCCCATACCCTTTGAGACGTTTCCATTATGAGGGCCATAAGGTAGTTCTTCACCCATTCCCAGGTAACCCTGGCGTATCCCATGCTCCTTTCACGTCTCATGGAGGAGTAGGCTGCAGCGTCCTTAACGTAAACCATTCTTCCCTTCCTTGACATGCGCCACGCAAGCTCTTGATCCTCAGCTACAATCAGCGTCTCCTTGAATCCTCCAGCCTCCAAGAAGGTTTTACGTAGGTAAAAGCAGCATTTTGTTTGGGCGTGGGGGAAGCCCGCCGCGTATAACACCCTATAAAGAAGGTTTATCGTGGAGTAGAGGGCATACCCGCGGCTATCCCGTTCCAACGGGTAAATGTCGCAGGTTCCGCCTACCACTCGGGGATCTGAAAAGGCGACGTAAACCTTCTCCATGAGGGACCTAGAGATGACCGTGTCGGCGTCCAGGAAGAGAAGTATCTTTCCCCTAGCAGCTCTTCCTCCCTTATTTCTGGCGTCTCCTGGCCCCCTCTTCTCCGACAAGATAACTTTGTCGGCTTTCTCCTCGGCTATCTTAACCGTGTTATCTTCACTGTACCCGTCGACTATTATTATCTCGTATTTTTCCCTCGGCATCGTTTGGTTTAGGACCGAGTTTAGGCATAGTGGAAGGTACCTCTCCTCGTTATACGTTGGGATCACAACGGAGAATAGGGGGTGAGTCAACGACTCCTCACTCCTAACACTTCTTTTAGTACGTCGCCTCTCGCGGCTATCAGGGGAACCAGGATTTCATTGAGCGTAGTCGATCCGTGGGAGCCGCGCCACTTCTCTTCAACTATTTTTTCCTTTTCTTCTTTCTCTTTTCTCTGAAATTTAAGTTCTGCCTCACCCTTCAAAACTAGCACTAGGTTTCCCATCCTAGACTTCAACTCTTCCCTGTTTTTGCCTTTAACCTGAAGGTTAAAACTTCTGCATAGTTCTTCGAACGATAATACCACCCCGTTTTCCCCAACTTTCCCTTCAATCCAATCCTTAACCCTCTCCTCCTCACCTTCCTTAACATAGAAGTGGCAGACCCTGCCCGACCTTCCCGGGGGGGACTCCATGAAGCGCGAAACATCCTCAGCGTCATCCTCTGAAACTTTAACGGTTTTCTCCTCGTGGACTTGCCCTTGGCCGTGGTCGCTGAAGAAGAGGAACACGGTCCTCTCGGTTTTACCGCTTAGACCCTTGAGGAAGTGGGTGAAGACCTCCTCCACGTGGTGGGCGGCTAACCTGTACTCTTCGCTTAAAGGACCATACTTATGGCTTATGTCGTCCATCAGGCCAAAGTAAACGTTAACTATCTTTTTCTTCCCTTCAAACTTGTCTAGGACTTTGCGCAGGGTTGAGAAGGCGTCTACAACGTTGCTAAAGCCAACCGTTATATCTTCCACTTCAAGAAGATGAGATAAGCCTGTGCCGGCTATGTCGGATGGCATTAACTCAACGTGGGCGACCTCCTTATCTTTGAGTTCATCGTAGAAGCCGTTTTCAAGCAGTAGAACCCTCACGTCGATTCCGCTTTTCACGAGCCTGTCAACGGATAGGGATTTTACTGACGCCATTTTGAGCGTGTCAACCACTGTTCCAAGCTGTTTAAACCGCACCTTATGCCCCACGATTCCATGCCTTTCCGGGGGGATTCCGAGGTGGATCGAAACTATGGCGGCTGACGTTATTGTTGGGAAAACAGAGGACAATTTAAGCCGTCCAAGGCTGCTCCAAGCATCAAATAAATGGGTGAAGCAGGGAAGCTGATGAACACCAACAGAGTCCACTACGAGGCATACCACGTTTTCAGCGTCCATGCAACACGTGTCTTCGAAAACTCTTTTAAGGGAACGCGTGTTGAGCAGCGTTTGCCGGTTAACATCCACGTCTAGGAAGCGTAGCGCCGTCGGCACTACCGAGAAAATATTTTGCTTGTAATTTGGAAGGTATAGTCCCTTGTGCTCCCTTAACTCCTTCACAACATGTTCTCTCGACAAAAACCACACCTCTAGAGGGACGATAAAACAGCCTTTAAAAAACAAATATAAAGATTATTGGTTTCAGGGGGATGCTGATGGTGATAGCCGGCGTTTGCTCCGAAAAGGAAATTAACGTTTTTCAGGTGTTAGCGGAGGCGCTTATCCTCCGTGAGGAGGAGCAAGCGTTCTTCGCCTCCTCCAAAGGCGAGATTTTCTCAGGGAAGGTGAGGGATGCTCCAATCGAGAAGGCTAAGGGCGGTGTGGGAGTTGCCCTCCTAGGTGAGGGGGTATCCTACCATGTTCAGGGGGGAAGCGTGTCAGTAGTTAATGGTGAAGTTTATGGGGGACGGCTTGGCGGCGGAGAATCCGGTTTTGAACGTTTCCTAGTTGATAATGCAGGACGACTTGGTGATCTTGAGGAAGGATTAAAATCATTAGAAGGGAACTTTGCGTCCTTAATCCTTAGAGAGAGCGAGCTCATAGCGGTAAGGGACAGGTTTGGGTGCAAAGCATTATATTGGGGTACAAGGAATGACATGACTGTCTTCACGGGTAGGTTGAGGGGTGGAGAAAGGCTAGGCTTGAAGGTTAAGCCAGCCCCTGCTGGATCTATTTTAAGGGTTTCACAGGGTAGGGTGAGCATTAAAGGAGTTTACCCTCCTTTACCGCGAAATTACGATGAAAAAATTAGCTTGGATAAAGCTGTGAATGAGCTTTCGAAGCTAATTCGGAATGCTGTTTCGAGACGGTGTAAGGGACGCTTAGGCGTGCTTTTTTCTGGGGGGCTTGACAGCACGATAATAGTGAAGGTGCTTGACGAGTTGGGGCTGAAGCCTCGACTTTACTGTTCAGGGGTTGAATCAGGGAAGGACGTGGAAAATGCTGCCTCCACAGCTGATGAGATGGGGTTAGAGTTAAAGGTGGAAACGTTCTCTGCAGAAGACGTTGAGAAGGTTCTTCCAGAAATAGTGAGTTTGGTGGGATGCAACGTTCTAGACGTGGAACTCTCGATTCCTCTTTTCTTCGCGTTGAAGGCTGCAAGAAGAGATGGTGTACCTTACGCTTTACTTGGGACAGGGGCGGATGAGGGCTTCGGCGGATATGCTAGGTACATAACAGTGCTGGAGGAGAGGGGATATGATGCGTTGCATAACGTCCTAGTGGATGCGTTGGAGGGACTTGCCGAGAAGGATCTCATACGTGAGGAAGAGGTAGCAAGCTCCCTCGGAGTTTTTCTGAGGAGGCCGTTTCTTGATGGGGATGTTATCGACTATGCAGTAAGGGTTCCGCCGCAACTTAAAATTTCCAATGTTAGAGGGAAATACGTCAGGAAACTTGTTTTAAGGAAGATTGCCGGGTGCTTTTCCGCCCCTAAATCGGTGGTGGAGAGGGATAAGCTGGCGATGCAGTATGGCTCTGGCGTCGACAAACTTCTCAGGAGGATAGCGTCTGAAAGAGGGTTCACCAAGAGGCAAGCGAGAGACCTAGGGTTTAAAGGGCCATTGGAACATTTCCTGAGAACACTTAAACCTGTATGAGGTGCATTATTTTTAGGGATTCGTAAAACCCTGACTGGAGGGAGTATTAAACGTGGGGAAGGCTAGCGAGAGGATTTCGCGTGTGAAATATGCGATAAGGGATCTTATAGTTCATGCTAAGCGCTTGGAGGAGAAAGGGCGGAAGATCATTTACTTGAACATAGGCGACCCTGCACCCTTCTTCGAGGTGCCAAGCCACGTGAGGGAGGCCATGGTTAAAGCCGTGATGGAGAGGAGTGCCGGGTATGCCCCCTCGGAGGGCATCCCTGAATTTAGAGAAGCTGTCTGCAGGAAAGAGAGGGAAGTTAACGAGGTGACTAGTATAACCCCTGATGATGTGATAGCTACAGCGGGGGTCTCAGAGGGAATACAGCTTGTAATACAAGCGTTAGCGGATCCAGGCGACGAAGTACTGCTTCCAGACCCCACCTATCCACCTTACAGATCCTACGCAGCCCTCAACGGGGTTGGGATTAGAACTTATAGGTGCTTGGAGGATGAGGGGTGGACGCCTGACGTGGACGACCTGAGGAGTAAGATGGATGAAAATGTTAAGGCTGTCTTCTTAATCAACCCTAATAATCCATGCGGTTCAGTTTACCCTGAGAGGAGGGTTAAGGAAATAGTAGATGTGGCGGGGGAGTATGGCGTCCCCATAGTCTCCGACGAGATCTACGACCAAATAGTTTATGAGGGGAGGTTTAGAAGTGCCGCGTCGCTTGCTGGAGACGTACCTGTAATAGGTCTCAATGGGCTCTCTAAGACTTACCTGGTTCCTGGATGGCGACTGGGGTATGTTTACTTTCATGATCCAGAAGGAGTCATTCAGGATGTGAAGGAGGGAGTTGTGAAGGGAGCACGGGTGAGGCTTTCAGTTAATGTTCCAGCTCAAGTGGCAGGGGCGGCAGCACTTAATGGTTCAAAAGAACACGTTAAGGAACTCGTTTCCGCGCTGAGGGAAAGGAGAGATTACACCTTTAAACGTTTAAGCGAGATCCACGAATTCCACTGTGAGGAGCCCCGTGGGGCATTCTACGTCTTCCCGAGGATAAACCTTAGAAAGTGGAGAGACGACTTAGAGTTTGTTATTGAGGTGCTTAACGACGCGGGCGTACTCCTGGTTAATGGGTCGGGTTTTGGGGAGAATGGGGGATGGCACTTTAGGATGGTTTTCCTCCCAACAGTGGATATCTTAGAGGAAGCGTTTAACAGGTTAGAGGAATTTATGAAAAGGAAAAGAAGTGGTTGAAGCTTAAATGATAATTGGTTCCTCGCCTCTCTCCTTGGGAGGAGCCTGCATCCTCACTTTACATCCACCATCTGCCTCGTCGACGGTGACGGTGAAACCATATAGCTTCCCTATTTCCTCGCCTCGCATTTTACATATTATGCATGGGAACTCTGACGGAAGATTGAGGAGTCCCTTATATCTCTCCTTAAACGCTGACCCTAAACATTTTATTTCCGCCTTGAAGCTTCTGCTCGTAAACTCTTTAACATCGTATTCTGCACCTATCAACCGGCACTGATGCATGAAGAGCTTCACCACATTTTCAAAGCTTTTCTCTTTCACCTTACTCCAAGACTTCCTAATCAGATCCCTGTAGTAGCTCCACAATTCATCAGCCTTCTTCTTTGTTTTCTCCATGATGAACGAGACCGAAATACCCCAGAGAAGGAGAAGGCTCGAAATACTCCTATTCCACCTTTCCGGAAGAGGGATGTCCTCTAATTTAAGCTCTATTTTTCCAGTTTCCTCCTCAACCAGCTGCTCAGCAGCTTTGGTTTCTTCCTCAATAAGCTCGCTTCTTTTAAAGAACTCGTAAAAGCTTTCCCCAACAGACTCCATGCCTTCGCTAACTTCGGCCACGGGACTAGGCGCTTCCCCTTCCGCCTCTTCGATCTTAATTTTAGGAGCTGGTGGAGGCTGCACATCCGCTGTTTGCTCTAATGGTTGCGGCTGAACGGCGGCAGCCGCCTCCCCTAGCTGTGAAGGAGGCTGAGGAGCAGGCTCTGAGGCGGGTCTTGGGGGGGCTTCAGCCGTTATAGGCCGATTTCTAGTTTTAGCTTCCACTATTAAGTTACTTAGGGCTCTCATTATGCTGTAATGTGACATTGGAAGCGCCATGCTATTGTAAACCACAGAGGTAAGAACGTTGATGTCGAGCGTACCTGTTTTTCTAACTCCTACAACCTCTCTCCCTCTGTAGATGCAAACAGCCCACTCACCATTAACCTTCCCTATCTGGACGGCGTAGGAGCTTCCAGCAATGATTGACCTTCGACTCCAGGGTTCAAATTCTACTTCAGAGCCGCTTGACATATTCAACCCACACAAGATGGCTCTAAAGTTAATATGCATGAACAGTTGGATAAACTTTTCTTTAGTAAGCAACATCATATGAAAGCCACTAAACTGGATCACCGTTTATTCTATCAGGCCGAGAATCATGTCTACTAGCCGATCAAGGGCGGCTACGCTGATTTCATTCACGTAAATACAATTCTCTTCTTCAACCTCTTGAACACCGTCACCTCCTAGACATACCAAAGCTGATCTGACGCGGCTGTCATTTTTTAATGGGGAAACTGCTTTAAGCGTTTCATCAACATTTTCCTGGGGGATCATGAAGAGGACTACTACTGGGTTACTTTCCTTTAAGTTCTCTAATATTTCTCTTATTTTTTCTAAGACTCCAGTTAGGTCCCCCTTTCCCACTCCCGGCTCCCTACACTTGTCAAATATATGTGATGATAAAACCTTCAACACGATGTTTTTCTTTTGCGGGGTTAGCTCTAAGTAGGGAGATATCCTTCGCCGTTCAAGAATTGAGAATAAGCTTGCCTCCTTCGAGTATGTTATAGAGAATATCTTACGTAGACGGCTTAGCTTGGCTGCTCTTGTAAGCAGGCAACAGGATATAAGGGCAGCACCTATGTTCCGTCTAATAAATTCGCCCTCTAATAGGTCTATCCTTGAAGGTGCAAGAGACTTCAATTCGTTGAGCAAGCCTCGGTCTTTAAGAGGTAAAGATCCTTTACCCATGTTTTCTGAGAGGTCTATGGCGAAAATCATATTATATGGTTTTAAGGCTGCCTTTGAGACGACACGCACCCTTGTCTTCCCTTTCTTAACTAATCCGACTGTGGAAAACTCTGGGTCCATGCTGGCTACGATCGCTACAGGAGGTATCCTTTCTGTTTCAGGTAAGACAAACCTAGAGTTTTTGCCGACTATGATACCGTCTAGGGCGTCTTCGAGAACCTCCTCAACGTTGCCTATTCTCCCCTCATTCTCCTCGACCACGAAGCTAACTTCTTCTAACATTGGCACGTTTCCCTCAAACTTTTCAACATGTACAGTGTCGCCATCAAAAACATACCAGTTGTTGATTACTCCTTCGTCTACGTGAAGTTCTCCTCCGAGAACGTCTTCTCCCGATGTGACCGGGACAACATACCAGTCTCCGGTTAGGGTTACCCTAACCAATGCTAAGTCGCCGTTTTTAAGGTTTAGTAGCCGCATGTCTTGGTCATTCATTTGAGCCACTTTCCTGCCAAGTTGAAAGGTGTGAATTGTAAATAAGTTTACGTCCTCATGGCTGATTAGACTTGTATCTTTAAAGTGATTGATGAGTTCCTGTAGAGTTAGCTCGGCGTCTTCCTCTGATAAAACCTTTACGGCACGTGATATCGCGCTTCTGATTTCAGGCGTTTTAGCTATGTCTTCGGTAAACCTGCTTCTAATTTTTCTGACTGTTTCGAGTTTTAGCAAGAGTAGCATTAGTGGTGATGAAGTGTCGCGGCCAGCTAAAACAAGTATGTTTCCCACCTTCTTCTCGCCTCTCGTGGAAGCAAGGTTGATGAAGCACTTCCCCAAGTCCACTTTTTCTTGATGCATGTCTATTAAGTAGTCACATGCGGTTACTGCTATAGACTCCCTTTTTAAAGCATGCGTCATCACGTCTTTAAAAGATGAAAGAAACTTTTTAGAAACTTTAGCATCGACCATGAAGCATCTGTCCTCTTGTTCGACGCCGCCTCTTCGATCCGCTTTGGGGGGGAGGAGGGAGACGGCGTTTAACCCCATAATCCACCTAAGCTCCCTCAGTCCGCCGGGGAAGTCCTCACCTAAAAAGAACAGGATCGTTTTTGCAACGTCCTCAACGCTGGAGTAAGGGAAGCCTGTTCCGAAGACGAGGCGCTTAAACCACTCCTTTTCCATTTCACTTAAACTGTAAATAACTTGCTTTACGAAGGTTAGAGGCATTGGGGAAAGGGAGAGGAAGACGTTTCCGACGCCCATGAAACCGTAAAGTTCTGGTCTTATGGTCTCTTTAATGTAGGGGATCACGATCACGGGGTTTTCAAGCTTACCGCCAACCTCGTTACCCTCAACAAACCTTTCAAGTTGGTCAAGCCCCCTCCTGCTGAAAACCTCTACGATCAGGGGCATCCTAACATAAGAGAGGTCAGAGTAGAGAGTCGTGAACCATGGTGAGTCAACGATTTTAACTCTCGCCCCCCTGTACCCTTCTAGGACAAGGTAGGGGACATCCGGTACTTCGCCCGGGAGAATGTAGCGGAAAGAGGAAAAGTTAAAGAATTTTACATTTCTCTGCCATCGTAACACAAGTTCGTTATTTCTAGTAACCTCTTCAACTATGTATTCTACGTCCCCCCCACCACTGGCAATTTTAGTAACGAAAGGTGAAATGAAGAATTCATCTACGAGGCGGCTTCTCTTACTTACATCTTCCCTAAGCTCGAAGAAGAAGCTTGAGCTAAACCTTACGATTGGATGTTTAAGGGAGGCGCTTTTGATGGCTAGGTCTCCTTCAAGCATCCTAGCTAAGTCATGTATTTCATCTATGCTATAGGACTTGCTTATGGCGCCAGACCCGACGCCAACCTGCGCGTCAACATCAACAACATATACGTCTTCTTCGCGCCCAGCAACCTCTATGAAAAACAATTCTCTCCCTCACTCTTAGACAAGTGAAGACGCATCTCCCTTTGAATTGTTATTCTTTACCTTTACTCTTTAACTTCATTCTTTAAAAAAGATACTTATGATACTTATATGGTGTTATGTGATGGGAGCTTGATGCTGGAAAGAAGCAAGAATATGGTGGAAGATAGTAAATGGGAAATGTTCTTAAGGATGGAAGGCTTCCTTCTTCAAGAAGGAGGGGTAAATGTTGCTTTTGCCTCTTCAAGAAGGGATTGCTGAGACACCTTTCCTCATGGCTCTAGTGGTGATCCTTTTTTTCGTGGCGTTGATCTTGCTTAGTGGTTTAAGGATTTTAAGGGAGTACGAGAGAGGTATTGTATTTAGGCTTGGAAGAGCTCTTCCAAACGTTAAAGGCCCAGGAATCGTCTACCTGATACCCATTATTGATAGGATGGTTAAGGTGGATCTTAGGGAGGACTACTTTGAAGTGCCTCATCAGAGATGTATAACGAGAGATAATGCCCCGGTTGACATAGACGTGATAATCTACCATAAGGTTGTCGACCCTCTCGACTCTGTCCTTAAGGTTGCAAACTGGAGGCTTGCAGCGGTGGGAATAGCTCAGACAACCCTCAGGTCGGTGGTGGGGGACATAAACTTGGATGGAGTGCTTGCCGAGAGGGAGCACATAAACGCCGTCCTCCAAGAGAAGCTCGATGAGGTAACGGAGAGGTGGGGGGTTAAGGTTACAGGTGTTGAAATACGAGAGATTTTGCCTCCGCCAACCGTTCTGGACGCGATGATAAGGCAGATGGAGGCTGAAAGGATTAGGAGGGCGACCGTGGCGCAAGCTGATGGTAAAAGGGAGGCATCAATACTTGTAGCAGAGGGCGAAAAGAGGGCGATGGTTACAAGGGCGGAGGCGAAAAGGAAGGCGTTCACCATTAGAGCGGAGGGGAGTAAGCAGGCGGCAATACTTCGAGCAGAAGGATTCGCTCAGTCTTTAGAGAGAATAATGAACGTTGCTAGGAAGATCGACGAGAAAACCATGACGCTTCAGTACTTGGAAACGTTGAACAGGATCGGTGAGGGGGCGGCTAAGAAGTACGTGGTTCCAAAAGAATTCTTTGAAATGTTTAAAGAGGTAGGTGAGGCGTTCGGGTCAACCGTAAAGAGTAAAAAGGGAGGATAAACTGCTGCAGGAGGGGTTACCCTTCAACCCATCTCTTACATACTTCAACGCCTTCTACAGCTGTCTTGGCGTAAGCGTCGGCTCCGAACTCCTCAGCCATTTCACGTGTTAAAGCAGCCCCCCCGACGATAACCTTAACGCGTCCACGCAGATTATTTTCCTCTAGCAGCCTTATTACTTCTCGTATTCCAGGTGCTGTAGCCGTTAGAAGAGCCGAAATTCCAAGAATTTCGGCGTGATTCTCTTTAATCGCCTCAACGAACTTTTCTGGTGGGACATCCACCCCCAGATCCACCACTTTAAATCCGGCGGCCATGAGGAGCGTTAGAAAAATGTTTTTCCCTATGTCATGGAGATCGTTCGCGATCGTTCCAACCACAACGACTCCTCTAGGGGGGCTATTTCCCCCCTTCAAGTGTGGTTCTAGGAGGGCCATTCCTTTCTTAAATATCTCCCCGCTGAAAATAAGTTCGCTTAAAAAGTATTCTTGGCTTTCATACTTCTTTCCCACCTCATCCATTCCAGCTGACATTGCATTCAGGACTTCTAATGGCGGTATTCCCTCAGTTAAGGCTTCCCTGATTAGCTCTTCAAGTTCGCCGCCATTGAGGAGTACGATACAGTCCCTTATCTTTTCAAGTAATTTTCCTTTGTGAAGCGTCACGCGCATCACCGTAGCCAGTTAGAAGGGGAGAAAAAGAATAAATGTTGGAGGGAAAGTAAGGGTTAGCTTTCTCCTTCTTCAACGAGGAACTCTAGAGTTTGCCGGCGGAGCTCCTCCCTTTCTTCCTCGTCTCTTCTAAGAGGTATTCCTATTTCCTCTTCGACAACTGCTGTTTTATCCTTTGTCGTGTGGGGGATTTTAACAACGAGTTTATACTTTTTCTCGTCCGCCGCCTTTTCCTCGTACCCACATCTCTTGCACACTAAAACGGTCTTACCATCTTTCCTTTTCGGAACCATAAGTGAGCCATCTTTAGGGCAAAACATCCCTTAAATCACCTTCTTCCCTCAGTTTCCCCTTTCAGGAGGGCTGAGGGTAAGCCCATTAAAATCATTAATGATCGTTTAATAAACTTTTCTAAAATGCAGCATATACATGCATAACTCAGCATAAAAACGTTAAAGAACGGAGACGCCGTACTTTTCCGCTATGTCAAGGAAGGCTTGTGCAGCGGCTTTAACGTTTTCCCAGCTCTGACCGTAGGTTGAAACCTTCCATGATTTCGAAAGGCCGGGTTGAACCCCTACAACCCCCCTAGCTCTGAGCTCATCGTAAAGGAAGAAGCCTTTCCGTGGATGGCGCCGGGCAACGTCGAAGAAGCTTGGGCTTTCAAAGTGGAGGAGGTCGTGGTTGTGAGGTACCTGGCCAAGCTGGGCGACCCCTTCAATCCTGGTCAGCTGGGAGGAAAAGTAGCGTGCCTTCTTCACCTCCTCTTCCCATTTTTCCACCCGCTTCACGACATAGGGGAAAGCTGCCATAACCCCCACTGCTACGCAGCCGGGCAGGGTGCAACCCAGAAGCTCCACCTCCTTATTTGGGAACGACCTGCCACTCCAGTCCCCTTTAACCTCTGATTTCACGAAAATTCTCTCCGCGTATTCGCCGTTGGCTGCTAGAATGCCGGAGGGGGCGGGAGATGCGAAAGACTTGTGGAGAGAGGCTGTTACGATGTCAGCATGAAGAGATTTTCCCGAGACAGGCATCCTACCAATAGTATACGCGCAGTTCAACATGAACGGCACCCCGTACTCACGGGCTATTTTCCCGACCTCCTTTGCATCATTCAAGTTCCCATATGAGTAGTCAACGTGCGTTAGGAAGACTACTGCAGGCAGCTTACCCGTGGAACGCTTAACCTCCTCGATCTTCTCAGCGTAAAGTTCAGGGTTGATTTCGAAGTGAGGGTGTCCGCTATGCGGGACCTCGACGATGTTCAACCTAGCTCTTTCGGCAGCCAAATAAGTTGAATAATGGGATAAGGAATCTATGACCACGTAGTCTCCTGGTTCAGCTAGGCTGTGAAAGGCTGCAAATTGTGCTTGTCTGCATCCTGGGAGCAAGCGGACCTCGTCCATGTCTATGAAGGATGCCAGATCCGCGTGAAAGTCGCTTAGTGGGGGTGTTTCGATCTCGTCGAGCCTCCCCTTTATGCAGTAGTCGCATGTGCTGTAGCCGTCGATGAATTCTAGCACCGCTTTAACGACTCCAGGATAGTCTCCGGCTCTGCCACCGCTCTGGATGGGGTTAAGGTTTATCATGTTCATTTCGGTCGTCCTTGTAAGGTTCAAGTAGCGTGAGGTGGCATAAGGGCTAAACGGCAACACCCTTCACCCTCCAAAAAATCTGAGAAGGACTTTTAGTGACAGGTCGTCAAACCGTTTTAAACGGATAACCCTAACGTTGACCCCCGTCCTTTCAGATATGATGCTTGAACGTCTAGCTATCATGTCATCGGCACGCTTACCTTCACCCAGAAGGAGAATTACATCCTTTATCTCCTTTGCTCTTCGTTCGAGATCTCTCCAAAATCTTTCTATGCGAGCCTCTAAACCCTTCACAGCTTGGTCTGAAATGTCCGGGTTAAGCTTTTTCATATCGTCAACCGTCAGCGGCCCTCCAATGGCCAGCACCCTGCTACGCGGGATGCCCATGCCTAAAAGTTTCTTACGCAGGGAAGGAGAAGCCACCAGTATTAGCGTAGTATGCGGGGAGAGGGTGGAGAGAGAGCTTTCAAGACCCTCTAAACCAGACTCTTTAACGTCCAGCCTTTCCAGAGCTTCTGAGAGGCACAGAGAGACGCGCTTTAAACGTTCAATAAACGATTTTTCCTCGTCTCCGTTAAGCACGTGGCTTGGAGACGACCTGCGGATGATAGACCAGAGAGTTATGAGGTCATCTATAGCGGAAGTGATCTTATCGACGACGTCAGGGGGGATCAGGAAGGGCATACGTCTCATCTCACAAAAATTGGAGAAGTAGTGGAGCCGGGGCAGGGAGTTTCACCATTAACGGTTTTGAACCCCGGTAGAGCAGGTCTGCAGCCTGCCGCTTGGCACCCTCTAGATGGGGCTCGCCACTCGGCCACCCCGGCTTAGCTGATTAGCCAAATATACGGGAAACTTTTTAAAAGTTACGTAATCGAGTACCATCACAGGTTTTACCTAGTTAAGAAAAAAGAGCATAGTGGAAGGGGGGTTTCCATAACTACTCTCCCTTGAATTGTGGTTTACGCTTCTCCAAGAATGCCTTTACGCCTTCCTTCTGGTCTTCGGTGGCGAAGCATATGCTGAAGGCAGATGACTCGAGGTTCA
This sequence comes from Candidatus Freyrarchaeum guaymasense, assembly GCA_030587405.1. The sequence continues at coordinate 49,271 of JAUQZD010000056.1, read as the reverse complement.
TGCCAGACTTCAAGCTTGACTCCAACCCCTTCTTGACTACACTTTTAGCCAGTTTCACGGCCACGGGGGGTTTGCCTGCAAGCTTGTCAGCCAGCTCCTTTACTGCTTTTTCAAGCTGGTCTTCTGGAACGACCATGTTGACTAATCCTACTTGAAGCGCCTCCTGAGCGCTTATCCGGTCTCCTGTTAGGATTATTTCGAGCGCCTTAGCCGAACCAACAATCCTTGGAAGGCGAATGCACCCACCCCATCCGGGAATGATCCCTAAGTTGATTTCCGGCTGGCCAAGCTGCGCTTTCTCGCTTGCAATTCTAATGTCACATGCCAGGGCTATCTCGCATCCTCCACCTAGAGCGTAGCCGTTTATCGCAGCTATCACCGGAATCTCTAGGTTTTCCAGTTTCATTAGAACTCTCTGCCCAAGCTGTGAGAATGACCTTGCCTGAAGGGGTGTTGCATCCTTCATCACTGTCACGTCCGCGCCAGCAGAGAAAGCCTTTCCTGCACCCGTGATCACTAGAACTCGGACATCCTTATCGTTCTGGACTTCCTCCAGTGCTCTTTCAAGCTCCATCATCAAGTCCGGGTTTAAGGCGTTAAGCCGGTCCGGCCTGTTAAGTATTATTCTCGCAACGTATCCATCCTTTTCGAGTACTATGTTCTGATACGTCAAGGGCTTCACCTCCTGAGCGGCGTAACAAATAAGATTCTAACTTATAAAAGTAGCACGTTGAGGGGGCGCCGCAATAAGGGCTCACGGCTTATTAGGGAAAGAAATTTTTCGCTGGAGTTCCAAGTTGTCAGGGGGTTTACTTGAGGTCTTCCTCGAGTAAGAGGAGGCATGTTGCTAGGGAGGCAGCCCGCCTTCTCTACTTCAGGTTTGCTTCAGAGTATTACGAGGCAAAGCGTCAAGCGGCTGAAAACCTAGGGGTCAGCGTCCTCCCAAGCAACAGGGAGGTAGCTGTTGAACTAGACAGGCTCGCAGACCTCCTAGAGGGAGAAGGAAGAAGGAGGAGGATGGTGAAGCTCAGACTTGAAGCGTTAAGGGTGATGAAGGCGTTGAGGGAGTTTAACCCTGTGCTCGTCGGTTCGGTCTGGAGGGGGACAGCTAGGGAGGGGAGTGACATAGACATTAGAGTTTACGCTGAAGACCCCCAGGAAGTCGTGGAGAAAGCGAAGGGAAACGGCGAGGTCGTCCGGGTTAAGGAGGAGGGGAAGGAGAAGCTGAGGAAGTATGTTCACGTTTACCTTAAGACCGCTGAGGGGATTACCGTTGAGGTTGTAGTTCGCCCCCCAGAGGAGCGAGGGTTAAGGGAGAAGTGCGAGGTCTTCGGGGACGAGGTCAAGGGCCTAACGATCTCCGAGCTGGAAAGGGTTCTCAGGGAGGATCCCTGCAAAAAGTTCATCCCTGAGTAGTGGAAACATGATGAGGAAGCAAACAATGAGAAGGCAAAGCTAAAGGTTTTCGGCTGGTGGTGCCCCGTTGAAGGCGGTGGTTTTAGCTGCTGGGGAAGGAACTCGAATGTACCCTTTGACGCATACGCGTCCCAAGCCGCTTCTCCCCGTGGCTGGGAAGCCGATCCTAGAACACATACTATCAATGCTGAAAAGGGGCAGTGTGACGGAAGCCGCCGTAGTGGTGGGAAGACATAAAGATAAGGTGGTTGAGGCCGTAGGTGATGGAGGACGGCTCGGCTTAAAGGTGGAGTACATCGTTCAGGAAAAGCCCCTGGGAACGGCGCATGCAGCCAGCCTAGCGGAGGAGTTTGTGGGAGGTGAAGACTTCATCCTCGTGAACGGAGACGTCCTAACCGAGGGGGAAAACTATGGCGAAGCGGTTAAGGCGTTCCGTAAGCATGGGAGCCATGTGATGGCTCTCGCCGAGGTCGCTGACCCTTCAAGCTACGGCGTGGTCGAGGTTAAGGGAGAGAAAATAGTTAGGGTGATTGAGAAGCCCACCGTCAAGGTAGGCAGCAACCTGGTTAACGCAGGCATTTACGTTTTCAGCAGCGAGGTGTTCAACTCTTTAAGAGAAGTCCCTCTTTCAGAGAGAGGAGAATACGAGATAACGGATGCCATCCAGAAAATAATAGATGAAGGCGGAGAAATAATACCTTACAGAATAGAAGGCTGGTGGCTAGATGTAGGCTACCCCTGGGACCTCCTCACCGCAAACGAGGAACTAATGAAGAAGCATGAGGGAGAGAGGAGAGTCGTCGTCGAAGAAGAAGCCAGAATTGAAAAGGGAGCCGTCATACATCCACCCGTCAGGGTTGGGAGGGGAACCATAGTGAGGGCTGGAGCATACATAGAGGGGCCAGTACACATAGGGGAAAACGCGGTCATAGGGCCAAACTGCTACGTTAGACCCTACACGGTCATAGGTGACAGCTGCCATATAGGGAACGCATGCGAAGTGAAAAACTCGATCATAATGAGCAGGACAAACGTAGCCCACCTCTCCTACGTGGGAGACAGCATAATAGGAGAAAACGTGAACCTTGGAGCAGGCACCATAACAGCAAATCTGAGGCTCGACGAAAGGAACGTAACAGCCACCGTTAAAGGCAGAAAGGTCGACACCAAGAGAAGGAAGATGGGCGCAGTGATAGGGGACAACGTGAAAACAGGAATCGGAGTAATGATAATGCCCGGCGTAACCATAGGGGCAAACAGCCTAATAGCCCCAGGCATCGTGGTAGCAGCCAATGTACCGTCAAACACCATAGTCAAGGCCAAACATGAAGTAACGCTCCAGGAAGCAAGCCAAGGGAGAAGCGAGCAGAAACAACCAGCCACGCACAGCACGAAAAGAAGAACAAGCCCGCAAAACCCATCAACCCCCCGGAGAAGCACCTGACGAAAGCCTTTAAATCCCATAAAGTCCTAAAATGATATCAAAGAAAGAGCGGCAAGGGGATTAAAAATGATAAGCTCAAAAGTTTTCCAGAAAACACTTCAAGAACTCCAGAAACACCCTGGAGTAAAGGGAGTAGTCGTCACCAGCAGCGAAGGGCTACCGATAAGCACAACGCTTGACCCCCAAAAGACGGAGACAATAGCAGCCCTCGTAACATCCCTCGTGGGAAAAGCAAGAAGCGTCATAAAAGAAATGGGAGAAGAAGGACTAAAATTCCTCACCCTCGACGCAGGCAAAAGCGAAATCCAAATAGCACCCGAACAAGAATTCGTACTAATAGTACTAAGAGAAAAAGAAGAATAAATCAAGATTCAAGAAACAGCAGAAACAATACAAAAACAACTGTGCGAAAACCAAATATATGCGAAAAAACTTTACAATTAAAAGGACGTCAAGTTGGAGGAAACCCAAATGGCAGTAGATGTTAAGGCGTTCGAACGCGTACTAGCCGAAGTGATCAAGGCGGAGAGCGGCATCAAAAAGGTAATCCTAGTCGACAGGACGGGTTTAACCATAGCATATACGACGCGGTTCAGCTATTTTAAAGTAGACGTAGACGGGATAGGAGCCATAGCCTCAGCGGTCTACTGTGCAAGCGAAGAACAGGGGAAAGGATTAGAGCTAGGAGAACTCCAAATAGTAACATCCGAGTTTGAGCACGGGAAAATCTTCGCGGCGAGCTGCGGGAAAGGAATCCTATGCGTCATAACGGATGAAACGGTAAACATAGGAATGGTAAGGCTGCTCATGAAGAAAGCGTCAGAACAGCTAAAAGCAATCCTAGACGAGTTCCTAGCCGAGAAACCAGTAGTACCATTAACAGAAGGAGAAGAAGAGGAAGAGCTGAAAGCAGCATTCGGAGAACTGGAAAAAGTGTAATAACGCCCTCTCAAACCCTCCAGCCCTAAAAAAGAGAAGGAGACGTGTAAGCCTTGAAAAAGGATGCGGAGGGACGGATACATTTTAAAATAGTATATGTCGGCCCTAGCCTGAGCGGGAAGACTACGTGCTTACGCTGGATCTATGACGAGGTCACCGGGCTAACTAAGGGGGGATTCACCTCGGTGGAAGACCCGACAGGACGCACATTATACTTTGACTACACGCCGATCTCGGCTACTGGTAAGGTGGTTTTTGACGTGTTCACTGTGGCTGGTCAGAGGAGGCATAGGCATCAGCGTAAGATAGTTCTTCAGGGGGCGGATGGGTTGATATTTGTGGTTGATTCGTCGAGGAGGCAGCTTCAGAATAACATTGAGAGCTTGGAGGAGCTTAGGGGGTTTTTGGGGGATAAGCTTGGTAAGGAGATACCAATGGTTGTCTTGCTTAATAAAAGGGATTTGCCTGATGCGATGCCTAGGCAGGAGCTTGTGGAGGCTCTTGGTGTTGACGGTTTTCCAATTTACGAGTCGATTGCTATTAAGGGTTTGGGTGTTAAGAGGGCTTTTCAGGCTATTGCCAGGGAGGTGCTTTTGAAGAGGCTTTATAAGATGTAAGTAAGATGTAAGATGTAAGGGTTTTGGTGTTGCTTGGGTTTTTGTTTGAAGTGGTGTTTGAGGTGGTATGTGGATGCTGCTTGGCAAGAACGAGGAGATTGAGAATGTGTTGAGGGAGTTGCACGAGAATGTTCCTCAAATTGAGGGGGCGGCTGTGGTTAGTGTTGAGGGGTTGCCTATTGCTGCTAGTCTTCCTCCGGAGATTGATGATGTGAGGTTGGCGGCTATTACTGCGGCGATTCTTAGTCTGGGTGAGAGGGCTGTTCAGGAGTTTGAGAAGGGGATTGTGGATGAGGTTTATGTTAGGGGTAGTGACGGGTACATTCTGGTTATGGGTGCTGGCCCGAATGCCGTGATAACGGCTAGTGCGACTAAGGATGCTAATCTGGGGGTTCTTAGGCTTTACATGAAGAGGGCTGCTGAAAAGATCGCGCAGTTAATTTAGGTTTTAGGGGTTCGGGCTGTTTTTAAGTTTTCTTTTGGGTTGCTTTTTTCGTTAGTGGTGTGTTGGTTGTAGTGTAGAGTTGCTTGTTTATTCGTGGTATCATTGCCATTATGACTGATATTTCGGTTAGCTTTTTCCTTGGTATGACGCCGTGGGTGAGGTAGCCTATAGCTCCTTGTTTTCTTCCTAGGTCCTTGATGCCTGTAAGCTCCATCATCGCCACTCCTACCTCGATTTTCCTCGTGAAGACTGCTTGGATTACGTGTGGCGGGTATTCGAAGCCTGGACCGCAGCCTAGTGTTGTCCATCCCTCCCTGTCTGTTATGGCGCAGTACTGGAAGTCCATGTATCCGGTTTTTGTTTGGGGGAACTCGATGAGTCCTGCTTCTATTCCGACGCCTAGGTCTGCGCCTGTTTTTTCTAGCGCTAGGGAGGCGCGGTTTATGGCTCCTCTCAGGGTTTGCTCCACTCCGATGGGTTGGCTTGGTACTTTCGGGTCTACTTTAACGGGAGTTACCTTTACCTTGCCTATTAGCCTGCCCATGACGGACCTGACGGCGTCTACTTTTACAGGGTTTTGGGATCCTACGGCTACGGTGAGCATGTGGGCCACCTTCAGCATGTTAAGCTGCCTGGGGACGTTTACGTGTTTCGAGGCTCCTCTGGTTAGCGTTTCTCGCTGTTCCCCGTTAGGGAACGCTTATTTTTATTTTTATGTTTTCGTCTTTGTTAGGTGGGTGCGAGGATGCGCGTCAACGTTTTGAGGGAGATGATGGGCGAATATGACGGTTTTCTCTTGGTGAACCCGAAAAACATAGGGTATGTTATAGGGTTTACCCCGGGGTTTCCCGCTCTTCTTTTTGTTCCTAAAAGGGGGGAGGTTGTGCTTGTGGTTTCCCGGGGGGACGCGGAGCTTGCTAGGGAGAATTGTAAGGTTAGGGTGGAGGTTGCGGGGGAGAGGGGATACGCTAGGAAGCTTAGGGAGGTTGCAGGGGGGAGGCTTGGGAGGGTTATGGTTGAGGACTCGTTAGAGGCAGGGTTGCTGTCTAGGTTTAGGGAGGAGCTTCCACATGTTTCCTTTGAAAGTTCAGACGTGATGATGAGGGTTAGAAGCGTTAAGTCGAAGGGGGAGCTTGAGAGGATTGTTAGGGCTGCCAGGATAGCTGAGAGGGGGCTGGAGGCTGCAGTGGGCATGGTGGACGTTGGCGTTAGAGAGTGTGAGGTGGCTGCTGAGGCAGAGTACGCTATGAGGAGGGCGGGGGCTGAAGGGTTCCCCTTCGACACCATAGTTGCATCCGGTAAGAGGGGGGCAAACCCTCACGCCACCTGCAGCACACGCAGGATCAGGAAGGGGGACCTTGTAGTAATAGATTTAGGGGCGAAGTACGGCGGCTACTGTTCAGACGTTACGAGAACTGTTGTTCTTGGAGGAGGGAAGGAGAAGGTGGAAATGCTAACCGCGGTCATTGAAGCCCAAGAGGCAGCTGTAAATGCTGTCAAGCCCGGTGTTAGCGCCAAGGAAGTAGACCGCGCGGCTAGGAGTATTCTGGAGGAGAGGGGGTACGGAGAGTGCTTCACCCACAGTCTAGGGCATGGGGTAGGGTTAGACGTGCACGAACTACCTCACATTTCCCCGGTGAGTGAGGCAAAGCTTAAAGAGGGCATGGTTTTCACCGTTGAACCCGGAGTGTACATTCTCCGTGTTGGAGGGGTACGAGTAGAGGACATGGTTGTCGTCGAGAAAAGAGGGGCAAAGGTTCTAACGAGGAGACCTAAGGATTTAATCCTCAGTTAAATCCGGAAGGACGCGCAAGTTAAGCCGGTTTCGCGTTTTAGAGATAGTAGGCTAGTTAAAGGTTTTGCAGTTGATTTGATGGAGATCAAGGGCAGGAGGGGGCTACACGGGTAGCTCAGCCGGCTCTATCGGGGTTTTCGTAAGCTTTTCGCACCCTCTCCCGGTTATCAGCACGGGAACCTCCAGCCTTAGCCCTCCGACCCCAGGCTTGTTTATCTGGAGGTAGAGCTCTTCCACCATCCCCCCTTTAAGCTCATATTTCGTCCATGGTTCGAACGGGGCTATGGGCGGGTACCATTCATGACCAACTATTCCTATTCCATGCCCAAATACCAGTGGAGTGTGAGGGGCGTACTCTGTCTTGCTGAGCTTATCCATAACTTTCTGAGCGACTTCTCCTATCCTCACTCCGGGGGCGACGTTGTCGAGGAGGGTATACGATAGCTCGACGAACGTTTCTATCATTTTCCTCTGCTCCTGGTTGGCTTTCCCCATGACGACGTTAAACGATAAATCCGAATAGTATAGGTCATACGTTGCGTGCAGGTCGGTCATAACTATTTCTCCTTCTTTAATTGTCTTGTTTGAGGGGGAGTGCAGCCACACCTCGAGTATCCGCCTCGATAACCTGATGATATCTCGTCGCCTCCTGTAATGGGCCAGTTCCACATTGAGCCGAGTTCACGCATGGCCTTTTCCCCGGCTCCGACGACCGCCGTCTCCGTTACACCAACCTTTAACGCTTTAAGCGAGGCTTTTATTCCAGCATCAACAATATCGGCTGCCTTCCTTATCCTTTCAATTTCAGCCGGTTCCTTAACGACCACCGCTTCATTCATAACCCTTGACGCATTCACAAATTTGGCGTCTGGAAGCTTCTCTTGTAACATGCTTAACTCGGGGTTCACGCTTGATAGGTTTTTATGGGTAATGTGGGTTTTGGTCTATCAGGCGTTTCCCCGTCATCGAGGCATGCGCCTTTGATGGGGCTTTTGGGGTAACCCCGGAGCCCCACACCTGAAGATTCCACCCCATTAGGCCACCCTGTGGCCAGACCAGCACTCACAGACACTTACCAAATATTTAACTGTTTCGCAAGGCGCGGAAAGACTTACGTAAGGGGGAAATCGACATGGGGAAGGCGCCTATGCTGGTCAAGCGACGGCTGCAGCAAAGCCGAAGATAACACCTACGTGATGGCTGCTTTTCTCAAAAGTTTAAGTAGGCTAGGAAGTGAGGGCATCCAATACACCTGAACTATCAGTCCACAGTTGGATGGGTAGGAGCTATAGCCTTATTCCAAGCTCACTGATATACTGGCTAAAGTAGTGTACCTTGCGTTGCTACTGGAAAGAGTGACGGGAGGACGAACCTGAATAGCCCTAGGAAAGCCGGTCTCAGCGGAGAAGACGTGTACAGAGCCACGGCGACGAGAGTAGAGATGATAACAGCCCACATTGGAGGGATGGCGGAAAGACCACCCAACAAGTTAATCTTGGACCACGTTGACGAGCCCCCATTTTTCACCATCAAGCATCTTAACTGTTTGTGCGATAAAACCCGGGTCATATTTTCTACATCTTTCATTTAAACCCTTTTAAATTAAATCGTTTAATAGTACTTGCTTATTGACATGGTTACGGTCGAAGTTGAATGTTGACGTTTGTATTGTGGTGCTGGAGAAAAGAATATAAGACAATGAATTTCCTATGTATCCCATATCTCGTACTTGGAATTATGTAACGTTCTATCTTGAAAAATGTAAAGGTGCTAGAGATGGGCGAAGTGTATATTTGCGATACTACACTCAGAGACGGACGGCAAATGCCAGGTGTCTACTTAACACTTTACGAGTGCATCGAGATAGCTAGGATGCTCGACGAAATAGGCGTAGACCAGATAGAAGTCTTCTCCCCCTCATACGTAATAAAGGACTACTACCTTATCAGGGAGCTAAACAAGATGGGATTGTCTGACAAGCTCCTAGTCTGGCATAGAGGACTACGAAGAGACTTGGAGAAGTCGATTGGTACAAGGCTTGACTTTGGAGCGGTGGCATTATCGATAGCCACCGAGAAGGGGCACAGGGAGAAGAAGCTTCGCATGACGAAAGAGCAGATTATGGAGACAATGTGTGAGGCCGTAACCTACGCCAAGGATCACGGACTCTATGTCTCCGTTAACGCGGAGAAGAGCGTGGGCACAGAGCCAGAATACTTGGTGGAGTTCGCTAACACGGTGGCCGATGCGGGAGCGGACAGGATAAGGTATTGTGACACCCTTGGAGAACTCATACCACACGAAACGTATACTGTGATTTCGGAGCTGAAAAGGAAAGTTAAGATTCCAATAGAGTTTCACGGGCACGATGACATGGGCATGGCTGTAGGAAACGCTATAGAAGCGTTCAGGGCAGGCGCCAAATGGCTTGACACCAGCGTCTGCCGTCTAGGCGAGAGAGGCGGCTTCACATCCCTTGAAGCACTACTATACAACCTGTACAAACACTTTAACATAAGGAAGTATAAGATTGGCAAATTGGCAGAGTTGGCAGCGTTCGTAGAGAAAGCCTCGGGGATAAAGCTGCCACCCAACACGCCTATAGTCGGCAGGAACATTTACCGTCATGAGTCAGGGATACATGCACACGGGGTTCTCAGGGACGTGTCTTTGTACGAAAGGGTGAGAGCCGAGGAAGTAGGAATGAGAGAGGGTAGTCTGAGAGAGAAGATAGTTATAGGGGAGACCACGGGAAGAGAGAGCATAGTTTTCGTCCTGAGGGAAGCTGGGATAGATATCAACAAGGACGATCCTGTCGTAAGCAAGATTCTCTTAAAAATACAGGAGCAATACCTCTTTGGAAGAAAGACCAGTGTACCGCATGAAGAAGTCATTGAGCTTTATAACATTATATCTAATGGCGGCAAGGTTCCCATAACAATGATAATTGAAGAGGAGAATGGCAACACCACAAAATCGTAAATTTGCGTTTCTTTTAAGGCAGTAACAGCTAGGTCTAATTCCCCATTTTAATTTTTATGTCGCCACCTTGCGAAGGATAATGTGGGTGAAAAAATCTTTATCTAATTTTATTTTACGGGAGACTTCCCAGTAAGATGGATGTTTCACCTTAAGGGAATGTTTACCTTTAGGTAGTTCCACCGAGAAGCGTCCCTCGTTATCCGTCACGACTACACGACCATCTATTTCTACAGGACACATCGGTATTGGAACACGGTTCTCATCCGTTATGCGCCCCTCCAACTTAGGAATTCTCCCACCACCTCAAGCATATTTTGACTCCAGCTTAAAATAAAGGATACTTTATCTTTAAATTAATTTTTGGAAAAACGGTTAGGAAAAAAGGAAAAGAGGAAAGGTAGTCTTAGTAAGGGGCACGTTTGGAAGGAGAGATGAGGGATGAAAACATGGGAAGCAATTTTAATTTGCTTTAATCTAAGTGTTTTTTAGAGAAAGGGGAATTTCCATAAGTTTTTCGTAAAATGCTTGATGAGGGGTGATTAATGCGTCGTAGCGGTGTCGCTGACCTAGTTCTTCATGGTGGGAGCGCGCCTAGATGGTTGTTTAGCAGGATGGTTAGGCTGGCGAGGCCGATAATTTCATTCATAGTTTTAGAGTATGGGGAGGAGGAATTTTTAAGAAGGTTGGCTGATCCGTTCTGGTTTCAGGCCTTGTCGTGCGTCTTGGGGTTTGACTGGCATAGCTCCGGTACAACGACCGTGACGTGCTCCGCTATTAAGTCAGCGTTAAACCCTGATGAGCACCGTATTGCTGCGGCTGGGGGGAAGGGGGGTTTCTCGCTTAAGGCTCCTGAGGAGATAGGTAGGATAGGGGCTACTTTTAGCTTATCAGAGGACGTGGTGGAGAGGCTTACTTACTCGAGTAGGATGACTGCGAAAGTGGATAACGTGGCTATCCAGGGGGGATACCAGCTTTACCATCACATGATTTTCATTTCTGAAAGTGGAAGGTGGGCTGTCGTACAGCAGGGGATGAACACGGAGTTTAAATCTGCGAGAAGGTATCACTGGCTCTCTGAAAAAGTCAAGTCCTTTGTTGACGAGCCGCATACAGGGATAGTGGGAGACGTACGCCATGAAAGGGTTTTAGACATGACGGCTAAGGCTAGTGAGGAGTGTAGAAAGGTATCCCTTGACCTTGTTAAAGACAACCCCTCACATCTTAGAAGCTACTTTTCTGGGGGAGGGCAGAGGAGTATCCTTGAGTGGGTGCAGGGGTGGAGGGGGGAAAGAAGATTGAACATGAGGGTCAACGTTAACTGGAAAGCGTTAAGGGAGGCTTACGAGAGGCAACCTGAAAATTACGAGCAACTACTCGCCATAAGAGGTATAGGGAGGGGGACCGTGAGGGCGCTGGCGTTTATCTCGGAGCTCGTCTTCGGGGCGCCGCCAAGCTGGAAGGATCCGGTTAAATACTCCTTCGCCGTCGGAGGAAAGGACGGGGTACCGTACCCTGTTGACAGGAAGCGTATGGATGAGGCGGCAGCCTTCCTAGAGGAGGCAGTGGAGGAGGCTAAGCTTGGGGTAGAGGAGAAGGTTGAGGCTTTAAAGAGGCTTAGACGCTTCATCTGGAAGAACACTAGCTAAGATTCTAGGCGTTCTATTTCCTTGGCTACGATTTTCACGAGGAGGTTGAACTCTTCGCTTAAGTGCTCGTAGTTGTTCAGCGTTTTCGATGGGAGGAGGGGGAGACGTATCACCGAGTTCTTCTCTAAGTACTGCTCCACGTCGTTGCAGTTAACCTCGTCGACGGGGGTTCCAGATTTAAGGGCATTCTGGACGCCGGCGTTAAACTTTTCAGCGTCGAAGAGAACTGCGACGCCTGGGGCTACACCTATGACCACGTCATACCTTAGTGATGGTGCAGGACACACCCTATCCTCGTGGCTTTCCACTATTACGTGACTATACCTCTCCTCTATAACCTTGTAGCAACTCTCCACGGCTTTAGGTGCAAGGTAGCTCCGTAGCTCTTTAAACTTTTCATCGCTTCCTACGCCAACCGTTCTTTCAGCGTAGTTTTTAAGCTTGTAAATGAAGTCAGGGTCAAGCGACTTAGAAGCAACCTGAGAGTTAACAGATAGCACATTAAACATTCTCCTCTTGACGAGCGTGTAACGCTCAATTAAGACTGTTTGGAATCCTGAACCTGCAGCAGGAGACCTAAACGTCTCCAACGCGTCTACAGGGTTTGATATCTCGTAAGGCAGGTCTCTCACCATAGCGGCATTGTGAAGCCTAACGATGTCTTCGCAGAAAAGCCGCCCCTCTTCCTTACATTTGAGGTAAGTATCATAGCCATGCCATAAGTCATGTTCTGAAACAGGTTTAAAGACGCCTACGTCAAACCCACGCCTGACAAGCCCCCTAGCTATTGCAGAAGAAACAGCAGTTTTCCCCACATCACCAGCTAACAGTCCAAACACGAAGATTGAAACCATAAATCCACCCGGCGGAACACGACTGTTTAACTCCTAATTTTATGAAATAGAAGTGAGAGGTATATTTTCTTTTTCCCAGCTTGGGGGAGCAACCAAGGAGAGAGTGGACGATTAAAAGAGGGAACATGGTTTTGAGCGATATTTCCGTCTGGTTTCCTATAGAAGTTTAATATAGAAGTTTAATGATGCAGGACAGCAAGGTTACCGTACGTTGTAGAGGACATGGTACGAAAGAGTCATTTATACGAGTTTCATGGTTTTCTTTTTAAGGGGAAAGTCTTCTCCTTTGTAGAAGGTACTTGGGGGTTCCGTGTTGCCCATTAGCCTTCACGTAAAGGTTGCCGCATTAGGTTCAGGGGGGATAAAGCGCTTTTCAGGCCATCTGATTAGGGGAGGGCTGCTAGACTTTTTCAACAGAGTTGATCCAGAGCTTGCCAGCGAGCTTCATACGCCAAATCAGCCTAGACCTTACAGCGTTTCTCCAGCGCTCCCCGTAGGTAAAGGAAGAATTTACGGCGACCTTTTCCACGTGAGGAAAGGGGACGTGTTTGAGTTTCATCTGGGCTTTCTTATAGATGAAATTGGAGAGAAAGTGCTTGAACATCTTTCTGACTTTAAGATTAAGCTGGGAGAGGTGGGGTTTACGCCAGTCGAACTAAAGTTTAAAAGGAAAGAATATGAAGAGTTCATTAAAAGTGCAGAAATACATGATAGGTTTAGGATGGTATTTAAGACACCTACACAACTGTCAGTACGAAGCATGAACTATCCATTCTTATTTCCAGACCCACGCTACATCTACCCTAGCATTGCGAGGTTATGGAACACCTTTGCACCAGAATATGTTAGAGTTGACGTCGACGAGCTTCACGGATGGGTGTCTGGCAACGTTTACGTACGTAACTATCGCCTCAACACAGTAGATGTAACAATGGGAAAAGAAAGAAAAGTTGTAGGCTTCACGGGATATGCCGACTTTTACGAGGAGAGGACGGATGGGTATGCTCCCTGGATTACGATACTCTCAGAATATGCAACGTTTTCAAACGTTGGAGCGAAAAGAACAGGTGGAATGGGAGTGGTAGAAATTAAACTCCCTAAAAGAAAGGAAGAACAAGTCGACGGCAGATCATCATAAGCCACCAACTCATCGGAAACCTCCAGATCAAAGTTTGCCAAAAGAGTTCATTCCGAACACTACGAGATTCAGATAACTTTCCCCAATCTGCTAAAACGTGCAGCTGCCTCACTTACATATTTTTTTTAACTCGTTCTAAACATGAATTTTATTTTTAAATTTTGTTCTTTCCATTCCCCTCTTAGTGGAGGTAGCGTGAAAGTCTGGCAATTCTTCTAAGTATGTTTGGATGTGTTGAGAAAAGCTCCACTATTCTGCTCGTGAAGCCAAGACTATTGGCCTTTTTCTCGAGTAGGAGAAGCTCGTAGGCGTCTAGTTTTCCGTCTCCGTTAACGTCTGCTTCAAGAAGAAGCTTCATTTCCTTTGATACTTTTGGCGTTGGGTCTACAGCGAAGAACGCCTTCATCGATTTCACTGCTTTAACTTCTTTCTCGCTATTATGGAGGGTGCTCCGTGCTAGTTTGTAGAGAGCGGATGCTAATGGTTCAGGCCTCCCGATGAGATCGACGCTTCCAGCGTCAGCGTAGTACTCTCTCACCCTGCTCACGTAGAGAACTATCAAGTTGGTTATGAAGTACATTACTAGGGCTCCAAGACCTATTACTAGAGTGACCGCTCCCCCCTCTCTGCTTCTATATCCAGAAAATACCGTGGAAAGGAAAATGTAGTAGCATATTAACGGTATAACACTTAACGCGGTCACTATTATCATATCCCTGTTTTTTATGTGACTTAATTCGTGTCCTATGACAGCTTCCAGCTCATCATCGCTTAAAAGTTTAAGGAGGGGGCGGGTTACACAAATACGAGAGTCACGCATAGTTCTTCCGAAGGCGAAAGCGTTCGGTATGTTGACATTTGAAATTCCAACTCGTGGCATTGGTATCCCCGCCTTCGCCGAAGCTTTAGCCACAATACCGTAAAGACGTGGTTCATCGCTTGAAGTGATATAATTGACGTTCATGACGAAATCGACAATTTTCGGGCCAATAATGTATTGGAACAACATTACACCAGCAGCTATTAAGATGTAAAGCAGTGGTACGTTTACTCCAAGCAGATACATAGATACTGCTATGAGAGCATAGAAGAGAGAGAACATCAGCACTACTGCCAGAAGGACACGGAGCCGTAGACCCCACACTCTCATTGGTAATCCCCTAAGGAAAAGAGATCGACTATCTTCCTTTTATTAGTTTCTTCCTTTTATTAGTTTTCAGTTAAAGGCGGGAAGGAGAAATTCATTTTAAATAACGAAAGTTTTTAATAAAAAACAGTAACAGGAAAAGATCACGTTCTAGTTTTAGTAGAAACATACACTTATGCTGACGTAAATCCTAAAGTTAAAAAATCTAACTTTTAAGTCTGGGCAGAGTGCTGTTACTCGTTATCCTCTTGGGTGCTTAATGTAACTCTCAGAGTTCCTTAATTTTCGTCATAACGTTAACCGCGTGAAGAATTATACGATTGTACGTTGGGTTTCTTAATAACTCTTTTAATGTAAGATAGGAGTTTGTTCTGAGAAGTATAGGGTTCTATAGAAAATGCTTATGTTTATGTTTCTCGTTCTTAACCTCCGCAGGACAACGCCGTTAAGCTACTTTCGAGTGAAGGCCGAATTTCGTACATAAAAGAGCAGCGCTTCCTGTTAAGGTAATGGAGTAACGATGTAATCTGGCGGGTATGAGACTGTAAACTTATAGTTTATTTCCAGCTGACCTCCGGGATTTAGGGTTCGCTCCCACTTAATGACTCCTACTCCAGACTTCTCGTCTGGAGACGGGTTCGAAGAGACCAGTTCAACGGAGATTTCAGGGTCCCGAGCGACAGGTATTCTATCGTAGATAACCAGTTTAGCTTCATTTTCCAAGTGGTTCTTGACGGAGAGGAAGTAGCCGTAGGTTACATGCGCCTTACCTTTAACCATGCCCTTCTTCTCCTCCTCTCTAAGTATCATTTTACGTTCGCACTCAAGCCTTTCCTCCCAAGCTATAGGAAGCTCAAACTCCTGGTTTGGGGCGACATACGGAATGCTGGTGGTGCCTACCAGCATTCCGTCCTTAAACATCCTGCAAGTTCCAGGGCTAAGCGGAACCTCCCCATTCCTTATTTTAACTATTTCGACGAAGTCTGAATGCTGGTAGGCGTCCCATACATAGTAGGTTTCAGCCTCAACGTCGAAGCGTTTAAGAAGTATCATAGTTGGCCTCCCGGGGAAGAAAGAGCCCTTAGAGGATACTTTAAACGCGAGTGCGCCGGCTGACACAAGGTCAGCTTCCTGGAAGGCTGGTTCTAAGGCTTCCTCCATCTCTTCACCTAACGTCTCCTCAGCCATTTCCTCGGTCATAACCGCCATTTTCGGCGCTCGGGTGGGAGGGATGAAGGATGGTGCACCCGGTTTAATAGCGTTGATGAACCATGGTGCTGGCTCAGGTTTCGTAGCGGTGCGAATAATCTTGCCTGATACTGTTACGGGAACGTCCTCCCAAGAAACCCCTGTAGATTGTACTACTTGAGCGTACATGGCTATTTCAGCCTGTCCCTCCAGCAACACGTCATATACGGGAGACCAGCCAGCGTTTGACACTTCATACTGTAGTATGAAGTCGTACGTGTCTGCCCGCTCACAGATTAGATCGAGTTCGATTGCTCCTAGTTCTACGGCTTTCTTGTCAATTCCTTCAAGGAGTACTTCGATGCGCTTTATCTCGTCATTTAGAGAGGATAGCTCGCGCTCCCGCTCTATTATTTCAAAAACCTTCTTTTTCCTTATTTCCGAGATTGCTTCTAGGACTTCGTTGAGGTGCTGCTTTGAGGCTTCCCCTACAAGACCAGCGGTGACGAACGCCTCAGCTGCTTTGCTTAAAGCCTTGTCGAACGATTCAATCAGCTTTTTCGATTCTTCAATTTCGCTTTCAAGCGTTTTAACTTTCTCCTTCAACTCCCTTAACTCTCTGAGAAGGAGTTCCTTTTCGGATACGGCCTTATCTATCCCCACCACAGTTGTTTTCAAATCAGCTCCGGTTACCGTCACGCCTTTCCTAGAGAAAACCCTTATCGACCCTGGAATTATTGTTTTTTCAAGCCCTTCAACGAGGATCGTTGATGAGCCTTCCTTAAGTTCGGCTGAGAATGTGCGTCTTAAGGTGGCAAGATTTCTGAAAATTTTAACTTCTTCTATCTTGGCGAGAACACTCATTCAAGACACTTCCATCAAACACGCTTTGCAAAGGGTAATTTAAGCTCGTGAAAAAGGTAACCTTCTTTCACAAGTGATCTCAGGTAATTTTTGATGAAAGAACGATGGATATAAAGTTTCCTAATTTAACAAAGAAAAATGAGAGCTTCGTTAATTTTTAACTCGGTTTTAATTGTTTTCTAATAACTTTTCCAAATAACTTAAATAAAGTGGATGATGAAAGGAAGACAGGGAGGCTGTAAGGGGGGTTTCACCGTCAGAGGGTAGGAAAAATGTTAGAGTTCATGGATAAAGAGAATGGAGCGTATTATAAGTTTTACATCGTTGATGGGCATCACCATTTAGGAGCCGACGTAGACGGGCAAAGTAATCGGAACCCCGCTGCCCCCGGAGGAACATTTGACTTTTGCTTTAAGATAACCAGTCAGCTCTTAAGAATACTTGCTGATGGGAAAGTAGACTTGAAAGCTGAGCCACATGGCTTCTTAAAAGAGATTCTCGAACAGGAAGACAAGTGGAAGGACGTGCTTAACGGAACTTGGGCTGTAGATAAGACGGTTGTCTTCCCGTTTAACGACGAGTTCAAGTGGAGAGAGGGAGACGAGGGGAAAGCAACTTACTGGAGATCAAACGATAACATTTACAGATGGACTGCGCGCGCCCCTTACTCCTTTAAGCTCGTGGGGTATGCGCGTATAGTTCCGCATGAAGGGGACGTGGCTGTCAGGGAGCTTCACAGGGCGGTAGAGGAGCTCGGTCTCAGAGGATTAAAGCTCCATCCTAGATCTGACGGATGGGGAGGGGAGATCAACACGGATCCTGTAGAAAGAGTTCTTGTTGAAGCTGCTAAGCTAGGTATTCCTGTGATCTTTGATACGAGAGGGTTTAACCAGGTGGTTGACATAGCGGAGGTAACCGTTAAGGCGAAGCTGAGGCTGGCAAACATCGATAAGAGGCTTGCGAAGAGGCTTAAGGTAATACTCGCCCATGTAGGGTTTCACGTGGGTCATGATGAGCTTTTCTCCATCCTAAGTCACCCTAATATTTACGGTGAAACTTCAGGGGTTCACGACGCGGGGATAAGACGGCTTTTTGAGGAGGCCTCTGTAAGGCTAAGCGAAAACTTAGGACCATACCGTAGATGGTCGGAAAAGTTAATATTCGGGACAGATTTCCCATATTTCGACGTGCCACATGCAGTACAGTTCATCTCCTACGTCCTTAGCGAAGATTTCCCTGGAACCTTCGAGGACGCACAGCGTATTCTGGGAGTTAACGTGCTACGCTTAATACCTCCAAAACTGGAGAGGGCACCCTTTAAACTTGAGGCGGTTCATTTTAGAAGGGAGCTGGCCCCCATGGTTAAAAGGAAAATAGCCTTAGAACTAGCTAATCTAGCATCTAATAAAAAATGTGATGTAACCTCTTTTGACCCTTTCCTCCAGCCTCCGCCGAGGGCGAACGTTAGAGAAGACTGCGTCATCTCCATTAGGAGCATGAACGGAGACGATAGGAAAGCTTCACTCATGTTTTTCACAATACGTGGGATAGGAGTTATAGCACGGTTAGACTCTGAGTTAACCAGCCTAGACACATTATTAAGAAGAGAGTTAGCGTACGATGATTCACCATTAAGGCAAAGGTTTTACAATAAGCTCTGGCCCAGCAAGGTAGAGCGCGAACAGGCGCAAATTGAAGAGAAAATAAGGAGCATTTTGAAGCCACTCTTTGAGAAATCCTAAAGATGAAGAAGGAGAGAAGGAAAACATTCCATTTTCAAAAGAATTTAAGAAATTATATATGTCAGTTTTCTCTAAAATTCTTTAGTAAATTTATGCTTTAAGACCTAAATGTTGCAATTGACTTTTAGGAGGACTCCTTAATGCCGGATAAAGGTGCCGAGGAGCAAAAGGAGAAAGAGGTTAAGCCCCTGAAGGCTGTTAAGAAAACTGTTAAGAAAAAGAGAGCGGAGGCCGCTGAGGAGAAAGCCGTCGAGGAAAAGAAGGGGGAAGAGGAGGAAGTCATCGAGAGAATGTTTAAAGAAGCAGAGGAAGCTAAGGAGGAGAAGCCTCCTAAAAAGCAGTTTAAAGTTGTTGTTAAGGAGGGATTATCAGGATACATATCTCTTAATGAGAAGGATGCCTCAGAGCTGCAGATTCTTGAAGGGTCAATAGTGGAGTTTGAGGACCCACTCTCGGGGGCGGGGGGTGTAGCCCTTGCCCACCTAGACAAAGATGTTCCTCCAGGAACCGCTGTCATGGAGCCTGCCCTTAGCGAGGCATGTGGCATCGATGAGGGCTTCGAGGTGAACATTGGCAAGTTTGAGGGAACACCACAGAAGATAACTAAGATAGTCTTCGGGGTGGAGCCGCTAGAGGGGGGAGCCGAGGAGGCTATAAGGAGGGTTCTGGACGCTAAAGACGAATTCCAAAATTGGCTTGATGGAAGGGTTATATTCAAAGATTGGGTTTTGAAGTTTCCTAAGCTAAACGTTAACGTTTACGTCGTTTCTACGGAGCCTCCATTAACTGGAAGGCAGGTTGGAATAATAAACTTCGCTGAGATAAAAAGCTATGAAGTCAAACCTTGGAGGGCGGCTGTTCCATTCAATGCAATCCTGTTAATAGACGTGTCAAGAAGCATGCTGACGGAGGACATGAAGGTTATGAATATAGCTCCAGCGATCGAAGCCATAAAAACGATAGGAGGGGAAATCCCTGAAATTAAGGAGTTCTTGGAGCAGTTCCAAGAGGGGAAAAACGTCAAAAGAGTTGCTGGAGCCGTGTTTGCAGCGCTACTTTACTTGGTGGAGAAGGTTGGGCGCGGTTACGGAGAGAGAGTGGCAATAATAACTTATAGTGAGACAGCTGAGCCCATAACGTTCCTCATGACAGGAGGGGTGAAGCTTCCATACTTCCATCCTGGGAAGAGCAAGATGGCGGGGGTCTCGCAACTTGGAAGGCTCATAATCGACAGGCTTAACAGGGTTTCCAGCAGCCACACCAATATGTCCGAGGCGCTCATGGAAGCATTAAAGCTAATAGAAACGTGGGAAAAAGAGGAGCCTGAGGGGAAAAGGCTACCTAACATGATCGTACTGTTAAGCGACGGTTTCCCAGACATTTGGGGAGATGAAGGGCCACCCGTCCAAGTTGTTCACGACCACTTCTCAAAGAGAAGTGACGTAGTAATATATACTGTTGGAATTGGAGGGGAGGTGCAGGAAAGGATAATGGAGGCAATAGCAACTAAAGGACATGGAATTTACTATAAGGCTGAAGACTTGGGAGACCTGCTAAACTGGTATCAAAAATTAGCAAGGGACCTCGTCATCCGGCTAGAAGCTTAACTGTCAGGCTTCAACCCCACATTTCCCATTCAGGGGATAATGGCTAATGTTATTGTAACGTGTAAATGGAGGCCAAAAGTCCCAGAGGCATTTTTTGAAGGCTGGAAACCCCACCACTCTTTCCATGATTTTTAGGATGGAGTAAACGTCACGGTTATTAGGGAGTTTTGAACTAGCTTGTTGGGTATCTCCTTAAGCTGCCCTTTCACTTTTTCAAAGAAGATCATTCCCAGGTAATAGGATTCAGGCTGCTTAGGTTTATGTACTTCCCATATGATTGGCTCATACGTTAGCCTCACTATGTTTCCCTTTATGAGCGTTGTTTCAACCGTTTTCCGCAGAATAACTTTTTTAGCCTTCTTTTCAAACACGGCGAAAACAGCCCTAACAGGTAAATTGTAGTCGGCAAAGCTTTGAACGGAGGGGGAAAGCTTCAACTCTAGTTTATCGCCTTCCATCTGGATGTATTCTGACAAGGGCGGAGTGCTGATGTATGCCACTCTTATAAGAGGCTTAACTGCTTCGACGAGAAGCCGCCTTTCAGTAGTCCAGCCGGACGCACCATTCCTTTTAATTTCAAGCTTAACCGCGCACTCCTTGTCAACAGCGAATAGAGGCACTTTTATGGGTATTCTTGCGAGAACCTTGTCCTTTGGAGCTATTTCTATGGGTATTACACCGTCTAATACTGTAAAGTCGTCCACAGCCTCACGGTATGCGAGTTCAAAGCTGAGGGTGGAATCCGTTAAGTTCTCTATCTGGATGATTATGTCGTGGAGAGAGCCGGGGGGAAGGGAAGGAGGAAGCTCGTGAACTATTACGCTTATAGCCTCCCTTAAGTCCAGCACGTTGACTTGAATGGAGTCCTCAGCTATTTTCTTAGAGTCTTTAATTATTGCAGCTGTTAAAAGAATGGATTTAACACCGCTTGGAACCGGTATTGGAGGAACATCTATTGACGACTCGGTCACGGGATCTGACAGTTCCATCGTGGCAACCGTTTCAGACCCGGATGCAGTTGTGCTCTCTATTACGAGTGAGCATGGAGTTAAGGAGCTGCTTAAACCGCTTATCGACAACTTTCCCCTAATCGTAGATCCTGAAAGAGAACTTTTAGGAACCTCAGACCACTTTAAGCTTACTTCTGGGCCTCTAACAACTTTAAACTTGGCAGGTGCCTCGACAAGGTTAACTAGCTCGCCGTCGTGTAAGACTTCAACCGTGAGGTAAAAGACGCCTTCACCGGCTCCCTTACCTAAGATGTCCCTTGGAATAGTCCATTTAACCGGCATTGTCGTTGAAACTCCTGGTTTGACCGAGGCCTCAAAAATCTTTCTTTCAAATGTTTCGTCTGAAGGAGACTTGATCTTCACTACCACCTTCACCGGTGAGGGGGATAGGAGGTCGCTTGCATCGACCATTAAAGACGTCTCCAATGTTTCCCCTACGTTATAAGTGGACTTTGGTTTCTGCCCGACTTCAACGGAGACCATGGCTCCTTGGAAGAACACTCTGAAGTCCCTAGACCAGCTTTCAGATATCACGTGGCCACTTGAATCTAGAAGCTGGGCTCTTATAGCACACCGTGGACTGATCCAAGAGCTGTAAAGCCAAGGCTTTAACACTAACGGGTCTATTTCAACCCAGCTCCCTTCGGTTTGCCCTTCTAGCACGGCTTTAGCCCAGTCAAGCTTCGCTATCTCCTCCGACATGGCGACGAAAAGGGCGTGATCCTTCGCCCTTATAGGTTTAAGGTAGACGCCCCACGGCTTTAGATCACTCAGCACGGAGTCTAGTTCGCGTCCCTGGTCCTTGTCGACAACGGATATTTTGAGTGTTAAATACATGTCTTGGGGGGTGGTGTTCTCGACTGCTACTATAAAGGGAATCTCTGTTTCTCCAGTAACGATTACGCCGTCGACTTGGGCTATGAGGTCTGTCTTGCAAACAACCCTATATACAGGGATTGCGAGCTTTTCCACCGCGACGAGCTCGGAGGACACTGTTAGCTTGGCGCTGAGAGTATACTGAGGTACGCCTGCCTCGGTGTCAAACTCTATTTCGCCATAACGCCTCTCACCGGGTTCCAGCGTTTCGAGGGTAAAGAGCTCTTCCAATACTTCTTCCCCGGCGTGATCAATGACTACACAGCTAAGGTTGAGATCTCTGAGGGGTTCTTCGCCCTTGTTCTCCACGAATATTTTACATGTTACCGATTGTCCCTCGAAAACGATGGATGGTTCAAACGATAATTCGAGGGAAACTGGGACGGCTACTAGCTCCTGAAGGTTTGGAGTGCCAGAGAGAGGGTCGCTCCAGACATTGCTGCATGTTTGGTCAGCTATTATCTGCAATTCTCTCGAGAGGCTTTCTATGCTTTCCCCAAGCTCGAAGTACTTCTCCAGTTGATAGTCAGCCGTAGTCATGGGCGGGATAATTTTGCCAGACATGTCCCCATAGACGCTAACCAACAACGGGCTGAGGAACTCAGACTTTAGAATGCCGAGTTCTTCGAGTTCCTCCTTCAAGAAGAAGAACATGTTTTTTACCGCGTCTACTATGCGTTTAACAGGTTCTTTCCCTCCCAGCCTGCAATCAAAAAAGTAGAATGCCGCGAAGTTAGGGTGCTTCCTAGCGAACTCGTCAAGATTCCTAGGCTTAAAGAAGGGGCCTGTTAACCCCCACCTGATCGCTGAACGTCTATTCTTGATGAGCGTTTCAGAGTCTACTTCGGGAATTAATTCCCCACCATCATGAAGCTTCTTGGCCTTAAGGGCTAATGCTTGGAGCAGTGCTGCGAGAGCCACCTTACGGATCACACTAATTTGAGAGTCAAAAACTCTAATTTCAACCGTGTTAAAGCGTGTAAAAGGGTACATATCACACATTCTGGCGGGAGTACGGCCAACAACCCTTTCAAAGAAAGATTCGTCCAAGGAGGTAAGATGTGGAATGTAATGTTGGGGATCGTCAGGTCCGAGTTGTCGGGCGTTAAGTTGGAGTCGGATGCTTCTAATGCAACCCGGAGCCTGAAGCCTTCCATCCTTCATTGTGACGATGTCTGTTGGCCGTCCGGCTACGAAGGGAGAGTTAACGGAGAGAGCTACTAAGTGTGGTATGAATGCCCGGATAAGGTTATAGACGGATAGCCTGTAGCCTGGGTCAGGGACGCCAATATGGTGGTGGTCGCCGAAGCTTAAACCTTGCTGGTACTCCATCAGGGGGTTTAGCCCGGTCGTTATGAATTTGACTCCTGCAGGCAGCGAGTCATGGGAAAGTTTGAGTATAGTGTGCATCCACCAAGCAAGCTCTTCAAGCGTAGTGCAGGGCGGTGTGGCGGCCTCAAGGATCCACGTGATCGTTCCAATATGGGGGTCGCGTCCAAGAATTTCGATGTCAACTTGTTCGCCGTTAGATAGCGTGTACGTTACTATTAGGGTGTCACCCCTTCTTTCTACGGGTGCGATCCTTATGTTAGAGGTTTTCTTGCTGATCATTTCCGTGAGCTCATCCTGTGGGTCCCTGAGAATCCCTTTAAGACCTTCCGCTACATCCTGAACTATTTTTCCCATAATGCTGACCATTTTCTCTCCATCAATCCAACGGCCTTTCAAGTTTACGATCTGGATTTCAGATTCTATGCCATGCGTGAACGGTAGCTTGGTTAGCGTACTTGCCAACTTTACCACCCTGCTATTCTCCTAGCGGCTTCCGTCAGAATTTGGAATATATTCTTCACAGCACCGTTATCAAGAAGGCTCTCGGATAGGCTTACATCTAGGAGGGATTTTTTACCTTTCTTTGCAAGCATGTGAAGGCAGTATACTACTGGTCCTCCGCCGAATGTTTCGTTATCTAAGGATATACTTACGTTCTTGATGGAATCCTTTAGGGACGGGATTATTCCATGCTTATCTAAAGAAAATGAGTCGTTAATTATTAAGAGGTTTTTTTCCGTTGGAAGATCTTTAAAGCTCCTAAGAACTACGATGATCGCTTCAGAGTCGCTTCTTCCTAAAGGAGTAGTAGAAATTATCTTCACCACTTTTTCTCCTGTTTCGATTCTTCCCTCAGCGTCGGGGAGAACCAAATAGTAGAATGGATTTCCGGATTTCCTCGCCTCATCAAATAATTTTTTTATTGTTTTTGAGAGAGGAGAAAGATCTTCTGGTTGGGTTGATATGACCATGAGGGGGATGAAGCGTTCACCTTCCTTAGGGGTTGAAAAGCGACCTTTCTCCCTTAGATCCTTGAGATATCTTAGCAGTAGCTTATCAAAGGAGGTGGCAATGAGCATGTAAAGGTCACTATACTCTGCAGCAATAGTAACAGCTAACGAGAGGCTTTTTTCAAGGTCATCTAGTAGAGAGGTGAGGGTGGAGGCAACCGAATCGACATGCTTAATTAATTCAATTACTTTTTTCATGCTCTCCTCCTACTTTGACAAGTCTTCAATCGACCTTAAGAGCTCGCTTCGTTGCCGTCTTAACTCATGCAACTTCTCGGAGAACTCACCCATAAGTTCCCTTACCCTGCTTATGGACTCGTCTATCATCTTTACCTTTTCGTTTAAGTTACTCATCATCTCACCTAAACCTGTCAGGGATGATACAGACGACAACTTTGCCTCTAAAGAACCAACCCTATCCTCCAAAAGGCTAAATTTATGCTTAAGATCTTCAAGTATCACTTTTAACTCTGAAACATCCTGCGGAGGGTAGAATTGCTGATGGGCTTCTGCCTTCTCGGAGCTGACTTCAGCGGTCATTTCAGCCTTTGACGCAGCTTCTTTTGTGAAACCCAGCTGGGCTTCTACAATCCCCGTCACTTCGGGCTTTACGAGGCCGCTCGTATAACAGTCATAAACCTCCGCTAAGGTCTCCGATATTTCCCTAGCATAAGATTCTCCCCCGAACCCGGAGAAAACACACGAGATCTTATCATGATACCGCATCCCCCATACCCCTCTGCTCCCCTTCTGGTCTAAGAAGAGCATTAGGGATGAGGCAAAGGAAGGGCCCTCGAAAAGATTCTGCAAGGTTCTAATTATAAGGTTTAAATCTTTTGGCAGCACTCCTCCCTCTTCAAAATCGTTACGCACCCAGATGTACTCAAGATTATTCTCTCCAAAAAGCCTTCGCAACCATTTTTCTAAGCCATCGATGAAAATGCGCGTCCCGCTAAACTCGTAGGTTCTCTCGCCGAAGTTTAATATGGAAAGCAAGTTTGCCACGATCATTTTTGACTCTTTCTCGCGGGTCTTGAAGACACATACCCACTTCTCTTTTCCGTAGCCAACACCACAAACTTTACTCTCCCCAGACTCTAACACCGTTATCGCTATCATGTTGTTTCGTAAAAGGGGGTTAAGGATGACCTCATTGGAAAAAACTTCGAGGAGAAGCTGAGAGGTTCTAACAGTTTCAGGGTTGAGGACTACGCCTTTAACGTGTTTAAAAAGGGATTTTGCAACTTTGCCACTTTTAAGAGTTTTAACGGCTTCGCCGATGACGTTTAAGTCTACGAAGAAGTATCCGCTGATCACACCGGCAGTAAAACCATACCATTTATCAAGCCACTGCCTGAGAACTTCACCATACTTCAACCGATTCCCTCCCCTGAAAGCCAGCATTCACTAAATGTAGAATTTTAAGTTCAAATCAAATAAGACTTGAAAGAAAGTTTTAATAATCATTTCCATAGTCTCGTTTCATTTTTTCGTTCCTTTTTTAACATCCTGCAGGTAGGTTTGCAAGAGAGAGCTAAGAGAGGAAAAAGGGGAAGTGTGTTGTTCAATGACACCATTAATGACTGGCCTTAATTTTTGTTAGAACTTACTTCTCAAGTTCAGCTTGGAGGGGCTTTCTTGGCTTTTTCTTCCACGTGTTTCTCAAGCGCGCTAGCAGCTTCTTGCATCATCTTTGCTCGTTCTTCCTTGGTTTTAGCTAAGGCTTCCTGCTCTTCTTTTCTTCGTTCCTCGTGGAGCTTCTCGAGTAACTCTTTAGCTTTCTTCACCTCTTCAGGTGATGGCGGAGCTTCTTCGCCCATTAAACCACCTCTCTCCTCCAGGGAGTTCATCATAAAGTAAATAGTTCACAAACACATTTATCTATTTTTTGGGAGAAAAATAAAGAAGCACCTAAAAAGTTGAAATGATTGCACTTTAAAGGTAAAAAGTACTTGACAATAAGATGAAAAGCATTTTCATAAAATTGTTAAAGAAATAATAGAAGAAGTTTAACAAAGCATTTTTAAAAACAAACCAACATTATGTTGCTATGATTTTAAAACCATCTTTAAGACATGCTTGGGAGTCTGCCACCCTTTGATGAAGGAAGTTAATTGGAAAAGGGTTCTAGGTGGGTGACTGTGGCCATAAAAACACGTGGTCTAACTAAGTTTTACGGTTCAACTCTCGGAGTGAAAGACTTAAATTTAGAGGTTTCAAGCGGTGAGACGTTTGGCTTCCTTGGCCCTAACGGTTCAGGGAAAACAACGACTGTTAGGCTGCTAAACTGTATAATTAAGCCTACTAGCGGAACAGCCAAGGTTGGGGGATACGACATCGTAAGTGAGCCTGAGAAGGTTAAGAGGATAACCGGGCTCCTACCCGAGACGCCAGGAGTTTACGAGAAGCTTTCGGCGAGAGAGTTCTTAGAGTTTATAGGTGGCTTATATGGCGTTCCAGAGGACACGTTGAAGAGGAGGATAGACGAACTGCTTGAGTTTTTCGAGATAGAAGACAGGGGAGACGAGTTGCTTGAGGGGTTTAGTAAGGGTATGAGGCAGAAGGTCCTACTTGCGTCGGCTCTCATCCATGATCCAGAAATAGTTTTTCTAGATGAGCCCACCAGCGGTTTAGACCCTTTCTCGTCCAAGATGGTGAAGGACCTCATAAAAACATTATCATCAGAGACAAATAAGACGTTCTTTATATGTACGCATATTCTCCCCCTCGCCGAGGAAGTATGCGGGAGGATAGGGATAATTGATAGGGGCGAACTTAAGGAGGTTGGGACGCCTGAAGGGTTAATGGAGAAGTATGGGGCAGGAAACTTAGAGGAGGTTTTCCTCCAAGTTACGGGGAGGAGGGTAACGAGGGATATGCTTGAGTGGGTGTGAAAAATTGCCCTTATGGTATATTATAGCGAGAAACGAGTACAGGCTTATGACTTCTGGTAAAGTGTTAAGGAGGTTACGGCCGGTTATACCAGTGGCACTCATCTCTGGTATAATTATATTAGCGGCTGTAATGTTGCTTGTGTCTAAGAACTTTTTTGTCTCAAGGTTGAATAACTACTTTAAGGAAGTTGTAATGATGCCTATGCTTGCATCAACATCGATCTTCCTTCAAGATTCGGTGTATGTTTTAAACATGGGATCTATGGCTGGGGCAGTCGCCTTCATGATACCCATATTTGCAGCAATAGGACGGCAATTGCAGGAGGCGGAGGTCGTAAGCAGAGACGTGATACTCGCAAGCCCCCTTAAAGCCCGCCACGTCCTTCTCGGCGACTTTATAGTAAATCTGATTATAGTTCCTGTGGTTCTGATAATAGCATCCTTCATGATGATTCCAGCTGCGATCACTTTTTACTTGACACCTCAAGCCATAGCGTTGATATTTGCCTCTATTGCTATTGCGAACCTTTCAGGAATATGGATAGGAGTCATGATTTCATCATACCTTTACATTAGAGAAACCACCGAGCGTATGAAAACTCTTTTTAAAACGTTGCTGGGTGTAGCTGGCGTTGCTATGGGTATAGGGTTTTTCTTCTTGTCATCGTCTACTATGCCCTTAAACCTGTGGTTTCTACCGTCAACTTGGGTGGGGAATGTCGTGCACTTTGCAGTAACCCAAAGCAACATTGCAATAGCAAAGATAAATTACTTTTATATCGCGTTTCCAGTTTACCCTGACGGGTGGACAAGCCTAGCGCTCCTAGTACTGTTCACCTTCCTAGTGGTCTTAGCTGGAGTAGCCTACGCTAGCAAGGTGAGCTTCATAGAGACAGGAGGGGAGGAAGTAACAGTCATGGTTAAGGGGGAGAACTGGTTTTACAGGGCTATTAGGAAAATCACGCCCACACCCCTTAACATCATGCTGGTATCCCAGCTTAAGGAGTTCGCCAGAAGAATGGATAATATGGCACGGGTAGCCACAGTCCTAGTATTTCCCGCTATAATATTCCTTATGAGAGGGATCATGCAAACTAACGTCTTCCAAGGAGATGTTGGGTGGATTAGCTTCTTCTCCTCGTTTACTGGCGTGTACATTATGATGGCTGGCGTCTTGCTTCCAATAATGATAGTTCCATACACTTTTGTAAGAAATAAAGACGTGCTTTGGACTATTAAGAAGACGCCTGCCGGCGTGAAGCTTATGGTTCACGCAATGTTCCTCGAGGCGTTGATTTTAAGCACCCCCCTAGCAGTGATCTCGGCGGTAATGTTCTACTTAGCCTTAGGAGGGATGACGGGAAACCCTGCAACAGTTCTAGCTACAATGCTCTTTCTGGTCGCTGTGAGCTCGGCCATAACCGTTGGGGTTTACGCTTGGAGGCCTGTTTTCCAAGAGAGGGGAATAGGACACCTCATCAACTTTTTAATCACGATGATTTTAACCGGGATAACTACAGGGGTGATGCTAATTTTATCCGTAGTCCCGTGGGTACTTAACCTGATACCCTCAATGACGGTGCTTAATGGCATCCCTTGGCTTCCCCCTTCAGCCTCGATAGTGTTGGCGTTCATGTTAGTCCATTTGGAACCCGTAAGCGTCCCTGTGAGAATTGCTGGGATCGCAGTGTCTCTAATTGTGGGAGGGGTAGCAGCATACCTGGCACTTAAAAAGGGAGTAGAAAAGCTTGAAGCGTACGAGTAAAAATGGAGAATTAGGGATTTTAGGCAACGGTGAAAGAGATGGTATGAAGAGGCGGGGGTAGAGGGGCTAGGCCTAAAATGGGGTGATAAATGTTAATGGCAGACTTGTTTTTAAAATATGTTAAGACGGAAAAATGTGTCAATTGTGGGTTCTGCGGGAGCGTTGTCCGGTGTCCAGGGTCGGGTTATTGCATAGGCTGTGGCTCATGCTACGTTGCGTGCCCGTACATGGCGCGGGAACCCGTAGAGGACCACGAGCCAAGGAGGAAAATCAAGATAATCGTTGATGGTACTGTATATGAGGTAGCTGAGAAAACGACGGTTATGAGGGCTCTGGAGTCCTTAGGATACAGGTTTACTAGGTTTCCAGAGGAAAACGCTATTTTTTCTCCGTGCCTGACCGGGGGATGTTACAGTTGCTCTGTGATTGTTAATGGAGAGGCGAAGCCCGCATGCCACACTGAGGTTAAGGATGGAGACGTAATAAGTACCAACGTGGAAGGTGTAGAGCCGCTTAGGATAGTTGAAGGATTTAGCCCCCATCAAGTTGGAGGCGTTGGAACACCGTATTGGGTTAAAGGGAAAGCAGGGTATATTGAAGTGGCCGCATTTGCCGCAGGTTGTAATCTGCGTTGTCCGACTTGCCAGAACTACTTTGTCACTTACAATAGTGCCCTTCCTGCCATGACCCCTAATGAGGCGGCTTGGAAGCTGAGCCTTATGAGGAAAAGATACGGAGTGGATAGGATGGCGATAAGCGGAGGAGAAGCAACGCTTAACCATGACTGGATCGTTAAGTTCTTCAAGAAGTTGAGGAGGCTTAACCCCGATGAAAATGCACGGTTCCACCTTGACACTAATGCGACAGTCCTAACTAGGGAAAGAATTGATGATTTAATTATGGCGGGGGTAACCGATATTGGGCCAGACCTTAAGGCTTTTCGCTTGGAAACGTTTCAGCTTATAACGGGAATAGAGGATAAAGAGCTGGCTTTAAAATACCTTAAAACTTCATGGGATGCTGTGAAGTACATTGCGGACAATTACTACCCAGAGATGGTTTTCATGGGTATAGGGATACCATACAATAGGTTCTTCTACCCGACGCTTGAAGAGCTACTTAAAATGGGGGAGAAAATAGCGTCTATAGACCCGGACGTTCAGGTCTGCGTTCTCGACTATAGGCCGGAGTTCAGGAGAAGAGAGATTGTTCAGCCGACCCCGAAGGAGATGCTTAGGGTTAAGGAGGCGCTCAACGGGGTCGGGTTGAGGAAGGTCATCGTGCAGACTATCGCAGGTCATTTTGGGCCATAACTTTGATTTCCAGAAGCCCTGATAGCTCAAAGAATGGAGGAAGCAACTTAAGTAGCCAATTCTCGTAGCTTCAGTTTAAGGAGCAACGTTATTTAAGGCTGCGGTTAATGAAGGGCTTATAACCCACAGGTCGCCTACGCCATCAAGTGACCAGTCACTTGGGAGTTAAACTAAAAATACTAGGTTGATTAACCGTTTTACAGGGTTCCAGTAAAAACGCTAAAATCAGGGAGCCTTATGTTTGAAAAGAGTTAAATACGGTTGAGGGAGATAGCATTCTGAAAACTTTTTCTTTCTTTTCTCCCTGAAGAATAGAGAAGATTGGAGGTAAAGTTTTTGCCCGTGATTCTCTATGGTGGTTTCGAGGTTCACCCGTTCCTCAGGGGGATCGTTCAAAATTACATTACCGAGGATTTAGTCGTGGTGGCTAATACCGTTCACGATTACATGTTTTCCGGCCTTAGAATATGCTACGAGGCCGATAATCTAATTCTTGCAGCATCTAAGATAGGGGGGCTAAAGGGCGGCGAGAGGTATGCCTGCTATAGCTTGCTGGAGAAGATGGGTGAATCCGTTTTCCCTCCGGTTCCCGAAGAAATGCTGGCGTTTAGCATATTTAGGCATGGAGTCCTGCAAAAGGGTGCCTCCCTTGACGAGGCATTTGAAAGACTTTGCGGTAGCATCAGGCTAGGATTCATGGTCATTCCTATTACAGAGGACATGCCGAGTATCAGGGTGAAGGCTGATGGGAAAAATATGAGACTACTTGAATTCCTTCTCTCTAAGGAGGAGGGGAAGAGAGTAGGGGAAGCCCGCGTTGACTGGGAATTTAAACCCCTTAAACGGGCACTCAGCGTAATGAGGAGTAGCGAGTCTATCTTAATAGTCCTAAGCGACCCCATCAGCATTTTACCGACCATAAGAAACGAGGATGTACGTAACACGCTGAGAAACTGTGAGGGGGAAATCACACTGATATGCCCACCTATTTCGCCTAAAAGTAGGCAAGTTTTAAACGCGTTAAAAATTGAGGCGTCACCATTAGGTGTAGCGAGGGTCTTTGAGGGATTAACTGATAGGATATTTATCGATGATGCTTATGCAGACTTAAAGAGAGAGATTTCGTCGTTAGATGTGGAGGTGATCACGGTAAACATCTCTCAAGCTTCACTAGAAGGGCAGATCCCAAAGGCGATACTCGAAGCCATCCCCTTAAGAAGGAAGAGGGCTGCTGCAATAAGAGGATTAGTGAAGACGGTTAAAGAGGAAATAACTAAGGCTATAGGGCAGGAAAAAGAAGAGGAAAATTATAGAAGGTAGCGAAGGGGGTTCACGCTTGATAGGTTTTTATGGGTAAATGTGGTTGGTCTGTCAGGCGTTTCCCCGTCATCGAGGCGTACGCCTCTGATGGGGCTTTCGGGGTAGCCCCGGAGCCCCACGTCCGAAGGTCCCGTCCCCATAGGCCACCCTGTGGCCAAGCCAGCACTTACAAATACTTACAAATACTTAACTGTTTCGCAAGGCGACGCTGCGAGTGGAGGGCGACAGCCATGGCTTTAAGAGTGCTTCACGTCATAGTTCCACGCGAAAAAACGGGGGATGTTGTAGAGGCGTTAAAGGAGGAGGGTTGGGAATACTCCTGCATCTCAGGAGTCGACAACACGCTGATTTTGGTCACCGCCAGCTTGGAAGAGATGGAGGACGTAGTAAGCACGCTGAACGCCCTCGGGGTAGGTAGAGAGTATGGAAGCACGTATTTAACACCTGTCTTAGCGTCCTCCCCTCAGCCTGCAAGGGAAAGGAGGCTGGCCTTGGAGAGAGCATCAAAAGAGGAGATAATGGCTGTAATTGAAAGGTCAGGGAGGCTGACTGGCAATTACCTTCTATTAACAGCGCTTGGAGCGGTTCTAGCTGCCCTTGGCCTGCTGGCGAATAATGTAGCCGTAATAATAGGGTCTATGCTGGTGGCTCCCTTGATGGGGCCTATAACGGGAACCGCCATGGGCACCGTCTTAAGCGACAGGCGACTTTTCGAGGAGGGCGTCAAAGCAGAAGTAATAGGAATAGGCATCTCTATTCTAATAGGCATCCTATTAACGAAGGTTTTCCCCGGTGCAGCCCCAACGCCTGAAATACTAGCCCGTGCACAGCCTACAATAGCTGACTTCGCGTTGGCTATAGTGTCTGGTTTAGCAGCGGCAGCATGCCTTACCGGAGGCATAGAAGCCGCCCTTGTGGGGGTTGCCATAGCCGCGGCGCTAATGCCTCCAGCAGCCAACGTTGGAATAGGGATAGGGCTTGGAAACCCTCTCATTTCCTTAGGGTCAGCATTTCTCCTTCTAATGAACATACTCAGCATAAATCTAGCATGCACTCTCATGTTTTGGATCCAAGGTATAAGGCCGATTGCTGGGAGGCGCAGGATAGTAGCTGCAAGAGTGTTAAAACGTAGAATAATTACGGTTCTTTTAGCCCTCCTCGTCCTCTCTCTGCCTATCGGACTAACAACTCAGGGGATATATGAACAAGCGAAGGTGACGCCTGTCGCAACGATGGCGCTTTACTCTCAGGTTCTGGAGGCAGGAGGAATCGTTGGCAACCTTAACGTTGCGTACGATAGAGTCAACAAACTCACGATAATTCAGGCAGTAGTCTACTCTAAAACTCCATTAGGAACAGACTTTGCTAAGAAAGTTAGCGTTATAACGACCGTGGTATCCGAAGTCCCAGCAGTAACGGTCATAAGCAGTCTTCAAGTCAATTCGATATCAATAGCGTTGGGATAATGATCGAGAAGTAAGAAGGCTTAACAACTTTTACAATGGAATTCGAATCCACTCATCACTTATTCTTGCAGCTTTTAATATTCTAGCTGCTAACGGCTCGTCTCTGGCTTCTAAGACGACATCGTGTGTGTCAAGTATAAACGGCCGGTCTACCTTTCCAATTACTCCGCCGTCATACATGCACAGAATTACTGTTTCTTTAAGCTTGATTTTTCTGATTCTTTCCTCGAAAATAAAGGGCTTCTTTGAGTGCGGCCTATTTTTCAAGTATGTTGAAGCATCGAAAACGATTAGGAGCCCTGAGAAACTCCTTTCAAGCGCCTTCTCCTGAAATTTTGATACTTGCTTAACCTGGTAGTACCCGTCTAGGGTTGACTCATAAAACTCGCTTAAATCCTCTAGGAGAAACGCGTTCTTCACGTTAACACGTACTCTTGGTTCTCCCAAAACCATTTGAATGCACATGTAACCCTTCTCTAACCCGCTGAGAATACTATTCTTAACTATTAATTCCACGCCTTCGCTGCTTCCAAGTAGGGCTACGTGTGTCGAGGGAGAGAAACCGCCTCCTAAAATTAAGTCTAATCTCTCTACTCCAGTATGTATCATGAGAGGAAGCTTTCTTGCGATTTCTTTCAGCTTATCACAAACGGTTATGTACATTCCTTCACCGATCTCTTCACACCAATACCCACCGCAAACCGGGACGGAATAATCTAGCATGCACCTATCAGCTTTATCCTCACCACTCACCCAGAACCTGCAGGGCTTATTAAACGAAAAATTAAGATATTTTTTGAGTAGTTCGCAACTACTCAAAAAGTCCCCCCAATCCAATCCCCGCTCAACACTCTAAACCATATCAAACCCTTTTATAACTTTTTCCCGGCACATCCAATTTTTGACATGTTCCCCCGAAAAGGAGGAGATGGTTGGAAAGCATGCAGTAATCCCGGTTAAGTTTCACAGGAAATCGAAGAAAGAAGCCCGATTATATCTATGTTTATGTTAATAATTGAATAATTATATATTTAATATTTCGTTTGGAATTGTAAATTTTTTCTTTCAAGAAAGAGTTAAAAAATTAAGGAGTTCATGATGAAAGAACAGGTGGGAGTGAAGGTAGGAAAGGGAGGATTCCGTATTTCGCCAAAATTTTGGGGTAGGAAAAGAGCTAAGAAAATTTCTCTGGTGAGGATAAAAAGAGAGGTAGCTGAGGGGTTACTGGAGATTTCTCGGGAACTTTACCCTAAAGAATTTATCGGTCTATTAAGAGCGGATAATAAAGGAGTAATTTCTGAAGTAATTATACCTCCCTTTAGCGTCTATGGAGCGGGGGAGGCGTCCTTCTCCCCTTACATGTTGCCATTTGACCTTTCAATAGTCGGCAGCGTTCACAGCCACCCTTCAGGAATAAAGTTTCCTTCAAAACGTGATGTCAACGTAGCCTTCAGCTTTGGTGTTGTACATGTAATAGTCACCTACCCTTATACCAGCCTTAATGATATTTACGCGTATGATAAGGATGGAAACCCTATAAAGATCGTTATTGTTGAGTGATTAGCGGGGTACTGCTCGAAGAAACGGTGGAAACCTTCCTTTAAAAGTTCCCGTGTAACAGATGATGAACCAGCTGAGTGAGGTTAAATTTATGTAGTTAAGTTCACCTTGATAATTATAAGTTGAAAGATCAGCTTAAGAAGGGTTAAAATCGAACTGTTTAATGTTCATTGTTAACCTGTTATGAAGAAGTTTCGGCTTTAATTAGATGACCTATAGAGGGTTAGATGCCCGAAGTGTATGTTATTAATTATGTTGAGGTGAAGGCTGTTGTCTGATGATAAAAAGAGGGTTGATGAAGCTGATGCAAGAGCCCTTGCTCAGATATTAGAGTACCTGTTTAGGGTTCCAATGGATGAGGAGATAGGTAGGAAAGCGGCGGAAATAGATCACATTGAGTTGATGGCGAGGGCCCCCATGAAGCCGCACTTTGAAGGCACTATAGCCGATACTTGGATTCCGAAGTTTACCGTGACAGAGTATAAGGGCGAAACCCTTAAGTTTTACTTGAAGGATCTTTACGAGACCGCAGAGCTTATGAAAACCATCTGGGAAGAGAACAAGAAGCTTAAGAAGATTGCTGAGGAGCTCAGACTGGAGAGAAACCCTCGCTACCATGGAAAGTACATGGTCACATCGGTGGCTGTTTTCTTTAACGATGAATATAATAGTTTCTTTTACATGAATTATGACCCTAAGAAGAGGACATACTTCTTCGCGTACCCTAAAAGGACTGCTCCACGGGAAGTGCCACCCCTCCAGCTGAAATGGGAGGAACGGTTAAGGAAGCTGGGTTACAAAAAAATGGTTGATGAAAAAGAAATTAAAAAGGTCATGAGGCAGTACTTTAAAGGGAGAATGGAACCATTTATCTTCTTCTAACAGGTGGTAAAATTAACCGGTTTTAGAAAAGGATGAAAAGCATTGTAGATCTGGACG
This sequence comes from Candidatus Freyrarchaeum guaymasense, assembly GCA_030587405.1. The sequence continues at coordinate 13,962 of JAUQZD010000056.1, read as the reverse complement.
GTTGAGTGAAGCGTACTCTTTTTTGTTCGGTCGATAAGAAAAGTAAAGTTTTATTAGAAATTATTTAAAATAATATTTTTCATATTTCATGGAGAAGCGTTAAGGGATAGGGAATGCTTAGGAAACTGTTGATATTACATAAAGCGTCAGGTGTCCCTCTTTTCAAGGTAGACCTTAAGGGCACAGTTGTTAATTCTGACGATGTTCTTCTTGGCGGAATGCTGCGGGCGTTAGGAGATCTTGCTGAGGAGTTGAAGATAGGGGACTTTTCCTCGTTTAAAACGTCCGACAAGTTTTTCCTAATTTCCTCCTTAAAGCATATACTGGTAGTTTTAGTGTTAGATCGTGAAGACGATGCCGAAGAGTATAAGCAGTTCGCGTCCGAGATTGCATGGTCCTTTGAGACGACGTATTCTCTTGAGGAATGGGATGGAAACGTAGAACGGTTCTCAGGGTTTAAAGATAAGGTTATGATGGCTCTTGAACGGTTAATATGGAGGAACATGTCTGAGGGGTACGATGAGAAAAATCTCCCTAATGGAGTTGTAGGATATGTGCTGTACGACCGAGGTAACCGGCGCTTCTGGGCGGAGCTGAAAGTTGACGTTAGAGTCCTCGAGCTCATTCAGCTATCGGAAACCATGCCTGGCGAAGTCGTTAAGGTGAACGATGAACTCCTAACATACCTTTTCATCAAGAAGAAACGTGAACCATTCAGGATTATTGCCCTCTTATCCAAGGACATGCCAGATAGGGATGTTCAACGTTACGTAAAGCTGTTCGAGTTCATTTGTGAGAACGCAATGAAAACGATCACGTTAAATAGGAACTTGGTTACCGCTGCAAAGGCGCTTTTCGGCGAGGAGACGATAGATGAGTTCATGGAGAAGGTTGAGGGCAAGTTCTTACTGGAGATTCTTATGGGACTTGAGGATCCCCTACAAACTCTTGAAGTAGTCCGTAAAATGGATGTTCGAGGAATGGTCTCCTTAGACTAAAAAGGGAGCCACCATGAGGGAGGGTTATAGTTTGTTTGAGAAGATTTCATTACTGTATGAGATATTGAAGTCGCCGATTCTTTTCTATGATAAGATTAGAATGTTGAAAGACATTAGGAAGTACATGCGTATGCTGGTGATTGAGGCTTTGGAGCCTGCCTTGTCGAGAATGCCTATCGGAAAGGAAATCCCAATAGAAAAGTTGATGAAAGTTGAAGGATATGTTGATGGGGAGCTACTCTTAGAGCTGCTGCGTTTTGTGGAGGAGGAGGGGGTCATACGCGTTAAACAGGGGAAGATTGTGCTTTTGAGGGAGGCCCCTGAGCGGCCTTTCTCAAACATGCTGGAGAAGATGCACCCTAAACTGTTGGAGGCTTTCGGGACTTTTGGGGAGCCCACCGTGAAGGTGATCCGTGCACGCCTCTCCGGGGATGTTGATGAGGTTGGGTCAGCCGAGCTTAGAGTATACTGGAGTATAGCTCTTGGAGGGGAATTTTACAGAATTCAGAGGGATAAAGCGATAAGGTTTTCAAGGGTGAAGGAAGAAGCTGGGAAGCGTGCAGGCACGTTCAGGCTGCTTGACTATGGCTGTGGAAGCGGGGAGGGAACGGTGCAACTATTTAACCACCTTTCAGAGGTTAAGGATGAACTGGAAATAGATGGATGTGATGTATCCGAGGAGCTGCTCAGGATGGCGAGGGAAGACACGGGTTTAGGTCTCCCAATACATTTCTTCAGCCTTAAGGAGGAGAGGCCCGCCGAGGGACGGTATGACGCAATATTCATATCCCACGTGCTTCACTGGTTAGAGGACCCGGTTAGGGTTGTTGGCGAGTTAAAAAGCTACTTGAAGCCGGACGGTTTCATATTTGGAGTTGAAAGCACCATATCAGACCGCCTATACCCTGTAGACCTCTTCATCCGCCTATATGGTGCAAAGGGATTCCCCACCTTTGAAGAGCTACAAAGATGGTTCGGTGAGAATAACATGAAGCTTAACTATGACCCGGTCTGGTTCTCCTTTAAGGCAACACAAGTCTAAAGGGCACGAGTCACGGAAGACCTTTAAGGCAGCCCTCCTCCTAGAAAACCTTGATAAAAAGGATGGAAGAAGGCTTCTTTGGGGGCTTCTTGATGGTGCGCATAGCGGTTATTGACAGGGACAGGTGTAAGCCTAATGACTGCTCTAAGGAATGCTACCGGTTCTGCCCGGGGGTCAGGATGGGGCAGGAAACCATAGTTTTCGACGAGGAAACAGGGAGAGCGAGGATCATAGAGTCTCTTTGTGAGGGGGAAGGGATTTGCGTTAAAAAGTGTCCCTTCCACGCCATACGAATAGTGAACCTTCCCGAGGAGCTCGAAAGCGACTTAACGTTCAGGTACGGGCCAAACATGTTTAAGCTCTACCGCTTACCGATACCCAAAAGCGGAAGGGTGACCGGGCTCATCGGGCCGAACGGAGTAGGGAAGACGACGGCTATGCGTATACTAGCAGGAGAGCTGAAGCCTAACTTTGGACGCTATGACGACCCGCCTAGCTGGGAGGAGATAATTAAATACTATAAGGGAAGCGAACTGCAGGGGTACTTTGAAAGGATGTCTAACGGTGACTTAAAGGTTGTTCACAAACCGCAGAACATAACGCTGCTCCCTAAAGTTGTTAAAGGGGTTGTGGGGGAACTCTTAGAGAGGGTGGACGAAAGAGGCGTCATGGAGAAACTTGTGAGGGAGCTTGAGCTTAAGGAGGTTCTTGAAAGAGAGCTGAGCGTTCTTAGTGGAGGGGAGCTTCAACGGGTGGCTATAGCGGCCGCAATATCCCGCGACGCTGAGGTTTACCTCTTTGACGAGCCTTCAAGCTACCTAGACATATACCAGAGGCTTAATGCTGCACGCGTAATAAGAAGACTCGTGGACGAGGGGAAAACAGTGGTGTGCATAGAACATGACTTAGCGCTGGTTGACTACCTAAGCGATGTTGTATGCATGTTTTACGGGGAGCCTGGAGTGTATGGTGTGGTAACGAACCCCCATGGGGTGAGAGAAGGTATAAACATATATTTGGACGGCTACCTTCCCGACGAAAACCTTAGGTTTAGAAGCGAAGCGATAAGGTTCCATGTGAACCCGGTTCCATCTGAGAGGTGGACGAGCGAAGACGTCCTCCTCTCTTTCGGAGAGATGGGGAAGCGACTCGGCGAGTTCTCGCTGAGGGTGGAGGGTGGAGAGGTTCACAGGGGAGAGGTCGTCGGGATAATAGGTCCAAACGGCATCGGGAAAACGACGTTTATAAAGCTCGTGGCAGGATTACTGAAGCCGGATACGGGAGCTGCTCCGCCCAGAACATTAAAGGTGAGCTACAAGCCACAGTACTTGACTCCGAGCTACGATGGAACAGTCCAGTCGTTACTGCTAGAATCTGGAGGGAAAGAGGTTTTCTCAAGCGCGTTTAAGACGGAGGTCTTAGAGCCGTTAGAGGTTACTCCTCTTCTAGATAGGGAGGTTAAAAGTTTAAGCGGCGGTGAACTTCAGAGGGTCGCTATAGCCGCATGCCTGGCTAGAGAAGCAGACTTATACTTGCTGGACGAGCCAAGCGCATTCTTGTCTTCCGAGCAGAGGCTTAACATGGCAAAGGTTGTAAGGAGGACTGTGGAGAAAGCCGAGGCGGCTGCATTCGTTGTAGAACACGACATAGTCCTCGTAGATGCGATATCAGACAGCTTAATGGTCTTCACGGGGAAGCCTGGAGTGATGGGGGTTGCCAATAAGCCTATGGATCTAAGGAGCGGCATGAACTTCTTCTTAAGGCAGATGAACGTGACTTTTCGAAGGGATCCTAGGACAGGAAGGCCACGTGTGAACAAGGAGGGAAGCCGCCTTGACAGAGAGCAAAAGGCGATGGGAGAATTCTATTACGTGGGAGGGGAGGAATGACTTCTCTTATGCTTTTAAAGGCGGGGTTCACGCTTGATAGGCTTTTATGGGTAAATGTGGGTTTTGGTCTGTCAGGCGTTTCCCCGTCATCGAGGCGTACGCCTCTACGCCTCTGATGGGGCTTTCGGGGTAACCCCGGAGCCCCACATCTGAAGGTTCCGCCCTCATAGGCTACCCTGTGGCCAGACCAGCACCTTAAACACTTACCAAATTTTAACTGTTTCGCAAGGCATCTTAAGTTGATTAGAGGGGGTCGCGAGGGGGTTTAATTGAGAAAGGAAATTTTGAATGGGCTCTTCGCGGCGCGTTGGCTATGTGCAAAACTCTAACTTTATATTTAAGCTGTTTCACCGTTTATTCGGAACCATTTAAAGGGGTTCTAGGATGATCGGTGGAAGCGAGGTTCCATACCTCCTTAGTGGAGAAAAACTGTTATGGGTTGTCCGGGGAGTTAAGGTTAGCGATGCTGAGGGGGTTGAGCTGGAGACAGATAAAGGAGACCTTTACGTAACTAATATGAGGCTTATCTTTCACGGGAAGCTTGGGTCCTTCTCGAAGCTCTTAAGAAAAGGGAAGAAGGGGGTTGCAACCCTCAGCCTTTTCTTTAGGAACATGGAGGAGATTAAGGCGGTCGGCGTCATCTCTAAAGGACTTGAAGTTAAGTATCCTAAGAGCAGCAGGTTCTCACTGTTGAAAAGTGATAGGGTAGTTTTAAAGGGGCTAACGGATGAGCAGATTGGACGCATAGTATCCATCGTGGAGGAGTTCAAGGAGTCCTCGAAGCCCATCCCTGTAGCAGAGCTGGCAGGGGAGGGAGGGGAAACGGGAAAGGAAGGATTAATAAGCAAGATCCTTAAGGTGATAAACCCTGATGAGGGAGGGGAGGGAGCGGTCAGTTTCGGGATAGCCGATATTTTTAAGAGGAAAAAGGAGGTAGAAGCGAAAAGAAGGGAGGAGGAGCTACTTAAGGTTCCCCCAGACGTGGAGGTTGAAGGGGAAATGGAGCTTATATGTCCTGCTTGCGGAGAGTATGTGCTATGGCGGCCAGGAATGTACGTTTGCCCGGCGTGCGGAAGGAAGGTGAACTTCTTCTCGGGAAAGGTTCTGGATTAAATTATGGTTACCATCGAGGTGCTGTGGTTGCTTGATGCTTGGCTGACAGACTTGCTGGTTAGCGTGGCGGCACTTGTCTTTCTAGGGTTCATGACTGCCTTCACCGTTAACTATTTTGTCGGCTTGAGGCGGAACAGGAGATTGATGGAAAAGTACTGGACCTTACTAAATGAATGGTTTAAGGAAGGTTTCCGCGTGGTTGGGCATAAAGCTTACAGGCTTAGTGGGTTTAACGTTAAGTGTAAGGCTAAAAGGGAGCCCTTAGACGACTTGGATGTCACCCTCTACCTAGTTAGCAGAGAAAACCTTTTACATCATGTAGTGTCAAGGTTTAGGCCTCATAGCGACATGTTCCTTTGCAAGGCTAACTTCAAAGCGAAGCCGCGGTTATCAATGGAGATCTTCAACCCGAGCAAGGTCGAGGCGCCGGGGGAGGGCATGCTCAAAGTTGACGACTTGGATGGGTTAGAGGTTTGGGCTTCAAACGTTGACGCTGCTAAGGAAATACTGGAAAGAGGAGGGTTAAAAGGAGAGGTAACACGCGTTAAAGATCTTATAGTTAGGATTTCGGTGAGAAGGGAGAAGCCACACCTAATTTACTCTTTCACTCCAAGCGAGACCAAAACCGTAACGGCCCTTAGACTTGCAGAGGAAGTAGGTAAGTGCCTTAAGCCGAGCAGGCCTAAACCCAAGATCGCAGGGTAACGGTTACGGTGGAGCTTTCTTGAAGAATCCCGGCTTTACTTCTATTATTAAGCCCCGATTATGGAGGGCTTCTATCGCTTCTTCGACTTGTTGAGGGGAAAATCCCTGTTCAGCGAGCAGTTCAACTATCTCAGACTCTGAAAGGGAGGAGCGTGAAAGGGCGTCTAGTACTACTTTATAGATGTTTCCCATCTTCCGGGATTTAACCTCAGGTTTGCGCTTGCGGTCTATAAACTTGAGGGTCCATGGGGTGGGGAAGAAAACTATGCCCTTCACCCCTAGTTCCGGCAGCTTCTCCCTAACCCATCCAGGGTCTAAATCGTATTCTTTACAGAGAGAGTCTAACGCGTCAAGCGATATAGGGGTATCCGAGCATCTTTCTGCGAGCATTTTGAGGAGGAGCGATGAGCTTCGCACACCCTCCCGTGGAGGTAGCCTAGCGTCTTCACCCTTCATTCTTATGGCTTGCTTCACGTTTGGAGGAGCTTCCTTCGCATTCCGATACCTCACCAGCTCGCTGGCTCTCCTGGCGTCTCCAACAATCTCGGCTCGTGAAAGGTCAACCTTAATTATCTTTCCGCAATTAGAGCAAAGCCTACTTTTGCTGGATGCTGGCGCGAAGGTGTAGCGTCCACATTTAGGACATTTAAATACGGCGTAGCCAGCCTTCAATGGTCTCCCTCCATGAACCGATTTATTTTTAGGGAGAGAAATATTATAAAGTAAGGGGGTACATAGAGAATTTGCCACGTTTTTCGTCGATGCCCTGATGCTGATGGAGTTGAAGGCTGATGGACGCAGAGGTGCTCGCCGAGCTTAAGTCGTACCTTGACAAGGAAATAGCCGAAATGACGTATAAAATTGAGATTCTTAAGAAGATTAGGGAAATCATCGAGAAAGAGTTGAAAACGGTGAGCTTTAAGACGGCTGCGGAGGTCATGGAGACTGATAAGCAGGCTAAAGAGGAAAGGGTTATACCCTTGCTTTCAAAGGACGGAGGGGTGCTCGCCGAGATCTACGTTAGGAAGGATATGCTTAGGATCGTGCCTTCGGCAGGCATAGATTTCAGCTATAATTCCCCTCCCATCGCTTCATTTCTCATAGGGAAAGTTCTAGCAAGCATGGTTGAGGAGGATAGGCGGCTGCTCGAGGAGGGTAAGATCTCGGAGGAGGAGAGGTTAAAGTACGAGGTCAACGTTTCCGGTGACGCGTTAAAGGAGATCGTGGTTTTCAACTATAGAGACCAGCGGAGGCTTAACAGGGTTAGGGAAGCCGCTAAGTGGGCTTTCCAGAAGGCGTACGAGCAGGAACGGTCTAAGTAGGCTGGAGGCTGCGTGAGGAATGATAAGGGGGAAGGGGTGGTGTTTTACAATTATTTTTCAGGTAGGGACGTCTTCGCCCTCAGCGAGGAGGAGGTTGAACTAATTAAGGACGCTTACAAGTTTTTCGTGAAGAATGATGTGGAGGAGGCGCTCTCAGTTTACGCTGTCACGATCCTTAAGCGCTACGTGGAAGCCGCCGGCTTACCGAAGGAGAGGGAGGCGGCGTATACTGCATCGATATATTTGGCTAGTAGGCATCCATTCTCTTTCCCCAACCACGTTTCCAAGGGAGAGTTTGCGGAGAGGTTTAGGCTTAAGGCGAGCAGCCTTGAATGGTACGCTGAAACGATAAGTGAAAGGCTGGGGTTCATTAAGATCTACGATTATAATAGGTTTCCATACTATATAGATCCTGAAAGCGTGATAGGAACCGTTCTATGTTCGGTTGTTAAGTCAACGGTTGAGGAGATAGGAGTGCGAACAATGCTTGGCATAGAGGTGATGAATGAGGACGAAGTAGTTGAAGGCCTAGTTGAAAGGCTTGTTGACAGGCTAAAAATAGTGCCGCCAATCTTTAGGAGGGAAATGCACAGGGTGATTAGAGAATTAATGTATAGGGAAATTGAAAAGTTGAGAGAGAGGAGGAGTGTTTGAGGCTTAGAGTGCCGACCGTAAGGGTGAAGGGGAGAGAAATACCAAGAGTACTGCTTGGAACATCCCCCTTCCTCGGCGCAGGGCAGTTTGGTGTGAGGGCGTACGAGTACTACAGAGCATTTTTTCGGCAACCTGAGAACATAACAAGGTTGGTTGAGGGATGCATAGAGATGGGTGTTAACGGCGTCCAGCTGGTTGCCTACCCTCAGATAGGTAAGGCGATTAGGAAGGCGGAAGAAAACGTTGGACGGCGACTTATCGTTGTGGGAAGCTTACCTTACGATATCCCTGAGCGAGCGTTAGAGTGTCTTTCAGAGTTTAAGACTGTAGCCGCTTTGCTTCATGGGGAGCAGACGGATAAAATGGATATGAACGAGAATCGCAGATGGCTGAGGAGGATAGAGAGGGAGGGATACCTAACCGGCGTTGTAACGCATAGTCCAAGTAGAACAATCCCCGCCATCCTTAAGGAGCTAGAATTTGACATATTAATGCTTCCACTAAACAAAGTTGGATATTTGATGGGTGACAGACGAGAGGAACTGATTGATAGAATAAAGGAAAGTGACGTCTACGTTATAGCCATGAAGCCATTAGCCGCTGGCAGGATAAAGCCTGAAGCAGCCATGAAGTACCTTTTCTCCATCGGGAAAGTTGGGTCGGTTGCTGTGGGCGTGGCATCCATAGAGGAGGCAAAAGAAACTTTTTCATCAGCCATAAAAGCCCTGACGGAGTCAACCTGAAGACCCAGCAGGGAACATAAAGTTCACTGGCTAGGAGATAAGAAGGGTTAAGAGCTACTTGTTTTTGCAGGATAATGCCAGTTCGTAGCAGTATATTATCCGGGAAACTACAGTCCACGCGTCGAGAACCCTGTGATGGATTGAGACTTGCTCGTCTGCGAGCAGGAGAGTGGACTCTGAGAAGGAGCCGTGGGGAAAGCCTCCAACTATCGTTGCTATCCTCCCTAAGGGCTGTTGCGCCATGTAATCGTCCAGCTTCACAGGTTTCCCTCCCTCACTAAATAAAATGATTTTTTCAGGGTTTAACTCTTTCATGAGTTCCGCTAAGGTTTTCTCTTTAAGAGTTAGGAGTGGGGGGGAGGAGGGAGGGACTTGGCCGTGCTCGTAAAGCTGCTCTATTAATCCTATGAAGCGGTTGTAGTTTCTCGGAAGCCTCACTTCAGGATTCACCTCTATCACTTTGTCTTGGATGGTGTGAACGAAAACTCTGAGGAGGCCTTCCATGTTAAGAGGAGTGCCTAGAGCGCAGAGGAGTGATATGTGAACGATGTCTGGCCGCCCTCTTTTCTCGCTCATCGGGAGACGACGTATAAGCTGGGGGTAAAGCGACGAGTCAAGGATGAGGGCGGATGGCTTCTTACCTTTCCGCCTTGCCAGCCTACGTATTATTGGATCTGAGTGAAACTTGCGAGGTACAGGTTCCAAGGCAGACTCCGCTAGAATCAAGAACAGCATCACATTAACCCCTTTAAGGTGAATGGCCAAAACGTAAAAAGCGTTGAAGCATCTAAGAGAACTTAAGAAGAAAGAAGGGAAAAGGTTTTCTGGTGATGAATGCACCCATGGCTTGAAGGTGTAATGGTTGATTCGGATTAGCAGACGGCCTAGCAGGAAGGACGTCAAGAAGATAGCTATCAGCAGAATGAAAAGGCTTATGGAGCTTGCAGAGAAGGTGTTCTCAGAAGATCAAGAGCTGGCGCAGAGGTATGTTGAGCTGGCTAGAGCAATTGGGGCTAAAGCGAACGTGAGGTTTCCGAAGTGGCTACGTAGGAGGATATGCCGGCACTGTGGGGCATACCTGTGGCCAGGAGTTAGCTGCAGGGTGCGTCTCAGAATCAACAGGAGCTCACATGTAACAGTCACATGCCTCAAATGTAAAAGGCAAATGAGATATTACTATAAAGTTAGAAAGGAAGGTTAGATAAGGAATTTTGATTAGGTGGCTTCCCCGTTTACATCTAGCAAAATTTATATTAGTTTGAGATATTTGTCTCCCCACCAAAGCTGGGAAGTTTCGAGGAGGATTTTGAATGGTGAGTGCTTACGACGTGCCGGCATGGGACCTGATAAGAGAGGTAGCTAAAATACTTAAGGAGGAGTATCCATCTGTGAGCCCGCCTCCAGGATATCAGTTCTGGAAAACAGGAGTTCATAAGGAGGTTCCACCGGAGCAGGCAGACTGGTGGTACATAAGGTGTGCTTCGATACTCCGAAAACTGTACGTTCACGGCCCTGTCGGCGTATCACGTCTCAGAACGGCTTACGGAGGTAGGAAGAGGAGGGGAGTTAGACCTGAACACTTCGCGAAGGGTAGCGGATCCATCATTAGGCGGGCGCTTCAGCAGTTAGAGGAAGCAGGATTGGTTGAGAAGGTTGAAAAGGAAGGGAGAAGGGTAACGAATAAAGGGCGGTCTCTTCTAGATAGAACAGCATATAAGATAAGTTTAAAGCTTAGAAAGGAGATCCCTGAAATTAAGAGCTATCTTTAATTAGGATCCATGTTTGCATTAATGTTCGATTAATGAGCAGCTTGTCACATTTCTATTAGGGCCGTTAAGGCGTTAACTGGGTGGTTTACGTTGTCCGAGGAGGAGCTTGAGGAGATAAGAAGAAGGAGAATGCTTGAGCTTCAAAGGCAGATTGCTGAGGCGCAAAGGCAGGAGGAGATCAGGCGGGAAATGGAGGCTCAAAAGCAGGCTGCTCTCAGGCAGATTCTAACCCCTGAGGCAAGGGAGAGGTTAGCAAACTTGAAAATGGTTAGGCCGGCTTTCGCGGAGCAGTTGGAAGCCCAGCTTATTCAGCTTGCTCAGAGCGGGAGGGTTAAGCTGCCCATAACAGATGACATGTTAAAGAGGATCTTGCTTCAGCTTCAGGGTTCCAGGAGGGAAACAAGGGTTAAGTTCAGGTGATCCTGATGGCTAGAGTTAAACCTTTAGGAAAAAAGTTGAGGCTTGCCAAGGCTAATAAGCAAAATTCTAGCGTTCCAGCATGGGTGATAGTTAAAACAGCTGGACGTGTAAGGACAAACCCTAAAAGGCGTCATTGGAGGTCAAGTAGGATTAAACCGTAAAGACGTTGACGGGTGGACAGGAAGATGAGCGAGGAAGAAGCCAAAGTTGAAGGAGTGGAAGAGGAGAAGGGGGAAGAGGGAAAGGTTGAGGAGGAGCGAGAGGTCCCGCTGGTTGAAGAGGAGGAGAAGGAAAGCAGAATCTACACTGTACCCTTAAAGAAGGCTTACTACGTTCCTAGGTACAAGAGGGCTAAGAAGGCTGTTAAGATCCTGCGAGAGTTTATTAGAAGGCACATGAAAGCTGAAAGGGTTATTATTTCCCAGCGTCTCAATGAGAAGATATGGAGTAGGGGGATAGAGAAGCCGCCTAGAAGGGTTAAGGTTAAGGCTGTCAAAAGCGAGGAAGGCGTTGTCGAAGTAGATCTCGCATCAGAGTAGGCGAGGGACGTCTTTTGGCCGTCACGCGTATAAGATACAAGGGCACTTCTAACATAGGCGTCTTTATTCTGGCGACGGAGAAATATGCTCTGGTTCCGCCTGACGCTCCAGATAAGGTTTTAAATGTTTTAAAGGAAACCTTAGAGGTCGAAGTGGTTAAGGCATCCATTGGTGAAAGCAGTATTGTTGGGGTTCTAGCTGCAGGCAACTCTGAGGGTGTTGTGGTGCCATACTACACTTTAGATGAAGAAATAGAGAGGTTAAGGAAGACCCTACAAGTTGAGGTCGCTAGGGTTCCAGGCAAGATAACGGCTCTCGGCAATGTTGTGCTGGCCAGCGACGATGCAGCTGTCGTCAGCCCAGAGCTAACAGAGGAAGCTGTTAGCGTGATCGAGAACGCTTTAAACGTTAACGTGCGGAAAGGTACTGTGGCTCGTCTCCCCATAGTTGGGTCTTCGGCTGTGGCGACAACTAAAGGTGTTCTGGTTCATCCTCAGTCGACCGGAAAGGAGATAATGCTTCTCGAAGAGGTTTTTGGGGTTTCAGTTGACGTTGGAACCGTTAACAGCGGTATGCCCTATGTTGGTATAGGAATGGTTGCCAACTCCGTTGGGGCTGTAGTGGGTGAGGACACTACAGGACCAGAGATTCAGAACATAATAAGTATTTTAGATGTTGCGTAAAACGGGGGTGGCAACGTGGGTTCAGACGGCGAAGTTAGGGTTTTTAGGATTGAAGGTTACTACATTAAAAAGAAGAGGAAAATATTCTTTAGCGAGGAGGTTCGGGGGTTACGTGAGGAGGATGCGTTAGAGCTAGTTTACTCGAATCTAGGTAGTAGGCATCGTGTTAAGAGGAGAGAGATTAAAGTAGAACGGGTAAATGTTATTAATCCCGAGGAAGCTAAGAAGGTGATTGTTAGACTTCTCTCCGGATTGGAGACGTGAAGAAAATGTCGGAAAACGAGCAGAAGTTTAGGTTGGCGTTAAGCCAGCTTAACGCCTACGAGCAACAGGCACAGGTGCTTGAGGGGCGCATAGAAGCCATCAACCAAATGATGGAAGAGATAGCTAGGGCTAGCGCAGCCCTAGACGAACTTAAGAACATGGTGCCTGACCAAGAGATCCTAGTCTCCTTGGGAGCAGGCACGTTCTTAAAGGCGAGGGTTGCTGAAAGGGAAAGGGTTGTGTTTCAGGTTGGAGCAGGGGTTGTGATAGAGAAAAGCGTTGATGAAGTTAAAGCTAAGCTGAGTGAGAGGCAGGGAGAGTTGCAGAAGAGCCTTCAGACTACCGCGCAGCAGCTAGATGCAATAGTAAGGAGGGCGAGGGAGCTTAACAGGCAAGTGCAGGATTTAGCCGCGAAAATAAGCGAGGAGAGAGGGCTTAGGTAAAAGGGTTACATCCTTTGGGAAAAGGCGATGCCAAGTGTTCGAGAAGGTTAAAGAGGGACTTGGGAAGGTTATCGAGAAGATTAGTGTTAGAGAGCTCAGTGAGAAGGAGCTTGACGAGGTGCTCTGGGAACTTCAGCTTGTACTCCTTCAAAACGACGTGTCCCTTAAAGTTGCAGAGCAGATAGCTTGGAGCGTAAAGGAGAAGCTTGTGGGCGAGAAGGTCAGAAGGTTTAGTGACGTAAGGGGCATGGTCAGGGAGGCTCTTAGGGAGGCCATTCTAGAAGTACTGGAGAGCGGAGGGAAAATAGACCTGTTCGGGATTCTGGAGGAGAAGAAGAGGAGGAGAGAGCCGCTTGTAATGGTTTTCGTCGGCGTTAACGGAACCGGGAAAACGACGACTATAGCGAAGCTCGCCTGGCTACTTCAGAAGAAGGGGTACACGTGTGTTCTTGCGGCTGCAGACACGTTCAGGGCTGGAAGCATAGAGCAAATAGAGAAACATGCAAAGAGGCTGGGTGTTAAACTTGTGAAGCAGTCTTACCATGCCGACGCGGCGGCAGTAGCATGGGATGCCGTGGAGCACGCGAAGGCTAAATTCATAAACGCGGTTCTAGTTGATACTGCTGGAAGGATGCAAACTGATAGGAACCTCCTTGAAGAAATGAAGAAGATCGTAAGGGTTGCTGATCCAGACCTCAAGGTATTCGTTGGAGACGCGTTAACGGGTAACGACGCTGTGGAGCAGGCGGAGAAGTTTAACGAGGCGATAGGCTTAGACGCGATAATTCTAACAAAGGTTGATGCTGACGTTAGGGGGGGCACCGCACTGTCGGTGACCTACGCTACCAGGAAGCCGATCATCTTCGTCGGGGTAGGGCAGGGATACGACGACTTAGAAGAGTTTGACCCAAAGTGGTTTGCAGACAGGATACTTTAGCGATTTAGCAAGGGAGACGGGATGAAGGCTAGGTGCTTCTTAACGTTAAAGGATCTTTCACGAATGGAGGTGGAGGCTCTCATCAATAGGGCAGAAGAGATGAAGAAGAGGAAGGAAAAATCCGATGTTTTAGGGGGGAAGGTTTTAGCTGCCTTGTTCCTCAAGCCCTCGACTAGGACGAGGGTTTCCTTTGAAGTCGCCGTGAGGCATCTAGGCGGAGAGATTATTTTTCTTAGGGGGGATGAGTTACAGCTTGTTAGAGGGGAGACATTAAAGGATACCGCTAGGGTTCTTGGAAGGTACGTTGACGGGTTAATTGCTAGGGTGTACGGCCATGAGGACCTTGAAGTGCTAGCCGAGTATTCAGGTGTCCCCGTCATAAACGCTTTAAGCGACATGTACCATCCATGTCAGGTTCTCGCTGACATGCTCACCTTAAAG
>JAUQZD010000053.1 GCA_030587405.1 Candidatus Freyrarchaeum guaymasense | reverse complement strand
CGAGGGTGGAGAACAAGGCTTCACCCAGCTTCTCGAAGCCCTTACCTGTGAGGGATGACACCGGGTAAATGGGGAACCTCTGCGAGTAACGATCACGTAGGATCCTAAAGGATTTGGCGCTTCTAGGGAGATCCCCCTTGTTTGCAATGATTAATGCCGGTTTAAACGTTGCTGCCTCATCCATGGCTAATTTTACGTCTTCAAGCTTTGCCGGCTCCCTTATATACACCACAGCGTTAACTATACGCTTCGAGTTAAGAAATGATGTGAGCTCGTCTAAGTCGCCATTGTACATCGATGCGCCGATTACCTGTATGCCTCCCTCACCTGTCTTCTTCACGTAAACCTTTGGACGTGGCTTATTCAGGTATAATTTGTATTTTCCTCCCTCCCGGAGTGCTGGTTGCTGTCCACCTCCTTCATGGTTAGGAAAATACTTTTTAAAAGGGCTCCTTTAAATGTGTCCTAGCTGCGTGAGGAGGAGTTTGTGATGGGTGAAGAAGTAGTCTTCGTGGCCGAGGCCTCCCTGGCGTGGCGTGGAGACTTCAAGTTTAACGCTAAGGTCGGCGACCTCCCTGAGCTTCCGATGGATGAGCCTCCTGAGATCGGGGGTGAGGCGTCAGGGTTCAGCCCCCTCGACCTGCTCGCCGCATCCATAGGAGGGTGCCTTTCGGCAGCGTTAATCTTCTGCTTGAAGAAGGCTAGAGTGGAACCCGTTGAAGTATCCGTTAAGTCTAAGGTCACGGTGGTGAGGGAGGACGGCTACCTCCGAGTGAAGAGGGTAGATGTGGACCTAACACCCGTCTTCAGCGGTGAAGCCATGAAAAAGGCGGAGAGGTGCCTTGAAATCTTCAGAAACTACTGCATAGTCACGGAGTCCGTGGCTAGAGGGATCCCAGTCACCGTCAACTTAAACGCGAAAAAGAGCTAAACCCTCCTTCCCTTGTTTTTCACGCCGTTTCTTACGTCGCTCCCTTCAGCTTCTTCTTAAGCGCCTCTATTGCCCCTCCGCTTCTAATTATCTCCATGAGGAAGTCTGGCAGCACCGTCCCCTGAAGCTCGACTCCGGTGGTTAGGTTTCTCACCTTCCCGCTTTCAAGGTCGACTTCGACCTCGTCCCCTTCGCCAACCTTCTCCGAAACCCCTTTACACTCGATCACCGGCAACCCCAGGTTTATGGCGTTCCTGAAAAATATCCTCGCGAAAGACTCTGCGATGATGGCTCCCACTCCTAGACGTTTAAGCACGAATGGCGCCTCCTCCCTGCTGGAGCCGCAGCCGAAGTTTTTACCCGCCACCACCACGTCACCGGGCTTAACGTTCCCGGCGAAGTCTGGCCTTACCACCTCCATCGCATGGCTGGCCATCTCGTCCGGGTCACGCAGCGTCAAATATCTTCCTGGGATTACCACGTCCGTGTCGATGTTATCCCCAAACTTCCAAGCTCTCCCACGAACCTTCACGGACACCACCACACAGCATTTAAACGTATCTTCCTTTTGTCTTTTCCGTCATTCAAAAGCCTGATGCTTAAACCTGCTAGAAGGCTCCACGCACTCCCTTCTCCTCCGGCCTCGACCCGAAGAGGAACCTTCCTATTATTATCCCGAGCCAGAGCCAGAAGGGGTAAAGGGCAAAGAGCACCATGGCTACGCTTAAGCTGACGGGGTCTGTTATGAAAACTGAGAAGACGCTTGCCGGAAGCTCTAAAGGGTTCGGGGTGACTATCTGGATTATCCCGGAGTTGATCATGAAGTCATGCCCCATGAGGGAGAACACCGGGAGGGGGAGCGACCAGACGAAGTTCATCATCATCCAGTACGGTGGAAAGTAGATGTTGTTCACATACAACGGGATGGCTATGCCATAGAAGATCGCTATCGTCACGACGGAAAGCGTCAGGGTTAACGTTTTCCTTATATGGAAAACCGGCTTCTGCTTCGTCACCCAAGCCATCAACACGCCTATCCCCATAAGCATGAAGACGTCTAAAATGAAGCTCACATCCATCACCCCCTCTAAAGTACCCCGTTGCTTATATACCATGAAATCGTTTCAGCCAGGCCAACCCTCCTATCAGGGTAGATGAACTTGTAGCCAGCCCTCTTCAGCTTCTCGTTGGAGAAGTAGTAGTTTCCGAAAAGGTAGTTGAGCATGTCGGGTTCAAGCTTCTGCCTTTCCCCTCTCCGCTTAGCCATGAAAGCTGAAAGCTTGGATGCCTGCACGAGCACCTTCCCGAATAGCTTCACAGGAATGACGGGGACCTCCATCGGGTGCGCCCCCGTTAAGGCTGCAATCAACTCAAGAGTCTCCTTAGCATTAAGAGTGTTATCGTCAACCACATTATACACTTCCCCTACTGCCTCCCTTTTTCCTGCAAGAAAGTGTGCAGCACCGGTCACGTCCGCCACGTGAACCATCGGTAAGGAAAGCTTACTTGCATTCTCGGGTATAAACGGCAACACTCCTCTAGCCACAAACCAGATTATGTTGTAAACACCGTACATGTTTCCTGGCCCATATATGGGAGCAGGCCTGATCACGGTTACGGGTAAACCATACTCCTCACAGTACCTTAAGGCGAGAGCTTCCTGCTCTCTCTTAGACCTGTCGTAAGCCCCTGGGCACTCCTCGGCTAAGGGTTGATCCTCAGTCACAGGAAGCTTATAGTTTTTCTCGTTGACGACCCCGTAAACTGCAACCGAACTCCACAATATCACCCTTGGCCTTCCTCCACTATCAAGGATTGCGTCCAAGAGGTTTTTTGTCCCCTCAACGTTCACCAGTCTAAGCTTTTCAAATGGTGCCAAGTAGTCGAAGAGGGCTGCGATGTGAAAGACAACGTCGACATCTCTTACAAGCTTATCCAACCCCTTTCTTCGTGTTAGGTCTGCCTTTACGAACTCGACCCCCATACTCTTAAACTCCCTCGCGTCTCCCTTGATATCTGTAGCCCTAACCAAGTATCCTTTCTCAGCTAGGAACCTGACCGCATGTTTACCGTTAAACCCTGCAGCCCCCGTAACTAAAACTCGCTCACCATCCAACCTCCCAACACCGCCCTGAGTTTTTCCCAAAAATAAAAATTCCTCTTTCTTATATTTTTTCTCTCAGGGTTCTGTTGCGTTTACGGGTGTTGGAAGATAAAAGTGTTTAGGTTTTCTGGTGTTGCGCCTTCAGGAGACGTGTTTAAATATGTCTTGGCATTGTAGGGTATTATATGTCTAAGACGGATAGAAAGACAACAGTAACTCTCCATAAATCGACCTTGAAGAAACTGGCAGAGCTTAAAGTCCATCCTAGGCAAAGCTATGAAGAGGCCATACCGAAGCTCCTAGAGGTGTATGAGGAGTGGAAGCGGTTAAAGCAGTGAAATGTATAGGCATTCCCTTTCAGCCCTCGCAAGATGTTCTCGGGCTCCTTGAGGCATTCAGGGGCATGGTCAACTACTGCGTCCACGTAGGATTGGAGTTCTACTACACCTTCTTATGCTGCAAAAGGGTTTTCCTCCCCCTGCCTGGCAACCCCCACATTTAACTCTTAGAAAGAAAATTCAACCACTTTTAAACTCCCTGTAATCTCCAACCCGGTCAAAGGCTACGGCGATCTTGTTGAACTTCTCACTCTTCAAGGCATCCTTCAAGCTTCTAGCTAAATCAGGAATATTACTTCTGTAAAAGGGGCAGCACCACAATATATCCCACAGCACCCAACCAACTCCATGCTCATAGTAGTCCTCCACTTAGCTTTAACCCTCACCATCCAAACTATTCGCCCGCATACACGTTTCGATCTCCCTTCAAGAAGTATTATAACGATGGTATAACGATAACATTGCCATTCTCGGCACGGGGAGACCCCGTATCCCCCTCTTTAAACTTAGCTAAAATTAGGGGAAAAGGGAAATCTTTAAGAAATAATTCCTTTTAATCGTGGTTTGAGGGCGATTCAATTGTTAGAGCCAAAGGTGTCTAGGGGAGAGCTTGAGGAGCTTCAAAACAAGCTCCTGAGAAGGGTTGTTAAGCTCGCCTATAACACACGTGTATACAGGAAAAAGTTTGAGGAGGCAGGGTTAAAGCCTTCCGATATAAAAACCACAGACGACCTGGTCAAGCTTCCATTCTCCAGCAAAGCAGACTTAGTTAAGGACCACATGGGGGCTGTAGGAGACCCCGAGAACCTATCCGTGTTCCATACAACCTCTGGAACGTCTGGGACACCCACCGTAGTAGGCTTCACGAGCAATGACGTTGAAGTCCAAATCTCACTTGAAGCGAGAAACCTCATCACAGCGGGATTCACTAGTAAAGACGTGATCCAGAACACGACACCCTACGGCATGTTCTTCGCGGGAATAGACATACACGAAGCCATAAGGAGGATAGGAGCAATCGTCATACCCGCCGGTAAGCAACCCACAGCCAAGCAGCAGGCAGGGATGATCTGGTTCTTCAAGCCAACCGGAATAATAGGCATACCCCAGTTCATACTTAAATGGGGGTACGTTTACGAGGAGCTCTTCGGCGACCCGAAGGAGAGCAGCCTTAAAAGGGCTTACGTTCTGGGGGAGCCTCTTCCCGAAGAGAAGAGGAAGAAGATAGAGGACCTCTGGGACATAGAGGTTAGAGTAGGGTACGGTCTCAGCGAGGCTGGAAGCGGGGCGGAGTGTGAGGAGCGCTACGGAGTGCACTGGCCGGAAGACCACACCTTCGTGGAGGTCGTCGACCCAGACACGGGGGAGCGTGTCGGGGAAGGCGAGAAGGGAGAGCTTGTGTTCACGACCCTCACGAGGACGGGGACGCTCGCCATCCGGTACAGGTCAAGGGACTACTCTTACATAATAACTGATAAGTGTAGCTGTGGAAGGGTGACCTACAGGGTTCTCCCGCCAGAGTACAGGCTGGACAGCCTGATAAAGGTGAAGGGAGCCCTAACGAGCCCGTTCGCCATAGACTCGGCTGTCTTCAGGCATGAGGGAATAAGGGACTACCTCATGGTAATCAGGGAGGATCCGTCGGGAGCCGACAGGATAGAGCTTTACATAGACTCGGACGAGGACAAGCCTGAGCTGCTGGCGGACTTGGCTGAGAGGCTTGGCGGCGCAGTATGCTTCACCCCAACGTTCGTGCGCAGGGTTGATAAGGGGAGCATACCTGAGATAGGTAGAAAAGCGAAGAAGATTATAGATTTAAGGGGGCAAAGGGAATACGATGAAGCCTTAAAAGAGTTCTTGGAGAAGTACTCTCAGTAGCATTGTGGAGCTGTTACCTTGACAGCCTCACTCCGGCACTTCATGCTCAGAGAGATCTGGGAAGAAGGGGAGGCGGCTAGGAGGACTGCCGAGAGCGTCTCTAAAAGCCTTAAGGAGCTTACACCATCCCTCTCCCCTACCAAATTCGTTTACTTTACGGGTAGTGGGACAAGCTACCATGCGTCGATGGTTGGACAGTACGTTATGGGCCGGCTTGCAGGCGTGTTCTCGTCCCCTGTTCCCGCATCCGAGTTCCGCCACTGGGCGTCCCCCGTCAGCTCCGAAACGCTGGTAGTAGCGGTCTCCCAGTCGGGTGAAAGCGTGAACACCGTGGACGCAGCCAGGTACGCGAAGGAGCGCGGGGCAAAGGTTGTAGCCGTCACGAGCACCCCTGAGAGCAGTCTAGCCGCCCTCTCAGACCACGTCCTCCAAACAGCCGCTGGGGAGGAGAAAGCCGTAACGGCAACTAAAACGTACATTTCACAGCTGGTTGCAATATACCTCCTCTCCTCATCCCTAGGGGAGGCTAAGGGTAGAGAGGAGGCTGGCAAGGTTAAAGGCTTCTTTTCAAGGCTGCCAAGCCAGATAGACGAAACAGTTAAGTCTTCCAGCGGTCAGGTTGAAAGGCTCGCTGAGGAGTTTAAGGGCACAGAGTTTTTCTTCATCCTTGGGACCGGGCCAAACTACGCGACAGCCTTAGAGGGGGCGTTAAAGCTTAAGGAAGCCGCGAACGTTTTCGCCGAGGGCTTCGCTACCAGAGAGTTTCTTCATGGACCCATGCAGCTCGTAGACGAGAAAACCCCTGTGATGATAATAGTTCCATCCCGCGAGCACATGGGGGCATGCGTCAGCCTAGCACACCGCTTCGAAAAGCTTAAAGCCCCTGTAGTCCTCCTAACGGACCAGGAGGGATGGGAACGCTGCATCCTCGTTCCACCCGTAGTTGAACAAATTCTTTCCCCCATATTCTTCGTCATCCCCCTCCAACTCTTCTCCTACTATCTCTCCGTTGCAAAGGGGTTGAACCCCGATAACCCTGAAAAGCTAGCGAAGGTTGTAAGGTGAGAGGCTTGCCCGTTAGATGCGTCCTCTTCAGCATCGACGACGTCCTTTACGACTCCTCCCTTCAAGCATACCTTGCAAGGATGAACGCCGTCAGGGCCATGGTTGAGGCAGGCCTACCGGTCGACCCGGAAACGACTTTTAACGTGCTTAAGAGCGTCGTAGCCGAGTACGGGCGGGACTATGGCAAACACTTTGACAGAACCCTCGAACGGCTAGGGTTAAAGGTGAGTTCGAGGATAATAGCTGCAGCCGTCGCAGCCTACCATGACACGAAGTTCGCCTACCTTAGACCATACCCTGACACCGTGCCAACCCTGATAAAGTTGAGGGAGCAAGGCTACAGGATAGGGGTGGCGTCCCCGGGAAACCCTGTTAAGCAGTGGGAGAAGCTGATCCGCCTCGGGCTGCAGCACATATTCCACCACGTAGTCATCTCCATGGAGGTTGGATGTGAACGCCTAGAGCCAAAGGTGTTCGAGGAAGCCTTAAAACCATTTAACGTGTCACACGGGGAGGCGGTCTATGTTGGCTGCCGCCTCAACACGGAAATCCGGCCCGCTAAAAGGGCAGGGCTAATAACGGTTAGGATCAGGAGGGGGGAGCACCGTTCAGAGGAGCCGAAGAGCTCGGAGGAAATACCAGACTACGAAATCTCATCCCTCTCCGAAATATTCACAGTCCTGGATGAAATAAGTAAGAGGGGGAAAGCTAAATGATGGTCCACACAGCGGCATCCTTCACCCTCTCCCGGCCGTCGGGTGACGGTCGGCGCAAACCATCATGGAACTCCCAAAATTTTCACGAGTGTTGCGAAAACGAGTTGAAGGAGACTTAACCCTGCAAACGCTGAATACGGGTAGCTGCACTAACCTTCCTCCACTTCGTATAGTGTCCCCCAATTTTGCCTCACGGCGACCCTGCATTTGACTCGTGAAGCCCCGTTTGCTTCGAAACCTTTTTGAGGCTTTTCCATCCACATTCTTCAAAGTTTCACGGTGATCCCATTGAGATCGAGTGGAGTGTTTCTTGTGACGCTTTGCTCCGCATTGTACGCGTTAACGACCGCTGGCTCCAAGCTCTTCTTCAACCTTTACGACTTCAGCATTTTAACGTACTCCTTCATGGCAGCCGTCCCCGGAATAGCCATTCTACCATTCAAAATAATTGACGGAAGCATAAGCCGCATCAAACCATTCCTGAAGTGGGCGCTGGCCCCAGTAGTCCTCTTCGGCTCAGCCCGAATCCTTTTCTACTACGCGGTCGACCACGGCTCCCCATCCCTCCCAGTCATGGTGAACTCCTTCTCCCCCATCATGGTTGCAATTCTCAGCTTCCTCGTCTTCGCGGAAAAACTAAATAGGCCTCAAATAGCCGGCATGCTGGTCGCCATAGCTGGAATACTGATTTTCCACATGTCACGTTTCTCCATGGAGACGGGTAGCGTGCTGGCTGAGGTGGCTGCGGTGCTGGCCATGATCGGCTTCTCCACGAATAACGTTGTCACTAAGAAGTCGCTGGAGAACGTGGACGAAGCCACCCTCACAACGCTCATATTCACCATCAGCAGCGTAGCCCTCGCACCCGTAGCCATACCCGAACTTGCAGCGCTCACGTCCACGCCTCTAAGGGTGGGGGCACCCCTCACACTGCCGGTTCTGGCTGGAATATTCCTCTTCACCTTCCTAACAGTTATCCTCCCCACGTACCTCCTCATAGACGGGCTTAACTACATCTCCCCGACAATGGCTGGAGTCCTCCTTCTAAGTCAGCCCCTTTTCGCAATGCTCTTCGCCGCAATTTTAAAGGTGGAATACATAGTTCCCTTGCAAGTTGTCGGCGCCCTCATAACGGTGGCTGGAATAGCCCTCTTCCACCTGAAAGCGCCGGAGAAGGAGGAGCTATCCCTGAAAGAGCTAAGAGAAAGGAAAATCAGTACAGGAACCCTCCAACAACCATGAAAAGCGGTGTGGACGCCAAGCGGTGATAGCTACGGCTTAAACCCCCTCTAAGCTGAAGCAGACGAAGCGGCTTAAAACGGTGGCTGGCGACGCTTAAACTCTGGGTGCCCACGCCGCATCCGACGCACCGCATCCAAACGCAGAAACGCTATAAGGGCTTGTCGACTCCATCGGCTTTAAACTATTTACCTCCCCTAAGGGCTTGTTAGGTGGCGTCTGGACTCCAATTCGGCTTCCAAAGAAGTTTCTACATGAAAACGGATATGAGTGTGCTAAGAGGTTTTTCAACCTTCTTTTTAGGTCTGGAAATAACCACAGCTTTAAAGCGGAAGGCGACGTGAAGGTAGGAGTTAAGTGATAGGCGGAGGAGGGTGGAGAAGTGAGGTGAATCCTAGAAGGAATATTGCTGCCGAGGCGGATGCAGGATTTCCCCAGCACGTCTTGGTGGAAACTGCAGCAAAGCCAATGGTTAGGCTTCAAGCGTTGAAGACCTTTTCACATAGGACTCGCTAAACCACCTTAGGAGAATGGTGAGATGAAGAAGAAATGATTTTATGAAGGGTAGTGAAAAGTAAGGTTTAAATTGTTCGAGGGTTAAGTGTAACCCGGACTGGTTGCGGGACGAGAGCTATCCTCTGTAACCAAGACGAGAAAGTACGAAGGCGTATCTGTGAAGCCCCCCGGGGGGCAAGCTTTTTCAACCTTGCGGGAACTGCCGGGAACTCTTGACGGCTAGAAATTTAAACTGCTTATCCTCCTGTTTTCCCTATGTTTTTCACTTGGAAAGAACGTGTGGTGTTGGGTGGCGTTGGAGTCCGAGTTCATGGTTCTCGGCGTGGTAGCTCTTTCCATAGTGGTGGCTCCGCTCTTAGCTACGCGAGTCGGGATTCCAGGTGTCATAGCGGAGTTCTTAGTCGGCTTTATCATTGGCCCTTATGGGCTGGGCTTAATTAGGAACGAGTATGAGTGGCTTTCATTCATAGGGGCGCTTGGCCTCGTCTTCTTAATGTTTCTGGCAGGTTTGGAGTCTGACCCAGAGATCATAAGGGAGGATTTTAAAGCTATAATTTTAGTGGGAGCCGCCAGCTTCATACTGCCGTTGACCGTGGGCTTAGCGTTTGCCCTCTCGACATCACTCTATAGCTTTGTTGAGGCGATGCTTTTGGCTTTCCTGTTCTCGGCGGGGTCGGCGGGGGTTCTAATACCCATCCTTAGAAGGTATGCTGACAGGCGACTGGTGCACATCATGATTGGAGGGGCAATAGTAGATGAGGTGTTAAGCCTTCTGGGGATGGCCTTAATAGTCAGCATATTCACCCCTCTAATTCCGGGGTTTCCGCTTCCTCTCCAGATCTCACCCTGGGGGGTAGCCCTCTTCGTCGGGGAGATCCTGATCTTCCTAGTCATAGTACGCTTACTCCCTAAAGGGATAGAGAAGGTGATTAAAAAGGTTGGAGAGAAAAGGGTGGAGGAGTTCGAGGTCAGACTCACCATACTTCTCATGCTTGCACTGGTCGTGGTAGCCGAGGTCCTTTCATTCCATGCTGTGATAGGGGCATTCCTAGCCGGGCTAGCCCTCAGGGAGGCTGCGACCGTTAACCCAGAGTTCTACGATATAGTGTACCCGAAGATTACGACCATAGGCTACGGCCTCCTCATACCAGTCTTCTTCTTCACCATAGGGTTAAAGGCTAACATAACAGGGCTGGAGGCGGAGGCCCTAGCCGCCATAGCACTTGCCCTAGCTTTAGGGCTGGCGTTCGCGTCGAAGCTTGCAGGGGGATACGTAGCGTCCATAGCTGCCAAGCTGAAAAGGAGGGATTCCATAGGAGTAGGGTTTGCGATGAACGTCCGTTTAAGCGTGGGGATCGCCATAGCCGAGGTTGGCCTTAGCTCACGCCTGATAGCGTCTAACACCTACACGCTCTTCGTGGTAATATCCGTTGTAACCACGCTGGTGGCTGCGCTTGGGTTAAGCAGGTTCATGAAGGTTAAACCGGCAGTCACCGAGCCGGAGGAAGAGCTTTTCATATGCGTGCTGCGAGGGCTTAAAGTAGAGCTTGAAGACGTCGACGACACCCTACATGAACTTCTCCAGATGGCATCTCGCCGACGACTAACCTGCGACGACATACCGGTACTTAACATCAAAGAGAAGGTTTCTAACAGGGAGATCACATTGCTTCTGATTAGGGAAGCAGTAAGTAGGAACCTTATAGAAATAAAGGGTAACATGATACTTGTGACCCCGAAGGGGGAGAAGTTCCTCAGGGAGCGTGGAGGGGGAGGAGGGGAGGGGGAGCTTACCTCGTGAAGCAGTCTCTTTTCATGGGTGCTGGTGCATGTCCGCAGTAGTAGACCTTTCCCGATGCTTAAGCCTTTTGAAGTAGGGCTACGGTGACGGTGGCGAGGGGAGCGAACTCCACGGATCTGCGCTCGATGAGGAGCGTGGAGACCGCCCGCAAGTCAGGCGGCGAAGGGGAAATGGTGATGAAAGTCACATTAAGGCCAACCCGGAGTAATAGAGAAGTCTACTAGCTCTTCCTCGCAGTAACGAAGAACGAGAAACGTATTTTAACGTCTTCGAGACCGGCATTACGCAGAAATTTCCTGATTTCTCTCCTCGAGTAGGACCTGTTTCCTCCGAATAGCCTGATAGCCACGTCTGTAACGGTTAGCTTCTCGCCTTTCTTTATCATGGTGGTTAGGAGGAACCTTCCGTTCCTTTTAAGTATTCTGGCGCACTCTCGTATAGCCCTTTGAGGATGGTCGCAGCGGTGAAGGTAGGAGAAGGTGAAGGCGACATCCACTGACTCGTCTGGAATAGGCCACCTCTCAGCGGAGGGGTCGACCGTGACGAAGCTGACGTTTTCAAGCTCCATTAGGAGTTTAGGTGAGGGGAGAGGCTTCCCGGCGATCCTTTCTACGGGCGTGTGCATGCACTCGTCCACAACGTTGGGGGAGAAGTCGATGCATATGAGGTTACAGTCGAAGTCGAGATAGTCAAGGATGGTGACTGGCTCGGCTCCGAAGCCACATCCAACGTCCAGAATGGTCTTTCCCTTGAGGGACTTGCCACCGCCCAAGTCTAGGAGGGCGCGGCGGCCTATGTCGAAGACTGGGTGATGGGTTTGAAAGTAGAAGATCGTTGCTATTTCGGGCGAGGTTAGATCGACTTTCCCGCCTCTCAGGACGGTGAGGGCTGCACGGTAAGCCATGTGTTCAACACCTTGGAACGTTACGTTAAATGGTTTAAGGGCTGGGTGTTTAGCCTTTAGGCGAAAAAACTTTTCAACCATCCACCAGTTTACCACGTATTTGCCGTCAACTACCCTAAAAACCTTAAGTTCCTTCAGAGTTTCAAAAATGTCTTGGAGGAGGTCTGTCCTCTTAACTCCGCCGAGGAAGCTTGAGATTTCTTCAAGGCTTCGAGGCGTGCTCGTAAATCCTAAGACGCCGAGCTTCTCGAGGCAGATGATGAGCTGCAAAGCTGAGACGACGTCGGTCAGCTTAGGGATCCACAGGCGTAGAAGGGGGACGTTACGGAATAGCCTTAAGGCCGCCCTCACCTCTCCGAAGGAAAGCACCAAACGCCCTCCTGAAACCATGGGAAGATTACGACTAATTTTAAACAGGCAAATTTAAACTTTCTGCTATAAAAAATTAATAGGAAATTGACTTGTGGAAATTAATTTAAGGTGAATACTAGGTGAAAGAAATAGTGTGAGGTAGAGGGAGAGCCAGCAAGAGGGAGAGCCAGCACTGTTTTGTTGGGGGCTACCATCCCATGTTGCACGCTCAGCAGTAGCTTGGGATTTTACGGAAATTTTATAGGGTGGTAGAGTTTCCCTTTCCTTGGGAGGAAGTGGAGTTGGAGTGGAGAAGCGACGAGGTTGTTCCCATACACGCGTACACTTGCTTTAGCGTGTCCGAAACAGGGGAGTTCCATCAGGTCCTGATATATGACTATTACGACCCGGAAGGATACTACGCCTCACTAGAAGGAAACTTGGACGAGTACGCTAAGGAGGTGGAGAAGCTCTGGTTAAACATGCAAGGGTTCCTTGACGAGGAGAGGAACGAGGTTAATGGGCAGCCTGTTTACCCTGAGGTGGTGTTCACCGACATAGAGTTTAGGGGGCAGGACGAGTACCCGTATATAATGTGGGTGATCGCGTTTAGAGGGGACTTGAAGCCTGGCATGAACGTGTACTCAACGTGGACTGAGGAGGAAGAGCTGGAGTACGACTGTGAGGCATTATGGGTATTCCCCGACGGAACGGAGATAGCCGACGTTAAAACGTTAATGGAGTATGAGATACACGGGAACATACTTTTTCTGTGGGCGCGGAAGGGAGACGTAATTGGAGGCCACGAGGAAATATCCTTCATTCTGCCCTGAGGGAGGCGGCGTGAACCCTCCTTGCGCCTCACCGCCACCGGAGGCGGCCCTCACCCTCCCCCCTCACCTTCCCTGCGAGCCGGAGTATTTCCTCCCTGTCCCTATATATTTCCTCCCAGAAAAGCCTCCTTATCTCGTGGGCGCCCCTCGAGTTCGGCTCTATAACCTGTTTAAGCCAGAGGGTTGGATCCTCCGGACGGTAATGTTTAATTTCTGGGTTGTCGTGGTGCATTCCATGCCCTAGGAAGTGGGAGTGGATGTCGACGAGGGTTAGCCTGAACTCTTCTGCCACCTCGCTTATCCTTTCATTCCACTCTGCCAAGACCTTCAACCCGTCAGGCCAAGGAGACCATCCTGCATCGTCCAGCATCCCCGTTCCATCGCTGGGATCATATATGTTTCCAACGTAGATCCTTGGACGTATAGGGGAAACCATCCTTAGCAAGGATGAGAATAACTTCCTGAGCCTTTCCTTGAACCTGTAGCTTTCCTCAACACCCTCCCTGAAGCCCACCCTGTACCTTGACAGCAGGTCGTTTCCACCCACGGTTACGATAACCACCACGGGGTAGTCTGGTCCTGACGGAACCTTGGGAAGCTGCCAGTGCATAACCGTGTAGGTTGTCGCTCCATCAGTAGCCAAATTATAGTTTTTAAGGTCGGGTATGAGGCTCAAAAGATCCTTACCTTTAAACTCAGGGTACACATCATCCAAGTTCCTGTAGAGAAGGGAAGCGGCACCCCAGCCAGGCCCGCCAGCGTAGTAGTCGATGATCATGCTGTCGCCGAGAGCCACGTAGCAAGGGCAACCCAAATGGGAACCTCCCTAAACGTAAACCCCCAGAATTCTCTAGTTCCTTCATGGAAGAATTTAACGCCTTCTGGTTATGTTAGTTACGGTCTCCATTGTGCCGCCACACTAGTGAATCCTCGTTTGGGTGGTGGTAGCCTACTGCTTACCCCATCACTTTGGGGTGATGAAAGCATTTATGGTTACTCCAAGACCGGGCTTTTGAGCGTTTAGTAAGTGTTATTAGTTTATATGGTTTTTAGTGCGTTTGACGGATTGATGGAGGGCTGATGGATGGATGCTGAGGTTAAGAGTGGAGGTAGGGCTCCGAACGTTACTGCCAGGCTTTACGGTGTTTTGTGCGGTTCGGCTCTTGGAGCCTTCCCGGTTGTTTTAGCCTTTTGCTACGTTGCATACTTGCTAGCTCCCAGCTTACCCTTGTATGTTTGGATTGCTCTGACGCCTTTCGTGTACTTGGTGGCGAAGTGGGTCTTCAACCTTATAGCCTTAGGCTTGATCAGGGCTTCTCTTAGGCCTGTTGAGGAGGGATACTACGAGATGGACCCAGCTAACCCAAACGTTGGGAGCTGGATGCTTAACGCGTCCCTGACGTCTATGGGACGCTACCTTGTGGGTTTTCTACCCTTAGGTCAGCCTGGGCTTGCAAGCCACGTCCTCAGGATTCTGGGGGCTAGGATCGGCAGGAACGCTATAGCCTCATCCGTTATAGACCCGCCTTTGGTTGAGATGGGTGAGGGGTCTGTTGCAGGAGGCGGCTCAATAATTTCAGGGCATGCCCTCGACGGCAAGAAAATATACATTGGAAGGGTTAAGATAGGCAGGAACGTTCTGATAGGGGGAAACACGATAGTTCTGCCCGGGGTTGAGATAGGGGACGGGGCTGTAGTGGCAGCCATGTCCCTTATACCCAAAAAGACGAGGATTCCTCCGAGAACGGTGTGGATGGGTATTCCAGCCAGGCAGGTCGGCTACGTCGACGAGGAAGGCAACATAATCATCGAGCAGGGAAAGGATGGAAGCGTAAGCGGGCACATTTAATCGAGGCTATAGCCTTTCGAGGCTTAGGCTTTCGTCCGCTTCATTTAAAGCAAGGGTCAACAGGTTGAAGCCATCGTTTCCAACCGGCTCGTTAACCGGGAAGACTTTATATTTTCTTTGTTTAAAATTTTTCTGATGAATTGTAATGTCGGAAGAAACGATAAAGGTTGGAAAAAAGAACATTGTTGTAATACCGTCACGTATCAGGAGGAAAGTTGGAATCAAGGAAGGAGACCTCCTCAGGGTGCGTGTTGAAGGAGACAAGATCATGATCGAGAAGGCTTCGTCAGACCCATTCCGCGTCTTAGCCGAGGTCATCGGTGAACCCTATAGGGAGAAAGTTGACGAGGTAAAAGCTGAGAAATGGCTGGAGGATGAGTGTTAAATTGCCCGTAGCCGACACCGAACTACTTTTGCGTTGAACCCGAAGGATGGAAGGCATAAGAAGGCGTTGGCGACATTATCTATGAGGAACTTGAAGGTCCCTGACACGGCGCTCTTCGAATTCCAGGCAGTTTTAAGGGCGAGGGGAAGGAAGGGGTTCACGCTTGATAGGCTTTTATGGGTAGTGTGGGTTTTGGTCTGTCAAGCGTTTCCCCGTCATCGAAGCATGCGCCTCTAATGGTGCTTTCAGGGTAGCCCCGGAGCCCCCCGTCCGAAGACTCCACCCTCATAGGCCACCCCATGGCCAAACCAGCACCCACAAACACCTACCAAATATTTAACTGCTTCGCAAGGCGTCCGAGGTTGCGAGGGTCATGGCGGCTCTCAAGCAGGTTTTTGGCAGGAAAATAAAGGTGCCCCCTCTGCTCTGGTCGCATGGCGACCTATGAGGGCAGGCTAATGAAATGCAAAAAATGCTGTTTAGTCCTTGATAGGGATGTTGTAGCCGTCCTGAACCTTCGGATGCGGGGCTCAGGAGGTTACCCGAAAGCCCTATCAGAGGCTTTAACCTCGATGACGGGGAAACGCCTGATAGACCAAAACTCACATTTGACTATGAAGGTTTATTAACCGTGAACCCTAAAATATTCATCAGGACTCCTGTTTGGGGCTAAAACCTTCTTTCTATTAAGCTTGAAAACCTTCTACAACCGTTTACTTGAACGTTCTTTCGCGCGGGAACATTCCAAAAACTATTGGGAAGGAAATTTGGATTTTAACCGCAATTCATTCCCACGCTTTCTAGGGTCTTCTTGCGAGGTTCAAATAAAGGTCACTCGAGGGATCTTCGCATTAAGAAGTGTTTCTATAAATTCCTCTAACCCCATTCCCGCTATTCTCTGAGCTAACCTTAGATCCCCGGTCTCCACATACAGCTTCAACGCCGCTTTCACTCTTGAGGGTTGCGCTTCTATGAACGCCCAGTCAGCATGCTTCCTCCTAACTTCCCTCTCAGCCTCATCCTCCTTTCTCCACTCTTCTTCGCGGGAAAAGATGTCCCGTGTCCTCCTCATACGCCCTAATCTCCTCCTCCAAGCTTTCTATTAATCCTATCTTATAAGCCCTTTTTAGCACTTCGTAGCTTCTCCAAACCTCAACGTTAAACCTGTCCCTGTACAGCTCTGATAGGCGGAGCACACCTTTATTCTCTGTTAGACATATGCATTCTTCCTTAACGGCTATCGCTAAGGCAATGCTTCAGGGGGATCAATTGTCCTAATTCTAGGATCCCTTATCGAAACAGCAACGATCTCCCTCACGAGAGAGGTAACATCCTCCATCAAAGGGTAAAAGGCTAGGAACCCATCAGCCAGCAAATCTCCAATGTAGGAAAGAGTAGCCTCAGTTCTAGCCTCATCTAGAACGTCCCGAGTAACATACGCAGCCTCGAAAACCCCTTGGAGAATGTCTCTCCTCCTATACTTAGCCCAATCAATCAGGAAACAAGTGTCCACGCTGCATAGCAATTATACCACCACTAGCAGCCTAATCCCTCCACACCACAACGGGAATCCTAGCCCTAATCCTAAGCTCGTTAAATTCCTCCACTGTTAACCCGGCAAGCCGTGAAGCCTTGTAAACATCTCCCGTTTCCACGTACAGCTTTAACGCTACCCTCACCTTCGGAGGTTGCGCTTCTATGAACGCCCAGTCAGCATGCTTCCTCCTAACTTCCCTCTCAGCCTCATCCTCCAGCATCCTATCCTCGTCATCCAAAGCAGAACACCCAATTAAAACTTTGAAGCTAGAAGTTTTTAAGTTTCCCACGCTTCACAACACCAAAAACAGTCCCCATCACCGAAGAAACCGAAAGAAGTTGCAGGAAGAGAAATGGGTCGCCGAAGAGAAAACTGAAAATAGTGAAGGAAGACAGGCCCTAACGACCCTTTCACCAAGCGAGCGACGATCCCACCATAAATTCCCGATGATGCAAAGGAAACCCCCTTTCCATGAACTCCTCATGACCAGTCAACAGTAACGGAGCAGACGCCACTCCACCTTGCAACGCTAAAATTTATTTTCCCTTTCTTCCTCTTTCAATGTTGGAGGTTCCCGGGGGGTTTCTGTTGAAGCTTTCATTCTGGGTTCTGGACGTCGGGCAAAAGACCGGGAGGAGTCCTGAAGTCCTCCTCTGGGGGATTGACGATAAAGGCGATCGCGTTTTAGTTATAGACCGCTCGTTTAAACCTCACCTTTACATCCTCCTTAAGGATGGCGTGTCAGCCGAATCCGTCGTAGACGCTGTTAAGGTTTCATCCATAGAGGCATCCCCTATAACCAGCGTCGAGGTTGTAGACCGTCTTTTCCTCGGCAAGCCTACACAGGCCCTTAAGGTTTCCTTCGAAGACCCCGACTACGCATCCCAGTACGCAAAGAAGCTTGGGAAGCTTCCCGGGGTCAAGGCATGCCTTGAAGCAGATATAAGGTTCTACACGAAGTACATGAACGTGACGGGTGTAACCCCATGCTGCTGGCACACCGTTGAGGCGGACGAGGAGGGAGGAGAACGCTACAAAGTGTACGTTGCGGAGTCGCATCCAACTCCCTCAGGTGAGGGTCGCCCCCCAACCCTTAAACTGGTAGGATTTAAAATAGATGTTTACAGCCCGACGGGTGCCATGAATCCCGAGGAAGACCCCGTGGTACTCGTATCCACGATAACAGGCGACGGAGAGGTCAGGCAGTTTGAAGCCGATGGACACGATGACAGGGAGGCACTAGAATCCTTCACCTCTTACATTTCCAGCTACGACCCAGACGTCGTAGTCGGATTCTACTCCAACTTCTTCGACCTCCAATACCTCATGAAGCGTGCCAGCCACCTGAAGACTCCCCTCACCATTAACAGGGACGGGTCTGAGCCGCACGTGAGCGTCTATGGACACGTGTCCGTCGTTGGAAGAGCCCACGTAGACCTCTACGACGTAGCCAGCGTCCTGCCAGAAGTTAAACTGAAGACTCTGAGAAACATAGCCGACTACCTGAAAGTTGAAGCCGAAACGCCAAGGGTAAGCGTTGACTTCACCCAAGTGCCACGCTACTGGGATGACGAGTCCCTGAGAGGCCAAATAATGGAGTCGTCACGCCACGACGTAGAACTGATCCTCGGAGTTGCAAGGAAGCTCCTGCACACCGCGTTTTCCATGGCGCAGGTGACAGGGATGCCCCTCGACCAGGTGATGAGGGCTGGAGTCGGCTTCAGGGTGGAAAACATGCTTATGAGGGAGGCTCACGCAGCCGGCGAGTTGGTGCCAAGCAGGCTAGAGAGGCCCAAAAGGTCCTATGTTGGAGGATACGTCCTAGAGCCTAAGCCCGGGGTTTACGAGGACGTGGCAGTCCTAGACTTCGCCTCCATGTACCCGAACATAATGATAAAGTACAATGTTTCGCCTGACACCTACGTCCCCCCTAGTGAAGAAGTCCCTGAAGACGAGGTCTACGTTGCCCCGGAGGTGGGGCACAGGTTCAGGAGGCACCCCTCAGGATTCTACAAGAAGATCCTCGAGAAGCTCATAGGTGTGAGGCGCGAGATAAGGGAGCGAATGAAGATGGTTGAGCCGGGCAGCCTCGACTACGTCCTCCTCGACGAGCGGCAGAAGGCTGTCAAAACAATGACCAATGCGGTCTACGGGTACTGCGGCTGGCTCGGGGCGAGATGGTACCTTCAACCCGTAGCCGAGGCAACGGCTGCCTGGGGCAGGGAGACCATCAAGAAGGCGATAGAGATCGCTAGGAAGCATGGGCTATCAGTCCTCTACGCCGACACGGACAGCGTCTTCATATTCAACATTCCCGAGAAGGTTGAAGCATTCACCAGTGAGGTCGAGTCAACCTTTGGCCTAGAAATAAAGCCGGACAAGTTCTACACCAAGGTGTTCTTTTCGGGGGCTAAAAAGCGCTACGCAGGCCTCCTAGACGACGGCTCACTGGACATAGTGGGGTTCGAGGTCGTCAGGGGGGACTGGCCTGAAATAGCTAGGGAGGTGCAGGAGAAAGTCATAGGCATAGTCCTGCGGAGCGGGGACGTGGACGAAGCAGTAGATTACGTAAGGGACGTTATAGCCAGTCTTTCCAGCGGAGCCATTCCACTTGAGAAGCTTGTCATCTGGGAAACCTTGGCCAAATCCCCAAGAGAATACAAGGTTAAAGCCCCCCACATAGTAGCCGCCATGAGGCTTGTTAAGGCTGGAGGCAGGCTGGAGGCAGGTTCCAAGGTAGGCTACGTTGTAGTCAGAGGGGAGGGGAAAATATCCGACAGAGCGTACCCCTACAGCCTAGTTAAGCCGGAAGAAGTGGACTCCGACTATTACATCCACAACCAAGTAATCCCGGCAGCCATGAGAGTACTAGAACATTTCGGGATCAAAGAAGACGCACTCCTAAAGAAGAAGGCAGCTAGGCAAGCCAAACTATTCTAACCGTTAACATTCTAACCGTTAACAGCCGCAAAACAGCAATCCATCCCCACCCCAGACCACCCCAGATCCCAGCCGACATTGCAGTAAGCGAGATCCTAATAATCCTAATAACTGGGAGGCGATGATTCCACATTTGCGGGCTGCCGGTTTACGGAGAACCCCTCTCTCATGTCACTGTTAATAGGGATCATCGGTTTTTTGTAGTTAGCCCTTGTGACGTTTTCCATGGCTGAAGTTCGGGCTTCCAGCGTTTAGGAAGCCTTTCGCCTATCCCCTCACCTGCTTGTTTGGGGCCACGCTCCTCCATCCGTAACGCTCTCTGTCGTAATGCTCATCCCCGTCTCCATCGGCGGACACGTGAACACGACGTCCCCACGGAAGTGGGAAAACCGTTTTTAACTTCCTTAGGTTAAGTTTTAATTGAGATGGAGGGTTGTGTTTGTCCCTTGTTGTTGTAGAGCATGTCTCAGAGGATCTGGATTCGTCCCTGAACAGGATATTCAGCTTCTTCGGAGGGGTTGAATCCCTGACTAAGGGTAAGGAGGGCGTTTACATCAAGATTAACGCGGTGGATTTCAGGAAGCACTCGTACACCTCACCCGAGGTCATAGGGGCTGCTGTCAGGCTTTTTAGAGACGCAGGGGTTAAAGTTTACGTCATGGACAATTCCACTCAAGGTAACATGACACGACTCGTCTTTAAGGTTACAGGGATAGACCGGGTTGTTAAGGAGAACGGAGGACGCTGCCTCTACCTGGACGAGCAGCCCCCCGTGAAAGTTAGGATAGGTGAAGACGGCTACGCGGTGGAGCTCCCAAAGGTTGTCTACGAGAAGCTCATAAAGGAGCGGGACGAAAACCTCTACGTCGCACTTCCAAAACTGAAAACTCATAGTATGACGACGGTCACCCTGTCGGTTAAGGGGCAGATGGGCCTCCTCCACCACAATAGCAGGAGGGAACGGCACAACTACATGCTCCACCAGTTCCTCGTCGACGTATACCGCTTCATCAGGCCGGACTTCGCCATCATCGACGGGTTAACAGCGGTGGTTCACGGACACTACCCCCTAGAGAAAATGCTTGACAGGTTCCTCGTACCCATGAACGTCCTGATAGGGGGAGGAGACGCCGTAGCAGTCGACACCGTAGGGGCAAAGATCCTCGGCTACAGCTTGGAAGAGGTAGAACACCTCAAGCTGGCTGATGAACAGGGCCTAGGGTACGGCCACCTATCAAAGATAAAAATCGTCGGCGACATATCAATGTTTAAGGAGAAGTACCCTAAGAACCCCCTCGGAGTGCTTCCCGAAGAAGTTAAGGTGATAAAGGGGAGGGAGATGGCCTGCATTGAGGGATGCCTCGGAAACACCCTGATGGTCCTGGAAATGCTCCACGTCGACCATGGAGCACACGCCCCATTCACGATAGTATGCGGGAAGGGAGTGGACATGAACGAGATCGAGAAAGCAACCCCACCAGTACTAATAGTAGGGCCATGCGCCCTAGAAGAAACAGCCATGTACTTTAAGAGGAAGTTCGGAGAGGACAAGGTGCTAACCACAGACAAGTGCAACGACCTCGCAAAAGTAACATCCCACCTCATGAAGCTGACAGGAGTTAAAGCAACGCAAATAGTCCCGCTAAACCCGCTGGAAACGCTGGCAACCCTACTAAAAGCAAAACTCCACGGTTCAAGGGCGAACATCCCGCCAATCCTGTAACCCCCACCCACGAGAAGCAAAACAGAAAACACAGAAGAACCCCCACCCAGCAAACATCCAAAACCAAAACGTAACCCCCACGAAAAAAGAGGCGGAACAACTTTCCCAAGAAACCCTCCCGCCCACACCAACATCGAACAGCCCACCCACAACCCAACCCTAAAAAATTAAAATTACCTTATAGTTTTACCATAATTCTTTTAAAAGACAACCGTTTCTACTTAACTCTAAGAACCTTTCGATTTAACCTACCTTGGAGGGCGTGAATGGAGAAAAGGAGAGGAAACACGTGACCCTGAAACGGAAAATTGCCATGTTCTTCTTCGCGCTCCTCCTTGCAGCCCTAACGGTCACCCCCATAATGTTAAGTACGCATCCCGTATACCCAGTCACCCCACCAACATCTTCAGGCGCCATGGCAAGCGCGAAGTCATCATCAACCCCTCCACAAGACGTACCCCCATGGTGGAACACCACCTTCAAGTACCGCATACCAGTAAACGTAAACGTGGCGGACACCGTAGGGGTATCAGCCACGGTGCCGGTGGACGTGTACATAGACTTCACCCAGCTGGGATACACATGCCACAAGGACAGCATAAGAATCCAGTACTGGAACGGCAGCTCGTGGCTGGCAAGCCCAGGGCTACCATACCAAGTCTGGAACCAAACCCTAAGCGGAGACAACATACAGAAAGCAACAATAACATTCTACGCAAACCTCACACCACACCAAACAACAACATACTACATATACTTTAACAATGAACAAGTTGAACCACCATCATTCACACCACAAATCACCATAACAGAAACGTCAGACAGCATAACAGTGACAGGGGATCACTACACCGCCTACATTTACAAGACCACTAACGGAGGGAAGATCTACGAAAGCTTCAACTCATTCTACGGTGATAATTGGAGTCTAGCACCCTTCCACGACAACCCAACATTTCGTGAAAGATGGTTTATTTTCTGGTCTACCACGTGGACTACAAACGGGTCCCCCTCAAGCGGTCCATTCTATGATTCAGGCCCGCTCTTCGCCACAGTTACCTCTGAGGTTCGATTCAAGAGTGGTAACAGCACTCTAGATACTTACGCCAATGTGACGTACAGGTTTTTCAGGTGGGGGTGGATCTGCAATACAACAACCGTATTTCTCGAATCATTCTCGTCAAATATTGATTACATTTCCTTCTACGAGAGCTGTGGATGGAGTTTTGACCCTCAAGTAATGCCGAAGTTAGTTTATAAGGCTGGTGGCTTTGTCTACGAGGAAGACATGATTCCGAGACCGGAACCGTATCTTTCAAAGTCGGCGGAGTGGTTCTGCACCCTAGATGAAATGTTCGGAACCGCTGCAGGAATAGTGGACATAACTCCACCACAGTTTCACGTTACAGACCCCCAAAGCGTACGTTGGTCTTTCTTCGTATACTACGGTACCAACTATGAGTACTGGTATAGAAGCACCACTGAAGAAATGTTCGTCGAGCCAGGGGACTGGATAAGTGAGAACTACGCCTTCTACTTATGGAACGGAACCCAGGGCTCTGAACCCTTCGAAAACTTCGCTGAGGGCATGAAGCACAAGGCGATCTCTCTCGGGAGCGTCGAAGAACGCTTCTTCACAGTCACCGTTCACGTTGAAGATCTAGACGGTCTATCTGTCAGCGACGCCCTCGTAGAAGTTCGGAATTTCACCACTAACGAACTACTCATCGATGGAACATCCAACGGTGATGGCGACGTCACGTTCTACCTCTACGAAGACAACTATACCGTCTCCGTAACATATAACGAGACGCATGAGGGAGTGACCTACCAGACATACACTAACTCCACGTCGATCGAGGTGGAGAATGACCACCTCTCAACAACCATCATCTTAGATGTGGTAAACCTCTACTGCCATGTAATATATCCGTCCGGCAACAACTTCCCATTCATTAACGTAACAATCAACACAACAGGCACCCCTCTCTTCGTGTCAGGAATAACGAATGCCACCGGATGGGTGACGTTCCGCCTTCCAAGAAACAGCTACAACATATGCCTTTACGAGGGCGGCGAACCGAGAGAGGTGAATGAGTCACTTAACGTCTCGATCGACCTTACCTCGGAGGACACACCATGCACCGCAGTTCTCATCTGCACCACCTATGCTACGTTAACTGAAACTAGTATCATAATTGAGAATGGCACCTCGCTTCCATGTACATGGACTCCCTATGAGTTCCTGCTTCAAGTACGGTGGAGGAACGAGACCGGCGGCGCCCTCATAGACCGTTCTGCTAATTCAAGCTACTATTTGCAGTACAGGCTTCTTAGCGATTCCACCGTGATCTTAGACTGGACTAATTTCACGCAGCCTGCAGGTGAATTGAATTACATAGCTAACCTGACTGGGCTGCTTTATGGTGGCGTGACTTATACGGTGGAGATGCGTGCTGGCGGCGAGGGTATAGAGTCAACTTCAAACCAGACGGTCATAATCGTTAACCCCGTTTCTCCAGATGTTACGATTGGAAGCTTGGCTGGCGTCCACTACTGGAATTCCACGGACATCCCCTTGTGGGTTAGGGTGTATGATGGAGATAATGGTTTCCCCGTGACCGAGGCGTCCGTGACTTGGAGCATCGAGGGCTACGGCTCCTTTACCCTCACCCACGCAGGTGATGGGAACTATACGGGTAGCATACCGAAGGATATGCTTCCCCCAGGAGACTACGTGGTGCGCTTCAGTGTGGAGTGTGAAAACTACACGTCTTACGCCGATAATAAACCCCTTAGAATCCAGCCTAGACCCCTTAAGTTAAGCTTTAATCCCACTTACGAAGTTGTCTTCGGGGACAATTTCACGTTCTACGTCTACTGCACCGATAACCTTACAGGTGCCCCTCTACCATCAGCGGTCCAGATTGTTTACTTTATTGGGGGAACAGGCTTTTCCGGGTCGCTGGTTGATGTGGGTGGCGACGGAAATTACACGGCCTCCTTCCAGTCTTCTCTCCTACCATCGGGTGCGTCTTATAGCGTGGGGATAACAGCTTACCTTGAAAACTACACGGCGAAAGAAGATAAGATATGGTTGTACGTTGAGCCTGTACCTATGGCAATCCAGCAGGCTAGTGTCTCCGAGACTGAGTGGAGGGAGCCGCTTAACGTGTCCATAACCCTGTGGGACACCCACAACAACGTCTCGGTTGGGGATGCGGTGGTTAACTGCACTATTCTGAGGGATGGCTCGGTTGTGCTTGAGGCCGAGCTTACAAGCCTTGGGAACGGAACTTACACGCTCACCGTTGACACCACCAGCCTGCTTCCAGGCAAGTACACCGTGATATTCTACGCGTTTAAGGGGAACTACTCGGCTGAGCCGAGACAGGTTGAATTTAACATACTGAGGATAGCGACTTCGGCCACCCCGTCAAACCTCCTACTCCTAGGCGGGGCGAGCCCGTACCTTGTCTTGGCTGGCGGTTATGGAGAGGTTGAAAACAACGTTCCTCTGGTTGTCCTCTTCTTTGACTACAGGGATGCGGGTGGAAACCCTGTTCCCGGAGCCACCGTTACTGCTAACGGCATCCCTCTTACCCACGTGGGCGGCGGACGTTACGCCCTCATCGTCCCGACCTCCCTGCCCCCCTCCACCATACCCCTAGTGGTTTCTGCCTCGGCTGAGAACTACGAGCCAGCCCAGACGTTCCAAGTGGTTGTTATCAAGGAGTGGGGTGTAACCATACCGGGGTTAAACGTGAGGGTTTCATTCACCCTCTTAGCCGTCATATGCCTTGCGGTGCTCGCGCCGCCAGCCAGCTTAGCCGGCTACATCACGGTTAGAAGGATACGCACGCCTCCAATCATAAGGAAGATAGACAGCCTAATTGAAGCCATCGAGAAAGGGAAGCCATTCAGGGTTGAGAAGCCTCTCTCAAGGGAGAGTGTCATCAAGTCCCTCCTTGCAGAGGAGCTGGCCATAGTGGGCGTCGAGCCGCGGGTTGAAGCCTACGTGCCAGTTGAAATGGCGGACAAGCTTGTACCCCTCCTCGTCGAAAGCGGGTTAAGCGAGGAAACCGCCATAGCCCTCCTGCGAGAGCTAAGATCAATCACACCCGCTGAAAGGGAGAGGCTGCTGGCTTCGGTGGGCGTCCCCTCAGAGATTAGCGCAATAATCATGAGAGAACTAGAAATGGAAGCAGAGGAAAGAAAAGGTTAAACAAAAATCGGAACACACCATTTTCTTCTAATACATGTAAATCACTTGGAGGGAGGCAAAACCCATTTATTTATACCAATTAAACTTGTTGGCTTCCTAACGGTTACCTGCAGTTAACTCTGTTGAGGTGCTGCCACGTGTTGACTCGGTTTAAATGTGGAGGGGCCTCCTGTTGAGGGGTGCTACGGCTGAGGATGTGAGGAATGCGCTGACCGACCTGCTCTTAGTTAATGTTGAATTTTTAGAGTCGGTTTTCTCCGGCCTTCATGGGAGGGTTGACCTCCCAGACAATCCTAAGTTAGCTCTTAACTACTTTAACAAGGTATTGGTATCGCGGAACAGGCTGCTGAGCATGGTTATGGCGTTCCTCGAGGACTACTCTCGTCTGGTCTACGAGACACGCAGGCTCATAGTGGTACTTCTCGGGATCATGGGGGTTGGTGACGTGGCGTCGCTCGACGGAGACGTCGCCTTCGACCCCGCCTTCCACCTGAAAGGATGCTTGGAGGCTGCTAAGGGTTTTCTCAGGGAGCTTATGACGGAGAGCTTCCTGAAGTTCGACGAACTGGTCAACGTTGTTTGGGGACGCGTGATCGAGGTGTCCCTCCTCCTAAACGGCTTCGACAGTGAAATGGCAGCTGGGCTTCAAAGGGTGATCAATGATGAGATCAAAAAGTGGGAGGTTGATGGTGGAAGGATCCTTGACTCCTACAATAACGCGTTAGCCGCAGAGGATGAAGAATGCTTTGTGAACTCCCTGTTAACGATTACCTCAGGCGCAAGGGATCTTCTAGCTGAGCTGGCGGAAATAGGGGCCGCATTTAGCCTGAAGCCCGACCTAACGGGATGCTCCATGGAACTACTATTGGAAATTATGGATGCTATCAGCGTGGTTAAGCCTGTCTTCATGGATGGGCTTAACGCCCGCTCAACGGTTAACCAGTACGCCGCAAACACCCTCCTCCAGATCTTCAGGACTGCCTACGGGTCCGATAGTAAGGGAGCCGAAATGCTCGGATGGTTCATAGTGGAAACCTTTAAGCTTAAAGGGAGGATGATTGTCCATGAAGCATTGCCTGAAAGCCTCCCGCTGGAGGACGTCCGCGTCGGCCTTATAATAGCCAGGGCAAACATCGAAGACTCACTCAAAGAACTTAAAAAGCTCGAGAAGCTGGTTGAATCCCTATCACGCCTCTTCACCCTCGTCGACTTCCCCATTCTAAGAGAATTCTACGAGGCTGAGTCCGTGAGGGTGAAGCATGCCGAGTCTATCGCGACTCAAATGCTAAACATAATCAAGGATACCAATGTTAAGATATATTCCGTCATAAGGAGGATGAAGGAGGAGGGGAAAGGGAAGAGCGTTAAGTAGTGTAGCTCCTCCACTCCCTCCTCTCCTCCTCCCTCATTCCCCCCTTCTCAAGGGTTCTAGCTATAAAGTCGGCTATAAACTCCGGGTTCTCCCTGAACATGGCCACAACCGTTTTCCTCAAAAGGTCGTTCTCTGGCAAGGGGTCTACGATCATTTTTTCAATCCCCATTAGGAGGACAAACTCGGCGTACTCGGAGTCATCTTTAAACTCGTCCTTCAACACAACGTCAACGATCTTCTTGAGGGCCATGAGCCTGCGGTACACCTCCTTAGAAATCTCGATGGTAACCATCAGCACCCCTCCAAGGAACAGGATCAATCAAACAAACGCCAGCGGAGCCTAATAAACTACTCGGAAACCAGTCGAAACACCATCGAAAGTGGGGACATCCATTCCCGTGTGAAGCCGGCTTCCTTCGCAGACGGCTTTTTAGCAAAACATATAAATAATTGCATGAAGTAGCCTTCATTTACAAGCTCAGCGGCTTCGACGAGGCCTTATAGAGGAGGGCATGCTTGAGCGAGGTTAGCCGTGTTGCCGTTATTGGTGCTGGAACGATGGGGTCTGATGTTTCCCTCCTCTTCGCCCTATCAGGGTGTGAGGTAATAGTGAACGACGTGTCGAAGGATGCGTTAAGCAGGCTGGAAGGCAAGTGCAGGGAGGCTCTTAAAGAGCTTCGGCAAGCATCAGTCACCAAGGAAGACTTCGAATCCGTCTGGGAGCGCGTCACGCTCACGGAGAAGCTGGACGACGTTAGAGACGTTGACTTCGTTTTCGAAGCCATAACCGAGGACTTGGAGCTGAAGAGGCGTCTCTTCAGGAGGCTTGACGAACTCCCGTTAAGCGTAGTCCTCGCAACAAACACTTCAAGCTTAACTGTTACCGAGATAAGTGAAGGGCTGAAAGGGGCTGAAAGGGTTGGGGGCATGCACTTCTCAAATCCCCCGGCTCTGATGCCGCTGGTGGAGGTTGTTAAGGGGGAGAAAACCAGCACTGAAACAGTGGACGCCATAGTGGGTGTAGCCGAGAAGATAGGGAAAAAACCTGTTGTTTTAACGAAGGACATGAGGGGCTTCGTCCTCAATAGGCTCCTCGTCTCCTCCGGAGCCGAAAGCATGTGGTCCATCCACAGGGGGGAGATCACTCCGGAGGAGTTAGATGCCTCCTATAAAGCGATGGGGTTCCCCATAGGTTTCGCCGAAGCAATGGACAGAATAGGGCTAGACGTAGCGGCAACAGTCGTCAAATACCTTCACGAAGCATACGGTGACAGGTTCCTGTACCCTACGGGAGCTTTTGAAAGGCTGATCAAGGAGGGGAGGCTTGGAAGGAAAACCGGTAGAGGATTCTACGATTGGAGCAGAGGCCCCCCATCCATAGAAGCGAAGTTCTCGGAAAGATATGATGTGATGAGGGTCATTGCGGTATCGGTGAACGAGGCGTTCTGGATAGTCAAGGACGGAGTGGCAGACCCCGAAACCATAGATAAGGTGGCTAAGCTGGGCATGCTGGCCCCTGAAGGAGTATGCACGCTTGCAGACACCATCGGACTGGACGGCGTCGCCGACATCCTGAACAAGCTATACGAGAAGTACAGGCTGGAGCTCTACAGGCTTTGCCCACTCTTCGAGGAGTACCTGAAGCGGGGATGGACCGGTAAGAACGCTGGGAGAGGGTTCTAC
The DNA here is from genome assembly GCA_030587405.1 of Candidatus Freyrarchaeum guaymasense. The sequence goes on along the minus strand of JAUQZD010000053.1, from coordinate 15,617 downwards.
GAGTACTAGGGGGAGAAACCATCAAGCTCCCCGTCCTCCACGGTGACAGGGTGGTTACCGTAAACTTCCCAGAGGATACCACGGTGCTAACACATCCTCCCCCATTAACGCCGCTGCGGAACCCCAAGCTGGCAGTGTGTGATGCGCTGGAGAACCCCGTAGGCGAACAGCCTCTCCCCGAAATACTAGAGGACTGCAGGAAAATAACCGTCGCGTTTGACGACCCCGCCCTTCCGATACCACTCCCAAGGGAGGACCCCCGGAAAATAGTCGTAGACGAGGTTTTAAGGGTTGCCGAGGCAGCGGGGGTCGACGTCAAGCTTGTGTGCGCTAACGGAACCCACAGGAAGTGGTCGAGCGGCGAGCTATCCTCCATTATTGGAGGACATGCTAAGCGTGCTGCCTGCCACGACGCAGAAGACAATGAAAACCTTAAAGAGCTGGGGTCCGTTAACGGCATGCCTGTAACGGTGAACAGGGACGCCTTGTGTAGCTGTTGCGTTTTAGATAAGTTTATATACTTGTTTGCCTAATTTTGGTGTTTGTGGTGTGTATGGATAGAAGGGAGGGAATGCTGAGGAGCGGCGAGCCCAAGCGGAAGACACAGGACCCAGAGAGGTGAAAAACACTAAATGGGGAAGCGGCCGCAATTAAATCATATAGGGTTCCTGTAGAGGCGCCGGGAGACCTGATAGAAGCATACTTTGAGGCGAAGAGGAAGGCGCTGGAAGAGGTTATGAGCCACGTCACCCACTCAGAAAGCGGCAAGGCCCACCTAAACTTCAAAGCCGGGGACAGGAGAAAGCTGAGGAACAACCTCCTGAAAGAATGGAAGTACTCCAGGCACTACGTCGACTCAGCGATAAACTCGGTTATAGGGCTGGTTAAGGGCTGGGTAAAGCTGTACAACAGGGGGAGGGCGAAATCCAAACCCAAAGTAACGGGGAAGACGGTATACGTGAAGACGACACTATTCACTTACAGGAATGGCAAGCTCAAAATCAGCATCGAACCGAACAAGCGATACCTTGAAGTGGACCTGGCAGGGTATGGCTACCTGCCAAGGGACTTCGACACCATCGGCGGGCTGCTGCTGAGGGAGGACGGGCTCATAATCAACTTCAAGAAGAAAGTGGTAGGTGTCGAGCCTAGGGGCTGGGCCTCGTTCGACGTGAACCTGGCCAACGTGACCGCCTTGGTTAGCGGGAGGGTGGTCAGGTATGACCTCAGGCAGCTGTACCACGTCCACAGGGCCTACGAGGAGAAGAGAAGGAGAATACAGAAGCTTTCTAAACGCAAGCCTAGGACGGCTGGGAGGCTGATGCGGAAGTACTCCAGGAGGGAAAAGGATAGGGTCAGGGATTTCATGCATAAGCTGACGGCCAGGATTGCCGGGGAGCTGGAGGGGTTGCGTAGCGGGGCGATACTTGAGGACCTGAGGGGGGTTAAGGGCAGGGTCCTCAACGGGGGTAAAGGGCTAAACCGAAGGCTTTCGAAGTGGGATGCTAGGACGTTCCAGCTTATGCTCGAGTATAAGCTGAGGTGGCTTGGGCTGCCTGTAAAGTACGTTAACCCGTCCTATTCTTCCAGGACCTGCCCTCTCTGCTCTGGCCGCATGGCGGCCTATGAGGGCAGGCTGATGCGATGCAAAAAATGCTGTTTAATCCTTGATAGGGATGTTGTTGCCGTCCTGAACCTTCGGATGTGGGGCTCCGGGGTTACCCCGAAAGTCCCATCAGAGGCGTATGCCTCGATGACGGGGAAACGCCTGACAGACCAAAACCATTTACCCATAAAAACCTATCAAGCGTGAACCCCTTTCAGAGTACCTATTTAAGGGAAGGAGAGGGTTTGCAAGCCTAAGAAAACTGGGAAAACCTGCTACGTGCTTTTTGCGGTGGATGATGAAGGGCTTGGAGCCATCATCGACATCCAGCTTCAAATGAGGATTTTTGAAAGATGCTTGGAGGCAGAGGGCATCCTGTGGCTTAAAGGTTGCAGGGGTTCAAAAGAAACGTTAAGGTAGGCAGGTCTATCATAGATTATTGCTTGAAGTGTGTCAGGGAAGAGGTGCTCTTGGAGGTGAAAAGCGCCGTCATGAAAGTGGGCGAATATGCTATGTACCCTGACTACCCATCGCCCAGAGGAAGAAGGCATTTAGAGGACATCATAAAGTGGAGAAAGGCGGAGAGGGGGAATAGTGTTTATTACAACTTTGCCCGGAGTGACGTTCTTCACGCCTAACAGGTTTGCAGACCCAGAGATGTACAGGTTGCTGGTTAAGGCTGAAAGGGCAGGAGTGAACATTAAGGCAGTCAGCATGCATTATGACCCGTCACCCTCTTTCATTTACTTGGATGATCCTGAATTAGATGTCGTCTTTAACCGTAGAGGTGGACTTTAATGAGGGGGAAAACGAGGCTGCTGGGAAAGGTGAAGAAGGCCATTGAAGAGTACAACAGGTACAGGTCTCCTGAAGCCGTGGCAAAGTTGAAGTCGCTACGTGCGGACAGCCTTTTAGTAGAGTTTACAGGGTCATTTTGCTACACGTGTGGAGTCTATGACTATCTTGACGACCTGAGAGTTATGTTTGAAGAAGAGGGGATGAAGGCTGAGATGTTGGAGGTGGAGAGCGAGGGCGACATATTTATTGTTAAATTTAGATTGATTAGGTTGGAAACGAAGGAGTCATCTGAGAGTTTCGGAAGAGTTTTAAAGGGGGAAACGGCGAATTAGTCGTGTGGACGACTTAGATGGAAGTTGATGAATATTTAATAGGTAAATTTTCTTAAAAAGTAATTATCATGTATCATTAAATATATATTGTATTGGTTTGAATGTGGTTATGGTGAGAAATTATTGAGAGGCGTCCACCTTGAGGATATACATCATATATAGTGATGAGTTTGGAGAGAAGGTTGCTGGCAACCTGATAAACTTCTCCACGTTCTGTACTTCTTGCGGAGACCTGTGCGAGCACTGCAGGCAGGATTATGGCTCCTTCGCCGAGGACATTTACGGATTGTATAAGGCTCCCGCCGACCTACCCTCCTTCGTCGAAAACCCCGAGGAATACCTCCCTAGGGATCCTCCTAAATGCGACCTGATAATAGCCGTAGGATTACACCAGGACATTCTTGCTAGCATCTCCATCCTTGCTGAGAGAGCTAGGGCGAAGGGTGTAATAGTTCCCATAGAAGACGGGAACTGGTGTCCGGTTGGCCTCCAGAAGCAAGTGGAGAGGAGCTTGGACGAGATAGGGGTCGCCCACGCCTTCCCACGACCCTTCTGCACCCTAGAGGAAAGGGGGACAAACGACGTAATAGACCAGTTCATTAGGAAGTATAGGGTTGGTAGGCCGGTGGTGGAGGTTGAAGTTAAGGGAGACCTAATAGTGAAGGGTAAGGTTTTGAGGACTGCACCGTGTGGAAGTACGTTTTACATTATGCAGCAGATAAAGCTGACTAGGATTTACAGGTTGAATGATAGGATAGCCGAGGCGCACCACTCCTATCCCTGCACAGCGTCCATGCAGTACGATAAGGTGATAGGGGACACCTACCTCCACGTAGGAGGCTACGCTATAAGACGAGCGGTGAAGGAGGCTATAGACAGGGCGCTACTACGCCAGTTAAAGGAGAAAGAGATTGTAGCGACCCTTTGAAGCGAGAAGGGAGAACTTAAGAGAATTTTGGGGAAGAAAATTACCGTTGGTGTGCCGTGAAGGAGGAAAAGAGAGGCCTATAAAATAAGAAAACAGAGGTTCGTGGGAAGAGAGGGTTATCACATCTCGCACTTTAAACCTTTTTTCCAAACTCTTCCTTTTACCGGCTTCAAGTAGTTTTCTGACTTTGGCCTCTGGCCAACTTTAAGTTAGAAAGGCATTTAAGAATCATTAAACAGTTTGAGAGGGGACGGGTATTCAGGAGATGCTGCTTAACAATCAATGAATTTTATAAGAGGGGTTCCTCCCATGTAAAGGTTAGAGGAGGTTTTTCATTGAGTGATTATGCGGTGATGCTGAAGAGGAGGGTGGATGCATTCCTTAAGGATGCACGAGTGGGCTTTGAGAGGGAGACTACGATTTAGTGTTATTTCATGTTGAGCAGTTCCTTTAATTACGTCTTAAAAGGACTTCTGTACATGAAGATAGGTGACTACCCGAAGACGCATTCGATAGTTCGCCTCATGAACGATTTGATGAGGACGTATGAGGATGAAGTGAGGATGAACGCTTAAAGAAGTTTTATCATGAAAACCTGGAGAAGCTATACTCCTTAAAGATGCATAATATAACCTCAAGGTATATGCTTAGGGAGTATGGTGGGGAAGTAGCTGAGAGAGTGGTAAGGTTTGCGGAGGACGCTTTAGAGGTGCTGGAATGGATGGAAAAACGTTCGTAGAATTAATGCTTGAAACCTTAAGGGGGTGGAGGAAGTATTATGATGGAATGTACGGTTACGTGGAGGAGATGAGGGACGTTGTGGAAGGGTGATTCACAGGAAGGTATGCTGTTTGGAAGCGCTGTTAAGGGAGGTATGAGACCTGATAGCGACGGAGGCGTTCTAATAGTTACGGTGCTGGCTGGAAAGGTGGGGGGGAGAGTAAGGTTAAGGATGGAAGCAGCCGAGAAGTTGGGGTACATGCCGTTCGAGATACACGTGGTCACGGTCGAGTACGAGAGGTGGTGTAAAAGGTTCATAGACAAATACATGGAAGTTTAATGGGGGTCTCTTTATAGATTCTCCATGAACCTATCTAACTGCTCCTCCGTGTCCTCTGACTTTAGGAATATTGGGACGTTGGTCATTCCTGTTGCGATGTAGCTTGAGAGAAGCCACTCTCCTGACGTGAACTCCAAGGTTCTCTCAAGGATCTCCCTATCGACCATGAATGTGTTGCTTATGAGGCCGCGATCGTATGGCCTAGGTAGGGTTCCCACGAAGTACGTGTGAAGCTGCTGCAGGGCTGAAGTGTTGAGGTGGGCTATGCGCTGGGTTGCTAAGCACCCCCCTAACCCGTACTTTCTCCCTTGCCTTAGGAGCCTTTCAACCTCTTCCGAGCATGCCTTCTCCACTCCGGACGCTTTCCCTGGGGCGGGGGCGAACTCTTGAGCCTCATCCCAGACGAAGAGTATGTAGGGTTTCACGCTGAACTCCCTTTTCCTTCTTGAAAGTGTAGCCCTGATCATTGTTATGGTTAACTGCTTGATTGTTTCAGGGTCGCTTACTGAGAGGCATATTAGCCTTGTATCGGACTCAAGCAGCTCCTTGACGAGGGCTTTCGGGCTGTATCCTCCGGCGAGCTCTTCCTCCCCCATCCTCTTCTTAATCCTCGTGTAGATCGTTTTCAGGGATGATATCCAGCCATAGAGGCTGCTTCTCTCGTAGATTCCATACGTTTCCTTAAAGTATTCGACGTGCCCGTTAAGCTTGTCCACGTATTCATCGTCTATTTCGTCTTCTTCCGTGTATCCTTTAGCTGTCATGTAGCTATCGGTGAACATCCTTATTTCCTTGATCGCGTTAACATAATTTGGCTTATCGGTGTTTGACTTCTCCAGTCCCTCCAAAGTTTGAATCATGTCAGAGAATGTTATTGCTTCGATGCTTCTCCTGACAAGGTGGGTCACCCTGCCTAGGGACATTATTCTTCTCAGCCCCTTCAGAACCTTCGGATTATGCTCGTACTTTTTGGGTTTAACTATGGACATGTTGAACTCTTCAGGGGTGCTAACCTTCCGCTCCAAGACGACTAGGGATGGTATGTTCCGGTCAGCAAGCACGTCCATGAGGAGGAAGGGGTACTCGCACGAAATATCGAATACCATGACTTTCGTGTCCTGCGTGTAGTTCATTATCTTCCTTATGATCGTCGCGAGGAGGTTGCTCTTTCCGCCGCCAGTGAAGGCGAATATTCCGAAGTGGTATCTTACGAGGGAATCGTAATCAACGTATATTGGGATGTCTCTCCCTGTGAACTCGAACATTTTCAGGGTTCCAACCTGCCCCCCCTTCCTACCTTGAAACTTCTCTTCAATGTTTCGGTTGTACATGTTCTTGATCATTTCCTCGTTGAGCACGTAGACGCGCTCACCTAGAATGGGATAGGAGAAACACCTGACATATTCGGCTGATTCGCCCATCACGACCAAGTCGTAGTTTATCGGTATGGCCGTTATGTGTATTGCCATGGTCGACTTGTCGCTTGTCTCCCAGTCCTGAACGGTCTGCTCGATTACCTCGAACTGCATGGGGAAGTACTGGTGCTCCCTCACGCCCATGAGGCCGAAGTGTTGAGGCCAGAAGCGGGAGAGCTCCATGAGGGTGTACCTCTCCTCGCCTTGAGGGCTACTTCTAAAGTTTTTGACCGCCAAGAGCATTCCAACATCTAGAAGGCGGAGGAGTTCTCTTTCGTACTCGACAAGGATCGTGCAGGTGTACGGGGCTGACGTGCCCAGTCTTTCATCCGAGACGGACCTGACGGGTTCAACCCTACTCAGCCTAGCTCTGAAGGAGCCATCAAAATCCGTGAAGAAAAGCCTAGCCTGATCGTCCAGCTCGCTCAATTACATCCCCCTCTCAACCTTAACCAGTAACGATTGAAAGATAAATGTTTAACCGAGAGCGGGCTATTGGGTGGTGATGGGGGAACGCGGCGATTCAACGGGATCGCCTAGCTTGTTCAAACTCACTTCTCTTGTCCCTGAAGCTCGACATGTAGAAGACGAAGGATCTGACGTCTTTCCTGTTCATCACCCATGTTTTGGCCGAGTCTATTATTTTCTTGAAGATGTGGTAGTGCCACTTGGCAATTTTATCCGCTATGAAGAGTGGCTTGTTGTGTCCGAAAGCTTCGGGGATGGACGGGGGCGCCATGGAGGCAAGCACTGTTAGGAGCATGTTCTGGACGGGGTTCTCCACACTGGCATCCCTGTAAATTATGACCTCTAACGGCTCCTCTAATCCACCGTAGACGTTAATCAAGGGGAGAACCACTTCCTCTTTGAGGTCAAAGCCCGGGTAGACGAGCCTGTCTATGAGGAGAACGTTGCTCCTCAGCTTTGGATCCCTCCTTGCTTCAGCCAGCTGGACGTAGCTTCTCAGGAAGAGGCGCTCCATCGAGGTCTTGTTCCTTCTGGCTCCTAGGACGTAGCCGACCCCTCTACTCCTGTCGGGGATTATGGTAGGGAAAATGGAGTCATACTCTATAAGCGCCCAGGGAGGCTTAATATCCTCCCAGAAGGACAGGGAGATGGATTGGAGAAGCATGCGGTCTGTGTTCGGGAGGGATGCTAATTGGTCCTGTGGTGGGGCATCTTTAAAGAGGCGGCAATGGTGGCATACTGGTATCACGTGGTTTTTGAAGTCTCTGGCATAGGTGTCTTTTGTTATTCCCACAAGGAGCTTCCTATTCCTCCAGCATTCCTCTATGAGCATGTACTGGGTGAAGAGGGTGATGAAGGCGAGGTCCAGAGTTGTTATTATGCGGTGTTCGCCGTCAACTTCAACGCACATCTTGTTCTCGGCTTCTCCACCTGCATCCTCGAGGAACAGGCGGTTTCCAACATCTTCAACGAGCTTTTTCACCCTGCTCCATGACGTCTTGTACCGTTCAGCTAGGGAGTACTTCCCTCCCTTCTCCACTAGTACGCCCTTAGTGGTGAACGCCTTCATGTAGCGTTCAACCTTCTTCACGCGTTCACCCTTGACTCCAAGGATGCCGCAGACCTGGCTGGGGGTCAGAGGCTTGTCTGACCGCTCAAGGAGGAAGACTATGCTATGTCTTAAGTAGTCTCCCCGTGGAGGGGGGAGACCGAGCTCCGTGCTTACTATCCTGTGCCTTGCGAGGAGGAGGTCTTCCTCGTCTATAGGTGTCCCGTCGACCTTCAACCCTAGAATAGCGCACATCTTCCAGTATTTCCTCTTTGACGTATCGTATAGGATTGAGGAGAGGCTGTTAGAGAGGGATCTGTCCATTAGGATTATTTTTGTTTCAGGGTTGCGGTTAGAGGCGAAAAGGTAGGAAAGGTAGAACTCTGCGAAAGTCATGATCCAGTTGGATATACGTGAGTTGTTAACGACCTCCTCGTCTGCCATCGGCCTTGAGAGGCCGCCCTCCTCCGTGAAGAAGGTTTGGTCAACCTCTACGACCTGGTTTACGAATAGTGGGACGCAGCTTGAGACCCCGCATCCTTCCCTGATAACTCTGTCATCGTAGTTCACCTTCGGAGGAGCGCCCTCGCGGAACTCCACCGTTCCGGTTGACGCATATGCCCCTCCGAAGAAAAGTACCATGTCGAAGAGTAGCTGGGAGTACTCTGTCCCGTCTACCGCTGCGAACTTAACCATTTCCGAGCCGAAGAGGCGTCTAGCCGTCTCACATGCACCTTTAAAGTCTATTTTTGAGATAATGCGCTTAGAAAAGAAGTTGTAGAGTTCGGATGTGACTGCCAGCTTCTCAGAGTAATCCTGGATTTGGCTCTGGATACCAGACCTTAAAAGCCTACCAATCCTACCAAGCTGCACGCTTATGAAGGACGCCTCCAAAAAGCACACCACCACGCATTCACAAGAACGAGATTGAATGAGGAACATAAAAAAATATCCAGAAAACTCGAGATTACCCCCTTTGACGGCCCCTTAGGATAGGCGTTTAAGAAGTCGTGTACGTCCCCCCCTTAGGTGAGTTATAGTGAGAGGGAGAAAGACGTAGGCCGCCGATGGATTCTATGGAAGAGGGGTTAACTCTAAAATTTGATGATAACGCAAGAAAGTTCAAGGGGATGCTGCGGTATTCAAATGGAGCCATATAGAAGCTGATTCTTCGAAGGCTTCCTCAGCAAGGCGAGCACGCAGGCAGAGCGTTCAAGGAGGCAGAGATCTTCAAGGCGAATGATACTAGCCAACGTAATGGTGTGAAAATGATTGGAACAGCGTCACCTAGGGGGAGACAAGGGAATCAACTTCGTGTTGTCTTTCATACTTTTATGAGATTGCGAGTATAGTTAAACTTTTAAGGTTTAAACTTAGTAGGTAGGCTTTAACGAAACATGCCCGTAATAATTGGGTGAAAGTAGGAGAGGAAAATGGAAGCATTAGTTGGTGAGAGGTGAAGGAGGTTGTCCAGAAAGAGGAGGGCGGCTAGGAGAAGAACCGTTAGAAAGAGGAGGTATGCACTGCTGGGAGCCCTTCTCATGATAGTTTCCCCGTTCATACCGAACATATACTTCGCCTTTACAACCGCCCCAGGACAGATATTTCCCTCCCTAACCGGAGGAATAACGTTTTGGCTTGACATAATAGGGATCTTGACGCTTGTGATGGGCGTTATAGTACTCATTGGATACTTGGTTTCCGAGAGAGACCTGTCGATGATCCTCACGATCCTAGGGGGGGTAATAGGGCTGCTTCTAGGGATAGTAGGAGTAGTATCGATGCTGCCGTCGCTACCGTTCGGGCCAGCAGCCGCCGTGATAGGTGGAATCCTGGCATTGGCCGGGTCAATAAGTTAAAAGTTAAACCCATCCACTATCTTTTTTTCCTGCACGAAAAACGCTTAACAAAAAGGAGTGTTACGAGTCTCGTGCATTCTGAAAGTTAATTATTTTGCATGAGGTTTGTCTCTTGCTTGGTGATTAAATGACGGAGTACGTTGTTAAAGATGGGGGGACTAACCGTTCTTCCCGCAGAGTTCAGGAGAAAATACAGGATATTAGACGAGAGAATATCCTGGCCAATGAGGGAGAGTAGGATTATATCATGCCTAGGTAGTAGCTGGGAAGACCTTCACCGTACCTCCAGAGGTCATGCCAACCTAAGTTAATGAAATTTTATTGAGACCTATGAAGGGGGGCGGAGGCAGCTACAGTTGATGGAAAGATGAGGCGGGATGATGTTGAAAGTCGAAATTATTATGATTTTTACTTAACGTTGCATGGTGACTTTCAAGGTCCCCCGGTTTAATGGGGGAGTGCAGAGGTAGCTGATTTCTCTTGTGGCATTGCCATGATGCTTTTTAGCGTTGTGAGGAGCGGGGTTCAGCGGACGTAGTCTTTTTTATAGGTATGTGTCCGCTTTGGGACGCGTCACCTTGGAGGGTGAGACCTTTAAGGGCTCGTCCCCTTTCGGGGTAACCCCAGAGCCCCACATCCTAATTCGGCACGATAGGCAGCTAAGCTGCCTGAACAGACGGGATCAAACACATTTTAGGAGAGAAAAGGTATAAGAGAGATGTAAACAAAATGTGTTATGGTTGCAAGGTGTTTATCAATGTCTACGAAAATTGTTACTGTTTCGCAAGGCGTCTCAGCGTTCTTTTGGGTTGCTTATATGGTTCTATTTCTATTATTATTTCTTCTACCGTTGGCAGGAAGCGGACTATGTGGTCTTCTAGCTCTGATGAGAGATCGTGGGCGTCCCTTAGGGGCATTGAGTCATCCAGATATAGGGTGAGGTATATGTTTGGTTCTCCATCGTAGTTTTTCACTTCCACCTCGTAATCGGCTATTTCCCCCTTGAGGGATTCCTTAAATGACTCCACCGCTTCCTTAACTTTTTCAACTAGCTCTTCACCGACCGCTCTTTCCGTGGACTCTAGAATCCCTCCCTCAGCAGCGTCCAGGTCTATGTTTACTTCTTCAATGCGGGGGATTTCACGTTTCACCATTTCCTCGAACCTGTCAGCCATCATGCTGGCCTCCCCCACGCTGATGTCCGATGGAACCTCCAAATGCACGTCCACATGGAGCTTCCCGTTAACTTTCCTTACAACCAGCCCGTGGATGCTGAATCCCTCATCTAACGCGAGCGTCCTAATACGCTCAACGATGCGCCTTGGAGCCCTTGAAGGATCAGTGTCTATGACGACGTCGGCACCCGGCAGGACTTTCAGTATTTTCTTTTCAACCTCTGACGCCACCCTGCTCGCCCTTCTAAGCGACAACAATGGGTCCAAAAGGATCGTCGCATCAACGAAGAACTTGTTTCCAGCCTGTCTAACCCTCACACGCTTACAGTCAACTACTCCCTTAACTGAGCAGATCAGTTTCTCCAGCTGCTCTGCCATCCCCTTCGGAGCCCTGTCAAGCAGCACGTCCACAGCCTTCTTGCTGATCTTCAAGCTTGCGTAGAACACCAGCCCTGCAACCACCATCGCGGCGGCGGGGTCTCCATAGCGCAGGAAGTCAACGCCCCATACGGACGCAGCCCTAGTAAGGGCTAAGCCAACAACCACGATCATCGATGACCATATATCCGTAGCGAAGTTGAGGGCGCCGGCTTCAAGAACCTGACTATTGTACTCCCTTGCCGCCCCAGAAAGCAGGCGAGAGAAGAGGAAGCTTACTGTTATGGAGACGCCCATAACGATGAAAGCCCAAATGTTCACTTCAACGCCAACCTTCTTGAATAGGAGGCGCTGCAATGCCTCGTAGAAGATCCAGCTTGAAGTGGCTATGAGAAGGAGTGCCTCCATGAATGCGGAGAAGTTTTCAACTTTACCATGACCGTAATGGTACTCAACGTCAGCTGGCTGCCTTGCGACTCTAACCGCTAGGAACGCCACGAACATGGCTACTAAGTCCAAGATGGAGTCGAGGGCCCCTGAGAGAAGGCTGAGGCTCTGGGTTAGGAGGCCTACTCCCAGCTTTAGAAGCGTTAAGGATATAACGGCCAATACTGAGAGTGCGGTAAGCCGTTCAGGGTTTAACCGGGACAAAAAGCTACTTAAACCCATTTGACTTTACATCCACCTTCCAGAAACTTTCAGGGGAGAACACCATAACCATCTTTCACACCTTAAGTTTTATAAAGATTGCCTAAAGGCCATGTGTAGGCGGTAAGTCCCCAATTGATTTAAACGCCGGATTTCCTTCTCGCCCTTATAATTCCTCTCTCTGTGAGGATGAAGTCTACGGGTACATCGTGGGGCTCGGCGAGATGAGATAGGTCCTTAAACACTTGGCACGTATGCACTAAGGTTCCCACCAGCATCCTAGGGTTCAGCCTTTTCAAGTATGTGACCTCTTTATCCCCGTACCCTGAACCCTTCCCTATCCTGTTTCCTTTATGGTCCACTGCCACGCTGCCAACCACTGCTATGTCAACACGTCTCTTCAAAGGCTTCCCTAGGATTGACAGGTGCTTTATTGAAACCTTGTTCGGGTCGCTTCCAGCCTCGAGAAGCCTAAACTCCTTCATGTGAGGAGTCGCGTATGCAAGGTTTTTCCCGTCCATGAGCACCAGACGCCTTAGGGGTTTAAGGGCTGCGTCTGGACCCGTAAAAACGCACTCAGCACTATGGTATTCTTCAAGCTTTCTTATGTTGTAGGCGGCGGCAGTAGAGCCTTTAAAGTTAGGGATTCGCCCATGGGGTGGAAGGGGGAATACGGCTATGCCTTTATCTATCATCATGTCCCAGACGTATTTGCGGACAGCTTCCTTGCTCTCCACCGGTACACCAGCCGAGCGTTAAGTGCGGGACCGCTTCTCTGCTCTTATGAAGGCGGAGGAGAAGGCTCTCACCCTCGTGAATCCGGTTCTTTTCAGTAGTGCATCGAACTCCTCCACGGTGAAGCCGCCGTGCCCCCCTACCAAGGAGAAAAAGACGTCTTGGGTTGTCACTTTAGGCTTCTTTTTCAGTGGTGTTGACACTAGGAGGAGACCTCCGTCCTTGAGGACCCTCGCGCATTCCTCAACTATTTTTTCAGCTGAGGGGTACCATTGGAGGATTTGGAAAGCGTAGACGACGTCGACTGACCCGTCATCCAGCGGGAACGGCTCTTCCACCTTTGGGTCGAGCGTTAGGAAGGATATGTTACCTAGGTCGAAGAGCCTTTTAACGGTGCCGTCCACGTTTACCTCAGCGTTCCTGCACTCGTCGATTATTGTGCTATAAAAGTCAGCGGCTATGAGGCTGCAGTCGAAGTCGAGGAACTTTAATATTAGGAATGGTTCGGTTCCAAACCTGCACCCTAAATCTAAGATTGTCTTTCCTTTAAGGCGGCGCTTACCTCCTAAGAGGAGGAGTATTTCACGTCCCAGGTTGAAAATCCTGTTGTTTTCCTGCCAGTAGTATGTAAGTGCGACCTCAGGTGAACCCCTATCCTTGCTCTTCCCCCTCAGTATTTCAAGCGCTGTTTTGGAAAGGTATCTTTCAGCAGCACGGTAGACGGCATCCACATCCTTTAACTGGGTAAAGCGTTTTTTAAGATCTTTAAGTTTCTCGATCTCTCCATAGTTTACTTTGAAGCCGTTATCGTGCTGGGCCATTATGCCGCTTCTTACAGCTACGTCCAGCAGGTTTTTAAGCAGGTCCTCCCGCTCAACAGGCCCTAGGAACGTTTTAATCTCATCGTAGCTCCTAGGTTCCTCCAAGAAGGAGACGACTCCAAGCTTTTCCAGTATAGTTATAACATAGTTAGTATACATTACATGGGCTATTTTCCTACTACCCCAGACTTTCCCTAATCCCTGAATGGTTTTAAAGTAGAGAGTAGCCCTTAAAAAAGGGTTTAAGAGGGGTGCCACCTACTTCCCGTCCTTTCCATCACACGTATCAAGTTCAGGTTTTTGAGTAACCTGTAACTCTTTAAAAGCTTAACCATGTCTCTTATCCCGCTGGCTGAAAAAATCAAGGCGTCCACCGGCGCTTCACGCCCCACCGATGCTAAAATGTCGATCAAGTCGCCTCCGAACGGAACAGGGGAAAGCGTTATGAGGTCTAAGTCTATTTCTACCCTCTTACCGAGATCCTCTATGATCCTAGCTGCATCTAACGCCAAGTATGGGTCATCCGCGCTGGCCTCCAAAACGGATAAGATCACTTTTTGAAGAGCGAAATCGGAGGGTACGTCCACCAACCCTAAGGAGCTAAACATTGAGGCTAGATGGTTGAACAGGTCTTCACTCCATCCCCCACTACGCTTCACGATCATGGCGTTCTCGCCGGATACGAACACCCAGTACTCGACTCCATCCACAACGTACCTAGCTGACCTGCCGCTTTCAACCAAGGGGAAGAAGCTTTGAGACTCATCACCCCAATTCGCGTCGCAGTAGGTCCTTTTCCGTCTGTTAAGGAAGAGAACCTTAGCGCTAACATTTGGAACGGGGAAGAATGGCTGAACCCTTTTCCAAGCAGAGGAAACGTCTCTGCGCTTAAACCTCCATGGAGACGCTTTAGCAGCGACAACCTGTTCGTCCGCGTTAATAGACACCTCTAAAACGTGATCGCCATGGTCAAAGGAGAACGTTGAAAAACCATTCTCACTAATATCACCCTGAAACCTTTCGTACTCGTAGTCGTCCATTGGAATCCTATAGCGGTACCGTTCCTTACAAATAGGACAAAAAACCTCAAACGACAGCAAGAATACTTGATCCACAAGCAACCCTCACTCAAAGGGTTTACTGGCAAATAAAATCTAGAAAAAAGGTGGAATAATAAATATTTTGTAAGTTCCCCTTGTTTTCCCGTCTAAAATGGAAAAAATGGAAAAATTGCATGTTCTTTTCGTCTTCATTAAATAAGAAATATGATTGTTGGTTATATCTATGTTGTAGTATGTTGTCCTCCTCTTAAAAGCCTTTGGTGGTGCTGACATACTTCATTTATTAATAAATCTAATAATATTTAACAGTTTACGTAATATTTTTAAGTAGAAAAGGAAATGTGTGGGTTGAGAAGGGGTGAAGGCTTCATGGGAGACGGAGAAGTGAAGAGGATCACTGTGGTTATTTCAAGTGGCCCTTATACGCATGAAAGGTCGTACACGGCGTTAAGGCTTGTTCTGACCGCGCTGGTGGAAGGGCTTGACGTCAATGTGTTCTTGATGGAGGACGGGATTTTCGTGGCGCATAAGGGCCAGAACCCTAAAATGTACTCCAATGCTTTGGAGTGGATGCAGAGGGCGGTTAGGGAAGGAGCTAAGCTGAGAGTCTGTGGGGTTTGCTGTGAGGCAAGGGGCGTGAGGAAGGAGGAGCTCATAGAGGAAGCGGAAATAACTACTATGGAGGGACTCGTCGAGTGGATAAGGGAAAGCGACCAGACGATTTGGATATGAGAGGAGGATGGAGTATGAAGGCGGATCACAGGATTGACGTGAGAGGGGAAGCGTGCCCGATGCCCGTGATCTTGACGAGGGATAAACTTAGGGAGATGAGGGACGGTGAAGTACTAGAGGTTACCACGGATTTCCCGGCATCTAGGGATAACATCAGGAAGGCTGTTACCCGTGAGGGACACGAAGTCCTAGGTGTAACGGAGGAGGATGGAAGCTTCAAGATTTACATTAGGAAGAAGGGATAGCGAATGGCTATGCCTACGTCAGCGCCGCATGGTTGCCACGATTTTTTGTGGGTCTAGGATCATTTCGATGGCTTGTAATGGGCTTGTGACCACTATGTCTGCGTTCATGATCGCGGTGGAACTTGCGCCCTCCTCTCCTATGACCACTATTCCGATCTTCGCTTTTTTCAACATAAGCGCGTCGTTCCTTCCGTTCCCCACTGCGATCGTGTTCTCAGCCCCCAGTTCCTCTACTACTTTTTCCTTCTCAACGTCCTCCGGAAGCGCTTGACCGCTTACGCGCTTCCACCTAGCGCCGAGCATTTCGC
>JAUQZD010000029.1 GCA_030587405.1 Candidatus Freyrarchaeum guaymasense | reverse complement strand
ATCCTCAAGACCACGACGAGGCCATTATTCACAAGCTCCCTGAAAACCCTGTCCTCAACGACGATCAGCTTCTCCAGCTTAGACTTAAGGTATCCGTAGCCGGGGGCAGGAGCACCATCCACCTTGGGAACCGCCGTATCAACCAGGTTTTTGGCCAACCTCTCAGCCTTCTCCTCCCTTCTCAGTTTAAGCGTGTAGCGTCCATCCATCAGTTCAACTTCACCGTCAAGGCTCGCCGACGCAGCCTCCTCGCCGCTCACGTTCCAGTTCTCCTCAACGCTCAACCCTAACGCCCTGTCCGCCTCCCTAGCGTATGCTGAAATCTGGCTTGGAGACGTAACGTACAGGAAGAGATCCCTGTCAGCCTTCACGGGAAACGCAAGTATCTCGGCGTTCCCTATCACGACGCATCCAGCCTTGTCCGTGGAGCCAAAGACCACGTTAGCCTCATCCTCCCCTTTCAACACCTCGTAAAACGACCTGATCGCTCCCTTCACGCTGCTACCTCTCACGTATGGAATCCCCCTAGAGTTCCTCTGAACGGTCAGGTCTATCGGGCCAGCCTCCCTTTCGCCGCCAGGGAAAAACTCGCTCTCACACCAGAAGTACATCAAGCCAGCGACCTCGTACACGGAGGGAATAACCCCTTTCTTCCCACTCATTCAAACACCCCATCCTTTAGCTATCAGAGACGAACCCAAAACCCTTCGATAATCAGGATGGACAAACTTCCTCTCGAGGACGTCGCCGCCTGAGACGTCGCGCAAGTAGTAAACGGAGCCGGGGGCGACTCCGGCATACATAGCCTTCGGCCTTCCAGCAGCGTAGTCCCAGCCCCCAATCCAAACCTGGCGCCAAACACCCCCCTCAACGTTCAGGGATGGCAGGAAGGACGTGTACCCTCCATCCCCAAGTATGGCTGATGAGGTTAGCAGAAGCCTGGCCTCACCGGACACATCCCAATCCAAACCCCTCTCTAGGAGGGATTTAGCCCACCTAACCTCAAGCCTAACCATTCCACTTCTCCCCCCGAACCTAACCGTATACCCGTCAAGCTTTAGGAAGACGTCAGCCGCATCACTACACTCGTCAAGCCAAACTCCAGCTATGAACCCCCATCCCTCCCTCAGAATGAGCTTCTCTAAGGAGTAGTACATACCCTCCCCATCCCTGATCTCGACGGTTTTCCTCTCTCTGTCAAGCTTAACCCTTGGAAATATCCTCTTCTCAACAACATCCCGCTCCCTCACCACGTCCCTTCCCTCCACGCACCTAAACTCTCTCTCCCCCTCCAAGTAGCGTTTCATGAAGCTTGCACTTGCAAGCCACCCCCGAGCCTCCTCACCGTCAAGCACAGCTGGGCCAAGAAGCCTCCTGAGCTCAAAACCCCTACCAGAAGGAATAGGGGTCAACTGTTCAATCAGGTAATCGCCAAGCATGAATGTCACCTTCCCTCCCTCCTGCCCCCCACCCTGTGATTGATCCTGCTTGCCGCTCTCTCCTTCCTCCTTCTTGAAGACGTCCATTGGCATGGGGTAGAACACTTCTCCGTCCCTGTAAAGGTGTGGTCCAACGAGCCTCCAGCAAAAGTTGTAGGTCGTATGCCCCCCTCCCAAGTCGAGAACCTTGGAGAGGAGTTCGTCCTCCACGTCTAGGAGGCCTGCGTCCCGCAGGTCCATTATCGATGAGCGCAGCATCCCCGCCACGCCGAACTCCGGGGGGGTTGTACGGGTTTCAGCGTATCCTCCAAGGACGAATGGGATGGGAGTCCTGAAGAACAGCTCACCCAAAGGCCACATGACAACCTCCAGCAGCTTCAACCTCACCACCCCCCATCGCTCAAAACTGCATTCTCCAAGCACCTTGAAAGTATCAGGGAGAGCGGGACAACCTCGAGCAGGCTCACCCTCCTCTTCCTCCCCTTCTCGTCCTCCGTGGCATAGGCTCTCTCCATCATCCCCTCCACAGCCCCCATAAGCGCCTCGACGACCTCTCTCTTACCCTCTTCCTCCCCCTCAACCTTGTGTCTAAGCGCCGAGCGGAGAACAACCTTCAAAAGCTCACCCGCCTCCCCGACGTCCCCCTCTTCAACACGCACACCGTAGAACTCGCCTTTACCCTCACGCTGAACCACGTAGAACTGGTGGACGTCGTGGAAAGCCCTCGAACTCACCGTACCAGACTTAACAAGGTCGCAGAGGGCGGCGGCGTCGGAGATAGGGGTGTAAACCCGACCCTCCCCGGAGGGCGAACCCCCCTCAAAGAGAAAACCATCCAAGCTCGGAGCAACCCCAATAAAGTTGAAGTCGCCACCACCCGGGACATAGCTTTCAACTTTGGAGCCGGAGACGACGCTTAGCAGGGAGCCAAACTCGCCCATCCACCAGTCAACCACCTTTCCTCCATTCATGATGCGCTCCCTGGCTTCGCTCACCCTTCTTTCATCGTACAGTCTCAGGGACTCCAGTTTCCCACCGCTCTTGACGAGCATGTTGGGAAGGGCGTAGACTCGCTGGATGGGCGCGCTCCGGGACATCAAAACAACGGATAAGCCGTCCTTCACGGTGACCCCGGACTCCTCCAACCCCTTACTCTGCCTCTCCAGCATCTCATACGAGTCCTCTATCACCCTCTTCAAGTAAGCCTTGTAGTGAGCCACCACAACGGAGAAGGAAGCCGTAGCCCTCACACCCATCCCGTAAACGTACACGCGCCCCCTCCCAACGTCGAGCGAGTCCATCACCTCACGCGAGTAAAGGAACCGCAGGAGAAGGTAAACGTAGTGCCACACCTCAGCCGGGAGAATAGCCAGCACGTCATCCCCACCACTATAAACGAGAAAGCCCCCAAAAGCCTCAACCACACTACGAACAACCCCAGTGTTCAGCGTGATAACCATCGAAAGCGTCGAAAGAGTCGAAGGCGCAACAGGCCTAGACCTAGCATAAACACCCCCATAACCCCTCCCCTCCCCATCCTCCACCTCTCTCCTATCATCGAGGACTTTCTCCTCGTTGTTGGGGGCGATCAAAACATGCCAAGGTGGAAGCAGCTTCCCGCTAATCCACTTGCCACCCACGTCGTCCCCATCCATCCTCAAAAGGGCGAAACGGCTCTGAGGGGTAAGGCTAACCGGCAACGGCAGCTTCTCCCCCTTCTTAATAAGAGGAAGCCTCCGCTGGACAGGCTTAAGGACAGCCTCCGCCAACCTGCGAGTAGCCTCCCCCTCACTCAAACCAAGAATACGGCAAACATGCTCAAACAGCTTCTCAGAAGCACGCCTCACAAGCTCGCCATTCCCCCTCAGCCTCCTCAAGGCTTCCACAGCCTTCTCGTAAGCGTCATCAACCTTCCCCTCCCTCAGAATGCGCCTCGCCTCCCCCGCATCCCCCAGTCCACGTGACAGGCTGGAAACAAGCTCGTCAAACATCACAAGCACCGAACTCGTATACACAATATTCTCGGCAAACCTTCCAATACCATCATTTTCCGCCCTATCATTTTTCCTCCTGCCCAGAACACCACTAAGCTCCATGTAAAGAGAGTGAATTAACCTGTTATACACTAACAGTTCTTTATCCTTCAAAACTAGACGGATGCTTTCCTGTGAAACCTTGTACTCATTGGCAATCTTTCTCGCGATCTCAAGGTAATCCGAGAACTTACCTACCGCTTCACTGACAGCGCGTTTTTCATCATCTCCCATCTCTAACGACGCTAACATGAGGGCAAGCAGGGATGCCCTAAACCAAGCCGTCGCAACATCCCCAAGAGACGGAACAGGATACTTCAACGTTTCGCCGCGCGGCCTCACGCCAAGGCTTCTTAGCACGTCCGGCCAAATTTCTCTGAAGAGGCGTTTGAGGAGGCATGGGGCGCAGAGCCGCTCGTCGGCATCGACCACCAGTCCCTCCTCCAGCTTTTTCCAAGCGCCTTCAAGCTTGAGGAAGTCCCTTACGCCGCAGAGGCTACACTTCTCCGCTCCCCCTGGAACCACCTCGGAGGCGAACAGCTCCCTCCCCTTCTCCGACGACATGACGGCGCCAAGCGCCCCGTTAACAGCCTCAAAGTCCTCAAGCTTAAAGCTCTCATAACCTAGACCTGCCCTGCTAAGAGCGGCTTTAAGCTCAGCCAGCTCCTCAAATCCCCCCTCCTCCCGAAGCCGCTCATACGCCTCCTTAAGTTGCCCGTCACCCCTAACGTCCCCCGGATACCTAAGCACTGCAACCCTCACCTTCCTAAATAGGGAGAAGAACTCCATCTGCCTCCTAACCTGCCTCTCAACCTCCCCCCACGCCTTTCCACCGCCAACATACTTCTTAACCTCCTCCAGAAACCTTTCACAAACACCGTTCCAGAAGTCCACCATGGCCTTGTACAGCTTCCTCTTAATCGCCTCCTCGTCCACCCCTCCTTCAGGCGACCCACGGATTATCAGGAGAGCAGAGTTCGGGACAGTCGGAGCGACAAGCTCCTCCCAGTCCTTCTCAACCCCGAAAACACAGGACTCTATGAGAGGAGAGTAAAGCCACCAAGGAAGGATCAGCTGCTGAGGGCCAAGCCAGTCCACCAAAGCCCTTATCCCAGAAAGGCTAAGAAGAGAGAAAACATAGCTCGAAGCCCAAAAATCAGCGGTCTTCCTCGAAACAGAAATAAACTCCTGAACACCCCCAATATCAACATAAACCAGGTGAAAGCCAAGCTCCTCCACCCCACCCATACCCGCAAGCGCACTCACCATCTGAAGGTGCGAAAACATCGGAGAAGAAGGAACACGAGTATCCTCAGGAAGAAGCAAAACACACCGAGCAACCTCACCCCTCCCACAACCCAGGTGAAACCCATGGTAAAGAGGAACAAGACAACGAGCAACACTCAACAAAGCCTCCCTCCCACCCATCCCCCCCGCAACAGAGCCAAAACCAGGCAAATCCCCAACCGAAAAAGGAGCAGGAAGAACAGGCCTAATCAAAACACCCGAAAACGGGTTCTGAAGAACCAAATCACCCCCCTTACTCGGAACCAAAGTCCTATTAGCCGCAGACGCCGCCATGTCAGGAACACGTAAGAGCCTCCCCTCCTCATGATGACACCTAACCTCACTAATAACATCCTCACTAACATTCGCCCCTTTAAGCAAATCCGAAGCAATCTTCCCCGCATCCTCCGCATGATCCTTCCTCAAAACCTTATCTAGAGGATCGTGAAGAAAACCCGCCAACTTACCCTCCCAATAACCCATACCAACCCTCCAACAAACCCATACCAAAAGACAAACCCGCCAACACCGGTAATCTCCCTAACTATTTTAAGCTTATAAATCTTACTAGAACAACATACAACAAAAACAGGAAAAACCGAACAAAAACACAACAAAACACAGAAAACCACCCACATTCAAACATCCTATCACGCGCTGCACAGTTTGTGCAGTTAAGGCAAAGAATAAGCGTAAAAGGAAAAATAAGGATTCAAAAAATTCAATTGCAGAGAATCGTGAAGAAAAATGTCGGAAAACAAAAACAGGGTTTTCCCACCGCTTTAAAACTTTTGCGAGATCAACAATCACATATATACTTTTCGGTATTCGACAAAAGTCGAAGAAACCCCCCAGAACAACTAGAAAGAAAAATAGGAAAAGAAAACCTTAAAAAACCAAAAAAACAAAATAAAACACCCAGTCAACAAACAAATCCCGATGAAAAGGGAACGGCAACTAAGTAGCCCCTTCACCTTGCCGACACCGTACTTCTTTGCTTGTCAACAAACAAATCCCGATGAAAAGGGGAATGTTATCGTGTGGTGGCCGGGGGGTTCTAGGGTTCAGAATATTTTCAGGGTGTTGAGTGGTGTTGAGCTGTCTGGGGTTGGGTTTAGGGGGTGGCTGGGGGGTTTACTGTTATGGTAGTGAGGACTGGGCTGGCGTGTGCTTCATACCTTTATGTGCAAGCGACGGGTGGGTGTTGTACTTTTCTAGTGGGGCTTGTATGGATGGCGGAGGTAGGTTATCTGAAAGATTAGGGGCAGATGGGGGTGAAATGCGCTAGTTGAGAAAATTTTTTATCTTATTTTTTCTATTTTGTGCAGGGAGGTAGAGGGATGGTTTATCATGTGGGTGGGCTTCAGGTTGGCTGGTTGCCGTTTCCGTTGGGTTACGTTTACCTTGCCCTTAGGGGGGAGGAGGGAGATCCTGTTGTGATGGGTTTCTTCGGGTTTTCGGGTTGTGTTGGTGATGGTGGGGGGAGGCTGGAGGTGGTGGCTTTCACGTGTGGGGTGGTGGCGGGGGGTGTTGAGGCTAGGTATGAGGGTGGGAGGTGTGGGGTGAGGAGGCGGCCTGTTCCTGAGGTGATTGCCGCCTATCTTTCCTTGCTTTTCTTGGACTTGAAGGTTTCTAGGTGGCCTGATTTTTGCTTTGTTGAGGTTGACCGCGTGGACTTTGAGGGCTGTTTTTCGAAGGCGTATCCGCTCGTTGTGTCCTCTGCGTCGCATGAGGTGTGGGCTGACATGGTTAAGGGGGGCAACCAGATTAATGGGTCGCTCCCTATCCCGGGTTGCTTCACGGCGGCTCCCACAAGATACTGTTACGTTTTCCGGGAGGGTGTGGTGCTTCAAGTGCTTCACCCTACTTGGAGGGGGTAAGGGCATGGTGATGGTGGACTTGAGCAGGTGGTATGAGCTGCCTTCCTCCTCGCTTCGAATCGGGGAGATTATAAGTAGGTTGAGTGGGCTGGAGTTTGGGCCTGTTAACATTGCCCGTCTCGAGGCGTCTCTTAGAGGGTTGGGGGCTGCCAGGCGTTTTATTCCGGGGCTTGTGGAAAGACGCATGGTGAGCGTAGACGAGGGTGCTGTTTCTAGGGGAGAGATGCTGGTGCTGGAGCCGTCTTATAGGAGGGATGAGGAGGGGTTGGAGGGTTTGGAGGGGTTAGTTTTGGGATGTGGAGGGGGTGGGCTGGGGGTGAGGTGTTCTTTGGTTTATGGGTGTTGAGTGGGTGAGTGTGGGAGGTATCATCCTTAGCTGGAGGGGTTGCCGTGATTTTGAGGCTTGTTGTTGACTGCGAGTTTGTTGATGACTTCTCGGTTCCGGAGTGGACTGGAACGGCTCTTAGAGGGGTTTTCGGCTATGTTTTGAGGAGGATTTCATGCGGCTTTCCCAGGCGTTCCTGTGATGGTTGCGGCGTTAGAGGGGGGTGCCTCTACTACTTGACTTTCGAGACGAGGCCTGACGTTAAGGCGGACGCGAGGATTGGGAGGGGGTTGAGGGATATAACCCGCCCCTTCACCCTGGACCCCATCGAGATGCTGAACAGGAGGCGTTTCAGGTTTGCCTTAAACCTTATAGGCGACGTGGCTTTGAGGCATGAGGCAATCTACATATTCACTCTGGTCGAGATGGGGAAGCTGGGGATCGGGAGGGATAGAGCCAAGAACGAGAGGAGGAGATTCAAGATTTTAACTGTAAGGGTGGTTAACGACATTAGGGGTGTGGAGGAAACCATATGCAATGGGCGCGAGTACGTTTACAGGGAGAAGAGGGGTGCAGTGATTAGCCTTGACGACATTAGAGGCGTCGCTGAGAGGGTGGCTGCAGCCGAGCCAAGATTCATAATAGTGAACTTTGAAACGCCAACCAGGCTGGTTCACAACGGGAGAGCGGCTGACTTCGACTTCCACGTGCTCATCAGGAACCTTGCGAGGCGCTACAGCATCACAGCAGAGTACCATGTCGACGAGTGGCAGCCGCTCAGCCCTGAGAAGGCGAAGTCGATAATAGAGGCGGCGTCCCTCATTGAAACCAGCCATCTAAGCCTGCAACCAACGTTTTCCTCGAAGTTCTCCATTGAGAGGCTTAGATGGGAGCACTACGGCCCGTTCCACAGCGGCACGGCAACCTACAGGATTCCAAGCCGGTTCTGGAGGCACGAGGACGCCGTCGAAGCCCTAACCCTCCTAACGCTTGGAAGATACATGCACGTAGGAAAACTAGCAACGGCAGGATACGGAAAAATAGACTTCAGCCTAAAAATCGTCTAAAGCCAGCACAAAAACGCTCCAACGCGCCGTCAGCCACCCACGTTAGTGCTAATCATCGCTCCGAAGCCCCCCAAAGCATCCTCGCCTCATGTAGATTTCAAACGCTCTCCTTGCCCCCCACCAGCACCCTCCCCGCCATAATCAGCTTTCTTCCTCAAGTCGTAGAGCCTCCTGAAAGCCCAAGCCCCCCTCTCAACCCCAAGCTCCCAACGAAGTCGGCGAACCCGTCACCCCTCCTGGGGGCGTGGAACGTCAGGAGAACATCCTCGCAGAGCGCCCTAAAGGGGGGTGAAAGGGATGAAACAGCAGGTTCGTAATCGACCTGACGCTACTCTTCGAGGCTGCGAGGTGCTGAACGCTACAGTTGGCGGAAACTTGGAGGAGTCCTCCAGGCAGCTCCAAGCTTTCAGGTTTGCCCGAGGAACCGGGAATTACACCAGCAGGCTGGAAGCCCGGAGGAGAAGGAATAGAACGAATACAACCTGCGATCGAAAACGCTGGAAAGACGGTCAATTGGGGCCCGCAGCCCGGGAAAGCTCTTTTAATGTGGCTTGAAAAATTTATAAAGAGGTTTCTTTCCTCTGTTTGTACTGTCACCTGCTCTTCTGATGGATAGGAGGGGTTTCAGGTAGATGGTGAGGTTTTGAGCTGGCATGCTCTGCCTTCGGAGGAAGTTATGACTCTCTTGAAGACGAGCCCTCATGGGTTGAGCGATGAGGAAGCTTCTAGAAGGCTGAAACTTTACGGACCTAACAGGATAAGCGGTCTAAGGAGGCCCTCCGCCCTTAAAATGTTTTTTAAGCAGTTTCGCAACGCCTTAAACTACATACTGGCTGTTGCCGCGTCCATCTCGATCATTGGAGGACATTATATCGACGCAGCGGTAATATTGACTATAATTTTCATGAACGCCACCCTGAGCTTCGCTCAGGAGTACCGCTCCGAGAAGGCTCTTGAAGCCCTTAAGCAGCTGTCTGCCCCTAGGGCAACCGTGGTTAGGGGTGGTAGGACACGGGTTGTGGATGCTGAAAGCCTTGTTCTAGGGGACATGGTGGTTTTAGCCGCGGGGGACATTGTCCCTGCGGACATGCGCGTCCTCACGGCGGTGAGGCTACGGGTGGAGGAGTCGATGCTTACAGGTGAACCGGGATCGGAAGAGAAGATCGTGGACCCGGTGGGTGAGGACGTGCCCCTCGCTGACAGGCGAAACATGCTTTACGCTGGAACCACGGTTACTGGAGGCAGAGGAGCTGGGGTTGTTGTAGCTACAGGCATGAACACCGAGATTGGAAGGATCGCTAAGGAGGTTTCGGAGGCTGGAGTGGAGGTAACACCCCTGCAAAGGAAGGTTTCAGGCTTGGCAGTGTACCTTGCCGTCATAGCTGTGATTTTCGCCGCCACCCAAGGACTTTTAGCCTTATTGAGGGGTGTTTCGACCTATGACGCGGTCTTGTTCGCGTTAGCCTCGGCCATTTCGAGCATCCCCGAAGGACTCATTGCGGTCATAACTTTAACCCTCGTGGTCGGCATGAGGGTGATGGCGAAGCGGAACGCGCTTATACGTAGGCTGCAGGCAGTGGAAACCTTAGGCTCAGCGATGGTAATCTGCACGGACAAGACCGGAACGCTAACAAGGAACGCGATGGTAGTGGAGGCCATTTACCTTAACGGCGAGATTCTGGAAGTGACTGGTGAGGGGTATGTGCCGGAGGGAGAATTTCTCAGGAACGGTGAAGCCATCAACCCCAGGGAGCACCCCCACCTCCAACTGCTCCTGAAAACCATGGTGCTATCCAGCGATGCACGCCTGGTCCTTGAAGACGGAAAATACCGTGTAGTCGGAGACCCGACGGAGGGCGCACTCGTGGTGGCTGCGGCCAAGGCGGGGATAAGCAAGGAAGAGGAGGAGAGCCAAGCTCCACGAATAGATGAGGTTCCCTTCGAGTCTGAGCGGGCGTGCATGGCGACAGCCCACAGGTTTTCAGACGGGATGCATGGAATATTCACTAAGGGTGCTCCTGAAAGGATAATACGCGTCTGCAACGAGATCTACATTAACGGTGAAGCCGTCGAGTTGACGGGGGAAATGCGTAGGAAGGTGCTTGAGGCAGGGCAGGAGTTTGCCTCTAGGGGGTACAGGGTGTTGGCTTGCGCCTACAGGATTTCAGGTTCAGACTACAAGTTGGCTGAGGGCACGTGTGGCGAGAACCTAATTTTCTTAGGACTGGTCGGGATATCCGACCCTCCAAGAAGGGAAGCCATAGAGGCTGTCGAGAAGTGTAAGCGTGCAGGAATCAGAGTGGTCATGATAACAGGAGACCACAAGGATACTGCAAGAGCTATAGCGGAAAAGGTTGGAATAGTCGGCGGGGATGCCCCCGTTCTTGACGGGGTGGCACTGGATGAGGTCTCAGATGAGGAGCTGGAGGAGCTGGTGGAGTCCGTTAACGTCTTCGCACGCACCGAGCCACGTCACAAGCTGAGGATAGTCAGGGCCCTGAAGAAGAGGGGATACGTTGTGGCAATGACGGGGGATGGTGTCAACGATGCACCTGCACTAAAGGAGGCAGATGTCGGAATTGCAATGGGGATAGCGGGAACACAGATTGCCAAGGAGGCGTCAGACATGGTTCTAGCAGACGACAACTTCGCCTCCATAGTTGCGGCAGTGGAGGAGGGAAGGACAGCCTTCAACAACATAAGGAAGGTGGTCACCTACCTTTTGACGACAAACGTAGCTGAAGACATAGTCCTATTCGCCTTCCTCATCCTAGGCTTTTCCCTACCCTTCCTCCCCCTCCAAATCCTCTGGATAAACCTGGTTACCGACGGGGTCTGCGACAAGACATTAGCTGTTGAGCCAAAGGAGCTAGGCGTGCTCCAAGAGCCACCCCGGCCACCCAGGGAAGGAATAGTAACTAGAGGCGTAGTGTACCGAATATTTTTCCTATCCTCAATAATGGCTTTAGGAACCATTCTCGTTTACTACTGGTCCGCCCAAGCCCTAGGGCCGCTAGTCCTAATATACGGATACGCTAAAGCCCGAACAATGGCCTTCTACACGATAGTTTTCTTCCAACTTTTCAACGCTTTAAACGCGAGATCCAGCGACAAATCCATACTCAAAATAGGATTGCTCTCAAACAAGTATCTGGCATCAGGGATGGCGTTCTCATTTGCCCTAAACGTATCTATAGCCTACACTCCCTTCTTCCAAGAGCTCTTCCACATCACCCCACCATCGCTCCACGAGTGGCTCATCATAATACTGATCAGCAGCAGTGTTTTAATAGCGGAGGAGGCGAGGAAAACCCTGACCTCCATCAAGAAAAAGAAGGCTTCACACAGAGCTGCCAAGAATTGAAAACATAATTCACACTACCTTTTTCTCATCTTGGGGATCCCTCACAGCCACGGAGACGGATTCCTCTAGAGCCGGACATTTTGACTTTTGAGTTTTAAAGCCGGACGCGGCGAACGGATACGTGATGGCAGAAGAAGCACTGGAGGAACAGGGTGACGCTGGTCCTATCAGAGTGGTGTTTGCTGTTAACGCTCAGGAGCATTAATAGCCGGAGGGAGGACCTTCAGGTTTGCGTGTGGGTCCCAGTAGTGAGATGAGCGATCCAATTCTGGGATTCAAGGGTAAACACCGCTAACGTCTATGTGTAGCTTCTGTTTTCGGCTTATTCCACGTTGGCCACTGATGGTGAGATGAGCGCAGCGGCAAACCACACAGGAAGTGTTTCAACCATCCCGGGCGGTGTCTCGTGGGGGTTTTCAAGGACTGTTTGCTCCCCCTGGCTGGCTTCTCAACGTTTGGGAAGGTTGTTTTCACCGTTGTTAGGCATATGATTCCGGGGACGCCGTCGAAGACGCCGTCAAAACCGTGTATTGTTTTTTATGTTTAAGTCTTTAAGTCTCTCATTACGGCCACGGTGACAGCTTCGTGGGGAAGGCGGGTTTGGGACGTGTTCTGGCAGACCGGCTATAGCAATCTGACGCTGACGTCGAGATGGGTTTTTAACAGGTTTTCCGCCTTTTTAAAGTCTGCATCGACGGTCACTATCTCGCTCACCGGCTCCCCCATGTCCTTCAGGGTTTTCATGTAGGCTGCATGTAGTAGGTCTAGTGTTTTGAGCCTCAGCAGGTTTGAGAAGTTAACTGCCTCCGCCATTGGGCTATACATCCTGTGAAAACCGACTAATTTTGAAGAGTCGACCTCCTTGTAGACTAGGTTGAACCTCTTAATTATGTATGTGAGCACAGCTAAGGCCGCTTTTCTCTCATCGACCCCAAGCCTCTTGGAGAGGTCTGCCAAGAAATCGCTCCGCCTCCCTATAACGCTCGCCAGCTCAACCAGTGTCAGCTCCGAGACGAGCTTATACCCTCCCTGCTCCAGGAAACCTTTAGCACTGTCAAGCCTAGGGTCTT
>JAUQZD010000023.1 GCA_030587405.1 Candidatus Freyrarchaeum guaymasense | reverse complement strand
GAGATACGGTAAAAGGATGAACAGAGGACTGCGCAGCATGCCCCTCAGAAAGATACAGTTCTACATCTCGTACAAGTCTATGGAGCGTGGATTTAAGCCGGGGTTCGTTAAAGCTAAGAATACTTCCCGCGTGCCCGACATGTGGCGAATTAAGTAGCCGAATGGGCACGTGTTCAAATGCAGGAGATGCGGCTTCCAAGCGGATAGACAGCTGACAGCCGCTTGGAACATAGCGAGTAGACTCCCGATGTGGGGTGCTTCACCGTTGCCCCCGAAAGCCCTCAATGAACCGCTAACCATAGTGGTGAGGGGAAGGGATGAAAATCTATGAATCCCACAACGGTAAACGCGCCGAAGCAGCTCCGGAGCCCTAAATGGCTTGGGAAAGCATAAACCCTAACTTTAGGTGGAGCAGTCACATCCACCAAGAACAAATAAAAAGGGTTAAAAGGGTTAGATTGGAGGCTTCCGCAGCACTGTCACCTGGCGGGTAGCCGCGAAGGGGCTAAACTCACGCCCAGTCCCGTTATAAAACTTTAAGAACCACTCCACCCAGTGGAGACGGAGGGTGTGTAGGAACGATAGTAATCCTTCAAAGGATAGTATGAATAGTGACATTAGTGCTGCTCCTATCAGGGACTCGGTGACGACCTGTGGTATGGTGTACACGAGGACTTGTGTGGTTGTGATCGTTGTCGTTAGGGCTGGCGTGTATGGTGGTATTTGGAGGCCTAGGTCTGAGAAGATGTGGTGCACTGCTGCTAGGGCGAGGATTCGTGCGAAGCTTACCGTGTGGGATAGGAGGGCTAGTGCTTGGTCGAAGATTTCGGAGAATCCTTCCGACTTGTCGTGTGAAATGGATATGGTTCCAATGAAGGCCATCATTATTGGTAGGAGTACGCAGAGGACCACCATTATCGTTATTGGTGGAAGGTGTATTTCAAAGTGGGATCTGGAAGTCCAGAGGAACAGTTGCTGAACTAAGTGCACGTTTTCCATCATGGGTTCTGGCAGGAGGTGGAGGACTTCGAGGAGCTCTATCGTGTGCCAGAGGCTGCTGTCGAAGAGGTTTGGTGCTAGGGGTTCGAAGACCTTTAAGGGTCTTAGCGTCATGTAGAAGGGGGTTGAAAGCCTTGTTATAAGCTCCTGGCTTATGCGGGTGGCTTCCAACATGTTGGCTAAGGCTGCTGTCTGTGTTTCAGCGTGGGCGTGGAGGAGCTCCGTTAGCCGGCTGTAGAGCTGGGTGGTGGATGGGTCGAAGAGCTGCGGGGGGATCGTCGAGAACCACTTGGTGAAGTCTACTCCGTACTGGTCGCTGAACACTATGGTTGCCGCCCCCAGGTGGGTCCACATCAGGCATATTGGCATGAAGAATGCTTCCTTAAGCTTCCTCTCATGGTAGAGGTTGACTATGCTGAGGAAGAAGCCAAAGTTTATCTCTATCACCGCTACCACTATGGATAGCCTTAGGAGCCTGAAGTTCCCCTCGTGGGTGAAGGGGTTAAACCATAAGGGGTTCACAATGTGGTGTGAGCCTAAGAAGGACCCGTAGAGGAAGCCGAAAAATATCGATGCTAGGCCACACCAGAAGAGGAGGCTTCCCGCCTTGAGGCCGTAGCCTATGAGTTCACCGACAACGGGGTTTCTTGTGCGCCAGGCGACTAGGGCGAGGCCTATTAGGGCGAGCATTGCCCCGTGCATCACGTCGCCGAACATCATGCCGAATATTATCGGGAAGGTCAGTATCATGAACTTTGTAGGGTCTATTTCGTCGTAGCGTGGTATCCCGAAGCTTTTCACGAGGGCTTCGTATGGCTCTGCTATCCTTGGATTTTCAAGCTTTGTTGGCCGTTCCTCCTCCGGTATTGCCGGCTCTACGACCTCCGCTATGGCTGTCTTATCCGTCGCCTTATCTATTGCTTGGATCAGCCTTTTCGCGGATTTTACCGGCACCCACCCCCAGAGCTCAACCGTGGTCTCCGTCCTCCTGAGGTAGCCTTTCACCTCCATGCGCTCCCTTTCTATGGCGAGGAGCTCCCTGCACGCGAGGAGGTTGTAGCCGTGCTGCATGATGATCTTCCGCTTCCTCTCCTCAAGCTTCCTGAGCTTCTCCTCCAGCGCGGCGACCTTCCTCCTCGTCTTCTCTATCACCGCCTCGGTTGAGCCCTTGAGGTCGGATGGGATCTTAAACTCTTCAAAGCCGAACGCCGTTAGGAGGCGCTGAACCACTTCCTTGTTCTCCCTCATGACCGCGACTAGGAGGGCAGACCTGTTTTCGCCTATCTCGGCGTGGTGGAAAACGTATTCTCCCTCTGTTACCTCAGCCACCCTCCACCTTACCATATCCACCTTACCGGTGGATATGGTTCCGGTCGTGGCGTAGACGTACCTTCCCTCGCCTAGCTGGGTGATCTCTATCCCAAGGGGCTTCACCGTTTCCGCGATTTTCAGGAGGCCGCGCTGTTGCTCGAGTTCCTGGGTCGCGTTCATAAGCTCCTCCCTGAGCTTGTCTATCTGTGGCGCCGCCGCCTCCAAGGTTTTCTCAGCCATCGAGATCACGTCTGAGAGCTTCTCGTCGTCCACGGCCATTTTTTTGCTGTCGGGCAGCCTCGCAATGTACGGCACATACTGTTCTAGCTCCAAGTAGTCCACGTACCTTTGGATGTCCCCTAGAAGCTGGATGGCGGCCTTCTCCTCCTCGGTCGGCGGGGGGGCTGCGCTACCCTTCTCCTCTATGTCTATCAACTCGACCTCTCCGAACTCGTGAATGCACCTGATCAGGCTGCGCTCATAGTCCCGGTGGCAGATGACCTTTAGAATTCCTTGCCTGGCAGGACGCGGCCAAACCATCCTGGTTCCCTCAACAAGTGGGTGAGAGGCCGTTATGATGGGGTCACCCACCAATCGATCGAGTAAGCATTATATACTTTTTGTTTAGGAAGCGAGAGGGGGCTGAGCGTCATCCTTGACCGGTTGCTTAAGCGTGACCGGGAAACTTTCTCGTCTCGAACGGCCTATTACCCGCCACCTAGAGGGCGTGCTCGGGTGGGCCGCCCCTCCGGGTGAAGGGAAGGACGTTAAAGCCCGGCTTCCGGCTGGGGGTTACCTCCCCGCTTCCTCCTTCAGTTTTCGCTCCTCTTCCTCGGGGAGCTCGTAGGAGTGCTCCAGCGTAGGATACTCACCGCTCCTGACCTCTTCAAGGTATTTTCCGACCGCTTCCTTTATGTACTGTCTTATGTTAGCATACTTCTTCACGAACCTAGGCTGGAATCCCTCGAAGAATCCTAGCAGGTCGTGTGTCACGAGGACTTGCCCGTCGCAGTGTGCCCCGGCGCCTATCCCTATGGTTGGAACCGACACCTCCTCAGTTATCATCTTTGCAACTTGCCACGGGATGCACTCGAGGACTATGGAGAAGACCCCCGCCTTCTCGAGGGTCTCCGCGTCCTCGACGAGCTTCTTGGCTGCTTCGGCAGTCCTCCCCTGAACCTTGTACCCGCCGAACTTGTGGATTGACTGGGGGGTTAAGCCTATGTGCCCCATGACGGGGATGCCGTTGTCAACTAGCACCTTCACTATCTGGGACACCTCTCTTCCTCCTTCCAGCTTAACCGCCTCTGCGCCGCCCTCCTGGACCATGCGTCCAGCGTTCTTTACAGCTAGGTCTATGGTTGCGTAGGACATGAAGGGCATGTCCCCGACCACGAGCGCACGTTTAACCCCCCTGCTGACCGCGGCGCAGTGCCTAACCATGTCGTCCATGGTCACCGGGATCGTGTTCGCGTAGCCTAGGATCACGTTTCCGAGGGAGTCGCCGACCAAGATTATGTCCACGCCGGCCTCGTCCAGTATCACCGCCGTCGGGTAGTCGTACGCGGTTAGCATGGTTATCTTTCTACCTTCCTCCTTCATGAGGCGGACGTCTATAATCGTCACCTTACCCAACTTTAAGCCTCCACCGTTTTCTAGAGGGAAAATGGCGGCTTCACGTTTTAAGCGTTTCCGGAGGGGTGCATGGTGCACGTGGCTATCGGCATTTTACGAAGTTGAGAATGAAAATTTTCAAACATCAAATGCTTCAGCCTGCACGGTTTAACAAAGCTTAAATAAACAGGGTATTCCCTGTTAAGGAGGAAGCTGTTGAATGGAGGTGTTGACGGAGGAGAAGGGGGTTTAAAGTATTCCTCGCATTGGAGTGTTCGTATGCTGCTGCGGCAAGAACATAGCGGGAGTCATAGACGTGGAGAGGCTCAGAGACTACGCGGCAACACTGAGAGACGTGGTTTGCGCTGAAACGTACATCTCGCTCTGCACCGACGCCGGGGCAGAACTAATAAAGTCGAAGATAGTGGAGCACGGCCTTGAAAGGGTCGTCGTGGCGGCGTGCACCCCAAAGACGCATGAAACAGTGTTTAGGAAGGTGATTTACGATGCAGGGCTCAGCCCAAGCATGCTCGAGTTCGTAAACATCAGGGAACACGACTCGTTCGTCCACGTGTCCGAGCCGGAGGAAGCCCTGGAGATAGCTAAGGACCTTATTAGGGCTGCGGTTGCTAAGGCGAGGGAGCTTGAGGAGGTGCCACGCATCCTCCTACCGGTGAAGCCCAGCGCCCTAGTGATAGGCGGCGGAATAAGCGGGATGCAGGCTGCCCTTGAAATAGCCGAGAGCGGGTTTAAAGTGTACCTCGTGGAGAAGGCTCCATCAATAGGTGGAAGGATGGCCATGCTGGACAGGACCTTCCCAACCAACGACTGCGCCATATGAATCCTCGGCCCCTTGATGCTTGAGGTTTCCAGGAAGCCGGAGATAGAGCTTCTAACGTACAGCGAAGTGGAGTCGGTGGAGGGGGGCATCGGAGACTTCAGGGTGAGAGTGAGGAGGAAGCCGAGGTATGTGAGGGAGGAGGCGTGCACGGGATGCGGTGCTTGCGCCGACGTCTGCCCGGTCTTCGCGCCGAGCGAGTTCGACCTTGGCCTCGGGTCGAGGAAGGCGATCTACCAGTTTTTCCCTCAGGCTGTGCCGCCAACGTTCATGATAGACATGGACAGGTGCATCATGTGTGGCCTCTGCGAGAAGGCGTGCGTGCGGGACGCCATAGACTTTAACCAGGAGGAAGAGGTAGTCGACCTTTCGGTGGGAGCGATAGTCGTGGCTTGCGGGGGGGCCGCCTACGAGCCCAGGGTTGGAGAGTACGGCTACGGAAGGTACGCTAACGTCATAACCCAGTTCCAGCTTGAAAGGCTGCTCTCACCTAACGGGCCAACCGCAGGGGAGGTTGTTAGGCCCTCGGACGGGAGGAAGCCTAAGAGGGTGGTTATGATCCAGTGCGTCGGGTTCAGGAGCCTGAAGGAGAACCAGTACTGCTCAAACGTGTGCTGCATGGTTGCGTTGAAGAACGCCATGCTTTTAAAGCAGCACTTGGGGGACGTCGAGGTCATAGTGTGCTACACTGACATTAGGGCTTCAGGTAAGGACTACGAGGAGTTCTTCATGCAGGCAAGAGAGCACGACGTAGTCTTTCTGAGGGGACGGGTTGGGGACGTGATTGAAGACCCTGAAACGGGAAACCTCACCTTGACGGTTGAGGACACGCTCTCCGGGAGGGTCTTGGAGCTGGAGGCTGACCTAGTCGTCCTGTCAACAGGGGTTGTCCCGTCAAGCGGCCTCAAAGAGATCTCCGACATGCTCAAGCTTGAACGCAGCCCTGACGGGTTCCTAAGGGAGTACCATTCCAGGCTTGCCCCAACGGACACGAAGAAGCGTGGAATATTTGTCTGCGGAGACGCTCAGGGACCGAAGGCGATAGACGTCAGCGTGGCTCAGGGTAAAGCGGCGGCCGCATCCGTCATAGGCCTGATATCTGCGGGCGAGGTCGAGTTCGAGCTGGGCACCGCCGTCGTCGAGTCTGAAAGGTGCAGTGGCTGCGGAATGTGCGAAATGGTTTGCTCCTACAACGCTGTGAGCGTCGAGGAGGGGGTTGCAGTCGTCAACGAGCTGGCCTGTAGGGGGTGCGGGAAGTGCGCGGCGGTATGCCCCTCAAAGGTGATACACCTTAGACGCTACAGGGAGCGGCAGCTTGAAGCGTACATCGACAACCTCTTCGTCTAGGAGGCGTAACCATGACGGGACGGGAAGACGCTGGAAGGGTTAAAGGCGTCAAGATAGCCGCGTTCCTCTGCTGGAAAAGGCGCTTCACGCCTCCAGAAGTGAGGGTACGGGGCTGCCGACATGGCTGGGACGATCAGGGCTCAGTACCCTGCAACCCTTAGACCGGTGAGGGTTCCATGCACGGGTAGGGTTTCAGCGGACCTCATCGCTAGAGCCCTATGGAAGGGAGCCGACGGGGTCATGGTCGTCGGGTGAAACATCGGGGAGTGCGAGTTCGAAAACGGCAACGTGCTGGCTTCGAGGCAGGTTGAGATGGTCCGGGACATGCTGGAGTTCATGGGCGTCGGTGCGGAGAGGGTCAAAATGTTCTATTGCTCCTCGGCTGAAGGCAAGTACTTCGCCGACGCTGCAAGGGAGATGAGCGAGAAGGTGAGGATGCTGGGGCCAAACCCGTTAAAGAGGGAAGCGAATGAGCCTGAGGTAGGAAACCCTTAAAAGGGGGACCCCAGGCGACCCCCCCAGGAAGCGTGGGGGACCCGAGGAAGCCCTCCGGAAGCCGCCCGAGAGAGGAAGCGGATGGGTGAAGGATTGAGAGGCGAAGTGGTGCTCCATGCCACCGGTAGGGAGGAGCCTGTCAAGATTATACGCTACGCTCTCAGGCACCTTCTAGAGGAGGGAAGGGTTGACGGCGTGGTGACCGGGCGGCTGGCTGAGGGGGAATGCAAGCCGTCACTTGCCGTTTCATCCAGCCTTGAGGAGGCTGCATCGGCCCCTGTAGCCCAGATCATACTTTACGGCTACAAGAAGCTGGGCTCGGCGCCAAAAACCCTCGTGGAAAGGGCGGGGGAGAGGCTTGCCGTGCTCGTGAAGCCCTGCGAGGCGAGGGCGATAGTTGAGCTGGCTAAGAGGAGGAAGGTAAACTTAGACGACGTATACGTTATAGGGTTTGACTGTCCGGGCATGAGGAGGGAGGAAGCCCACCCTCCGGAGGAGCTTGGACGCACCCTCAGCGATCCTCCCAGCAGGGAGGAGCTCAGAGACGCTTGCAGGAGGTGCGAGGTTCACAGTCCACCCTACGCTGACGTGGTGTTCAGCTTCCTCACAAAGTCGGGGGTTCCAATCGTGGAGGCGAGAACGGAGAAGGGAGCCGCCCTCGTCATGCACTTAAGGAGTAGGGGGCTGGTGGCTGGGGAGCCAGCCCTCGAAGACGTGCTTGAAAGGGAGGAAGCTATTAGAAGGCTGGATGAGGAAGGGGGGAGGTGGCTGGTTGAGGAGAGAGAGAGGTGGCTTTCCGCCCCCGAAGAGGAGAGACTATCCTGGTTTAACAGCCAGCTCAACCTGTGCGTTAAGTGTGGGTCATGCATAAGGGCGTGCCCCCTGTGCTTCTGCAAGGACTGCATCCTCCTCTCCAGGAGGAGGGAGTACACGCCTTCACTCTTCATAGCCACTAGGATGCTTCACATGGCTGATTCGTGCGTCGGCTGCGGCAAGTGCGACGAGGTATGCCCTAAGAGCATACCGCTCTCCTTCATGTTCTACCATGTAGGTAGAATGTTCACTTCGAGGTACGGTTACACGCCGGGAGCAGACTTCTCCAAGCCCCCCCGCATCGTCTAGACGGGAAGCCGGTTCAACGCATCCTTTAAATTTTAAGCTCTAGGCCGTCGTATGCGACGTGGAAAAGTGAGCCCTCCTTCCTCAGCATTTCCTCCAGCACGGCATGGGGGGCTGTCGAGTGCCCTATGTGGGTGAAGAAGACGCGTCCCACCCCCAACTCCCGGGCAACCCTCACGGCGTCATATATGCCCAGATGGCCGAACCGCTCCCTTAGGGGGGAGGGAGGGGTTCTGAGGGTTGAACCGTCGAGGAACGCGACGTCCACTCCCACGCACACCTCACGTCCTCCCGGCGGTATCTCTAGGAAGTCCGGGGCGTAGAGGAGAGAGGAGGAGCCATCCTCTATCTTGAAGGCGAAGGTTTCGACTCCCTCCGCGTGGACGACCCTAATAGGCGTAAAGGTGAGAGAGCCAACCTCGAAGGAGGAGGAGGGAAAGAGCATCCATTTGAATCCGAGGTTAGACAGGATCCGGCTGGAGCACACCACGTTCCAGGTCTCCTCCGAAGCGTAAAGCGTGGCCTTCCCCATCGAGGCAACCTTCCTAGGGGTTAGATCGTTGAGGCCGAGCACGTGGTCGGGGTGTGCATGGGTCAAAACGATGGCTTCAACCTCCTCCACGTTAAACCTCATAAACTGGTGGTATATGTCCGGGCCAGCATCCACCAAAACACCCTCAACAAGGATGCTCGGCCTCAACCGTTTATCCCTAGGATCCCGGGAAGAGCAGATGGGACACCTGCAGCCAATCCTCGGGTAAGGCCATCCGGAACTCGTACCGAGAACCCTAACCCTCAACGGGTAGCCCCCTAAACTCGAAGAAGCCGTGAAAGGAAAGGATAGTCCCCCCTTAAAATAGCTTTCTAAACGAGAAGGAAGCCCAAGAGGCACAGTAACCCAGAAACAGGGAGGAAGACGCTTGAGGGGCAAGGCCGACAACACCGAAAACACCGGAAAATGAGGAATAGGACTGGTAGCCCGGTTTACGTTCAAACATCGGTTTAAAATTCCCGTTTTCATAAGAATTTCTTAAAGTTAATATTTAAATTTGAGGTAGCGGATTGGTAAGATCGGGGGAAATAGTGTTATGAAAACTTTAGTCGTCTTTTACTCTAGGACGGGAAATACTAGGTTGGTGGCTGAAGCGATTGCTGAAGACCTGAACGCTGATATTGAGGAAATAAAAGACAAGAAAAATAGGATGGGAGCCACTGGTTTTCTGAGGTCCGGGTATGAGGCTATATTCAGAAAGCTCACAGACATCTATCCCACTGGCAGGAACCCGGAAGAGTACGACATGGTAGTGGTTGGCTCTCCAGTCTGGGTGGGAAGCCTATCGTCACCAATAAGAACCTACATGGCCCTAAACGGCCACAAAATCAAGAAAATAGCTTTCTTCAGCACATACGGCATAATCAGCGGCAAAATTTTCAGGCAAATGGAGGAACTCTCGAAACAGCCAATAGCCACACTTAATGTTAAAGAGAAAGAAGTCAAATCAGGCGAATACCTCAAAAAAGTTAAAGAATTCACTAAAACATTAAAAATTCAATTAAAAAAATAATGGCGTGATTGCAAACCTTTCTTTATAGCGATTTTATTAATATTTTTTATATAATAACGTTATAAAGCTGGGATTGATGAGGGTTGCTGTTTTATGGAGTGGAGGTAAAGAATCTTGCTTGGCGTGTCATAAAGTGATAACTCAAGGTTATGATGTCGCTTACATCGTTACGTTTATTGGGAACGAGTCGTTTCTTTGCCATCCCGTCCCGCTCATGTCACTTCAGTCCAGGGCTTTGGGGATCCCACACCTCAAGGTCAAGGTTCAAGAGCCCTACCGAAAAGGATACATGGAGGCCATCTCCAGGTTGGTGAAAACAGAGAGAATCGAAGGCATAGTAACGGGTGACATATCAATTATAGATAATGTTCATGGGGATTGGATTGGAGGTGTTTGTGAAGAAGTCGGTATTGATGTGATAAGGCCATTATGGGGTCTGGGTCGCCACAGAATCTTAGAAGAGGTGGTTTTGGGTGGATTCAGGGCAATTTTCACGTGTGTGAGACGGCCTTGGTTTGATGAAGAATGGCTTGGTCGTGAGCTTGACATAGATTGCCTTAAAAGTTTGAAAGCGCTGAGTGATGAGTATGGAATAGACCTTTGTGGAGAAAATGGGGAATATCACACTATGGTAGTTGATGCACCAACTTTCAAAGAAAAAATTGAAATCTCTAAGTTCAGTAAAGAAGAGAAGAAATCTCTTTTGTTCATAAGTAACATCGAATTTTCTTTAAAGCCAAAGTTTCATGGGTGAAAAGCTTAAATTGAATAAACGGAAGAACCCCCTTCAAATGTATGTGTACGTGAGCCTCTTATAGAGAAAAACTTTATGAAAAAATGGGTAATCAAGAGAAAGTAGATTTATAATGGTAGCCCGGCCAGGATTCGAACCTGGGTCCCAGGGTCCAGAGCCCCGGATGCGTAGCCCCTTGGAGCGCTTGGCCACTATGCCACCTAGCCACAACCGTGCTAGGAGGCTACACCACCGGGCTTCAGCCTCAAGTTTAGACACGAAATTTTATATAGTTTTCGAGTCGAGGGTTTTGGCAACTCTTCGGGAGATAAATTTATTATGGGAAGGAGTCAAGGCTGTTGAAAGCAGGCATGGTGAGGGCTCTTCTTTTACCTGTCTGATATGCGGGTTCAGCTGGTGAAATGCCTGAATGGGCGATTCCTATTGCTTAAACGTGGAGGTTTCCAAGGCTAAATGGAAGGATACGGAAGCTACATCTCCCTGAGGTATCTTTCGCCCTTCCTCGTGATCTCCCAGACTTCTATTTTGTTGATGAAGCCCTTCTCCCTCAACCCCTCCAGAAGGGATGCGAGGGCTTCCCTTTGCACGGGCTCCTTCCCCACAGCCTTTCGCGGAGCGTTGAACTCCGACAGGATCTGGTCTAGCAGCTTACGCTGCCTAGATAGGATCTCAAGCACGAAGACCTCGTCGTCGCTCAGCCTCTCCTCGAGGGGGGGACGCTCCAGCTTCCCCCTAGCCTCAGCCCATTCGGGAACCCTGCCTGACCCACCGCCTTCCCTCTCCATCCTAACATCTCCAATACCTAGAGGAATGGTGGACGGAAATATTGATCGGGTTCAACCCCTTAAAGCTTTCCTGCTAGAGGGTGTCTATGTACTCTTCGGGTTTCGGTGGCTCGGGCTTCAGCCCCTTCCGTCTCCGCACCTCCGCTATCACCTCGTCGAGAAGGGACTTGGGCACCTCGGCCCACCGGGAGAACTGGGTTTGCCAGAAAGCCCTGCCCGAGGTCTTCGACCGGAGCTCGTTCGCCAGCCCGAAGCTCTCCCTGACCGGGATCTCGCCTGTTATGAAGGCTAGGGGGCCCTTCTGGTCCACGCTCAGAACCTGGCCTCTACGCTGGGAGAGAACGCTTGAAATGACGCCGATGTAGTCGGGTGGAACACTCACCTGAATCTTATATATAGGCTCTAGAAGTGTTGGCTTGGCGCTCAGGAACGCACCCCAAGTTGCACGCCTAGTCATGGGCATGATCTGCGCGGGGCCCCTGTGAACCGGGTCCTCGTGGAGCTGGCAGTCCACCACGTTGACCTTTACACCCCGCATCGGCTCCTCGGCGAGGGGGCCAGCCTCGCAAGCCCACTTAGCCCCGGAGATTATGGTGTCTCTGACCTCACGCAGGTACTGGATACCCCTCGTCCTGTCCACGACAACGTTAAAGTGCTCGTCTATCGCCCATAGGTTCCTAGCGTCCTGAGAGTCCCAGCCAGCCTTCTCCCTGAGGATGCGCGCCCTCTCGTTCCTATCCTGATACTCCGAGATCTCCCCCTCAGCAATGAGGTTGATCGTCTCCTCGTTAAGAGGCTCAACAACGATCCAGATACGGTTATGCTTATTAGGGCTCTTACCCAGTATTGGAGGAGAAGTGGACGTCACAGTCTCCCTGTAAACAACTATTGGAGGCGAAACAGTCACCTCTATCTGAGACTGGATCTCCTTAAGAGAAATTTCAAGGTGAAGCTCACCCATACCCGACAAAAGGTACTCCCCAGTCTCCTGATTAATCGTCGCAACAAGGTTCGGATCCTGAATGGAAAGCTTCTGCATCAAGTCAACAAGCTTAGGCAGATCCCTAGGATGCTTAGGCTCAACCGCGACGGTAACCACCGGCTCCGAAACATACTTAATCTTCTCAAAAGGAGCCACAGAATCCTTAAACTCCTCAGCCACAACCGTCTCACCAGCCCTAGCAAGCTCCAACCCAAGCATAGCCGCAATGTTCCCAGCAGGAATAGACTTCACAATAGCCCGCCTAGCCCCCATGTAAATACTAGTCTGCTGAACCCTATAACCCTTCCTAGCAGTCAAAAGGTAGACACGGTCACCCTCATTGATCGTCCCGGAGAACACGCGCCCCGTCGAAACAATACCAGCATGAGGATCAACAACCACATTATTCAAGCAAATAACCGTAGGCCCATCCTCGTCGCACTCCAACATAGCCTTCCCGACCTCACCGTTAAGATCCCCATGCCATATTTTGGGAATCCTGTAAGGCTGCGCCTCAAGAGGATTAGGCAAATGCTTAACCACCATGTCCAGGACGGCGGCGTGCACCGGAAGAAGCTTCCTAAGCTCCTCAACGTTCTCCTCCCTATAGTACGCCACAATGTCACCAAACTTCAACCCAAGCTCCTGCATCTGCGGAATAGTGAAACCCCACCCATGAAGCGCAGACCCAAAAGCAACACTACCATTAGCAGGATTAACCCTCCACTTCCCCGCAAACTCCTTCTCACCATACAAACTAATCAAACCATTAAAGTCACGAATAATCCTGTTAAACTTCTCCTGAACAGCACGATCATCAAGCTTCAACTCACGAATCAAACGATCAACCTTATTAATGAAAAGAACAGGCTTAACCCGCTCAGCCAAAGCCTGCCTAGTCACAGTCTCAGTCTGAACCATAACCTCCTCAACAGCATCCACAACCACCACCGCACCATCAATGACACGTAAAGCCCTAGTCACATGGCCCGTGAAGTCCACGTGTCCAGGCGTATCTATAAGGTTTGCCAGGAACGGTGTTCCGTTTAGCTCGTGGAGTAGGGATATGTTTGCTGACTTGATGGTGATCCCTCTCTTCTGCTCTTCTTCAAGATAATCTAGGGCTCGGGCTTGCCCGGCTATGGTCGGGGAGAGGAGGCCTGCCTCGGCGAGGAGGGAGTCTGAGAGGGTTGTTTTGCCGTGGTCGATGTGTGCTATTATGCCGAAGTTCCGTATTTGCTCTTTTTTAGCCATCATCTTGGTGATTTCTTCTATTTTTTTGATTCTTGCTGACAAGCCGTCCACCTCGGTGATGATTGAATGCTATGTTACGCCTTTAACCCTAACTTCCCTAGGGGGGTTTTTAAGCCTTTCCCGTGTGTTCTTCGTTCATGTTCATTCGGGGTTCATTTATCCTTCCATTTAAGCTGTTTAGGGGATGGATCGTTGGGGTGGATGCGGTGTTCTTGACGGGAGGAGTTTGTCCTGGTGTTTTTGGTCGGTTTTTAGGTGGTGTTGGGGGTGGAGGCGGAGTGGAGGTGGGTTGCGTTTTTAGGTGTGGTTTGGTTTCATTTTTGTTGGGTGGTGAGGTGCTTTCCTATTTTCTTGTAGATTGCTATTTTGTTTGTTAGGATGAGGGCTGCGGCTAGTGCTGCCGGTATTATCACGTTGATGTGGATGGTTGGTGTGAGGGGGATTTCCCATTGGAGGCCGCCGTTAACTAGGTATCCCACGGCGTAGTGGTAGAATGCGGTTATGGTTAGGGTTGCGGATGCTGTTTGGATGGTGGATGTTGTTATGAGGAAGCGTTTGTTCGCCATTGTTTTGGTTAGGGCTTGATGCACTTTTTCGACGGGGTGCTTTGCCTTTAGGATTCCATACCAGTTTGGTGCTGTGGTTGGGTGGAGGTCTAGCGCGAGGGCTGAGGTGAGGGTTAGTGTTCCGATGATGAATAGGGTGTCGGGGATTGCCGGGTTGGCTGTTATGGGTATCCAGAAGTTGCCGTTTAGGATTAAGTATGAGCCTATGGGTGTTGTTTTTATGTGGGGGTTGAGGAGGAGTGTGGCTGGGTGTGGCTGCGTGGTGTGTAGGGGGGTTGAGGGGGATAGGAGGACTGCGATGTTGGCGGCGTAGAAGCATATGGTGGCTATGAGGAAGGCGGCTGTTTGGAAGGCTACTGTCCGGTTAACTGTTTGCCTTATCATCGTTAGCGCTTGGCCTGCCCGGCTCAATTCTTCATCCCCAGGCTTTAGGACAAGTTTTGATTTTTTCCTTTTAACGGTTGTGATCTTTCTGTTCGGGAGGGTGAAGGTAAGAGTTATATATGTTGTTTCCTTTGTTGTTGCCGAAATTTTCGTCAGCAAGGTGGTGCCGGTGAACATTACGCGCCTTAAGGTTGAGATTTTGTGCCGTGGCTTGAGGGTTGAGGACGGGCTTAACGGGGGTAGAAGGACTGGGGCTGGGCCAGCTGGCGGGAGGCACCTGGTTCTGGATGGCGGAGCAGTTGTGAACGCTCCTGTTTGGCCGTCCTTTGCTAGGACGTCGAGGCTTTCCCTGAGGAGGGTGGAGGATAGGTGGTTCGTGTTTGAGGGGGACAGGAGGGTGGTTGAGGTTGAACCTGTCCCTGTTCCGAGGTTTTACCATCGTGTCACTTCGACTAGGGTTCCGATGTGGAAGATAGCCCTCCTCCACGGGAGGGACTGTGTTGCCACGACTCTGCTTCAGACCTGTGTGAGGTGGGCTTCCGGGCTGCGGTGTAAGTTTTGCGGGATAGAGCTTTCCCTTAGGGGCGGCTTGACCGTTGCCCGTAAGACGGCGAGGGAGCTGGTGGAGGTTGTCGGCGCCGCGCTTGAGGAGGGGGTTTGCAGGCATGTTACGATAACCACCGGCACCCCGGCGTCCCCTGACAGGGGGGCCAGCCTTCTGATGGAGGCTGCCAAGGCGTTAAAGGAGAGCTATGACGTTCCCGTCCACGTTCAGCTTGAGCCTCCTAGGGGTGAGGGAGTGTTTGGGATGCTCGCCGACGCAGGGGTTGACACTGTGGGGGTCCACATTGAGACGTTTGACGAGGAGGTTAGGAGGAGGGTTTGCCCGGGTAAGGCTGAGGTTCCCCAAGAGGAGTACTTTAAGGCTTGGCGCGAGGCGGTGGACGCTTTCGGTGAGGGGCAGGTTAGCACCTACGTCATCGCCGGGTTAGGGGAGGGGGATGGGAGCATCTTGTGGGGGGCGGAGGAGGCTGCCCGCATGGGGGTTGTGCCGTTCCTCGTCCCCTTGATTCCGATTCGGGGCACGGACATGGAGGGGTTGAAGCCTCCATCCCCGGAGCGGATGTTCAGGCTGTATGGGAGCTTGAGGAGGATCCTCCTCGACTTCGGGGTTAACCCGTTGGTTAATAAGGCTGGCTGCGTCAGGTGCTCTTCGTGCTCGGCGCTTAGGGAGGCGATGATCTGGGGGGTTTAAATGTCTCTTGACTCGTTTTTTAACCCTAGAAGTGTCGTGGTTGTGGGTGGCTCCTCCACCCCGGGGAAGTTCGGCTACCAGATTGTTAAGAACATTGTCACGTTAGGGTTTGAGGGGAGGTTGTACGTTGTTAATTCGAGGGCTGAGAGGGTCTTTGGTGTTCCAGCTGTGCCCAGAGTTGACGCGCTGGGCGAGGTTCCGGAGCTCGGGGTGGTTGTCCTCCCTCCCGACGCTGCCGTTGACGCCTTCGCCGAGCTAGCCGAGTTCGGGGTTAGAAGCGTTATTATGGCGTCTTCCGGATTCTCGGAGAGGGGGGAGGAGGGGGCGAGGCGGGAGGAGGCCATCCTGAGGGGGGCGAGGAGGTGGAGGGTTCGGGTGGTTGGGCCGAACAGTATAGGGCTCGTGAACTTCTCCAGGCGCTTCGCCCCGATGCTCACCCCTGTTAGGCGGTTTGAGGCTGGCGCTGCGAGCTACGTGGGGCATAGTGGGGGGCTGACCTGTAGCTTAGGGTGGTGGCAGCCGGAGGGGTTAGGGTTCAGCAAGCTAGTCCACGTTGGGAATGCTTGCGATGTTGGGGAGAAGGACGTCCTGGAGTATCTTGCCATGGACGGGGAGACAAGGGTG
The DNA here is from genome assembly GCA_030587405.1 of Candidatus Freyrarchaeum guaymasense. The sequence goes on along the minus strand of JAUQZD010000023.1, from coordinate 11,106 downwards.
ATACTCTGTTACTTCTGCAGGTTGACGGGGGAGGTTCTGGAGGGGGTTAGAGAGGCTGCCAGCGTTAAGCCTGTGGTTGCTTACTGTAGGGGTGAGGCTGAGAAGCTGAGGGATTCCGGCGCCATATGCGTTTCAGAGTATGGTGAAATGTTTGATGCTGCGAGGGTGCTGCTGAGCGGTGTTCCAAGAGGGAACAGGGCGGCCGTTATCGGCCCCTCCTCCGGGGCGATCTCCCTTGCAACAGCGTGCTTTGAGGAGAACGGATTGGCACTAGCCCGTCTCTCGGAGGAAACCGAGAAGGTGATTAGGGAGAAGGTTTTAAGCCCGTTCAGCCCGAGCATCAACCCTGTGGACTATTGGCCTCCATCTAGGCTAGACGGGGTCGAAGTGGGGGAGAAGCATAGAGTTGCCGTCAACGCACTCGTCAACGACGGCGGAGTCGACCTGGTCTTCTTGATTCTAGAGCTCATGGAGGAAATATCATTTGACGTGGAGGAGGCCTTCCGGGAGGCTGCCGGAGGGAACAAGTTGCTCGTAGCCGTCCTTTTCCAAGTCGAGGAGGGGGTTTCCGAGAAGCTGCGGAAGGGGTTAGTTAAGCTTAATATACCTTACTTCTGGGATGTGGAGAGAGCCGTCAGGGTTGTCGGAGAAGTGCTTAAATGGGCTCAGCGCCGCTCCTGCAACCTTCAAGCCAGCATCACAGCCAGGTGAGCTTCAGCCCCTACGTCTGCCCGCCTCCAAAGGAAGGGGAAACTGCTAGATGGAGTGTGGATGCAGCGTTTTCAAGCTTCTCTGCTTCAGGCTTCTCTTATTGCACCCTTACTCGCTGAGCTCACGTGCCTTGAGTAGGCGGAGAGTAAGCCCCTCTCGACCTTTTGTTCGGGGTTTCCAGCTTTTTGGCCTGCGCGTGATCTCGTCGGCGTCCAGTCCTATGTTCAATATTCGCTCGGGGTTGAGGGGCGTCCGCTATCACGACGATCAAGCCGCCTCTACCTATTTGCCAGTGGGAAAAGTTTATCAACGGGTCAACCATCCACGCGGAGGTGATGCTTGGCGGCGACTTGGCGGCGACTTGGCGGCGACAAGCGCCCTTAAACCACAGTACGTTGCTCCCGCAGCAGCCCATACAGCCACCATCTCATTCGTCGATCATTGAGCGTGAATGCCTCCAAGCTTTCCTGTTAATGTAGCGTCTTGCTAATTATGTTCTTTCGAGTTGGCCGTGAGTGGCTGGCGTTAAGTGGTGAAAGGTTATTACTCACAAAATTTAAAATGTTAAATTGGAGATTACTCAACTGTAAAGGGGAACGGTGAGCTGGTTGCCTGTCAAGATCCTTGACGTTCGCATCTTCCACAGGGATGGGGTGTGCTTGGTTCATGTTCCAGCCGGGGGAGGGGAGCAGGTGGTTGATCCAAACCTCATCTCCGGCTTTCTAAGTGCTGTCTCAAAGTTCGGGGAGGAGGTGGAGGAGGCGAAAGTTAGAAAAATAGACTTTGAGGGTAAGACAATAATCTACGAACACGTTGGAGATATTATTTTTGCTGTTAGGATATCCGGAGGAGGGGAGGGGGAGGCCGGCAGGTTCCTCGACGAGGTCGGTTCGAAATTGGAGGGGGACGTCAGGGAGAGGCTTAAGGCTTGGAATGGTGATGCCTCGGTGTTTGAACCCTTAAAGATAAAGATACTTGAAATGTTGTCGGAGTTCGAGAAGAAGGGAGGAGTTGATATGGCGGAAAAGTTTAGGAAGATAGGTGATAAGCTGGGTGAGCTGAGGGATATTCCCGGGATAAAGGCGGCGGCCCTCGTGAGTAACAGGGGGTTTCTGATAGCGTCAACGCTCCCGCCAGGATTCGACGAGAAGGTTGTCGCGGCGATACCTCCTTCAATACTGAGGATGGGGGCTGAAGGCTTGAAGGAGATGAAGCTTGGAAGGCCAAGGAACATTTTCATAGAAGGGGAGAGGGGAGTCATGGTTTTAGCCGACGTCGGGGGGAGAGCCGTCCTCATGGTCGTAGCAACGTCTGACGCAAACCTGGGCTACATATTCTTAGAGATGGAGAACACGTCTAAGGAGCTTGAAAAAATTCTCTGAGAGGGGTGATGATGGGGCTGAATGAAAAAGCACTTAAGGAAATGATCAGGTTAAACCTGGATTCTGGAAGCCTCTATTTTAAGAGCGTGCGTGTCTGGCTTACCAGGCCTGAAATGATAGCGTTCATACACAAGTGGATAAGGAGGATAGCTGGGGAAGCACTTTTAGAGGCGATCTACGAGGCAGGGAAGGAGTGCGGGAGGAAGGACTTCACCATCCTGGAGGAGATAATGGGGACACCCAGAGACGTTAAAGAGATGATGAAGGATGTTTCACCCTTCTACACTATAATGGGATGGGGGAAGATGAGCGTGGAGAAAGTAGAGGAGGGGGAAGTAACGTTTTACGTAGAGAACTCCCCCATAGCAGAGAACCTTAAAGGGTCGGAAGAGCCCGTGTGCATGTACCTTAGCGGTTACGGTGCGGGACTCCTATCACAGGCGACAGGTGAGGAGTGGAATGGCGTCGAAGTAGAGTGTGCGGCGACGGGGAAGTATCCCAGGTGCAAGTTCCTCCTCAGCAGGAAGGACAGGAAGGACCTAATACTAGAGGTCTACGGAACCTAAACGGATGAAGGGGCTGAAAGTGGCTAGCATGGCACGGCCCGCCTCCACGGTCAAACCCGCATGGTAACGCTGCTCCGAGGGGGTCGGTGGGAGGGTGGGAAGCCTCAGCGGAGCTGGAGGGGTTAAACGGGTTCCTGGCGGTTTCTGGAGGGGATTAGTGTGATTTTAAGAGGCCCCTCTTAAGGGCGAGGACGTGGACCATGATGGAGAATATCGGTGTTAATGCTAGGATGACGGGGTCATTGTAGTATTTTTCTCTTCTCCTCAATAGTTTTTGAGCGTAGCTGCGTAGTCTCCCTTTAAGGGCTTCCGGAAGTTTCTTAATGGAGATCCTTCTCGAGTAGTTGTAGTAGTAGGATGCCATGATGCTCCACTTCCCGGCTTCCAGCGCGTACTTGGCGGCTTCCCCGGTTAGGGGGGATATAAGGAGGGCTGAAAGGGAGAGGAGGAGGTTCATTAAGAGGCTTTTAATCAGCTGGATGGGTGTTGGCCTGGGATGTGGGGGGAAGGGGAGGGGGAGGGAGCCGTAAACCACCTTAGCCCCGTCTAGGACGCTTCCAAGGACAAGCTTGGAGGGGGCGAGGAGGAGGGACATTGCTTTGCTTAGGGAGAAGATGGATGCGAAGTCACCCGACAGGAATGATTCCTCACTGCAGACGAAAAAGGACTGGAACATGCCTGTTCTGCCCTCAACGCTTCTCAGGATGGCGTCGAGGATGGTTCCTCCCTTCCGGGAAGGTTCGAGGGATTTCAGGGCTTGAGCCGCCCTCCTCACGTCCGCGGGCTTCACGTTTCTCAAAACGATGAGTGTGTCAACGTCGCTGACCGACGTTAAGCAGCCATCCAGCATGCTGCCGAAGACGAGGATCAAGGAGACTTTCTCCACCCCTACAACCCTGGAGAGGAGTGAAAGAGTCGAGGATACGTGCCGCCTTATGAGGTAGGGTTCAGGGACGTCTTCCAACCATCATGGCCTCCAGTATTTTAGATGCGAAGCTTTCCAGTATGGGGGACATGCCGATCAGGTCTAGGGCGGCGTCCAGCTTGTCGGCAAGCCATACGACCACCGCTTCGATGGTTCTCGGCGGGCTGCCTATAGGGAACATGTGGGATTCTATCGCTGACACGACGCCGGCGCTTTCACCCATCTTTCTAGCTAGTGCGGCTCCCCTCCCTGCATGGAGGACAACTTGCTTTAGAGGGTTTTTTGCTTCTCCGACGTCGTAGCCTACATCGTGCAACAGCCCTGCCCTCGCACAGACCACGGGGTCACACCTGAAAAGCTTGGATAGGACGAAGCTTAAGTATCCGACCCTAACCGAGTGGGCAAAGCGGCCGGAGCCTTCTAATTTAGCGTGCTCTGTGGGTGAGTGAGCGGGGTAGGAAGATAAATGGTCTAGAACGTTATGGTCGAAGATGTCCTTCACAGCACTCCAGAAGGATTCCATGCTTCTCCTAGAGCGGTTAAGCAACGACACCACCAACCGAACGCTTATCCGAGAGGGGAAAAAGAAGGGTGTTAGTAGGGCCACCGGAAGGGGCCCCCTTCGAACGGTGGAGGCACTGCTGGCTCTGGCGCTGGTGCCAGTCCTTCCTCTGGAGGCTTCCTCCTCCTGACGTATATCACGGCAGCGACTGCTATGGCTACTATTCCGCCGATCAGCACGGCTCCTACAATGATGGCGAGGGTCACGTAGAAGGATTCCGCCTCCTGGCTCAGCATGAAGAGCAGCAGGTATAATGTTGAACCTACACCTTGGATGGTTGCTGAGGCAAGTACGTCGCCGTCGCTGTTAACCAGCTTTATCGAGCCCGAGAAGTAGGGAGTCATGTAGGATGAGGGGATGTACAACGTTACCGACACGAACTTCTGCGTGTTGTTCAGGTCGAACGGCCCAGACGTGGAGAGCGTTGTGATGCTTGATATGCCCCCATCAACTTCAACCCTAACGCTGCTGAGGTAGCTGGTTCTGGATAAGCCACCTATCAGGGTGAAGTTGACGACCATGGACAGCTGCGAGTTGAAGCTTGTAAGCTCCAGGCTCTTCGGCGATATGGCTACGGGGACCTTGCCGCTGGCGAGCAGGTCATATGCTGCTGAAGCGTTAACCAGCCCGTTTCCCTGGGCGTAAGGGCTCTCGCCCAGGTCTACAGCGGTGGACATTAGGGCTGCCTTGATGGTCACCGGCGTCAGGCTAGAGTTGTAGCTTAAGAGCAAGGCTGCAACTCCCGATACGTGGGGTGTCGCCTGGCTGGTTCCACTCATCGAAACATACCCGTTGCTGTCACTGTAATCTAGGGAGACTATGTCCACGCCGGGGGCTACAAGGTCCACGCCAACCCTATAGTCGGCTGTCGGGCCACGGCTAGAGAAGCTTGCAACGTCATTGTTGGAGTCCACCGCGCCAACGCATATCGCCAGGGCTGCCTCCCCGGGAGCGTTAACTGTTCCACCGTCAGGCCCCTCGTTTCCTGCTGCAGCCACCACGACGACGCCGTTAAGCATGGCGTTGTTGGCTGCTTGACACACCGGGTCGTTTGGATCATCTATTTCCGCCCCGGCTGATATGGAAATCACGTTGGCTCCCTGCGCTACTGCCCGCTGTATTCCGCTCACCAAGTCTGAGAGGTCTCCTTCACCGTTCTTGTCGAGAACTTTTATGTTAAGGAGCAGGACCCCTGGCGCCACGCCTGTATAGCTTGGCCCGTAGCCCCCTATGATCCCTGCAACGTGCGTTCCGTGGCCATTGTAGTCTTTAGCGTCCTCGCCTGAGACGAAGCTGTAGGAGTATATTATCCTGTCTTCGGGCAGGGCTTTATGGGTGTTTATCCCCGTGTCGAGCACTGCAACCTTGACCCCCGTGCCGTTTATGCCTAGATTATGGAGTCTGGTTGCACCTATCTGGTCCAGGTTGGCTGAGTACTGTGCTGTGGCAAAACCCGAGGCGGCCGGCACAGCTATGCTGTGAACTCTAACCTTATAATTGTAGGTTACCGATTTCACGTAGCTTTGGGATGCTATGTTGGTTGCCATTCCCAGTGGCGCCTTGACAAGGGCGCCGCTTACTATGGTGTATGTTCTGAGGATGGTTACGTTTCCAAGCGACTTGAGGAGTTCCGCCCCGGAGGACGAGGAGACGCCGCGGAAGAGGACGAACATTTCTGCCTCGCTATTTAAATCTCCTTTAGCCATCATAGATTTAATCCTTGAATCTATCTTTGACAGCGTGGTGTCGGATGGGTTTTTCGTGGACGGGGTGGGCAGCACGATCACAGGCGCAGTTGAGGGTGCATGGAAGATGGCCGTCAACGTTATCGAGGTTGACGCGAGGACCACCACTAAAACCAGTACGACTAACTTCTTGTTTAAATGCCTCAAAAGGTGGAATCCTCCCTTTTCTTGCTTCCACACTTTGATCTTAAATTTTCATTTTTCAACACATAACAATTTTGGTTCGTGTGTGTTGCTTAAGGGTGGAAGGCACGGCAAAAGCGGAAAGTGGCTTTTTTAAGCGTGCTCCAGATGTTTGGAGTGAGGGATGAGGATTTTGAGAGAAAAGGTTATTAAGGGTTTTTGTGATCGCCTTTTTAAACAGCGGCTTTCTGCTTTTGTTGGCGTGCTTTCACGTTGGCAAGGGGGGTTGCTTGTGGAGGCTAGTAAGATCGAGACTATTCTCACCCTTAGAGGATATAAAATCGTTGATTTGAAAGAGACGCCTAAGGACTCGGTGTTTGTGGTTGACGTTGAGAAGGATGGAGTAGGGCAGAGGATCGTCGTCAAGATCGTCCCGTCCACTAGGGTTGTTGGAACAGCGATCGTTCGAGAGCTTAAAGAGAACATGAGCAGTTTTAATGCGGATAAGGGGCTTCTCATGGGGGGGAAGAGGAGCACCCCAAACGCTGAGGCGTTGGCGGAGGAAAGCGGCATCGAGCTGCTAGTAGACTACCCACACTTCAACATATTCGACCATGAGCTAGTCCCCAAGCACGAGATCGTGGGTGAGGAGGAGAGGAGGTGGCTGCTCGAAACGTTCCACGTGAAGGAGTATCAACTCCCAAAGATAAAGGATACGGACCCGGCGGTCAAGGCTATAGGGGCTAAGCCAGGGGACATAGTTAAGATAACGAGGAAGAGCCTCACCGCCGGCGAAGTTATATTTTACAGGTACGTTATCAAGGGGAAGTACACTCCCCAGATGGTGAAGGAGGAGCCTATACTTTTAGAGAGAGAGGAAGAGGAGGGTGAAGAGTTAGAGTGGGAGGAAGAGGAAATTTAGGGTTAAGGCTTCTCTCCTTTCAGCCTCCCGGTCAGAGGAGTGCTTTAGCGTACTTTAATGAGAGTTTTATGTGTTCCGACCCGTTCCCCCTTGCAATGTCTAGGTGTCCCGGAAGGAGGTATTCGACGTCAAGTTTGCTCAGGCGCTCCAAGGATTCCAGTAGCTGCTGCGGGCTCCCCGTGGGGAAGTCCACTCTGCCGAAGGAGCCATGGGTGAAAACTGTGTCGCCCGAGAACAGTATTTTCCTCTCGCGGTCGTACAGGCATATCGACCCTATGGTGTGACCCGGCGTGTTTAGCACCTCTAGGAGCAGTCTGCCGAAGCGTATTGTGTCGCCTTCTTTGAGGCGGACGTGAACCTTCGTCGGCGTGAACGGGAAATTGAACATTTCAGCCAGGAGGAGGCCATCCCCACCCTCCTCCACGCTGTCTGCTTCCATATGGAACACGAGAACTTCAGGTGAGAACTCGTCTGCAATACGAGCGAGGCCGCCGCTATGGTCCACGTGCACATGCGTCAAGACGACCTTTGAGATGTCCTCGGGGTTGAGACCGTCTTTAATGAGCCTCCTCTTGAAGTCATCGTAGAACATTCCAGTTCCAGTATCTATCACCATCAACCTCCCCTTAGCCGGGTCTAGGACGACGAAGATGTTCGAGTCGAAAAGTTTACCGGGATAATAGTACACGTCTTCCGTCACCTTCAAGAGGCACCATCCTCTCTCCACCTGAGACGCTATCAACCACCTAAAAATACTTAAAAAGCATTTTGCTCCTTGGCGTTAAACGTTATTAAGGTAATTTTAGTTATTATTGGAGTTGAATGATGAAGTTTAAGTAAATAAGTAAAAAATATATAAGGTAGTTCTTGAGGTTTGTTAATGGTTGTTCGAGTTTTGAGAAGTGGGGAAGATGCCTATTTTAGGTAGGAACGCCAAGAGAGAGGGGGAAGCCGAGAAAGTCGACTTAACCGTGATTAAGGATGGCATAGAGAGTATTTCGCGTATTCTGTCAAGTTACATGGCGGAAGTGGAGAAGCGGCTTGAAACGGTTGAGAAAATGATCGTCGGGTTGGAGAGGAGGGTTGACGGGTTCGATATTAGGATAGCTTCCATTGAGAAAAGTGTAAAGGAGTTGATGGAGGAGGCGAAGCCTGTTATGGTATCATCCGCGCTAGTGGAAGAAATAAGGGAAAGAGTTGCGACGGCGTCTGCTCCAAGCGAGGCTGGGGGAGAGGAAGCATACACGCAGACACACCCTACAGTAGGAAAAAGGACGGTGACGGAAGCTACAGGTACCGCTGAGAAGCCAGCTTCAAGGGTGGAGGAGAAAAAGAGGGAGGAGGAAAAGAGGGAGGAGGAAGAGTGGAGGCTGGTCGATGAGGAAGCAGGCTTCACGACGGTGGTGGAGGAGTTTAAAAAGCTGTTAGGAGAAAACGAAAAGAAGGAGAAAGAGGGTTAAACGTTTAATAGCAAGGATTCTGGTGGGGTTGTGAAGCCTACAAAGTCGCCTTTATCGTTAAACATGGCGTAGACTACGCCTACCTCCCTGTCCTGGTCTTTATCGTATATGTCAAGTTTAGCCTTGGCATATTTGATTTTCCCGACGGAGCGCTCCTCTAAATATTTGATTGAAAAGTTGCCTTTGAGAATTAAGGGATGGGCAACTATCAAGGTCACCTTTTTCTCTAATATTTGACCGTGCGGGAAGGAAGCTATGTCGTCGAAGACCGACGCGACCCCCACATGATCGCTAAAGACCGTGTTTATCTCGGAAACGGTGTATATTTCGCTGAGGGAGGCCAGGTCCCCACCCAGGAACCTAGGGTCCGAGGTCTTAGAGTAAGCTTCAAGCTTCTGAAGGTCGACTTGAATCTTCCACATCCAAGTTTTAGGGTCAATTTGGATTATACCACTCAATTTTTTCTTTAAGTCTAGCTTCACCAGCAACACCTCTTCTCACGTTCAGAGTGAAACGCCCCGTGATAAAGGAGCTTTCAAGCATTCCTTTATCTTTAACTGGATATTTAAAGGTTAACGGGCTTCCAACGTGCGGCTCCTTAAATTGCCGGTTAAGCAACCGTAAACACTCACGAAATGGGGGGTTAAAACTGGCAACGGGAACGTAGGGAAATGTTTTCCTTTGTTCCGGTGAATATCGAAGCTGTTACCTTATCAGAAAGGATAGCTACGTCTTGTGGGTAGTTTAAGCGGGAGGGCCTTGTTAGGCAAGGAAAAGTTAGATTTTTAGTCCCATGGACTTCGCTGCAAGTACTGGTAACTCGTATATTTCCATTTTAGCTCTCCTTGTGGGAGGTCTTAAGACTGTTACGCATGGTGGGCACGCTGTCACTATGGCTTGCGCGCCGGTAGCCTTTGCTTCGTCAACCCCGTCGCGAGCTATCTTTCTTGCTATATCCGTAAAGGCGGCAGCCGGGCTTCCGTCTTAGACGAACCCACATCAGATAACAGCTTCTCCAAAAATAAGAAAGTGCTTGGTTTTGCCGCTGCAAGCAGTAGCTAAGCCGGAAAGAGCGATTATAAACTTAAAGACTTCCTCCTTAATCCGCCTGTGAAAAGGACTGGATTAAAAGTTCAAGTGAAACCGTGATTCAACCTGAGATCCATTTTGAGATCCATTTTATTCGAGGCTTGCCCCGCAGTTGGGGCAGTATATGGCGTATGGTGGAACCTCTGAGCCGCAGTGTGGACAGAACTTCTTGGCTTCCGATGGTGGAGGAACGGTAACTTTTTCCGTCGGGACCCTTTCCTCCTCCACGTACATCTTCTTCCCGGAATCCCTTATCCATGTGAAAATGTTTTCGACAAGTCTGGCATTGTCAAACTTTCTGAGGAAGTTCTGTGAGAACAGCATCACACTTGAGACGTAGATGAAAGCACCTTCACCATACTCCCTGAGTGCTACCACCGGGAAAGACCTAACACCTAAAGGCACCCTGACGATCGGCGTCCACTCAAGCGTGGTCATAGTCGTCCTGAACCATGGAGCCTGCAGCTTACTAACACCCTTAACGAACGGGTGCGGAGAGAAGTCGGTTGCAAGCTTAGAGCTAGCCCCCATGTAGTCTATGCCAAGCTTGTTAACAAAGTTCTCCTTGTACTCCCTGCTGTTAGGGCTCGGAGTGAACAGGACGATCCCTCCTTCCTCAGCAAACTTCACGACGGCAAAGAGCTCGTCCAGCTTAAACTCCGTCCCCCTCGCTCCTTTTCTGGGGCCAATTATCACCAGCGCTGAATACTGCTCCAGAAGCGTTTGCGTGATCGGGCTTGAAGCGTTTATATACAGCTCTATACCCCACTCCGTAACCATCCTATTCTTCAGCTCGTTATAGATTCTAAGCCTAGTTTGCTCATTATGGAACTCGTCCATTAATACCCTTACGGAACTCGACATGGCAATCAACCTTCTTAGCCAGCATTCCCCAGTTAGACCCTCATCCACTCTTAACTCTAAACACTTCTACATATAAAAGTAGTTTTGGGGGCAACAACTACGCCGAAACAAGGTGTGAAGAGAGCGTTTTAAGTCCTTCAATGCCAACATGTTCAAGTAAACACCTTAAACCCTTTAAAATTTGCGAACCTCCTCCCGGTTTCAGCGGAATTTAAGGGCAACGTCCCTTACGGCTTCACGGCCTCAGCCACCAGCTCTGTTACGTCGAGCACCCTCATTTCAACTCCCAGCTTCCTAACAGCCCTGTAAGGCTCCACTTGCAAATTAGTGCGGCGTTAGGATTAAAGGTTGTCCTGCCAACAGGGGACATCGTTCAGACAGGTGGAGGACCAGGGACGAACGTCCATCAAAAAGGGCTTTCGTGTGTGAAGCTGGGGGGCCCGGACATTACAGGTTTATTCATCGGCGACGGAGGGGTCTTCGGCATTAAAACAGAGGCGGCGATTTATAGGTGTGCGAGGTGCGGCATATGCAGAGGCAAGTACACCGAGGACGTTCGTTTGGTTTGCCCGGTCCGCGAGGTTACAGGAGGCTTTGAACACCACTTCGCCCGGGGGAGAATACTGGTTGCCCGCGGAATACTGGAAGGAGTGCTCGAGTACTCTCCCTCCCTAGTTGAGAGCGTTTACACCTGCCTGGGGTGTGGAAACTGCACCGAGCAGCGTGGCGCCGTAGATCCTGCTACGGGGAAGCCGTT
>JAUQZD010000067.1 GCA_030587405.1 Candidatus Freyrarchaeum guaymasense | reverse complement strand
CCGAACGAACCATATCCAACCTAGCTTTTTAAGAGAGAATTCTTCGATGAAGTAGTTGAGATCTCGCGGGAGGAAGTGCCAAAAACGTTCGAGGTTGCCAGAATGATCGCTCAGAAAGAAGGGCTGCTAATAGGGATGAGCTCTGCAGCGATCATGTACGTTGCTTTGAGGAAAGCTAAGCAGCTTGGTAGAGGAAAAGTTATAGTCGCCGTGCTGCCTGACAGCGGATTAAAGTACCTGAGCACGCCTCTCTTTAATAATTATTTAAAATAGTAAATAACTAATAATAATGGTGGTGTTTGGCTATGCGCCCTCCATGTGAGATTATCGTACGTTACGTGCTTCCTGCCCTTCGCTCCCTAATCGCTAGAGAGCTTATTGAAAATTATGGTTTCTCGCAGGTGGTTGCCGCTAAAAAGCTTGGTATCACTCAAGCCGCGATAAGTTATTACTTATATTCTAAGCGTGGTGAAAAGTACTTAAAGAATATCGAATCCATAAGTGAAGTAAGGAAGATCATAAAAGACATAGCTGACGAGATAGCTAATGAACGTCTGTCACCTAAGGATGTGATATCTAGGTTTTGCGGTCTTTGTTCACGGCTCCGCGCTGAACACTTAATATGTACGCCTTCATAAGGACGTTGCCATACTACCGGATACCTGCGATCTGTGCAGCTAACCTGTCTAACCGAGTTGCCTTCCTGCTTTGCGTTGGGGGCGCTAACAGAATGGCCTGATCATATCTGCCGTTTTAGCCATTGCTGCGTCCATCTTTTCAAGCATTTCTCGAAGCAAAACATGTATAGCTTGTTAACGCAACACGTCTTTCTCGTAACAGGTTTACATGTAATGACTTTTCCACATACCTTGGCACCGCACTCTGTTTTACCCTCCCCCTCTTTTAGGAGGTATCTTGCACAAAATTGCTTTTTATCTTTACAGTAGTTAAGATTGTTAACACCTTCTACCCAACTCGCTGGGTAGGTGGAAAAATGAATAATGTAGAGTTTGGCGAGGCAGTAATTACGCAAGTTATTGTTGAAAACGCCTTGTATAGCTGTTGTGTTTTAGATAAGTTTATTATGTTTGCTTGTTTTGGTGTTTGTGGTGTGTATGGTAGGAAGGGGGAGGATGCTGAGGAGCGGCGTGGTCGCCGAGCTCCTCGGAGTCGACAGACACACCGTTGCCAGGTGGGCCAAGGAGGGCAGGACCAGGGCGGCGAGGCCCAAGCGGAAGGTGCAGGACCCGGAGAGCGAGGAGAAAAAATACTTGAAGGAGGAAGCAACCGCGATTAAAATCGTATAGGGTTCCCCGTAGAGGCGCCGGGAGACCTGATAGAAGCATATTTTGAGGCGAAGAGGAAGGCGCTGGAAGGGGTTCTGAGCCACGTCACCCACCCAGAAAGTGGCAAGGCCCACCTAAAATTCAGAGCCGGGGATAGGAGGAGGCTGAGGAACAACCTACTGAAAAGCTGAAAGTACTCCAAGCACTACGTCGACTCAGCAATAAACTCGGCCATAGGCCTAGCCAAGGGATGGATAAAGCTCCGCAACAGGGGGAGGGCGAAATCCAAACCCAAAGTAACGGGGAAGACGGTCTACGTGAAGACGACACTATTCACGTACAGGGATGGAAAACTCAAAATCAGCATCAAACCAAACAAACAATACCTAGAAGTAGACCTAGCAAGGTACGACTACCTGCAAAGGACTTCGACACCATCAGCGGACTACTACTAACAGAGAACAGGCTCATAATCAACTTCAAGAGAAAACCGAGAAGTGTCGAGCCCAGGGGCTGGGCTTCGTTCGACGTGAACTTGGCTAACGTGACCGCCCTGACCAACGGGGGAGTGGTCAGGTATGACCTCAGGCAACTATACCACGTCCACAGGATTTACGAGGGGGAAGAGGAGGAGGTTGCAGAAGCTATCCAGGCGCAAGCCCAAGACGGCTGAGAGGCTCATACAAAAGTACTCCAGGAGAGAAAAAGATAGGGCTAGGGGCTTCATGCATAAGCTGACAGCTAGGATAGCCGGGGAGCTCAAGGAGCTACGTAGCGGGGCAATACTCGAGGACCTGAGGGGCATCAAAGGCAGGGTCCTACACGGAGCCAGAGGCCTCAACCGCAGGCTTTCGAAGTGGAATGCTAGGACGTTCCAGTTCATGCTCGAATACAAGCTAAAGTGGCTCGGGCTACCAGTTAAATACGTTAACCCGTCCTACTCCTCCAAGACATGCCCCCTCTGCTCTGGCCGCATGGCGGCCTATGAGGGCAGACTAATGAAATGCGAAAAATGTTGTTTAGTTCTTGATAGGGATGTTGTTGCTGTCCTGAACCTTCGGATGTGGGGCTCCGGGGTTCCCCCGAAAGTCCCATCAAGGCTTAGCCCGATGACGGGAAACGCCTGACAGGCCAAAACACACATCCATCCATAAAAGCCTATCAAGCGTGAACCCCGCAAGAGACCTGGTTAAACTATCTGAAGCTGACGTAGTCATAGTTGGTGCTGGTTCTGCAGGGTTAACAGCAGCCATGTACGTAGCTAGGTCCGGGCTGAGAACTGTGGTGTTTGAACGGAAGCTTTCGTTTGGTGGAGGAATAGGCGGAGGCGGAATGTTTTTCCACAAGCTCGTTGTCCAATCGCCTGCAGACGAGATCCTAAGAGAGATCGGATGTCCCTTCGAGAAAGTGAGGGAGGGCTTATTCGTAGTTGACACTTCAGCTATGATCGCGAAGCTTGCAAGCAGCGCCATAGATGCAGGTGCAAAAATAATCTTAGGTGTAACGGTGGATGACGTCATTTTTAGAGGGAGACGCCAGCCTAGAATTGTAGGAGTAGTCATTCAGTGGACGTCCGTTATAATGTCTGGAATTCACGTTGATCCATTAGGCGTCAAGGCTAAGGCGGTTGTCGACTGTACAGGGATGACGCCGAAGTACTAGCTGTAGCATCGAGAAAAATCCCTGAACTAGACTTGCTCGTTGAGGGTGAAAAGTCCATGTGGACGGAGGAGGCTGAAAGGCTTACTGTAGATAATACAGGTGAGGTCTGCCCTGGATTATATGCTGCAGGAATGTCGGTTGCAGCTCCGTATCAAACCCCTAGGATGGGTCCTATTTTTGGAGGGATGCTGCTTAGCGGAAGGAGGGTCGCCCAGATAATTATAAGGAAACTTAAAGGCTCTTAACCTCTACTTCAACTAACTTTTTATCCTCCTGATGTAACATCTGTCTTGCTGTGTTCTGGTTAAGATGGTGGATTACATGAATGCGAACGTGCTAAGCGTTAAAGTGGAGGTTAAAAGGGTCGATTTGAGTAGGGGCCGTGCCGAGCTCGTGAACGACCCTGTAGTCGTTGAGGCTCCTGTTAACCTTCATGTTAATAGGAGACACGTCGCCACACTGCTTGCGTTGCCTGACCAGCTAAAAGAGCTCTGTGTTGGATGGCTTCTCAGCCATGCAATAATAAAAAAGGTCGACGAGATCTTAAATGTTCAGGTTAAGGGTAACCTTGTAAGGGTTAACTGTCTAGATGAGGTCGAGATGCGGTTAAGGGTTGCGAGTAGGGTTGGCGTCGTCCGCTCTTCGTGTGGTTCCTTAGCGGATGACTTCTATTTTTTAATTGACCGTATAAGTAAACCCTTTGTTGCTTCAGATTATACGGTTAAAGCAGGGCAGCTCTTACGGTTTGTTAGCGTCCTTAACAGGAAATCTTCATTGTTCAGGTTGACTGGCGGAACTCATTCTGCAGCTCTGTTTCATGAAGGCGTTCTGGTAGCTTTCGCTGAGGACGTGGGTAGACATAACGCTGTTGACAAGGTGATTGGTAGCGCTGCTTTAAGGAGAACTGACTTTTCAAAGTGCGTCTTGGTGAGTAGTGGTAGGCAGCCGGCAGGTATGGTTTTAAAAGCGGCACGTGTGGGAATCCCTATAGTGGCCTCCATTGCAGGCCCAATATATTCCGGGGTTGAGGCTGCCAGAAAGACTGGGGTTACGTTGGTCTGCTTTGTTAGAGGACGGAGAATGAACGTTTACAGCTTCCATGAAAGAGTCGTTCTTTAGGTTAGCCTAAAAGCATTCAGCTTCTCCCTTTTTTAACGTAGGAGCTCATTTAGGATGCTCTCTACCTCGTCTCTACTTGCAACCTTCCTCACAACCATCTTACCAGTTTTATACAGGCGTATTATAGCATTCTTGAAGGATACGTCAAAAACCAGGTCTGACAGTGATTTTTTAACTTCTCCCCGACTTAAGATTTTCTTCATAGCCTCCTCCTTCTTATCGTACTTTAATGTGGCGATAAAGTCCCTTTCTTCACCGCACGCCTCCTCAATGTGTGCAACATACTCTTTTACCGCAGATATTCTTAACCCCCCTTCACGCTATTTCCTTCAAAACCTCTACCATGCGGTCAACCTCGTCTTGCGTATTGTAAATGTAAAAGCTTGCTCTAACGGTTCCTTTTAATCCGAGCCTCTGGTGTAGTGGCTGCGCGCAGTGAAGCCCGCTTCTAACCATTATCCCAAATTGGTCAAGAAGTAAGGCTACGTCGTGATGGTTTACTCCACTAACATTAAACGGTATTATTCCGCCTCTTGCCTTCCTTACGGGCCCGTAAACTTCTACCTTTTCAATTTCCATAAGCCTTCTTAATGCGTACTCCGTTAATTCCTTCTCGTGTTTTTGTACGTTTTCCATTCCTAACCTTTTAAGGTATCTAATGGCTTCCATGAGCCCAACCCCACCGCATATGTTTGCTGTTCCTGCTTCGAACTTCCACGGAAGCTCGTTCCATGTGACCTCGCATGCGCCCTCCCGCCAGTTATACCTTACCTCCCTGATCATATCTCCTCCGCCAAGGAACGGCTCCATTTCGCTCAGAACATCTTCCTTACCGTATAGCACCCCTATTCCTGTTGGACCCAGCATTTTATGTCCGGAGAAGGCTAAGAAGTCAGCGTCTAGACTTTTAACATCTACTGGCATATGCGGAACCGACTGAGCTGCGTCAACCATACAGAGTGCATCGTTCTCATGGGCCAGTTTGGAGATCCTCTCCACATCATTTATTACCCCTGTAACATTGGACATCTGTGTCACGCAAATGATCTTGGTTTTACTAGTCACAGCTTGCTCTAGGCTGACATAGTTTAATGTTCCATCATCGTTAATTTGGGCGTATTTAACCCTTGCCCCCTTAATCTTCGAAATCATTTCCCATGGGACAATGTTGCTGTGGTGCTCCATTAGCGTCACAACTACTTCATCACCTTGCTTAAGCGTCCTTAACCCCCAAGAGTAGGCAACAAGGTTGATCGCCTCTGTCGTGTTCTTAACGAAAACAACCTCCTCAATCCCTTTTGCATTAATGAACTTCGCTACTTCCTCGTGTGCCTCCTCGTACAGTTCGGACGCCTCTTGTGAAAGTGTGTGAACCGCCCTATGAATGTTAGCGTTATGCTCCTCGTAAAATCTTCTAATAGTCTCTATTACCTGTCTTGGCCTCTGGGAGGTAGCCGCGTTATCAAAATAAATCAACGGTTCACCCTCAATCTTCCTCTGAAAAATCGGAAAATCTTCTCTAACCTTATAGGGGTCAAACATTTATTTTCTCTCCTCCCCTCTGCTGAGTTTCTTGGAAAGAACTTTCGCTAACTCCTCCTCTTCCAGCGCCTGCCTTTCCTCAAAAGTTAACTCGTCAGGCAGCCAATCCGGCTTCTCACCTTTCTTCTTATAGTAAGAGCGTATAGCTCGCCTTAGAGCTCCTACAGCTAATACTCCACAGTGAAACTTTATTGAGGGAAGACCGCCAATCTCATCGGAAACCTGCTTCCATGATAGACCCCATGCATCCTTCAACTTTTTTCCTTTAACCATCTCCGTCAGAATGCTTGAAGTTGCAATGTTGGCTGCACACCCGTAACTTTCAAAGCTCGCCCTTTCAATCACATCGTGTTCATCGATCTTAAGGTAAAATGTTATCATGTCCCCACATGCTGGGTTACCGGCGACGGCGTGAACCGTTGCATCCTCCATCCTTCCAAGGTTCTTAGGGTTCCTAAACAATTCTAAGACTTTCGGACTGTAAGGAAGAGGCATCCTAGACATTACCGGTTTCCCCCATAGACCCGTAAATACTCCGCAGCCTTCCAACAGCCTCCTCTATTGCATCAAGCACGTAATCCATGTCATCATCGGTATGATACCGAGTGGTTTTCATTAAGATGCTGCCATGCGCCTCCTCAAACTCTCTTCCAATGGCTAAGAGGACATGGCTTGGTTGAAGTATCCTCCTAGTACACGCGCTTCCACTAGAAACATAAACCCCCTTTAAGCTTAACTCTATCGTTAACGCCTCCCCTTCACACCTGAGAAAGCTTACGTTAACATTGTCCGGCGCCCTTTTCTCCCCAAGCGGCCCATTTAGCCTGACGTCGTCCACCCTGTTCAGGACTCCATTAATCAACTTATCCCTCATCCTTTTCATGTGTGCCACGTTCCCGTCAAAGTTTCTGAACGCCTCTTCGGATGCTACAGTGAAGCCGACAATTAGAGGGGTGTTCTCAACGCCTGGCCATAACTTCTGCGTCCCGATTTGCCCCTCCAAGATTCTTTCCAGCTTAACGCCCTCCCTCACGTAAAGAGCCCCCACCCCTCTCGGGCCCAAAACCTTATAGCTGCTTATCGTCGCCAAGTCAACTTCCACCTTTCCTACATCAAACTTCACCCTGCCGTAAGCATCCGAGAGATCGGTGTGAAATACTGCTTCGGGGTTTTTGTCCTTCACCACCTCTAAGGCTTCTTTCACCGGTTCAACCGTTCCTATTTCGTTGTTGACCGCCATCACGCTGACCAGCAACGTTTCCTCGTCAACAGCCTCCTCCAACATCTCAATGTTAATGAAGCCCTCACCATCCACCGGTATCCTCACCGTTTTAAAACCATACTTTTCAAGCGTCTGGCAAACGTGGATTATACTTAACGGCTCAATCTCGGAAATAACAATTTTCTTACCTTTCCTCCTTCCTCCAAAGCACGTTCCCATTAACGCCAAATTGTTGGCTTCGGTTTCCCCTGGGGTGAAGTTTATTTCCTCCGGGTTTCTAGCACCTATAAAACCGGCTATCTTCTTCGCCGACTCCATAATGACGTCGTAAGCCTCCCATCCTAGCTTGTGGGTGAGCGTAGGGTTCCCATACGCCGTCCTGTTAAAGTAAGGTATCATGGCACTTACTACCTCATCCGGCACAGGACTTGCATTCTCGAAATCCAAGTAAACCTCTTTTTCCAAGCCTGCATGGGCCTTAATTAGCTCTTTTACATCACCTGTCAATTCCACCACCAAGCCGAGCGAAAAACCATTAAATTCGCTCTTCCATCTTCCTTTTTGACACTAATTAACATGTTTATCCTAATCGCAACTTATAACAATGTTATAACTAGTGATTATAAACATTTTTGCAACATAAATATTCGCATGAGAAACTGTCATTGACCATTCATGGGGAACGTCCTCTCCTTAACAAGTCAGACGTCTAACGCCGACTTAACGTTAAATGGACCCTAAGATGTTATATTAATATTTAAAATGAAGTTTGAATAATAAACACTTGCTTAGTGGAGGATAAGAACGTATGGTTGATTTTACCCTTTCAGAGGAGCAAGCTGCTCTGCGTGAAAAAGCACGCAACTTCGCTCTTAATAAGGTGCTTCCTGTTGCTTCAAAATATGATAAAACCGGCGAGTTTCCCGGCTCAGTGATAGAGAAGGCGCATAAGGAAGGTTCAGTCTTCATGTTGGCAATGATGACGTTCGTGCATATCCGCCCTGCAATCGGCGCTATGGCAACAGTGCTCGTTAAGCAATGGAATACGTTATTAACTATGCTAAGCAACGGGGAGCCTTTGAACGTAAAATCTCAAGTTTTCAGGCTATCCAACACATGATAGCTGACATGTATGTCCGCATTGAAGCTATGCGGCTGCTAACTTGGAAAGCCGCATGGCTTATTGATCATGGAGGTGAAGACGCTTTCATAGCTGCCAGCTGCGCCAAGCTCGTCGGGTCAGAGGATGCAATGAAAATAGTCATCGCCCTCCAAATCTACGGTGGCAGAGGATACTTGGAAAGCTGTCGCATTGCGAAGCTGTTTCGAGATGTAAAACTGTATCAGATACGTGAAGGAACCTCTCAAATCCAACGCCACATTATCTCACGCTACTTCTTCAGGGAGTACAAACCAACTATGAGAGGGTCTTACTAAAGCGAAGGCGCCCCGTCCCTCTTCTCAATGTGCCGTTTTCCAGAATCGGAAAGGAGAAATTCTCTTTTTTGTGTCGTTTAACTGTAACCCTCCTCTCTCATGGCATTTCTCTCAGAGTTAGTTCAAGAACGCGTCTTTCATTCCCGCGGAGAACGTCGACACGTACCGCCTCTCCCACCTTCCTCTTGTGGATCTCTCTAAGCAAGTCCTCAACGCTACGGATAACTACTCCATCCATGCGTAAGATTATGTCGCCTGGCTTTATCCCTGCCAATTGTGCCGGCCCCCCCTCGACAACTCTCGTCACGAGCACTCCGTTTACAAGTGGCAAGCCGTATTGGCGTGCTATTCTCTCGGTGAGGCTTAAGCCTATTATGCCAATCCAAGGCTTCGCAGAGACCCTTTCCTGAATTATTTCCATAGAACACTTTTTAGCTAGGTTTATAGGAATAGCAAACCCTATTCCCTGGGCGAAGGGTACTATAGCCGTGTTTATCGCGACAACTTTTCCTTGGAGGTCTACTAGAGGGCCACCGCTATTACCTGGATTTATGGCGGCATCGGTTTGTACGAGATTTTCTAACAGCTCTGTTTCAGCCTCTATAGTCCTGTTTAAGGCACTTATAACTCCTGAGGTCACCGTCGGCCCTCCAGCCAGCCCGAATGGGTTTCCAATAGCGTAAACTCTCTGTCCAACTCTCAACTTGTCAGAGTCCCCGAGTTCCGCTACAGGCAGCCCGTCTCTATCAACTTTTATAACTGCTATGTCATGTACACCGCATGTTCCGACCAGTACCCCTTCCAGAACCTCTCCATTCCACAGCGTTACTGCTATCTTTCTTGCTCCCCTGACCACATGATTATTGGTTAAAATGTATCCTTTCGGATCAATTATAGTTCCAGAGCCAACACCCTTCACAGGGACAACCTGGTAAAACATATGATGAACAAGTCTGATCGTACTTATGTTCACAACACTTTTACTCACCTTCTCTAAAACATCAAGGACGGCATCTTCATCAAATGACGACATTATAACACATCCCCCCTTAAAGAACTAATTTCTCTAAAACGCTATTTATGGACCTTTCTATAAGAAAGGTGTAGCCTCCTCGCAACGCACCCAATCAACGACCACAACACTTTGAGGTTGAAAATGCAGCCATCGCCGCTCTTCACATCACTTCCCATAGCTGCTACCGGCTGCCATTACGCTTCATCCCTGTTACTTTGATTTTAACCACTTAAAAAATGGGAGAGGAAGCATCCCCCGTCTTTCGATTGTTTCTTTACGTGAGCTCCTTGTGTTTCTCCTGTATTTCGTCGGCTAACCTATCTAGTTCTTTGAAGTCTCCATCCTTTGGACGCCCTTTTATAATGACGGGTTCAAGTAATTCTACCTTTAAGTTTGATAGTAGCCCTTTAATCTGTTCAAGCATTTTCCCTCCCCAACCGTAGGATCCGATCACCGACGCATACCTTAACTTCGGTCTTAATGCGTTTGCGAGGTAAACTGCATAAACGACTTTTGGGTGGGGACCTGTGAGGACGGTGGGCGACCCTACTACGATCGTAGCCGCATCAACCAGCGCCATGGCAAGCTTTCCAATGTCCACCCTAGATAAGTCAAACTGCTTCACGGCCACCCCTCTCTCGATTAAGGCCCCTACAAAGTAGTCAATCATTTCCTTGGTGCTGCCATGCATGGAGATGTAAGGTAGCACCACAATGTTTTTGGGTGGTGAGTAGACCCAGTCTTTATACGCTTCAAGTATGAGCTCTGGTTTATCATAGATCGGGCCATGACTTGGAGCTATAACGTCTATTTGCAGGTCCTTTATTTTCTCTAGGTTTTTCCGTATTATATTCCTGAATGGCATCATTATCTCTGCGTAATATCTTTTAGCTGCTTCATAGATTGTTGCTTCATCACTCACGTATAAGTCTGAGGTTGCAAGGTGGGATCCAAACAGGTCACATGTGAAAAGTATCTTATCCTCTACCAAGTACGTGAGCATAGTCTCAGGCCAGTGAACCCATGGAGCATGAATAAACCTTAATGTTCTATCTCCTAATGATACTTCCTCACGATCTTCAACGGTCCTAATCCTGTCCTCAGGGACTAGAAGCAACTCCATAAGTAAGTTCTTACATTTCGGTGTTGCAATAACTACGGCATCTGGGTACGCCTCCAATATTTGAGGTAATGTGCCTGAATGATCCTGCTCCGCATGATTCACGACGACATAATCTATTTTTCTAACATTCAACTCTTCTAAGTGTGTTACCAACACATTACTCATAGTCGGGTCAACAGTGTCTATTAACGCCGTCTTCTCACTTCCTTTAACTACGTATGCATTGTAGCTTGTCCCGTCGGGCAACGGGATTAGCTCGTCGAAAAGCCTCCTATCCCAATCTATAGCACCAACCCAGTAAACTCCCTTCCTTACCTCTCTAGGCTTCACATTAATCACTCCTCTTTTTCAAACTGGTCCTTTGACGCCCCGCACACGGGACAGACCCAGTCATCCGGCAACTCCTCAAATGGCGTTCCCGGATCCACCCCGGAGTCAGGGTCACCTTTCTCCGGGTCATACACGTATCCACAAACCGTACACACCCACTTTGCCAACAAAATACCTCCATTTCAGTGTAGAGTTGCATTAAATAAGTTAACAGTCGTTTATTTTATATACTTTCGCATTCTCTCAAGCTCATAGAGGCTCCTTTTTTACGTGTCAACCTTCACCAGAGCGGAGTGGTTAAACACGACACGACAACTATGTGAAGAAGTGAAGACGTGCTCACAGTCAGAGAAGAGAAGAAGAGATTACTGGTTGAGAAACTGAACGCTAGGCTTAGAGGTCTTCAACGCTTCTAAGAGACGAGTGCGGATCCCTAGCAAGTTTAAAGGCGAATGGATGGATGAACCAAAAGGAAAGCCAAACCTCATTAATCTATAAGATTCTTCATGGTTTCCTTCTTCAGCAACTTTTCTATTAACGCCTACGTGAGAATGACAAATCCGAAGCCCTTTCTCCTAGTAATACTGTTTAAGTGGTGATTTTCCTCGTTGACCGTCCCCCCTTTACTCGTCTCAAACCCCAGCCTTATTTTCCTCTATTCGCATGTTTTAGATTCTTACCTAAAATTTAAAAATCAAAATCTCTTTCCATTGAATAAGCCATTTTCGGTAGGGTTTTAACTATGAGCTTCGATGTGAAGGCTCATTCGAAGAACGATGGGAAAAAAGTTGCTGACGTGGTGAGGCGCTTACTGGACCCCCGATCGAAAACCATGTACTCGATAATTGAGACCCTCCTAGACGAGTTTAAAGGGAGTGCTGTCCCTGCCTCGGTGGTCAGAAGCAAACTGGGCCTCCCAAAGCAGGCTGTTACTAACTCTGCTAGGAGGCTCGAGGAGGAAGGAATAATAGTTAGGACAAAGGATGGTTACGCTCTTAATTACGGTTTCCTCATTAAAGTATTACTACATGCAGTGGCCGATCTCTCCAAACGTTTAGAGGCCATTGAGAGGCAAGTTACTAAGACGTCTGCTGTATGAGCCGCTAAACGTCTTCACCATTCACCACGTCTCCCCGCTTAGTGCTAGGGACATTTAACTTTAATCTTCTCTATTAGTGATGGAGGGTTAGCCTTGGTTTTTTACGTTTCCTTTTGCTTCCATGTTAACATGTGGTATGCCGAGTACACGGATGAGCATGTTATACGTCGCTTCCCTAACCTTTACCGTGGGCTCCTAGATTTCTTGTGGACTAACCCCGACGTTAAGACTGGGACGTTGAGGTTTCAAGAACCATTCCTTTCTTAGAGCGGGTTGCACCAGACGTACTGGACGGGATAAGGGAAGACGTCAAGAAGGAACTGTTTGAAATCATACTCGACACGTGGTCTTTCAGTTTAGCTTCGATGCACACTGAGAACGAGTTCGACCTCCAACACAGCTTAGCCGTCACATGTCTCCGTGACGTCTTCGGGAGAACCCCAGAAGGATACTTCCCTTAAGAGGGTGCCTACCACCCGTCCCCCCTACCTCCTAAGTAAGAATGCAGTTAAATTCTTGCTCCTCAGCTACTTTCAGACTCGCGAATTCGAAAGGAGGATTGCTGGGGACTTTAGGGTTCACGTTGTTGAGGGCGACTTCTCCGTTAAAATGCCCGTTATAATGCACGTCTCGAACGTTTCGGCAAACCCACTTGAGCTAATCAGGAGTCGCAGGGAAGCAGGTGGAGGCCTAGTGGTTTTAGACGATGCGGAAGCTGCAAACCCCCCAAATCCTCGTTCAGCAGGCTGAATTAATGAGAACGCTGGACGACGTCGAATTTGCATTGCCAAGTGAAATAGCTGAAAAAGGCTCCTCGAGGGTTAACTCTAAGCCTCCTAGATTCAACATGGGCTTTAGGCTCCCATGACCATGGCACGTGGGTTAGGGATCCGTGGGATCAGCATCTTTGGATTCTTAACGAAAAGGCACGCTACGAAATCATGAAGGCTGAGTGGTGGCTAGGTAAGGCGAAGGAGAAGGGGTTAAGGGTTGACTGGGAAGAGAGGAAGCTGCTTGAAGCTAAAAAGTGGCTTCTGCTAGGGCAGAACTCGGATAAGTTTGGCTGGAACCCTAGGGGTGAAAAGAGGATACAAGGGGAATACGAGTTCAGGGTTGCATCCGAGTATGCTCAAGTAGCTGGAGTGCTTCTCAGCGAGCACCTCATAGACAAGGAGAAGCCACCTGAAGGTGCAAGGACGTTCCTTCTCTACAATTTCCACAACTTCGCCGTTCCTACTATGCCGTTAAGGGTAAACTTGGAATTTGAAAAGGAAATGTTCGAGCCCAGCAATCTCACTCTAAATGTAGACGGCTATCCAGCTCCATGTGACCTCATAAACCCCGACCTCTCCCCGGACGGCCTTATACGCTCAGGCACACTAGTATTCATAGAAAACGTGGAGTTGGGTGTAAAATGAGTTTTAACCCTTCGCAGCGGAACACCTCCCAAGGGGAAGGGCAGACTTAAAGTGTCGGAGGAAGAACTAGCTAACGATAAGATTAAGGTTACATTAGAGGATGGTGCTCCCGTATCACTCACGGACTTAGAAAATGGCATATCTTTCAGTGAAAATGGCCGCTTCATGACTCAAAGGTTCTCCTTTAAAGAGAATGGGCAAGCGTCAGAGGCGAACGTTATGGTGACCAATACAGGGAAGAGAGGTGTCTATGCAGAGGTCACCGTCCACTTTAAACCGGTGGAACAAGTATTAGTGGTAACATCCTACAGAGTTTACAGTAGTCTGCCCCCTTTTAGAAATCGAAACAACTCTACGCTTCTCAGGAAGCCTTACTGGAGTGATTGAACCCTCAGTTATACATCCCGGCTTCCCCAGACCAAGGGAGCTTTGGAGGGAAATAGGAAGACACATCTAATAGAGTAACCATCGAGAAGGGGAAGCTAGGTTTTTACTAGCCAATAACTGGCTGGCGGTATGCAGCGGCGATAAAGGGTTAATGATCGCAGGAGACGGTTTAACACGTGCCTTAAAGGAAATACGTGAATCTAATCAGGAGATAACCCTCTTTAGGGCCGAAACCATGTTTAAAGCCAACCAGTACGAGCATTTTACTGGAAGCTACAAGATAAGAACCGCAATAATCCCCTTGAAGGGATCACCAACAAGCGAGGACGTAGCCCTTGCAAAAGCATATACCTTTAGCCCAGAAACAAATACATGTAACCCACTTCGATGGACCAAGGTTTGAATAACATTGAAACAAAAGGAACAGGTTAACACCCAATAAACTTTAAAATTGCTTTGCATGGACTGTTTCTCTCTGTAAAGCTGCCTCCTATAGTGCGCGTAGCCTCTCTGGCCTCAGGGTAACCTCTCCATTTAGAGCCAGCCTTATCACCTTTAAGATCTCCTCTTTGTCTTGGGGCAGTGTTCCACCTATTGGAAGGTAGTTTGAAGCGTGATTACTCCTGAAAATACAGTCTGAAAGCTCTAATTCCTTAACAAGCACCTCCATTTCCTTTAGGACTCCTTGAACCGTCTGAGGCTGAAAAACTCCCTTTTCAGCCTCCCTGTAAAGTTGCGTCCCTGGAACGAGCATGAGAGTTAGCGCTCCAATAAACGGCGGGTCTATCTCATTAAGAACATTAGCTGTTCCCTCAGCATGTTCTCTCCACCTTTCTCTCCCGCCTAAGCCGAGAATAATAGTTACCGAAAGAGTTATCCCTGCATCCATGAGCCTCTTGCACGCTTTAATGGTCTGCTTAGCGTTCACTCCCTTTCTAACTCTTCTTAAAACGACATCGTCGCCAGACTCGACGCCCAAGTACACTATTTTAAGACCTGCCTCTCTTAACTCACTCAACTCATCAGGCCTCTTCCTTAGGGCGTCCTGCGCACAGGCATAGACACCAACTCTCTCAAGCCTAGGGAAAACAGCATTAAGGAGCTCTAAGATCTCCAGAAGGTCTCCAGTATCCATGCAGAGCGCGTTGGCGTCAAGGAGGAAAACCCTTCTAACCCATGGCCCATATATTTTCCTAGCCATGAGAATGTCTTCCTTCACCTCATCAACCGGCCTTACATAGAATTGCTTTAACAGGTTTGACCCACAAAAAGTACACTTATTATATGAGCAGCCAACTGTCGCTTGGATAAGCAAGCTACGCGCCTCGCTTGGCGGCCTGAAGACTGGCTCAACGTACCTAACCATTTCCTCCCTCCTTCACGTTCCAATTCTCAGCTTCTCGGTAAGGTTTCTCAGCGTCCTAACAGCGCTTAAGGCCGCAAGGTAGCTTGTTTCCGGGTTCTCAGGGCTGGGATAGTTGTGTGTTACACAAAGAAGCCTTCCAAAGCTTCCCTTAGCATGGATCTCATGTACATTCCTATTTATCGTCGGGTCTGCAATCACCTTAACCTTCGTCCTGTCAGCCCCTATCCCTGCAAGGCTCAGGGACAACGCCACGTTGATCCCCTTAGGGAAGAGTGGGGCCGCCTCCCTAGCTGACCCCTCAAAAAGGACTGTGGGCCTAGTCACCTTGTCCAAGTCTATTCCTTTCGATTCAACGTACCTGTTGCCCTTAAATGCTCTAGGCGGCTTTCTCGTAACGAGCTCCACCACCTCCAGCTCCTCCATAGCTGCGGCTTTAACAGCGTCCAGCCCGCTTATCGCCCCGGAGGGAATGTATACGTGCACGTCCCTCTCTCTTAATATCTCAACGATCCTATCGTAGAGTTCCTGATCGTGAAATGCTCCAACACTTAAAACCATCAGGTCCTTTCCAGCCATCAACACCTTCTCTCCATACTCCTTCACGGCGCTTGGAGCAGCCGCCTCAACAACCAGGTTTACGGTCTCGTCTCTGACGATCTCATCGATGCTCCCCGCAACTCTCACCCTTCTCTTTAAGGAGTCAGCTAGCCTCCTCGCTTTTTCGCCATCCAAGTCAAATAGGTAGACGAGCTCCACGTCGCCGGCCCTACCCTCATCAATAGCTCTAGCTAGGATGCCTCCAATCACGCCGCAACCCACAATGGCGACTCTTATCAAAAGCGCCTCCTCCTACCGCTTCTAAGCATAACGAACCTTCAATCCAGTAGCAGCCATAAAACTTACGTGAACCAGTAGATGATAAGTGTTATAAAAAAAGTTTGGGTTGGCCCTCAATGTACGCGGCCGTTGTTAAGGTTGGAGGAAGCCTAGCACGCCTCAAAAAAGACATGTTACGCCTCTGCGCCTCCCTATCACGCCTAGCTCAGCGCTATCAAATGCTTATCGTCCCAGGAGGCGGGGCGTTCGCCGATAAGGTGAGAGAAGCCTACCGGAGATTCAGGCTGAGCGACGACGCGGCACACTGGATGGCGCTTACAGCGATGAACCAGTTCGGCTTCATGCTGGCAGAAATGGTTGGGGTGGAAGCGGCGGAAAGACCCTCCGAAGACGGGAAATCCATTGTCCTGCTTCCATTTAGAATCATGCTAGAGGACGATCCTCTCCCCCACAGCTGGGATGCGACATCCGACTCGGTAGCAGCCTACATTGCGTGGAAGTTCGGCATCGCAAAGGTCGTGATCCTCACCGACGTCGATGGCGTCTTCTCGTCAGACCCTAAGAGGAATCCTAACGCTAAGCTGCTCCGCGAGGTGAAAGCGTCGAAGCTAGCTGGCTTCAAAAAGGCTACAAGCGTCGATCCGCTATTCCCTAGGCTCATAGGAAGATACCGCCTTAAAGCATGGGTTTTAAACGGGAAGCATCCGGATAGGCTGGAGCAAGTGCTGTTAGGCGGAAAACCCGTTGGAACCAGAATTCTAATCTGACCCTCTCAGGAGCATGTCCGGGCTCTTAAGGATCGTTTTTATCGCATCCCTCAGCCAGAAAACCTCCGTCCTCCAGTCAACATCAAGGTAACCTCTCAGCTCAAGCCAGTTTAGCACCTTCCTAGTCGAGCTTAAGTTAAACCCCATCTTCTCGCTGAAACGGCTGATCCCTCCTACCTCGCCGTCATAAGCGTCCAGAACGCTCAGGATGGGAGCAGCCTTCTTAACCAAGAGCGCCAGCAGCCTCCTAAGCGATAAGGAAACGTTCAACCCGGTCACGGCGCTCGTGCCAACGACGGGGACGTCGCCGGGAATGCCCAGAGCCTCCCTAACCTCCTCTGGCCTGCGCGCCCCATCGATATCCTGCTTGTTCGCCATAACGACGCAGACGACCCCCGGCAGAAACTCCTTAACCTCCCTCCACACGGTTAAAGCCTCCTCGTCCCTCCTCTCGTCTGCACTGTCAACAACGAACAAAACCCCGTCAGCCCCCTTAGAAAGAATCTCCCTTAAAACCCTAAAATGCTTTAATCCTGGGGTGCCGAAAAGGTGTATGGTTAACCCGCTAACATCGGTTTTTCCGTAGTCAAGCGCAACAGTTGTCCCATGCTTCTCAATGTTAATACTATCCCCACTTGAAAGCGCCTTCACAACACTCGACTTACCGGCACGAAACCCGCCAGTAACTAGGATCTTCAAACCCGACCCACACAACCCCTCTAAAAACCGAAACTCACAGGGAAAAATCCACCCTAAAAATCTTTTGGAACACCCCACAGGAAACAATCAACACAAAATGCTAACACGCTGAAAAAGAAAAATTAAAACTCTAAATCCCCGCTTTAACGTCTACGCCACAAGCCCTTCCCTTCTCCGCCTCCCTAATGGCTCTAACCAGCTCTTCAACTCTCGTACGCGTTATACGACCCCTCAACCTGTCAGCTCCCTCGCATGCAGCCCCCCTAACCCCAACTATGTCCGCTCCAACCCTAACAATTAAGGGCAGCTCCTCCTTCCTCAATGAGCCAGCCAAGGCCACCGTCAACCCCCGCTCCTTCGCAAGGGAAACAAACCTCTCCACACCATCCAAACCCCATAAGTCCAGCAGGCTTAAGCCATCCTTAACAGCGGTGTCAACCATCGCCACATCAGCGCCCGCAGCCTCCACAATGGAGGGAACAAGGAACGGGTCAACAGCCCCAACCCTCTCAGCGTCAGCATACCCTGCAAGAACAACTTTAACCTCAGAGCTAAACTCCTTAACACTCCTCACAGCCTGCTTCGAAAGGTGAACAGCAGAATCAAAGCTCCTCACACCGTAAAGCCCGATTTTAACGTAGTTTGCCCCGCTCACAGCAGCCCCAAGAGCCGCCAGAGCCACAGTACCAGGCTTGTCGGGAACATCCCCAACAGTGGCACTAACCTCAATACCCCTCGGAACCACAGCCCTGATCCTCCGGATCACCCAAGGAAAATTCGCACCCAAACTACCCTCTGCAGGATTCTTCACGTCTATGATATCAGCCCCTCCGGCAACAGCCTCCAAAGCCTCAAGCTCATCAACAGGACTCACAAGAAGCATCAAAGCAACCACCACCAGCCTAAACACCACTAACAACAAATAAAATATTTACCTTTCGTTTAAAGCCATCAATCGCAAAAAGAAGCCCACACCCAACAACCCCATCCATCCGGCATCCTCAACCCCCCCGTCACCATACCAAGGAAAACATCTCACCCCCCGCATACCCCTCTCAAGATCATACCCGCCAACCAGCCCTCGAAAGCCATCACGAGCCTCCACCCACTCCCTCCAACACCGCCCTCAAAACGAAAGGCACCCCTCAGCCACCCTGCAAAACGCCGAAGCCACGGAGCTTAAGCGGGAAACCAACTCGAGAAACCAACAAGAAACACCCAAAAACCGGCAATCCACACGTCCAAAGGCTCCAAGGCCTCCAGCCACAAACCCATGAAAAGATGAAATCACCATCGGAAAATATCAAAAAGCAATGCAGACTCTACACTCAAGATCATCCTCATCCCTCAAGAGGTCAGAGGGGTCAGACCTATCATCGTCTGCAAACTAAAAAACAACCCAGAAGCCAATAAAAGTTTCGATACAAAACCACCCAACTATAAAAAGTAATAAAGATAAAAGGGGAGATACCCCGCAAAACCTACTTCTTCTTCCGTATAAGCCTAGGCAGCAACGTCGGGTCAATGATCCTGCTAGGCTTCCAGCCCCTATCCTTAAGCTCCCTCAACAGATCCTCCTTAAACGTTATAGGAATATCCCCCTCAACCCTGACAAGCTTATGGATATCATCAGGCCAGTCCTTACCCAAGTACTTCCTCGTCAAATCAATGTAATGGCTCAACTTTATAGCCCTACCCTTCGTAGTGTCATTCGGCCTCATGCAAAGCTTCGCCGTCAACACTATACATTCTTCCATCGTGTCCGCTACAACTATCAGGTGCTCCGGCGTTGGACCAACGTAAACCCTATCACCCGTCCTCGCATCATACACGTACCAATCCTCATCTATATCCGCCCTACCAAGGTACTGCCTCCTATACTTCGCCCCATGAGGACCTACTATCACCGGTACACCCCAGAAATTAGTTCCAGTAGCTATGCTCGCCGCCTTCTGCGAATAAGCCCCCCACGCCACTCCAACTGCCCCTACGCGGTTTAAAATGTAATCGGCGATTTCCTCGAAGTTACCCCTCAGGTTTCTTCTGGCGAATATGCTTGCTATCTTTATCGCTGCACCCGTTATGTGTGGATTTGAAACACATGACCCAACGTTTACCAGTCCTCCTGCCTCGAAAGCTCCTGAATATTTTTCGTAGAGTGTTTTTCCTTCTTCATCCCTGTACCTTGCAATGTCCATTGCTGAGCATCCACTAGCAACCACTATGTACCTTCTCTTTAGGAACTCTTCAGCCATTAAAGCCACTTCGTGTGTTCCCTTAGGATAGTTAGCGCAGCCTACGTAGGCTACGACTCCCGGTATTTCACCGAGAACTATTGGTGCACCTACCTCTCTTATTTCAGTATCTCTTATTGGTCCTCTACCAGCACGCATCTTATACTTGTCCTCTTTAATCTGCTTTTCAGCTGCCTTCACTATCAAGTCGTGGATTGGTATTCCCTGTGGGCAGGCTTGACTGCACCTGTTGCATGCGACGCATGGGTCGTAGAGGTCTGCAAGCATGTTTAGGTTGCCTTCGGCTGCTGCTTTGACCGCGTAGCCTATGGGTAGGTCCTCTGGGCATGCTCTCTGGCATGTGAGGCAGAGGGTGCATTTGGATGCCCATTCGATGAGCTTTTTCTTGTCTGGTATTACCTTAAACTTCTTTCTTAGTGGTGCGAGTTTCATGGCTACTCTTACGGCAACTTCTCCTGCTTTCTCCGGGTCAGATATGAAAACTCCGTTATTGGTTTGTTCGAGTGCTCCTTTAACTAGGTCTTCCACTATTTCGTCTGTTGGGTCGTTTGTTCTGTCCGGTAATCCTCCTGCGTTCTTCTCGTTTGTGGCGATGAATGCGGCCTTTATCCTTCTAGCCTCTAGAATGTTGTCCGTCCTTATACATTGCTCGTCTACCATGATGACGTCTGGAACTCCTGACCGGATTATCTTTAGTTGTCTAGCTAGGGAGCCGACGATTTTATACTTGGGGTCGTACCTCGTGAAGTCTATGGCTGTGCAGCATATTCCGCAAACTTCTACTTCGTCCTCAAGCCTGTGCTCTCTGAGGTAGTCGATGACTCCTATTGCGGGAAGCACGTTGTGGCCTATTGCCAAGACCACGGGTTTGGTTACATCTATCGTGCCCATCCCTATGTCTACTAGGGGTGCTTCAGGATCTCCCTTCGGGAATCCTAAGGTTACTATCTGGACGAGGTCTGCGACCTCCATTGAGATCTGGTCCATGAACCCTACGTGAAGAGCCTTGGCTTCGAAATCTAAGTAGTTGCTTTCCTGTCCTGTATGCGTGGCTGAGAGGCAGTGCATAATGTTTTCGTCGACATAGTCGAGTACTGGGATGAGGTCTCTCAGAACTTTGGGTCTTACACCACATATGGTCCGTGTTACAGGTGCTTCGACTTCTATCTCGTCTCCAAGGTCTATCGGGTAGTCGGGACCATATTTATGGATAAGCTCGCGGAGCAGGTGTCTTGCGTGTCCTGCGTGAGCGGCACAACCCATAAGGCAGGCTAACAAAACCATTCTTCCCTGCTGGTCTTCGATATTAAGGCCGCACGCCCCCCTCTTCCCGGCGGTGAGGTCGCAGTGTCCAAAGGTGCATAGGCAGCACCTATCACAGAAGGGTGCATAAAATGGCCTGTACCTTTTTAAAAGTGTGTGAGCCCAGCTTCTTGTTGTTAGGATGTCCGGGAAAGGTGTTGGTCCTTGCGGCTCCCATTCCTCTTCCTCTTCTATGATTTCCCCTATGTATACCTCTAGGTTCTTGAAGGATGCTATGCCTGTTGCTAACGAGTCCGCTTTTATTTTTGCAGCTGGCTTTACCATCTGTAACCCTCCAAGTTAAATTCCTTAAATCAGTCTCTGTGAAATGGGAAAATGAACTTCGTTTTAAAAGTTTCGTCTCACCTACCTTAATTATGTGTTTATACTTTGTTTTTAACCAAGATTTTTAACCAAGAACTTCGAGTTTATTTTTTAAACTAGAGTATTATCCGCCACCACGGAGGATCACTGGAAACCTACGCACTCACCCTTTTTAAGGTCAACAAGCTTCCTCGTTTATAAAAAAGGAAGTGCTTAATGAGGAAAATTATAGACCTAGCTCTTTCAGGTAAATGAAGTGCTTACCTAAGTTGCCCCCATAGTTTCCTGCTGTTATCTTGATTACACCGGGCATTCCCATGGCTGCCTTTATTCCGTCCTTCATCGCCTGTTTTACAGCGTCCAGCGTTATACCGTTTATCACTATTTCGTAGGCGCTTTCCACTCCTTCGGGTATTTCACTATCTTCGACCTGTCCTTTCAGCGTTGGACATAGTTTGTGGTTTGTTGTGGCCTTCATGAACTTGTATTTTAGCGATCCCACCTTGCTTCCACTTCTACATATTCCTCCTGGGAAGGGGAGTATCACGTTATCTATTTTCTGTATAGCCTCCACTGCCGCCTCAGCCGCTGCGAGCCCTTTCTCCCAATCTTCAGCTAGCACCATGAAGTTTCCGCCAGCCACGCCCTTCCTGACGCCGAACTCTGCTTCTATTTTGAATATTCCCTCCATCACCGGTATCTCGTATATTGTTCTTCCTGCCAGCTCGCTCTTCTTCTGGAAGCCGTCGCCGAAATACCTCATTTTTGCTCCAGTGTCGAACTTCATTTCAGGCTCCTCCATCGCGTCGAAGACCGCCGTAGTTGGACACGTGAGCACGCATTGCCCTATCCTGTTGAGTAACACGTGGTCAAGGTTCTTCTTTGAGGAGAAGAACATCACTATTACTCCCGGCCGCCCGTCGGGTGTCTCCGACGGAGGTATGAACTTGTCTATTCCGGCTTCGGCGTCACAGGCTATGGTTGACGTCGCGTACCCGGTGACCACGGATGCCACCGTCCTCGCCCACTTCTCGTTAGCAGCGGTTATCAGGACTCTGGCAGCCCAAAGATTGAATGCTTCAGCAAAAGTGTCCTCTACTTCAACCATATTTTCCCCTCCTTTCCATTCACGTAAAGAAGCTTTCCAGAACCCCATAAAAGATTCTTGCTTTCAGCTTAAGAGGTTTACGTTCACCGTTAAAACTTACTGTCTTCTTTATAAATGGTCAGCTGAGCGTCATCAATGAACCCGCACCTAAGACGTGATGCTTCCCTTCCAATCGTTGAAGGCTTAGTGTTGAAGGCTTAGAGAGCCTCCTCCCTGTTTTAGGAGGAGACGCCTGAATGTGAGGCCGTAACATGCCCCCCAGTAAACTCTAAAAGTCAGGGTCGCGGCGTTGCAGGGATCATGCGTCCTCGCAAAGCTTACGATGCTGGAATCCTCGAGAGAAACATCATTAATGTTCCTTTCCTCCCTCTCCTTAAGGGGGCCTCCTGTACCTTTCGGGTGGTTAGGCTTGGAAACGTGAGAAGTAGCACTGTCTAACCATCCATATATATTTTTAAGCTTTAATTCCCTAAATGTGAAGGGAAAGGGAGGTGGGCTGAGTGCTTTCGAAGATACCTATTAGCTTGGATAAGGTGGGCAGGGACGACGTTAAGAAGGAGGCGTTGCGCGTCGCCATCATCGCCGAGCTAGACGCCATCAACCTTTACGAGCAGCTTGCAGCTATCACAGACGACGAGAACCTGAAAAAGGTCTTCCTAGATATAGCTAAGGAGGAGAAGACACACGTTGGGGAGTTCCAAGCGTTGCTATTGCAGCTTGACGCCGAGCAAGTCGAGGAACTCGAGGAAGGAAAGAGAGAGGTTGAAGAGTTGATAGGAAAGTAGGTCAAAGGCATTCCACTTAACGCATGCCAATAACCATAGTTACACGTCTTTCTTAACGGTGTTGGCGTACCCCCTCAATCCCCCCTTTTTGCGCATTCTCTCACTAGTTTCTCCAAGACGTTAAGCACCTCGCCCTCACCCGAAAAACCTCCCTCTTATGAATTATGAAGGGGGGAACGTAAGATTTGACAGTTTAGACTTTGCAATGTTCATCGTCAACCTTTCCGCTCCTCTTCTGGCACTTTAACGTCTATGGTCTCATCATACTTCGCGTCTGGGTCGTTGGGGGTTGGCTCCGAGCTGTTTAACCCTTCTTACACCTTCCTTTACCGGCTTCATCGTCAGACACTTTTTACGTCTTCCACCCCCTTATCGTCTTGCTGCAAAAGTGGATCGTCCACCCAGCCGATCCCTCTTATGGCGCTGCCGGTAATCCTCATCCCCTCTTGCTTCTCTCCCCGCCCCTCATCCTGCTTAGCGGAGTACTACTTTTTTGACAGTCCTCGCTTTCGGCGGCAGAAACCTTTTTAGGCTGTCAGGTGAAGGAGTGGATAAGACGTGTCGAGGTGATGGCCTTGGATGTCGTTAAAGTTGGGGTGGTTAAGGTTGGAAACATCGCTTCAGCCCCGCTTCTAGAGCTCTTGCTAGACGAGAGAGCCGACAGGAAGGACATCGACGTAAGGGTGGTGAGTTCTGGAGCTAAGCTTAACCCTGAGCAGGCGGAGGAGGTTGCAAGAAAGGTACTCGAGTTTAACCCTAACCTCGTGATCACGGTGAGCCCTAACGCAGCCCTTCCAGGGCCAAGTAAGATCCGAGAAGTACTGGCTGAAGCAGGGGTTCCGACCATAGTGGTCTCCGACGCCCCAGGGAAGAAAGCTAGGGAGGACGTTGAAGGGAAGGGTCAAGGATACATCATCGTAAACGCTGACGCCATGATCGGGGCAAGGAGGGAATTCCTAGATCCGGTTGAAATGGCACTTTTCAATGCTGACGTAATAAAGGTTTTAGCGGTTACGGGAGCCCTCACTGTGATCTACCAGGAAATAGACAAAGTTATAGACTCTATAAAGAAGGGTGAGCAACCCAACCTGCCAAGGATAGTTGTCAATAAGAATGTAGCTGTTGAGGCTGCAGGCTTCAGCAACCCGTACGCCAAGGCTAAAGCGATAGCAGCGTACGAGGCAGCATCCACGGTAGCAGACCTTAACGTTGAAGGATGCTTCAAGGTTCAGGAATACGAAAAGTACGTCCCACTAGTTGCAGCAGCCCACGAACTGATGAGGCAGGCCGCCATGTTAGCCGACGAGGCGAGAGAACTGGAGAAGGCGGGAGACAGCGTCCTAAGAATGCCACACAAGAAGTCGGGAGAAATAGTTTCAAAGCGGGCATTGATCTCGAAACTCTCCTAGCATCCCTCTCTTTTGATTTTTAAACCCCTTCTCCCACGTCCCCCACATTTTTAAGTGGCTTCCCTCCACCCTGTCCCCGCTAAAGCTACGCCCTAACCGTGCCTTCACCCTTCTTCATTATGATTGTAAGGAATTTTCCCTTTACTTAAATATGAATTATAAGAATTAATATTTCTCTTTCTCTTTCGGTAGACTTAAAAAGCAAGGAAATCTTCTCTTTCAGAAAGATCATCCATCCACGCTAAAGTACACGCTCAAAGCGAAGCCTGTCAAAAAGTTTAGGGTGTAATGAAAATGAGCTTAAACATAGAGGTTTGCAAAGGAATTGGAGTGCCAACCTCCAAGCTGGCAATGGAGATGGTTGAAAGGAAGGGGAAAGGCCATCCAGACGTGATATGCGACAGGGCTGCCGAGGAACTCAGCGTCGCCCTAAGCAAGTACTACATAGAGAAAACAGGAAGAATACTGCACCATAACGTTGACAAATGCGTCCTAGTTGGTGGGCAGGCTAACGCGGTCTTCGGTGGAGGAGAGGTAATTGAGCCAATGTATCTTCTTCTGGTGGGAAGGGCTGCCCTGAACCTGCCTGATGGTGAGAGGGTTCCAATAGGTAAACTGGTGATTAAGACGACTAGGGAGTGGATGTCCAAGGAGTTCCGTTTCCTTGACCCATCCACAGACGTGATGGTAGATTACAGGATAAAACTTGGAAGCGTGGACCTGGTTGAGAATTTCGAGCTTGGAGTGGACGTCCCCAGGGCAAACGACACCAGTTTCGGGGTGGCTTTCGCCCCTCTAACTGAGACGGAGAAGCTAGTTTACATGGCTGAGAGGACGCTTAACTCGCCTGAGGTTAAAAAGCGTTGCCCTGAGATAGGGGAAGACATAAAGGTTATGGGGGTAAGGCGGAACGACAAGATAGACCTCACTGTCGCATGCGCCATCATCTCAAGCCTAACGCCAGATAGGGATCACTATATGAATGTGAAGGAGGCTGTGAAGGAGATCATATACAAGTTAGCATCCGGCATAACGGATAAGGAAGTGAGGGTGGAGGTAAACACCGCTGACGAGCCTGAAAGAGACATTTTCTACCTGACGGTGACGGGGACCTCGGCGGAGCATGGAGATGACGGGCAGGTCGGAAGGGGGAACAGGGCAAACGGGCTGATAACTCCGTACAGGCCTATGACTCTCGAAGCAACGGCAGGAAAAAACCCGGTAAGCCACGTCGGTAAAACCTACAATATAGCCGCGAGGAAGATAGTTGAAACGCTCGTCCAGGAGGAGCAATCGGTAGAACAGGCATCATGCTACATAGTCAGCAGGATAGGAAAACCAATAAATCAGCCTCAAGCAATAAACATCGAAGTGTACACCGACTCGCCTTTAAACGTCATAAAATCAACGGCTGAAAACATCGCTCAGGAAGTCATGGACGAAATGCCATTGATATGGAAAGGATTCATAGAAAAACAATACGAACTTTTCTAGGCGGCAAAACCATCCCCACTACGTGGAAACCATGGAGAAAGTGGGTAACAGGTGATCAGAAGATCCGAACCCCTTAAACTTGAACAGGGTACGTCCTTGACGCTGCTGAAGGGGCCGGCTAAAGAGGAGAATCCTTCTAGTAGTGAATGCTAACGTTACCTTCCATGGGTCTTTAGCGTCTTGGACACCATCCTAGAAAGCCTCAGAGAGCCAAATAGAGAAAAAAATTAATTAGTTTGGATGGTAGGTTATTTTGCTGAGCGTCTGTGGGCGGGTAGTCTAGAGCTAGGCTGACTAGCGGGAAACTTGGTATGACACGGTGGGCTGATAAAGCCTGCTGCGTGACGCCGGCTTCGGGAGCCGGCGGTCCCGGGTTCAAATACGTGCACGTACCGTGTGCACGTTGTGACTCCTGGCCCGCCCACCATCATTCTAAAAGCCTTCTACTCATCTTAAGGATCCATGGTAATGCTGACTTTTAAAGAAACGTTCCCCTTTACTGGAAGGTGGGCTGCTTAGGGATGAGGCTAATTTTACCTTTCTTGCCTCTCTTGAAAGAGGGGCCGCCTTTTTTCCTATCTAAGGTTCATCTAACTTTTTATCTTAGTTTGCTGCTATCTTTCTATGGTTTGGGGTGATGCGAGTTGAAGTTTATTGCTCCGACTTGGGATGAAGTCTATTTCCTCGCGTTTAGGGTTGCTGGGATGATCTTGGATGACTGTGCTAACTTTGACTTTATAGTTGGGATTGCTCGTGGAGGCTGGGTCGTGGCACGCATGCTATCAGACTTTCTTTCGATCAAGAAGGTGGGCTCCATAGCCGTAGAGTTTTACTCTGATATTGGGGAGAGGATGGAGACGCCTGTTGTTTCACAGCCCGTGTCCGTTGACGTTAATGGTAAACGTGTACTCTTATGTGACGACGTGGCTGATAGTGGTCATAGCTTACGTGTGGCTATTGATCATTTGAGGGATCGTGGGGTTAGCATGGTTAAGGTTGCTACTTTACATTTGAAGCCTTGGAGCGTGGTTACCCCTGACTATTACGGGGCTGTTACGGATGCTTGGGTGATTTACCCTTGGGAGCTTTTCGAGAGCGTGGAGAGTATTTCTAGAAAGTTTGAGGCTGAAGGCTGGACGAAGGAAGACGTTGAAGATTTCCTCTTGCACATCCCAATCCCATTAAAGTATTTGGATCCTCTTCTAAAGTGGAGAAAGAAACTGGAAGCGGCGTGGGGGAGGAAAAGATGATCTTGGCTGGTTTGATGGACAAGTTGAAGGCTGGAATATGTGGTGTTAGGGTGGCTGGCGTCGACGTCGACGGGGCTTTAGGTGCTGCGAGGCAGGTTGAAGAGTCCTTAGGGGTCGCCGTTCAACTTTTTGATGCTTCGCTTGTTGCAACATGGGAACACGTTTTCTTCAGTGCCTTGAATGCTGTTAAGGCTTTTAACAGTGGGAGGGGTATAGCTAGGACGATTGGGATGGAGTTTCTCGTCCGTATGTCGGGCCAGAGGCAAATAAGCGTTGCACTGGAAATGTTTGGCTTGAAGCCTGGGATTAGGGAGCTGGGCGTTCTGGTTGTGGGAGAAGACGAAAGCCACGTTAAAAGTGCTATTCAAAGGCTTGTAGGGTGCTTAAAGGGAGTTATGGATGAAGGCGTCCTCGAGCTTAACTTGAAGAAGGCTGAAAGGATAAAGAAGGTCTTTAACGTGAAGGACGAGGAGCTCGCAGCGGTTGGAACTTCAAAGAAGGAGAACTTCCTGTTCGAAGCACTAGCTAAGTGTTGCATAGAGAGGAGCGCAGTGATGTTTCTCGAATCCTAATCCGCCACGGAAACCCTCCTTAACCGCCTTCCTAAAGCCTTCTCTATGTCCTCCACCGGGATTGCCCCTTCCCTAACCACTAACGGCGGCTCCTCCGTTAAATCCACAACGGTGGACGCTACCCCCATCGTTTCCCCTCCATCAAGCACTAGGTCTACTGATGATCCAAGCTGGGCGACAACTTGCTCAGCATTTCTCGCTGGGGGTGCTCCTGAAATGTTCGCGCTCGTACCGGTAATGGCGCCTCCCACTCTCTCCGCTATCAGCCTTGGGACGGGGTGGTTTGGAACCCTTAACCCTACATTCCCCCTTCCTCCCGACACTTCGCTTGGCACCGGTACACGCTGGCCAAGTATGATGGTTAGTGGCCCCGGCCAGAACCTTTCCGCTAGGAGAAGTGCTTCAAGGGTGAAGCAGGCTATTTTCTCGGCTGCCTCCAAGCTGTATACTAGGACTGGTATTCCCTTGTCAAGCGGCCTCCTCTTCGCCTTTAACAGCCTCCTGACGGCGTCCTGGCTAAACGGATCCACCCCAAGACCGTAGAGCGTGTCTGTAGGGTACGCTACAATCCCCCCTCTCCTTATGGTTTCAGCCGCTAGCTCTACCACCTCGGCAAGGTTCTCCCGTTCAACTTTAACTATTCTTGTTTCATCCAATTTTCTCCTCCTCGTTTTAAGAAGGAAGAAGAAAAATTTAACTTTTTAGAGGGGTCTATTGCTTTCCGGTTGTGGTGGTGTTGGATACCGCGGTTGTTCTAGCGGCTGGCATGGGAAGAAGGATGGGTGCCCTGTCCAAGTTTTACCCTAAACCTCTTATTCCCATAGCCAACAGGCCACTTATCGACTGGGTTCTCTCATCGCTCCTAGATGCTGGTTTGAAGAGGATTATAGTGGTGGTTGGGTACATGGGAGGCTTCGTTAAGCGTCACGTCGAGTCCGCCTTCAGCTACATGAACGTTGAATGCGTTTACGCGGAAGATTACGTGAAAGGTGCAGGATACTCCCTCCTTGCCGCCGAAGAATACGTTTCAGGGAGCTTCATGCTTAGCCCTGCAGACCTAATTCTAGACCCTAAAATAGCCATGAGAGTTGTAAATGGCTTCTTAAGACTTGGCGTCCCACTCGTCGCCACAGGAGGTACTGGAAGGCGTGGAACTGTTATTTCTACTAGTGAAGGAAGATGTGGGAGCGTGGTGAGCATGAGGAGGGGGTGTGGCTCGGAGCGCGTCTGCATCGGCTTAGTTGCGCTGGACTCCTCATTCTTCAAATTCCTCAGGAGAAGCCTTAATAGCGGAAATGGAAGTGTTGTTTCGGCGTTGGATCTTTACGTTAGAGAGGGTGGCTCACTCGGGTTTATTGACTTCCCCGGAGCATGCTGGTTCGACGTGGACACGGTAACCGAGGCCTTAAGAGCTAACAGCCACCTCTTGAGTACTGGCTTGATTCCCCCCGGTTGCCTTTACATCCCTCCCGGAGAGGAATGGCCTCCTAATAGAGGGGGTACAGGAAGCTCCACCTTCCTTGGACCTGTGCTCGTCACACCGGAAGCCTCCGTTGAGGGGTCGAGAATCGGACCTAACGTGTCGCTTAGCGGTCGTGTTTCATGTGAAAACGCGTTGGTTCTTAACGCCGTGGTCTTTGGGGGGTGTAGGTTGAAGGGTGCCGTGAGAGGCGGCATATACTTTAATAACATGTTTTTCGGTGAGGGGTCTACGCGTTGAGCAGGTACCGCGTTAGGAGGGTCTTCAGCCCTCTAGTTTCCTTGCTGGCTTCAATGTTTGCGAAGGCTGGTTTAAAGCCGGATCACGTTACCGCCATGTCCCTTCTAGTCACCGCGCTTTCTTCACTCTTCCTAGCTTTAGGTTTCCCATTCGTCTATGGGGTTCTCCTCTTTACCTCGGGGTTGCTGGATGGGGTCGATGGATCCCTAGCGCGGCTAACAGGGGCATCATCAGCATGGGGTGGGTTCCTCGACTCTCTAAGTGACAGGTACGCAGACGTTATAGCCCTCCTAGGCTTCCTCTTCTGGGATGAAGCGAGGAGGTTTAAACTTTTTCTACCTTTCGAGCTATGGGTTGCCTTAGCCGTGGCTGGATTCTTAATGGTGAGCTACGTTAGAAGTAGGGGGGAGCAAGCAGGCATCCCCCTCGACATCGGGTTAGCCGCTAGGTCGGAGAGGCTCCTCATCCTCTCCTCCTCGTCTATGCTCTACCCCGTAGTGTACTCTTCCCCCTGCCTAGGCTTGATCGCATGCTGCGTGCTGGCGCACCTTACAGCTCTTTACAGGTTCGTGTTCGCCACCGTCAAGTTAAAGAAAGAATAAGCTCCTCCTTAAATTAGCTTTTCAAAAGGAGTGATCGACTGTTGCTCGCTACTACTATTTTATCCGCCTTACTGAAAGCTAAAGTGGACTTCGCCGTTTCGGTTCCTGCCTCCCTTTTCGCCGAAGTACTTGAAAAAATAGGGGAGTACGGGATCAAGCATGTCACGGTTACGAGAGAGGAGGAAGGAGTTGGTGTCGCCGCAGGAGCATATCTTGGAGGGAAAAGACCTGTTATCCTCATGCAGAATAGTGGGCTTGGAAACTGCTTGAACGCTCTTCTCTCCCTCAATAAAACATTTGGGATCCCGCTTTTAATGCTCGTAGCTCAAAGAGGATGGAGAAAAGAGAAAATAGTAGCTCAAATCCCGATGGGGGAGGCAACTATTCCTATTTTAAAGGCTGCATGCATCCCCTTCTACGTGCCTGGTAGCCTTCAAGAGTTAACCCTCCAAATAGTGGAGGCCGCCGAGCTAGCGTGGGTGAAAGAGCTGCCCGTCGCCGTGATAGTTAGAGGAGGCTTGAAAAGTGAGGAGGATAGACGCTATTAGGGCGGTTGTGGAAGAGCTGAACGGAGAGCTGGTGGTCTGCAACATCGGATTTCCCTCACGTGAACTTTACAGCGTTAAGGATAGAGATGCAAACTTTTACATGCTGGGATCTATGGGTCTAGCGTCGTCTATAGGCTTAGGTTTAGCCCTCTCAACTGAAAGGCAAGTTGTAGTTTTTGACGGCGACGGCTCCCTCCTCATGAACCTGGGATCGCTTGTAACGATCGCAAATCAGGCTCCCCGCAATCTTACTATTATCGCTTTAGACAATGGCTCCTACGCATCTACGGGAGGCCAGCCGAGCTACACCGCTGGAAAGACCAATCTTGCCGAAATCGCTAGGTCAGCAGGCTTTGAGAACGTGTTTGAAGCAGAGACCGTCGATGAGCTTAGGGAGGCGTTCAGGAAGGCGAAGGGGGAACTCTCGTTCATATTAGCGAAAGTTGAGAGGGGGAACGCTGACGTGCCAGTAATACCACTCTCGCCCTACAAGATTAAACGCCGCTTCATGGAGTTCATCAGGGGAGAGCGTTGCTAACCACCCCAACTTTAAGCCAGAAGTTTGACCGGCACCCAACCCTTATTTAAACTCGGATGGTGACACCGTAAAAATTCAGCTTATTCCTTTATCCTTCTAAACATGTCTTGTAAAGCATTAGAAAGAGTTTTACCTTTTAAAACTCTCTACATTTCCTGTGGCTTCCCATAATTCATTTATCAATGGTTATTGTTTGATTGGAGGATGTCCGCTTGAGAGAGTTCTACTATGAGTGCTTCGAGTGCGGCGAACTCTTCCAGCCCGTAGGGCACATGATCGAGTGCAGTGAGTGTGGAGGCCTTCTCCAGTACTTTTACCCTGGCGTTAAAGTCAGGCGTTTTAGCGATTTAGTCCTGCCCTTCATGAAGGGCGTATGGGTTTTCCAGAAGGTGCTTCCCATAAGGTGGGTTCATACTAATGCGGTATCCTTAGGTGAGGGGGGAACGCCCTTAGGGCTTAGCAAGCCTGTTATAAACTTCGCCGGGTTAGATAACGTAGCAGTTTACTTGAAAAATGAAATGTTAAATCCTACCGGAACCTTTAAGGATAGAGGCTCCACAGTGTCTCTCTCCGTTTTTAAGGAAAGAAACATCTCGGAGATCTCCCTAGCGTCTCTCGGCGACACGTCCATCTCCTATGCGGTCTATAATAAGGATGCCGGTAGAAGGATCGTTGTTTTCTCCCCTTTACAGCAGCCAATCGCTGACGGCGGAGAAAACATGGTTACGGTTTCGGTTAGGGGTGGACTTCACGATGCTGAAGCCATAGCTAAGGATTTCGCTGATAAAACAGGCTTTGTTTTCGACGGCGGCTTCAAAAACCCTAATATGACTGCTGGCTTGGAAACGCTGGCGTACGAAATGGTGGTTCAACTCTACCAGAAATATGGTAAACGGTTAAATGAAATGGTCGAGAAAGGGAAAGTATGGTATGTGCATCCTACAAGTAGCGGAAGCACGTTAATCGCATGGTATCAAGCCCTAGACAGAATGAACGAGTGGGGTCTCCTGAAAGGCTTCATCCGCCTAGTCTGCGTCCAGCCTGAAGGATGCCCCTCCATCGTGGATCCAGCTCTGAAAAAACTAAAGAAGCTGGAGGCCCCGATTAAGTCGGAAACTTGGGTTAAGGAGTTAGAAGTGGAATGGCCAAAGGAAAGCTATCCCTACGTAAGATATGTTGTCTCTGAAAGTGACGGCTTATTCTGTAAAGTTAAGGAGAAGTCGGTAAGAGGTGTTTATTGTTTATCTGAAGAACTTTTCGACGTGCAGGTTTCAGCCTCAACCGCAGTATCCTTAGCCGCCATCGCAGAGCTGTCAAGCAACTTCGAGAGAGGCGACTTGGTGATCGTAAGCCTTACATGCGGAGAACAAACCCAAGAGATATCCAAAGGGCGCGCTGTCGGCCCGGTGTCCACTACTACATCCATCGAAGAACTAATCGAAAAACACCTCAACCTCTAATCCTTCAGCCAATCACACCCACCTGCAAGTGATTTTCTGCTGGAATCAGCGTAGTGGGGGGAACGAAATAATAAGAATGAAATAATAAATCTACTTGGCCGCTCGCTAGCAAGGAAAACTTGTAATAGTGTAAGAGGTGGGGGTTCAGCTTACATGGGTATTTGTAAGCCTTGGGGTTCATTGGGCTTGGTCCTCCTCTTGCGTTCATCGGTGGCTTATCATCGCCTTTACCCCCGTTCGTGGTAACCCTTCCGGAGCCCTCATGGGTGCACCTTTCCGCCTTTTCATTAACCTCGTTAGGGTCCTCGAAACCAAGCAGTTGGACGGGGCGCGGACCCCGGGGAAACCCACACCTCTTAAG
>JAUQZD010000041.1 GCA_030587405.1 Candidatus Freyrarchaeum guaymasense | reverse complement strand
TGTGGTTGTCCCTGTTGAGGAGTATAAGGGTAAGGTGACCAAGGAGGAGATCATAGAGTTTCTCAGGCCTAAGTTTGCTAAGTGGTGGCTCCCCGACGACGTGGTCTTCGTGGACGAGATACCAAAGACAAGCGTAGGAAAATTCGACAAGAAA
Source organism: Candidatus Freyrarchaeum guaymasense (assembly GCA_030587405.1). The sequence goes on along the minus strand of JAUQZD010000041.1, from coordinate 28,151 downwards.
GTGCTAAGAGAAAAATACAAAGACTACAAACTACCAACAGCAGAGTAAAACCTCCCCCCTTTTTCTACACTTTAAAAAATCCTCCTTAAAGCCCTATTTCCCCTTCTAAATCGCCTTCCGTTGCGCAACAGCTCCTCCTTCTTTAGAGAAGGGAGGAACAGCCCCCTTGGTCTGACGTCTCCATCATGATTAGTTAGAGAGTGGGAGCATTCTGTTGCGAGAAGGTTAACGGTAGCGAATAAGGGCGGTTGTCAATGCGCCCTCAATCATAATTAGCGTTTGCACGTAGGAGGACGCGAAAGGGATGGTGACCTTACGGGGTAAGGCCTATGAAAAGCAAAAAGTTTTATGGAAGATTTCCCCCTCTATTATTTTCTTAGAAACTATGAGAGAGGATGTGTCTTGACGTTGGAACGTCAGGAAGTGATCTCGCTCCTGAGAAAAGTAACCTCAGACCTGAAGGAAATATCCGTGAGGCTCAATGAGCTTTCATACACCATCTCAACTGCTATCGGGATGATCGAGGATCTCAAGCCGGCTGTGGAGGAAGTTGTGGAGGAGGCTGCCGAGCGACTTGAGGAGGTGGCCGTGCAGGTCGAGGAAGCGGCCGAACCTGCGAAGGAAGTTGAAGCGGTAGCAGCTGATGTTGAACCATCAGTGGTTGAGGCTGAGTCAGCCGTCACCGCAGCACCCCCTCCCCCCAAACCAGAGGAGGAACGGCTTGTACGCGTATCGGAGAGGATCCGTAAGCCCATAGAGGACCGATTCATAAAGCTGGAGAACCTTATAGAGGAGGGGACGAGACCCATTGAGATAGCTGAGGAATTGTTGAAGATGAAGTCATGGATCTACGAGGAATACCCGTCATTCTTGCCCATAGTCTACCACATCGACATGTGGTCGAGGAAACTCAAGTCCTACAGTGAGCCGGCTCTAACACCCAGTGACAAGGCAAGGTTGCTCTTCAGTGTTGGTGAGTGGAAGGAGAGGATGCTGAAGGCCAAGCCTGGGTAAACCTTTAATAGCGTTAAACGCTTCCGTGCTGGTGGTGGCGTTGGAGAGAGTGCCTGCAGCCATAGGGTTCTACCCTGGCAATCCGAACGAGCTCAAGAGGGTTATAAGCGAATGCTTCACGGACAGGCACGGACCCGGGGAAACACCGAAGGTTAATAGTGAAGGCCCTAGGATCATAGTCGGATGCGTCGCCCCCCATGCAGGCTACTACTACTCTGGCCCCGTAGCGGCGCATCTTTACAAGGCTTTAGCCGAGGATGGGAGGCCAGAATGCTTCGTCATGCTTGGACCAAGCCACATGGGGTATCCAGGCGCATCCATAATGAAGGAAGGTGTCTGGGCTCTACCATTTGGAAGGGCTACAATAGACAGCGAGCTCGCCGCGGCGATCCTGAAGCATGCCAGCATAATCCTCGATGAGCCAAGAGCCCACGCAAGGGAGCACTCCCTCGAAGTCCAGTTGCCATTCCTCCAATACCTCTATGGAGAAGTAAAGTTTGTCCCCATAGTCTTTGGACCGACCGACTATGAAACGTGCAGGGAGGTTGGGGAAGGCGTAGCCGAGGCAGCCATGGAGCTTGGAAGGGACGTGCTAGTTCTGGGAAGCACAGACATGACCCATTACGGTCCAATGTACGGTTACGCTCCTGCCGGCACAGGGCCGATAGAAAAAGTCATCTCATGGATCCATGAGGTAGACGGGAAAATGATAAGTAAAATTGAGGGACTCGACCCAGCCGGACTCTACCAGCTTGTCCACGACGAAGGCTTCACCATGTGCGGCGTAAATGCCGTTGCAAGCATGATGGTTGCAGCCAAAAACCTTGGAGCAAGAAGAGTGTCAACCTTAAAATACGCAACAAGCTACGAGATAAGAGGTGGAAGAGACGCCATAGTAGGCTACCTCGCATCCATCCTCACCAAGTAAATGAACACCTCCCACTCTCTCCCTTAACATCCCGAATCAGGCCTAAATTCTGGGCTGCCCACCGTACTTGTAGAAGATGTAGCATGTCCCCTCTACGCTTACCATGCATGGGCCGTACGGCCTTTGGGGAGTGCATACCTTGCCGAAAAGCCTGCACTCTGGAGGATATATTTTCCCTATCATTACGAGGTGACAGTTGCAGCCAGGGTTTAAGTCGAGGTGCTTCATGGGGGAGAACTCGAACTTTTTCTCGGCGTCGAGGCGCTCAAACTCCTTTTTGAGCGTTAAGCCTGAGTCAGGTATTCTACCTATCCCCCTCCAGTATGCGGGGGAAACGTTGTAGACCTCCTTCATCCTCCTTTGAGCCTTCACGTTCCCCTCATACCTGACAAGCCTTGCATACTCGTTTTCACATCTGGCTTCTCCATCGCGTAGCTGTCTGAGAAGCATCAGGATCGCTAGGAGGACGTCGTTCGGCTCGAAGCCTGCAACCACAGTCGGCATCTTGTATGCTTCAGCGAAGACCCTGAAGGCTTTGACCCCTATTATAGCGGCTACGTGCCCGGGACATATGAAGCCGTCTATTTGAAGGTCTCCGACCCCTAGTAGTAGCTCCATCGCGGGGGGGATGAGCCTGTGATAGCACATAACACTGAAGTTTTCCGGAACCCCCCTGAGAATCTCGCTAGCCGTCGTGGGAGCGGTTGTTTCGAAGCCGACCGAGAGGAAGACCACCTCCCTGTCAGGGTTCCTGCGTGCTATCTCGACGGCGTCGGAAGCGCTGTAAACAACTCTTACGTCTCCTCCTCTAGCCCTTGCCTCGAAAAGCGACATCCTTGTTGCCGGAACTCTCATGAGGTCTCCAAACGTGGTCACGATTACTCCGTTGAGGGCTAACTCCACGGCTCTATCTATTGCCACCGTTGGCACCACACATACTGGGCATCCCGGGCCGGCGATCACCTCGACGTTTTCGGGGAGGATGCTCCTTAAGCCGAACCGGCTTATGGTATGCTCATGCTTCGGGGCTGGGAAGCTGTCCCGCAGACGTGCATAAACTTAACCTTCCGGCCCGGCTCTAACTTCCTGATCTTATCAGCTATCTCCCTTGCCACCTTCGCGCTTCTGAGAGGTTCAACTGCCTCCACAAGCCTCCCTTCCTTAAAAATCATCATCCTAAACGTGGAGGCTACGTTTTATCAGTTTTTCCTCAGCAACCCTAAGGTCTTTGGGGGTGTTAACGTTGAAGAATGTTTCGAGCTCCGGGTCTAACGCTTGAAGCGTTAAAGTTGAAACGTAGAGGGGTTTGAGCTGCTCTATGAGCCCCCTCATATCCCTGCGTCCCCGCCTCAGCGCCTCCCTTGACGCGTTTAGGGACCTCTTAACCGAGTAAACCGCTATGAGCGGCTCGATGAACCCGTTAGGCCACCTGGGTATGACAGCATCCCACCCGTGGGCTAACTCCTTCAGGAACGACAGGACGGCTACCTTGGCGAGGGGTGCGTCGCATGGGAGAACCATTAGGTACTTCCCGCTGCAGCTTGAGAGAGCCGTGTAAACCCCGACCAAAGGAGACTTGAAGGCTGCCGTTTCGTCCGGAACAACCGCCACATGGCTTGGCAGAACCTTCTCGTACTCCCTGACCTTTTCAGGGTCTACTACTACGAGCACCTCCTCCGACAGCCGTCTGCATGCCTCAACGACGTATGCGACCATGGGCTTACCTGCGAGGGCGACCAGCCCCTTCTCGCCTCCCATCCTAGAGGATGCTCCACCTGAAAGGACGGCAACAGACAGCTTACCCAACTACCTTCAACCCTTCCCACTTCTCCCTTACTCGCCTTCTAGGACGCCTGCGTCCTTCAGGATCTTCTCGTGGTCGAATGCCAGCTTGACACGCCTCACCTCCTCGAAGGTGAACTTCCGCGCCTCCTTAGCGTCCGTTGAAGGCTTAAGCTCTCCCCCCTTCTCCCTGCAAAGGTAGGCGACCGTAACCACGTGTCCTCTAGGATCCCTGTCTGGGTCATCGTAGATCCCAATCATCCTCTCAACTTCGACTTCAAGCCCCGTCTCCTCCCTCACCTCCCTTTTAAGGGCGTCCACCACCCTCTCGCCAACCTCCACGAAGCCTCCGGGCAGAGCGTAGTGGTCCTTAAATGGAGGGTTCAACCTCCTTATAAGGACCACCGTGTTCCTCTCCCTACCAAGTATGACGGCGTCCACGGTGAGCAAGGGAGTCCTAGGAGCAGACATGATCCCACCAACAACACCAGCACCTAACAGCTACTTAACCTTTCCGTTCTGGTTATCCGCTACTTTTGTTGTATGTGGTGCTTTCGTAGCGGACAACCTTCCCCTCCTCAGATTTCATTGGAGGGCTTTCGGGGGGAGCGGGGCTCCCCACATCTATCTTTAAGGATTTTAAACCTCTCAATCTGATATTCCAGCTACCGATGACATCCCTATCAGCAACCAACCCGCATTCGCATTCCAACTGCCTCCACCCATTCGGGCTTAATTCTCTCCCACATATCGGGCAGAGGCTTGAGGTTTTGTGAGGGTTAACATAAACAACTTCAATGCCATTAAGCCTAGCCTTATACTCTAATACCTGCTGGAATTTTCTGAAACCCCACCTGTGTAACCTTCCGTTTAACTCTTTCGAGTAATCCATCCTCTTTCTGATTTCTTCGAGATTTTCCAAGGCTATTGCCGAATTCGCTTTCAAAGCGACTTCAACGATTTTATTGGCGACTTCGTGGTAGACGTTCAGAACCCTGTTTCTTTCCCTACTACGGTACTTCGCCAAAACCTTAGCCTTAACTCTCCTGCACCTTATCTTACTCTGAATTTTTCTTCTTTTCAAGAAGTAAGCCGTCCTAATCACTCTTTCCCTCGTCACGAAGGTTATGAAGCTCTGATTAGTCGCAATAGTAGCGTTATTCTCGTTTACATCGACTCCTATAACGTCTTCATGATCCCTCATCTCAACATTCTTTGAGAATACCACGTTTAGGTAGGTTTCATCCTCCCTCTTAACCAACCAAGTCTGCCCGATCTTCCAACCTCTAAACTTCTCATGGTATTCTCCGTGTAAAACCTTAAACTCAACTCTTCCATTAGGCGTAGAGATTCTGACAACCCAGTTCTCTAAATTGAGTCTGAACAAGTGGTCATCGAGCATAATTACATCTTTCTTAAATGTGGGTTTGTCGGATTTAACCCTACCCTTCCTTCTAAGCTTTCTGAACGACTTGTAGATAGAACATGCCATCTGACAGGCTGTGTAAATGTAGTGGGATGGCAGTTTAGAATATCTTTGCCTCAACCTATGATATTTCTCGGACCTCAACCTCTTGAAAGATGTAATTCCTTTAGAATGAGCATAACCCAACAACTCATTAACTATTGATTTATAAGTTTCAAACAAGCCTTCATCCACTTTTCCATCAAGTTTAAACCTTGCCGTCAGTTTAACAGTCCCTGATCGCTTGCTTGACACTCTCTACCACCTTCTTCTTTTTGTGACTTCTCATTCCGTATAATCTGCCAGCAAACGAAGTTACAATTGCTATTAAATCCTCAGTAAGCTCTTGGTGTAAATCCTTAGGTTCTTCGCCAAAGACCACTTCAATTCTAACTCCGTGCGAGTTGAAGAACTCTTCCAAATACTTAAATCCAAACCTCGTAAGCTATCTTTATAGCTGATTGCTACAACGTCAACCTTTCCGTTTACAACAATATTCAAACAGCTTTTCCAAGCCCCTACGCTTTTCACTTAATCCAGAAGCTACATCTGTTAGAATATCGACAACGTTGTATCCTCTAGCTGAGCAGTACTCCTTAAGATATTCAACCTGCCTTTCCAAGTCACTTCTCTGATCCGATGATGAAACTCTCGCATAGATAACCGCTGTACTGGTAGCCTTGCCTTTAAGCAACCTCTTTATTTCGTCCTCTGGAACTCTATATTCCTTACCAATCCTCACGGCTTTAATCCTACCTTGCTTAATCCACCTAATCACCGTAACTTTGTGCACTCCAAGCATCTCTGCTGCTTTTCCCGTCCTGTACAACCTCATCGCCACTTTATAAAATACAACAAAAATACTTAAATGTTACAAACGCAACATTATACACTTCTGCCCCGCCAAACATCGCTTGGGAGCCTTCGCCTCCGGGCCCTCAGCCTTCACCGCCTCCGAGTCCCCTTATGCCCGCCTTTCCCGAAGAGTCTCCTGCCTCTCTTCTCCTCTTTAATGGGAGCGTCGCATAAGGGGCAGTAATCCAGCTCTTTAACCGCGATCACCGCTCCACATGATGGGCACATTTTCTCCTCCACCTTAATTTCTTCCAGCAGGCTCTCCACCGCTTTAACACCTCTCTTATCTCCCACCCTTTCAAAAACTTCTCTAGCCTTCCCGGCTGCCTCCATAGCCTCCTCAAGCCTGTTAAGCTCCCTCAGCGTTAACGCCAGCGCCAGACGCTGGCTTGCAGCCAATCTGAGGTTGCCCATCTCCTCGCATACTTTTACAGTGTCCCCGCGTATTCTAGCCGAGTAGTCGAGCCAACCCATTTGCCTCGTAGTTTCCGCCAGGTTCGCCGTGACGTTGGCCTCCAAATCCCTCACACCACTCCTCCTTGCCTTTTCAGCCGCCTCCTGAAGAACTCTAAACGCATCCTCCAGCCTGCCGCTTGTAAGGTATGCCACCCCCATGTTGTTAAGCGCCCTCGCCTCGTCTTCTAGGCTTCCAACCCCTCTGGCAACATCCAATGCCTTCTGGTGGTAGCTTAAAACCTCCTCCAGCGGCCTCTTAAGGTACGTGTAGGCTACACCCATACCCGTGTAGCTCCTGGACACTCCGGACTTGTGGCCTATCCTCTCACATAGGTTTAACGCTTCCTTGAAGACCCTTAGGCTCTTCTTAACCTTCCCGTTCCTGTATAATGCTACGCCCAGCTTCAACTTGGCTTCAGCCAGCATTTCCCCGTCGGACTTAAACGCCCTAACAGCCTTCCTTAACACCTTCTCCGCCTTAGCGTTCTCCCCTCTCCTGAGGAGTTGCTCTCCAAGCTCTAGGAGAACCTTCCCGCTTTCTGGCACCTTCCCACCCTTCAACAGTCCCTTTAAAACACCCCGAAGAGCCTTAAAAAGCATTCCCCTGAGATGCAGTACAAGGTAAAAGATAAGGTTTTTACGCTTTCAATCCCCTTTAGTTATAGGGGATTAAGGGGAGAGGCTGGTGTTTCCATGATAGTGCCCGTAACCTTAGCGACGCAGAGCCTAGACTCTGCTAGCACTTACGTGTCGTTTGGGGACGAGCCGATTGAAGCTGTCAGGCTCCTGAAGCCCTTTGAGGAAGGCGGATTCGGACTAGAAGAGTTAATGATCGACTTTAACCGTAAGCTGACACCGTATGGTCAGGTAACTGAGATAGTGGATCGCCTGCTCGACGAGGAGGTCATACCGAGCTCTAAGGTTAAACTTATCCCTATGGTTCCCGCAAGGGGGGCTGGGGGGCTGAGGAAGACAGCCATCCTGCACTCCATAATAGAGGCCAACTATGCTGCCTACGGCCAGCTCAACGACAGCGTGGTCAGCGAGGTGATCCACCCGGTGTGCGGAAGCGTGAGGGACCTAGTGAGGGTTGAAGCGAACTTTAACATAATTAAAAACTATGTTCTTGAAAGCACCCTCACCCCGGTGGACATGGGAGACATAAGCTTAATCCCGGCTTTAGAGGATCTAAAATCTTTAATAGACGCCGCCAAGATCGTGTCAGAGTACGTTCACAGCCGTCGAACCATGCTCGCCACCGAAAGCGAGGTGTTAAGGGTTTACCTTGGCAGGGATGTCCCATCGGTGAAGGCTGGCATGGCTGCGTCAACCATAGCGGTGAGGCTTGCCCTCTCGGACTTGGCTGAGACCTCGGAGAAGCTCTCAGTAGCCGTTCACCCGATCCTGGAGAGTGGCTCGCTTCCGCTCAAAGGCAACCTCAACTATGAAAGCGTAAACTCTTTCATGGAAATGTACGGGGGCGCGTCCACGGTAACCATCCAGTCGAGCATGGTCTACGATTCGTCCCAGAGGAAAACAGCCGACTTGGTGAGGTGCCTTAAGGACTCCCTTCAGGGTAGGAGGCCCCCATGCTTAAGCGGCGAGAGGGGCGAGGTCTTAGAGGTGATATCTGTTTTCTCGGCAGCCTACGTGGAGGCCATATCCAAGATATACGGGCTGCTGGAGTCCCTCGCCGGGCTGATCCCTGACAGAAGGGAGTCCCTACACAACGAGAAGGTTAAGGTTAACGCTGAAGAGTTAAGCCTCCCGACACGCGATAAAGGCAGAAAAGGGAAGGGTGGACGCCCACCCGTGCACTCCTTCACCCTTCCACCACCTGTTAAGTACGTGGCATTGATGTACAGCTTAGGAGTCCCCCCTGAAATAGTTGGGGTTGGAAGAGCCTTAAACATGCTCTCGCAGACGGGACTACTGGACAGGGTCTTCGAGCTCTACTATCCCTCCATCGAGGTTGACGTCTCCTCGGCGTGGAGGTACCTCTGCCTTGAAGCAGCAGGGAAGGTGTTCCCCGAGTCCTTCATCTCGGACGTGAAAGAGGACGTGAAGTACATAAGAGAGTTCCTAGACCCTAAGGATGACTTCTCGGTATCTCATAGGGCGTTGGCGATGATGATCTCAGAGTACGTGGCGTTAAAGGTCATACCTGAAAAGCAGTTGAGAAGCTCCGAGGTGAAGGAGTTCGTCAGGAACAGCACGCTGGAGGAGGCAGTAAGGCAAATAATCCTCCAAGCTGGATGCATAAGGGGGGCTTTAGGGTAAATCGGGAGGGAGATTGTTGCCTGTCGTGGAGGAAACCCTTGAGCTGATAGAAGAGCTGGTAGACGGCGCGGATATAACGGTTAAAGCAGTGTCCCTAGGCTTGTTCTACGCCGGCGTGAGCATAGAGTCAACCAGCGGCTCCCATGGGGGTGTGGCATACGTTTTCAGGGATAACCCATCCTGCAAGCCCCTCGAAACCTCGGGTGAGTACCATGAAATGGACGCGGTATCCCTCGCCAAGCTCTCCCTCTCGTCCAGCCTAGCCGAGGCTTCGATAGGAGTTGCATCCATGAATGCTCTCTCCCAGCTAATCGTGGAGGAAAACAGGGAAAGGTACCGTCCGGTTAGCATCGACGTAGCAGACCTAGTTAAGGAGGGGGAAAACGTGGCGATGGTGGGCTACATGGGGCCGGTGATAGGAAAGCTCGTTGAGAAAGGCTGCAGGGTGAATGTTGTAGAGATGAGGCAGGTGGAGAACCCGGTAGTTCCCGTGGTGCAGCCAGACCTGATGGAGGACACCCTTAAGGAGGCGGACGTGGTCATAGTAACCGGTAGCAGCCTCGTCAACCGCACAATAGACGAAATACTAGACATGAGCATAGCTCCTAGAGTGTTCGCCGTGGCAGGGCCAACCGCAAGCATAATCCCTGACGTGCTCTTTGACCATGGGGTGACAGCCGTCATGGGCGTAACAGTTACAGACCCGGAGGAAATGATCAAAGTAGTAAGCCAGGGGGGAGGAACCAGGCGCCTCATAGCAAGATGCGCCAAGAAGAGAGCTTGCCTATCCAACTTTTTTAAAAGCAAGTAATCCCGGGCTGGGGAGGAAAGGACGCATCCTCTTTCCGTCTAAGTCGGCTAAAGGGTGCTAGAGTGAGTCCTCATCTAACCGTTGCCTCAGCAGGATTAAGTGTCTTTTTGCCTCGGTGAACTTGATCACGTCCCCGTCTTCAAACTTTATAATAGCGGTGTTCTCACCCGTAAGCTTACAGAACATCCTCAGAAGGTTTGCGAGGATCGCCGCATCCCTTTCATCTTCAAAGGAGGATGTCAGTAGCACGTTTCCCGAACACTTATCGACAACCGCAACCATCTTACCACCAGCCTTCCATCAAGTTGGAAGAAAAACTGAACGGTTTATAAAAAATATGGTAAAGGCATCCATAACCTTCTCCCCGGAAGTACCTGAAAAATGGGAAAAGTTTGGTCAAGCAAAATATAAAAAAGCGAAATATAAAAAGAGGGGGAGTTAGCAGGATGAGTGGCTGATGGCGTTCTCAGGGCATGCCTCGACGCAGGAGCAGCACTCGACGCAATCCTCCACCCTGACGGCTACCGATTTTTCATCCTGAACCTCAAAAACTTCACTTGGACACGCTTCAACACAGCTTCCGCACCCAGTGCATTTGTCATGGTCTATTGTAATAGTGATGTCGCCGGACTTGAACTCTTTGACGCCCATCACAACCACCTGCTGTCAGCCATTTTCGAAAGAACACTCCTCAATTGGAATATTAAGTTTTCGGCGAGGAGCCCGCAGCTAACCCTTAAAGCCGTGCGTCCTCGGCGAACAACGCTGCACCATCCGCCACCATCATTAAGCAGGTGATCCTTCGCTTCCTCCTGTGGAGCGTAACTGCGATGCACCTCGCAAACCCCAGCACCCCCTCCTCCCTTTCTTCAATACCTGTCAAACACGCTTAATATTTCTTAACAGTGTTGGATGCTGGACGTTTATACGTTTTTCCAAGGAAACCTTTTATATTCTTATCAAGCCTACTTCTCCTGTAGCCACGCTGGGAGGTGACCCTTTGAATTTGGAGGTTCTTAAGCTTAACTTTGACGCCGTTGAAGAACGCATCGCAGAGTTCATTAGGGGGATCGTCGACGAAGCCGGCGCTGACGGCGTGGTTGTCGGTTTAAGTGGAGGAGTGGACTCATCTACGGTTGCCACTCTGGCGGCGTCTGCCCTGGGAGCCGAGAACGTTTTAGGGTTGATAATGCCGTCCTCAACGACCAAGCAGGAGGACATAGACGACGCCCTCCTCGTAGCTAGAACCCTCGGGATAGAGGTGGAACACGTGGATATTCAACCATTAGAGGACGCGTTCGCGAAGGTTTGCCCACGCTACGACCCAGGAAACTTGGTTGCGACTGGAAACCTTAAGCCCCGCTTTAGGATGACCACCCTCTACTATTACGCTAACCTCCTCAACAGGATCGTTGCAGGCACCGGGAATAAGAGTGAGATCCTGGTAGGATACTTCACGAAGTACGGTGACGGCGGAGTTGACATGCTCCCCATAGGCGACCTTTACAAGACGCAGGTTAGATGGCTTGCCGAGAAAATAGGTGTTCCTCGGAAAATAGTTTGGAAGACGCCTACCGCCGGCCTGTGGGCTGGCCAAACAGATGAGGGAGAAATAGGGGTAACGTACGACGTATTAGACCTCACCCTCTACGGGCTTATAGAGTTAAAATATACGCCTGAAAAGGTCTCTAAGGAAATGGGCATTCCTCCCGATACGGTAATGAAAGTTATGGAGATGGTCTCTAAAAGTGAGCACAAAAGGAAACCTATCCCCAAGCCGGAGCTACAACTCCTACATTAGACAGGGAGGAATGGCTGGAAGCTGACGGGAGACTAGGATCCCATGCGATGCTTATAGGAAACACCTTTATTTTCCGTTTATTCTACTTTTTCTAGTGCTGCGTTGGAAGGGTGTACGGGATGTTCCTTGACCGGGCCAGCAAGGTCATAAAGTTGATCATGGATGGAAGGGGTGAGGAGGCTTTAATCTTCCTTATGGATGATCTATTAGAAAACCCGTATGACGCTGAAGTGTGGGATCTCATGGGGTTTGTATACGGGGAGATGGGGGAGTGGGAGAGTGCGCTTGAATGCTACCTTAAAGCCGCAGAGCTGGAGCCTAACCCAGGCGTACTCAACGATTTGGGCGTAGCCCTCATGGAGGTAGGGGAGGAAGAGAAGGCCATTAAATCGCTTTCTTATGCCCTCGAACTTAACCCAGAATTCCTTTTAGCTAGGTGCAACTTGACCCTGGCTTACGGGATGCTGGACAGGAAGGAAAGCTTAAGCATCCTTAGAGACGTGCTTTCTAGTGTAGGCTACGGAGTCTGGGGGCTACGTTACAGCCTTGTAGCGCCTTCGCGGCTCCTGAAGCGCAGCAGAGGTGACGAGAAGCAGCTCGATGAGGCACTGCGCCTTCTAGATTCGGGTTCCTCGCCTGAGGCCTTGAAACACTTTGACCTTTTCTTGAAGTCGAACCCAGACGAGCCGGCGGTTCTCCACGTTGCTGCCTCGTCTCTTATGCTTTTAGAAGCTTTTTCGGATGCGGCCAGATGCTATAGCACCCTTAGGCATGTTGATCCGTGGAGCGTAGCCACGTGGCATGGGTCAGCCCTCGTAAACCTGCACTTTAAAAATTACGTTGAGGCTTTTCAGGATCTGGTTAGGGCTGTGATGTTAAACCCTGATTGCTCCAATTGCTGGTTCGAGTTGGGTACTATCCACTTCGTCTTCGGCGAGTTCGACGAGGCCGCCTTCTGCTTCAGGAAAGCTGCGGAGCTCACACCCGAAGACGCCGAGGCGCTTTTCAGCCTGGGCTTCGTTCAGATGATTAAAGGAGAATACGAGGAAGCCGTTGAAACCTACATGCAGGTGCTTGAACTTGACCCTGAAAGAGCGGACGTACTTTACAATCTTGGCTTCACGAAGTACCTTTTAGGAAGCTACGAGGAAGCCCTTGAATGCCTTTGGAAGGCTGCGAAAATAGACCCTTCAGACCATCATACTTGGATGCAGATCGGCTTATCCTACGCGAAACTGGGCTTCTACGAGGATGCGGCTGAATCGTTTGAAAAAGTGTTAGAGCTAGACCCTGGAAACAGTGAAGCCCATTACAACTTGGGCTTATGCCTTCTCCTTGAAGGGGAATACTTTGAAGCCGTAGACCACTTTAAGGCTAGGCTTAAAGACGAGCCAGAGGACTTGAACGCCATCTACTACTTAGGATTAACGTATAACTACCTTGATGAGCATAGTAAGGCGGTTGAGTGCTTAGAGAAGCTTGTTGAAGCTGGGAGAGCAGACGTTCACGTTTGGCGTGCTCTAGAAGAATCATACAGGGCTCTAGGAGAGGATGATAAGGCCTCGGAGTGCCGTCGAAGGGCGCTGGAATCCTAGTCCATGTATCTTCCGCCGTTAACGTTGATGGTTTCACCGGTTATGTGGTCGTTTTCCAGGAGAAAGACGACTGTGCTTGAAACCTCTTCTGGGCGGGCTATTCTTCCTAAAGGCACCCTTTTAGCCAGCTCCTCTTTTAACTCCTCTGGTATGAACTCCGTGTCAACTGCTCCGGGTGCCACGGCGTTAACCGTTATCCCATAAGGTGCAAGCTCCGAGGCGAGGGCCATGGTTAACCCTATAACGCCCGCCTTCGAAGCCGCGTAGTGTACTCCCACCGTGCCCCCCATCTTACCTGCGATCGACGAAATATTAACTATTTTCCCTCCTTTACCTATCATGTACTTGACCACGGCCTTACAGCAGTTAAAAACTCCTTTAAGGTTTATGTTTATCACCCTTTCCCAGTCTTCCTCGGAGACATCCAAGATTGACCGTCTGATGGTTAAAACCCCGGCATTGTTGACTAGGATGTCCACTCCTCCCAGCTCCCTTACGACGGTTTCAACCATCGCCTCGACCTCGTCCATCTTCGACACGTCGGCTCTGACGGCGATCCCCCTACATCCAAGCCTCCTCACCTCCTCGACGACCTTTAACGCCTCCTCACGCCTGCTAAAGTAGTTTACTGCCACGTCGCATCCCTTAGCAGCTAGGTCAAGGCAAATGCTTCTCCCGATCCCTCCGCTTCCACCGGTGACGAGCGCGACCTTACCCTTCAAATCCACGCTTCCACCTCCTTAAAGTTTAGCTTGGAAGAAGGGTTAACCATGTAACGCCTCCTCCTTCACCACAACTCAACAGCCAACGCTCATTTAACCCTTCCCCCTAGAAACTTTTTATTTGAGTGTGGCTCTAAGCCTTAAGGGGGTGAATGGAATTTACGTGTGCTTCCTCTGGCACATGCACCAGCCTCCAGGGGCTGAACGCCACTTTCTGGATGCGGTGTCGAAGTCATACGAGCCACTCTTAAAGCTGCACTTGGAAGCAGGGTTAAACGCCACCGTAAACGTGACGGGGGTGACGCTGGAGCAGGCGGTAAACCTGTCGTTAGACCTTGTCTCATACCTTCATGAAGGGATCTCCAGAAAGCTTTTAGACGTCACCTCTTCAGGCTTCCACCACTTAATAATGCCCTTAACACCCCTCTGGGAGGTTAAAACCGACATAGAGATGGGGTTGAAGGCGTTCAAGGAAATACTGAGCTTCTCGCCTGAGGGGTTCTTCCCGCCGGAGCTGGCTTGGAGCCCGGTCCTAGTCGAGGTCTTAAAAGCGCTGGGGTTTAAATGGGTTGTTGTCAGCGACCAGGTTTTCAGGAGAGCCGACCCCCGATGCCCCGAGGAAGAAATATTCTTCCCCTACTGGTTTGAGGGGGTGAGCGGAAAGCACATTCTAGGCGTCCTGCAACATTACGGGTTAAGCCAGATGCTCTGGGAGATATCATCCGGAAAGAGGACGATAGAGGACTTCGCCGCCGCACTTGAAAGGTACGCCCTCTTGGAGGAGCGCTTGAAGGAACGCTACCACACCTACGTAGCCACCAAGCCCATCCTCGTCATCTCCACAGACGCGGAGCTGATAGGTTTAAGATGGAGGAAGGGGGTTGAAGCCCTAGCCCGCATCTATAAGCTCGTAGAGGAAATACCTGGCTTAAAGCTTTGCAGCGTTAAGGAAGCCTTAAAGGGCAACTTCCCGAAAAAGGTTTTTTACATGCCGTCAGGCAGCTGGAGCCACGACGCCCGCTTCACCGTGTGGCTCAGCAGGCCTGAGAACGACGTGATAAACTTTCTCACGGGGGAGGCTAGAAGGAAAGTTGAACTCTCCTACTGTATCGTATCGCTGATAAAGAGGATGGGGTCCTCGACGGCCGACGCCGAGCTAGCCCTGCAGGATGCCCTTAAAAGCCTTCTGCTCGGCGAAATGAGTGATGGCAGAGGCTGGGATGCTGCACCCGAGAGGAGGAAGTTCTGTTACTACCACCTTCTTAACGCGATCTCGAAGTGCGACGAAGCCGTGAAGAAGGCTCTTGAGAAAGTTCCGAGGAGGAGGTTGATAAGGTGAAGTGGGACCTAAGTTGCCCTAAGAACTGTTTCAACGAGTATGAGCAGTTAACCATTCAATGCCCTGACGGAGTGGTTAGAACGGTAAAGTTCTGCCCGGGGTGTAAGTACCAGGAATTCTACGTTCTAGGCTACATCGCAGCGCTCGAGGAAAGGGTTCGCAGGTTGGAGGAGCAAGTTAAAGAGCTGAGCGCTGCTCTCGCAGGGAAACCCGTGGAACGCTGACCCCGTCAACAGCTACCTGCCACTCTTGCACGCTCCCAGCCTCTCCCCCCAACTAAGTCCTGTATCTCTGAAACCTTGTCTAAAATGTTAACTATCCCGTTAAAGCACTTTTCTAGGGAGGAGTGCATCCTGAGCAGCTTCGCCCTCACCTCTGAGTCCTCCTCACCTGTGGACAGCACGGCTTTACCCACGCTTTCAATGGCTTTCCTCCCTGCACTGTATGCGTCCTCCATTTCCTGGCGTATCTGAACTAGGACGAAGCCAAGCTTTTCCACGTCAACCCTCCTAGGCGCCTTCCACTCGGCGAAGTCTGCCTCCCATAATTTCCCCACGTCTTCAATGGAAGCCCGTGCACCCCACATGGACGACGCCAGCATATCCAAGCTTTTAACGGCGTGGTGCCCCATGCGGGCAGCCATCCAGAAAGCATCCATTACGTATCCTCCAACCCTCTCAGCCGCCTTGAAAAATCTAACGTTGCCCTCTTCCCTGGGCCTCAACAATGAGGGGCTAAATGTTGCTGAAAGCTTCACGTAGAACTCCTTGCACATGCTTACAGCTGGATTAGCCCTCTCTAGCTTTTCCTCTCCAAGAAGGATTGAATGAATGCTCGCCACGGCCTTCTCCTTAACCTTGCTCCAATCCCGCAAAACAGCTCTTATAGCCTGATCAACGGTGTCTGTAATGTCACCGACCCTTAAAATCTCCTTGAACTCGTTGAACCTCGAAGTTGCAAGCATGAGGAGTTCGTCTACGTTATTAACAAGCATCTCTAACTCGGCTTTTAACATCCTACCTTCCTTCCATTCCATCCCGAAATCCATTCCAATTCTGCTCTTAACACTTAAAACAGAGGTGAAGTCCTGAATAAAGTAAGCCCACCTTAAAGCTACGTTGCACGCCTTCAAAACGATGTCCTTAAAGGCGTTGAACCCCTCCTCGACGGAATCCATGAGCCCGGAGGAGTACCAGCGCAGGACGGCCTTAAAGAAAGGTTCCCCTATTAAGCCTGCAATCCCCCTCACGTTATCCCTTAAAGAGTTAAGGAGAACTAACACGTTGCGTTGTATAAGCGTATGGCCGGCGTGGCTTCCAACGGTCACCTCATCCCCCCAACTTCCCATATTTTTTAATCCATCTAAATATTTATTTTAGTTATTTTTAACATATATTTCTATCGATTTCAAATTTTATAAAGTACATGACTTTATAGGAAAAACTTTGTGTAGCCTCCTCCACCCGCGTTCATCACTTAAACCATCTGGAAAGCGGAAGCGTGCATCTCACCAACCAGCATCCTCCCCCATTAAATTCCTCGATGCTTAAACGCTTCATCAAGGATCACTAGTGCTCAATTAATGTCTCAATTAGTGTTTAAATCAAATCACCCCTAATTTTAGTTGCATGAATGTTAAGGATCCTGATGAAATGGTAATGAGTTAAATAGGTCTCCCCTCCTTCCCCCATTTAGTTCCTCAACGTCTTTTAAGGATATCTGAGTAATTGTAAGTAGAAGGCTGGTTGCGTTTTGAAGGTGGAAGAATCCGGTGGGGTGGACGTGAAGTATAATGTAAGGGATGTTGTTAATAGGGTGATCTGGGATCCCTCACTTAACCCTGAGGAGTTCAGGGTAGTTTACGCTGACCGTTTTAAAGGGGCGGTTAAAGAGTTTAGTGTGAGCGAGGTTGAACGGGTGGAAGGCTTCCTTATAAAGCTGAAGGGTGGCAGAGTCATCCCTCTTCACAGGGTAAAGAAAGTATATAATGTCAGGACGGGGGAAGTATTGCTGTCCAGGTGAGCCCTTAGCTTCCTGCTACTTTCTCGGCGATGACCCGTCCGAGCTCCCTGCACTTCTCTAGATGTTCCTGATTCGGCTCCTCGACGACGGTTAACGGCTCTGACACCATGTTAAAGCCTAGCCTCTTCATTTTGTTTTGAACCTCGTAGGCTCCCTCCCCGCTCCATCCGTATGACCCAAAGGCCGCCCCAAGCTTACCCTTAACGTTTAACCCTTCCAGCTTCGAAAGTAGAATTTCCACCTCGTACGCTGGCTTGTAATTGTGTGTGGGCGACCCTATAACTATGGCCTTAGCCCTCTCGAGGTCGCCGACCACATCCTCGAAAGTATACCTACGTAAGCTGTAAACCTTAACCTCTACGCCTTTCTCAGAGGCACCCTCAGCTATCGCATTAGCCATCTTCTCCGTACTCCTAGACCTCGTCGAGTAGAGGATAATAACGCTCACACCTATTCCTCCCTTTCACGTTCCCCCAAACTAAAAATCCTTAACTATTTAAAGCCTACGGTTTGGAAGACGCGGCTTCCTATCAGCAAGCCGCTCTGCCAACGTGATCCTAAAGGTCTGATGTTAGTTTGAGTATTTCGATAATATTTCACTTAGCTTTCTCTGCCTGTCTTCCTTGCTCTTGGCGGCTTCCAGCATCTCCCTTATCATGGAGGCAAACGCCCGCCTGTTAATGTTAAGCCTCCTGAGCTCCTCCTCTTCCTCGGACGGCAGCTTGTCTACGGCTTTCTCCACCATCTCAAGTACGTCCATAGAAGCCCCCCTTAAAAACGCTTTAACCATGAAAATAAAAAACCCTCACGATTATAAAGCTGTCGCACCCCGTCAAGGAGCAGACACCGTGAAGCCAATGAAGCCTGGGAAGGAAGGGAAAGACTGCAGCCATAAATCCAATTGCTGAAATGCGTTAACCCAACCTTACCCGTCACCCAGCCATGCCTTGCGAAGCAGTTAAATTTTGGTGAGTGTTTGTGAGTGCTGTCTGGCCACAGGGTGGCCTATGGGTGGAGTCTTCGGATGCGGGGCTCCGGGGTTACCCCAAAAGCCCCATTAGAGGCGCATACCTCGATGACGGGGAAACGCCTGACAGACCAAAACACACATCCACCCATAAAAACCTATCAAGCGTGAACCCCTTCAACGAGCACCCTCTTCAACGTGTAGCCCCATAATATCCGCCAGCTGGAACCCTTCTCCCCCCATCTTTCTGTCGCCCGCTGGCAGTCCTGTGAGCAACTTCTCCGCCTACGATGAAGCGAAGCTGAACCATCCCAGCCCCTAAGTCACGTCTTCCTCCTCTTTATCACCTCTACTATTCCCGTTTCTCCGTCAACCTTCACGTAGTCTCCACTCTCTATCACTTCAAGCGGGTCTCTATCCAAACTGTCGATGAATGGTATTTCCGCAAGGATCGCCCCAGTTAAAACTATCTCCTCCGTCTTAACGTTTATTATGGCTACAGGCCCCGTGCCACGCTTCTTCATGGCGAATATAGCGAAGGGGTTGTAGGTCGTCCCTTTACCGAACGGGAAAACCAGAACTTTCCCCTTGATACCGCATCCCTCAAGCTCATGTCCCTTCTCGATGACGATCCCCGTATTCGGGTCAACCCCTCCTATGAATGATATTGGCTGGCTTGAAACGACGGCTTCGCCCTCGGCCTTCCCCTTAACCAGACCGCGACCCCTCAATACTATTGACATCACTTACCCCTCCACTTCCCGGTGATCGCCGCTTCAATACACTCCCTTGTGCTTCCGTAAAGGTGTTCAACTCCTGGAGCATAGTAAGCAGACCTAGGAGAGTTCGTTGCCACCACCTTCACACCATGTGCTGCGAATGGTGCACCCGGACCCATGCATATGTTAGTCACGAGGAGTCCGCCTGCTTTCTCGATAGTCTGAGTCCACCCAGCCCTGTCGGCAACAACCTTAACTTGGTAGGATGTCCCAACCCAAAGCTTTACGTCCTCGTGCACCTTCCTCCCCTCAAGCATCTCAGCCACCTTCCTTATCTCCTCGTAGGTCAGGTGGGGACACCCAAAGTTCACCATATCCACATGATCTTCGCCCGTCGTTGATATCTCGTCGTAGGCTGCCCTAACATCCGCCATGTCAACCTGCACCTTCTCCGGCTTCTCCCCCCCACATGCAGCCTCCAGCGTTGGCGCCTCCGGCGTCAATCCGGGTATGTGAAACATCGGGACAGCTCCGCTGACGTGCAGCGGGGAAGCTATCACCCTCAGATCCTCTAGGCTTAACTTCTTTGGAAGCCCGATAAAGACGGGGATGTCGCCGCCCACAACCTTCCCTACGTGGAAAGCTAGGGCCCCATAGTCAGCATCAGTGAACTCCTTAAAGTTTATCTTGGTACAGTCAATCAGCACCTGCCCCTTCCTGTTCTCGTCAAGGTGGAGGCCATACTCCGGCACCCTTCCAGTGATCGCCACACAGTAGTTTGTCACAGCCCCCTCCATGTTCCCACGCGCGCCAAGAACGGAGTTCGCGAAGACAACACCCGAGGACCCAGTCCAGGAGAAAACGTCTCCGGGCATGAGAAAGTCCCCGAGAAGGTATTGGATGCACGTCCCCATCGGTATAACGCCCATCTTCAGCGAGTAGCTGAAGATCTGCTCGGCTAACTGCCTTATTTCAGGAGAGTTTCCATATATGGTGCCAACCTCCTCCCAGTGCTCATAGTCGATCCCCCATGGATGCCTAGTAGTGAAGCACCTGAACCTCGCTCCACCCTGAATAAGCCTCTCATACCATTCAATCTCCTCGAGAAACAGGCCGGCAGCCACGTGTGCACTCTTCGCCTTAATCATCCTCTCGGCACCGTAAGCGTCAGCAAGCTTCACTAGTATACTCATAGCTTCCTGAGTTCCAGCACCATACTCCCCATCAAGCATCCTCTCCTCTTCCTTAGTTAGGAAAACCATCACACTCCCCCCTTAGCCAGGTAACACAGCACCTGCTAAAAAAGGGAAACAGCACCCTCCCAAGAAGCCCGGTCACCTCCCATCAGAGACTTTCCACCTTCCTTAAACCTTGGAGTCACCTACAATCCCCTTGTAAAAGGGGGGCAAGTTGTATATTAAGCTTTTCAAGGTGGAAACGTGCGCCGTCAACAGCCCCTTCCCAGCAGGTTCTTGATTAAGCGGTTAAACTCGCACTCCGAAGGCACAGATTCCAAACGTTACGAACCCGTTAGAGGGGGACGTCTAAGCGGGATCTCCCCGATCACTTTAATAATAGCAGAAAAGTTTTTATTGATTTTTTAATAATTTTTATTTAAAACTTATTAAGAACGTTTGAGGGAGGTTGCTTTGGCTCACATACACTTGCCGGACGGTGTTATGCCGTTAGAGTGGTGTGCTGTGTGGTTTATAGTGGCTGGTGTCTTAATAGGAGTTGCAATGCTTGCCGCTAGGCGGGAAGCCGAGTTTAGGCAGAGGATCCTGGTTGCCTTTCTCACGGTTATATTGTTCGTTGTAATGATGATACCGGTTCCCTCCCCCTTCGGGGGAACGCACGTTAACTTGACGTCTCTGGCTGGAATAGTTGCTGGCCCCGTCGGCTCCGCAGTCGTGGTTTTCATCGTCAGCGTGGCGCTGTCCCTTATAGGGCACGGCGGAGTAACGGTCTTAGGGGCGAACATCTCCGTCCTCTACTTCGAGTCGGTCGCCGCGTACGTTTTCTACAGGCTTCTCCGGCGTCGCTTTGAAGTTTACGCTTCCGCCTTCACAGCCACCGTGGTATCCCTAATCTTAAGTACCGTCTTAACAAGCGCTGTTCTAGCTGTTTCAATAACGGGTTCACCATGGTTCTACCTCAACGAGTACTTCTACGAGAACCCGCTAGTCCCCTGGCTCTGGGTTTTCGCGTCGCCACAGTTGGTCTTCCAAGTTAACCTGTTCTACGCCTTGTTAAAGGCTGCTGAGCTATCCTCTCCCTTAAGGTTCTTCACAGTGTTCTTGGCAGCGACCGCTCCAGCTAACGTTTCCGTAGCGTTCATCGAGGCGTTCATTACGAGCGTGATTGTTCAGAGCGCTGCTAGGTCGAGGCCGGACATAGTGGTCGCCGAACCCACGATGAGGAGGGTTTAACCTTGCCATCTTTTGTTGAGAAGTACCTGCCCAGCACCCCCATGGTCGAGTACTTCTCCACTCGCCGGTCCTTTTACCATGACCTCCACACTCTCTCCAAGCTCTCCTTCTCTATGTCCATGGTTTTCCTTACGGTTTACCTCAAAGACCCTCGCCTTATACTTTTCATGCCTCTAATAGCTCTCTCCTTGGTTGCAGCCTCACGCCTACCGGTCGTAACGGTGCTACGCTGGTCTCTCACACCAGCTCTCTTCGCAGCCGTCCTATGCGTCTTCCTCCCGCTTATAGGATACCCTTTAACCGGGGCGATACTGATCTTCGTTAAGGCTGTTACTTCAGCTTGGTTCATGTTCCTCCTGATCCTGACAACCCCCATAACGAACCTAGCTAGAGTTATTTCAAGGGTGCTCCCTCCATGGTTAGCCGACACGCTCATACTAACCTCAAGGTATTTCTTCCTGTTTTTCGATGAGGTTCAAAGAATGTTCAGGGCCATGGACTCTAGGGGGAGTCCGCCCTTAAAGAGGAAACTACTATTGACCTCAAACATGATGGCCGCCCTCTTCGTGAGGGGGTACGAGCGAGCTGAGAGGGTTTACGTTGCGATGTCGTCCAGAGGGTACAAGTCGAGGATCCCGCTGGCATCTTCTGAGCGCTTCAGGATGCGCGACACAGCCTTCATCGCATCCAATTTAGCCATCCTAGCCGCCTTCTCGCTCTTAGAGGTGATCCTATGAAAGCGGTCGAAATAGACTGCGTGGAGCATGTTTATCCTGATGGGACGAGGGCCCTCTGCGGGGCATGCTTGGAAGTCGAGGAAGGAGAGTCGGTGGCTGTTCTAGGGCCTAACGGCTCCGGTAAAACCACCCTCCTCCTCCACCTTAACGGGTCACTGCTCCCCCGTGAGGGAAGCGTTAAAGTATTCGGTGAGCCCGTCTCCAAGAGGAACCTTGACTGGGTTAGGAGAACGGTCGGAGTGGTTTTCCAAGACTCGGACGATCAGCTCTTCATGCCGACAGTCCTCGACGATGTAGCCTTTGGCCCGCTAAACTTTAAACCTAGGGAGGAGGCGCTCAGGGACGTAGAGGAGGTCATGAGGGAGCTTAACATACTGGATCTGAAGGATAAAATCCCCCACTTTCTGAGTGGTGGACAGAAGAAGCTTGTAGCCATAGCAGGGGTGCTTGTCATGAAGCCTAGGATCCTCGTGCTCGACGAGCCCACCGTCGGACTCGACGCCGAAGCCAAGAACAGGATAGTACAGACTATAATCGAGCTTAAGCAGCGGTACAAGTTAACCCTTATCTTTTCAACGTTTGACGTCGAGGTCGTCCCCCTCCTAGCAGACAAGGTCGCCATC
Organism: Candidatus Freyrarchaeum guaymasense; assembly: GCA_030587405.1. The sequence goes on along the minus strand of JAUQZD010000041.1, from coordinate 5,606 downwards.
CTCAAGGAAGGAAAAATAATCTATTATGGAGATGTGAGGAGGGCGTTAACCGACACCGAGCTGCTGAGGGAGGCTCGCCTGAACCCTCCCCCATACGTTAAACTGGCTGAACTCCTCGGAATAGAGGAGAAGCCTTTAACCCTTGAGGAAGCCTCAAAGACCTTTTCAAGGTTTATCTCTAACAAGTAGAGTTCCCGTCTGCTTCTAGAGGTCTTATTAGCCTCCTCTTTAATTTAGAGGCCTACCTTGGTGATATTTTAAACTATCCTCCGGAGTTTCCCAGATTACACTCCAAAAGAACGGTAAACATGTTTAATTCTGCTTTAACTTTCCGTTTAACTTGTTTAACTCTACTTTAAAAACTGCAAAAATAGGTAGAAATAGCGTTAGGATTTTTTGGACAGATACCCTAAATAACCTCCTTCTAAGAAATAATTCTCCTTGAGCTGGAGGGCGTGGTTGAGTTGATGTTCAGGAAGGTGCTGCTCCGTCACGGTTTCAGGAGGAATAGGCGAAGCGACGAGTTACAGTATATAGGGCACTGGGACAAGTTGGGGGGTATTTATGTAACGCTCAAACCTAAAATGGCCGTTGTTGAAGTGAAGGATAGGAACGCAATATACGTGTTTAGAAGTGCAAGGGAGCTTGAGCTATTTATAAGAGACCTGAAAACGTCAGTCAACATGGCTTAAACCCCCCTTCTTGTCTCATTCCTTTTTTAGCCTGAATTCTCCCGTCCTTGAAGCTAAAGAATCCTCTCCTGAAGAAGGGGGGAAAGGTGGTGATTACCTGCTAGCTGCGCGCTAGCGAAACAGCCTTCTCGTACTTCATAATTCTCTGAACAACCTTCCTGCTCAGCACCCCGACTATTCTTCCCTCCTCGGTTACAGCCAGCCTTTTAATCCCCGTCTCCTGAAAGATCCTCCATGCCTCCGAGAGGGGCGCCTTCCCATCCACGGTGCGTATCTCTCTAACCATTATGTCTTCCGCCTTGATATCCTCCAAGGGCTTTCGCTGGGCTACGAGCCTAAAAATGCTCCCGTCTGTAACCAACCCAACTATCCTTCCAGCCTGGTCCTCTACGAAAACAGAGCCAACCTCCGCGTCAACCATAATACTGGCAATGGTGGGAACGTCGTCGTTCACCCTACACGTAACCAGCCTACGCCTCGCAACATCCCCAACGGAAACCAACCATCCACCCCCAAAAGTTTAAGATAAAGCATAAGGCATGTCGGTGAATAAAAACTTTTCCAGCTGAAACCGTGGACATGTCCCTCGCCACCCTCCAATAGTCCCTTAATTCTCCACCTGCACCATCCCTAACCATCCTTTTGCCACCTTAAACCTTAAAAGAACGGTTCGCCTCCTCGATCCTGGTGGTTGCATGAGGATTCGTGTAAGCCTCCTCGTAAGCAGGAAACAGGATATAATCCCCGGTATTGCAAGAAAGTTCCACATTAGCGAATCTCAAGCCGTAAAGTTTCTCATGCTAGCCGTGGAGGAGCTGGCTAGGTCGAAGAAGCTAACAGTGATGGACGGAGAGATAATAGGGGGAGACGAGGAAGTCGGATCTCTCATCAGGGAAGTAGAAGGCTGGACTGAAGACGAGTTCGACGAGGAAGACTTCGAAATAATAGGCTACTGCCGCTCCATCGCCGACGGCTAACCTTTCAGATGGAGTAGCTTTTTATTTTTCAACCTTCCTAATAGTTTAAGGCAGTTAACTCTTCTCTCGGTTGGAGGCTCTCTCATGGCCTTACCCATCAACCGATACAGCTTTTTCATCAGGGAGAAATGTAATCTCTGCGGCGTCTGCTTCAACCAGTGTCCAGCCTTAAACCTTCCCTTAGATCAGGCTAGGGAGGAGATAGTAAAGCTCGTGGAGGGGAGGATTAACGAAAGTCTCGTCTTCAAGAAATGTGAGAACTGTTCCTCATGCGACGTCCTATGCACCAGCGGCGCAAACCCTTACGAGCTCATCCTCCTAAGAATGTACGAGCAGTACGTTCAGAAGGGCATATCGTCGCCTGCAAGGTTCTTCCTTCCACACCATGTTCCAAACTTCAGGACGGTTGCCATATCGCGGCTTCCAAAAGACGAGGTCTCCCTGCTCGACTCGTGGGCTTCAAACACGCTTAAAATGAAGGCGAAGGGGGAGAAGGAGGTCGTATACACAGGGTGCAATTACCTCGTTGCACCCTACGCAGTCCCCCTGAACCTCATTAAAGGGTTAAAGGTCATCGGCAGCTTTGGCCTCTGCTGCGGGGAAATGTACTACCGCATGGGCCTCTTCGAGGCGTTTGAGAGGTCGGCTGAGGACCTGACAGGCTACTTTCAAAAGCTTAACGTGAAGAAGGTGGTGACGGTTTGCGTCGCATGCCACAATGTGATCTCGAACATCTACCCTCGACTTGGAATAGACCCAGACTTTGAAACCCAGTACCTAGGAGACTGGCTGGCTGAAAAGATCGACAAGGGTAAGGTGAAGGTTAAGAGGAAGCTGAAGGGATCAACAACAGTGTTCGACTCGTGCCATGGTCGACTCCTCGGAAAGGAGACCATGGAAAACGTTAGGTTCGTCCTCGAATCCATAGGGCTAGACGTAGTTGAAATGGAGCATAGCAGGGAGAAGGGCTTATGCTGTGGGATAGCCAACACGCTGAAGTCGCAGAACCCGTTCAACGTTCTCTCAGCCGCCTTCAAAAGGTTAAGGGAAGCCTCGGCGACGGGGGCGGACACCCTATCAGTCTACTGTGGCGGCTGCCTCCTAACCTTCGCTACAGCTAAAGCCGTCCATTGGCTCTCGCCGCCGCTCCACCTCACGTTCGAACTCCTTGAGGAGGCTGCAGGCTACACTCCAAAGGTAAGACACGTGGAAAGAGGAAGAAAGATACTGGGTGGAACGCTTCTTAAGATTCCACGCTTTCTCCTCTCACTACGGAGGTTCTGGTTCAAGGAGCTTAAGCCCATGACCCTAACCAGTCTCCCCCCTGGAAGGTAGCCCAGCACCACCCTTTTTCCTCGGCAAAACGGTTATCTTCCTCTTAGCCACGTAGACATTTCCACCCGTGTCCTTGGCGGTGGCCTTCACCTCGTACACCCCTGGTTTCTCGTAGCTGTGAACTCCTATTGGAAGCCTAGCCTCCGCTCCGTCTCCGAAGTCCCAAGCTAGATCCAGTATCACCTCGCCTCCCGTAGTGAAGATCGTGAGGTGAAATATTGCTGGCACACCTTCAACTGGGAGGCTTGGAGTAACGGTGAAGAACAAGCTGCCTCCCCCACCCTTAACCTCGCCTTCCCTCCTAACCTTTATCTCGTCGCCTCTCTCAAGCTTCCCATCAGCATTTTTAATTTCCTCTCCTGGAATCCTGTGTATGGCGTCGATTATGTGGATGTGCGCCTTCAAGGCTCTCTCAAGCTGCTCAGGGGTGCACCTGTCAACCGTGTCGTACTTCGTATGGTACCATACAGGCTTCCCGATGACCATTATTGAAGGTATGTTCCTCTCTATGAAGGGTCCTAGGTCGCTCACCGGAAGCCTCCTAGCTGGAACGTACGCTGAAGGCGTTAACCCGTACTTTAACGCTGCCTCAACCACCACTGGCAGGAGGACGGGGTTCTCTGACACGAAGAGCCCTCTCTTCTCGTCCTCCCCCGTCTCGACAACCCCCCACTCGGCCTGGTTATAGTACCCCTTAGAGGCAAACCCGTCGAGCATTATGAACGTTACAACATTCGACAACAAGTCCTCGTGCATCTCAACGAACTTGTTGACGCCGAGGAAAGCCGCCTCATGCCCCGTCCATCCGGCGAAAACCATCGTTTTCCCTCTGTCCCTCTTAGGAACCCTGGCGTAATGTCTTGCAAGCGCTATCAGGCCCGCGTTTGCCCCCGCATTGTCTATGGCACCCGTAAACGTGCTGTCGGTGTGCGTTCCAACTAGAATGGTCTCTTCGCTTTCACCGTGAAGCACTCCTATAACCGTGCGGCTTGTCGCTTCGCCCTCCCTAGCATCCTCCACGAGCCTGACGGTAACCTTCCCTCTCTTGCAGAGACTTCTTAGGAGCTCCCCGTCGTCGTTGCTTATTGAAAGCATGGGTATCCTTTCCCTCCACCCTTCCACTCCTTGAATGTAGAAGAGGTATGCAGCCGAGTCCAAAGGGGAACCGTTGATTGCCACCAGCCCGACAGCCCCTCTTTCGGCTGCAAGCCTGTCGGAGCCAAAAATCTCCCATGTAGGGTAAAAGTTGAGGATCATCCTCCCGTCTATCAGGGCTATTTTACCGTCAACGTCGACCTCATCGAAGTCCGCTTGGGTTCCGAAGCCCGCGTAAACAAGCTCCGCTGTCACCCCCTCAGGAGGGGTAGCCCCGCTAAACCACACGGGGAAAACGTTTAACTCCACCTCTGACGGAAGCCACGTAGCCGCCCCCTCACGTAAAAGGGTTAAACCGTACTTTTCAGGCCACCAGCGGGTGAAGGTGAACTCTTCAAGTTCAACCTCGTCTAGCCCTGCATCCTTAAGCTTACCGTAAATGTACCTTTCCGCCCTTTCCGCTTCAGGGGTTCCAGCCCAACGCCAACCAAAGGAGCAAATCTCCTCAACCATCCTATAGATCTCCTCTCCCGAAGACAAGGCAACCACCCCCTTACTTTCACCCTTCAACCTTTATTTCTCTTTTGAGTGGTTTAACGTTTCGCTCCGCTCGCAGCTGCACCACGTCGTCGACGTGAAGGCCTCCCAGCCTCCTTTCCATGTTGTCCGACCTATCCGAAAAATTTATTACCCTCGGCGTATTTATGTGCATATGAACAAAAATATGTTGACGCTAACATGGAGGTGAATTAAAATGGCATGGTTTAGAGGATGGGGCCGAGGTCGAGGCAGGAGATGGTGGTGGTGGAGCTGGTGGGCAGCATCACAGTCCTCGACGACGTCACAGTCCCCCACACAAGCACCCACCCAACCCTCCCCGCCGGCGCCACGAGGATACCGGTACATTGGTCCATGCCGCTGCGGCTTCGGGCCAAACGCATTCTATCAAGACCCACAAGGAAGAATAGTTCACGCGTCACAGATCTTCTGGGGTTCTCCCGCACCTACACCAGTAACCCCATACACCGAGGAAGCAAGAGAGGAAACCATAGAAGAAAAAATAGAGAAGCTGAGAGAGAAACTCGAAGAACTAGCCGAGGAAATAAGGGAGTCGTCAGACCAGCAGCCGTCCAGATGGTGGCCCTTTAAGAAACAGGACTAGGTGGTGGAAATGGTTAAAGTAGCTGTTACATCACAACCTCCAGGAGGATTGGACGCTCTGGTCGACCCACGCTTCGGCAGAGCCTTCACCTTCACCATAGTTGAACTGGAAGGAAACAGCATAGGAGAAGTGGAAGTAGTAGACAACCCTGCGGCAAACGCGTTCGGAGGAGCAGGGCCCGCGGCAGCGCAGTTTATAGCAAACATGCAGGTTAAAGCCATCATAACAGGGAACATAGGGCCAAACGCGTTCGCCGCCCTCTCAAGCCTTGGAATAGAAGTATACTTAGCTCCTCTAGGAATAACAGTAAGAGACGCAATCCAAAAATACATATCAAGGGAACTG
>JAUQZD010000086.1 GCA_030587405.1 Candidatus Freyrarchaeum guaymasense | reverse complement strand
CTCTTCAGCCAGCAACGCAGGCGGCTACATAGGCGACCCATTAGGTTTTAACAGAATTATTAAGTCGGACACTAGAACCGCTATAAAAGTGACTCAGGGAACATTAACCATCTATACTCAGGAGTACAGTTCGGCACTTGAGTTACTAAACATCCAGATAGGAGCTACAGCCAACGTAATAATTAGAATTAACAGCACACACGTAACATTTGATATCGATGTACCAGGGGATTTAATATCCGAGGAGTGGGTGGCTGACGTAAACTATGTTGACCTTACTAGTTACGGTGGGGTTGCTAATTTTAGTAAACTTGCTGAAGATAGAAAGCTCCCAACAATACGTTTTTGGGCAACAATAATCCCGGTTCAAACATTAGACTTGGACGACCTCATTGCGTTGAAGGCGACGGAAAACAACCATTACATAGATGTTATTTCGATGGAGTGGGGGTCTGGTACTGTCTGGGAGGCTTGGACTGGTCCAGGAATTAACCCTATGGCTCTGTCTGATGGAAGCGTGGTGCTCCTTAACAACAGCGAGTTTGTGCTTGAGTCCAACTCGAGTGTCATGATGACCTTTTCTGGTGGCTCAGCTGGTGTTCCGGTTGGGCTTAAGGTTAATGGTTCTAGTGGCGCTGGTAGCCCCTTGGTTCACATTGAGGCCTTAAGCCTTTTTGCTGATTCTTGGGGTAGCGATAGTTACATGTGGATTCGTGGGGCGAAACGTGTATTCATAAGCAACGCTGAGATCTCTAGTGAATGTCAGGAAGTGGGTGAGGGCGCCCTCCTCAGCGTGGAGGGCTCTCAGCTTATCCCCCTGCCGACCATCGTAGTTATTAATGGTCTAATGCTTACCGGCTCTCTCGTGCTTAGCAGGGATTACGGAGCCGTTAAGTCGACTTTCATGGTGAATGGTTCGATCAGTATGCCATCGGGCCAGTCCTACATCTCAGCTGACTTGGTTAACTTAAGTGGTGACTCGGTGATTAGCGGTGAGGTTTTCATTGATGGTAGGCTGGTGATGGTGGGCTCCCTCACATCGACCGGCGACTCCGACATTAACGGGGTGAACATACTGAGGAACGCCACCATGGAGGCTGTTGGGAGGGTTGAGCTGGAGGGGTCGCAGAGTGTTAACGGCTCTCTGAGCATGTCTTCGGGTGGAATGCTCGTTAACGCTTCCGGAATCTTCGTGACGGGTGACACGGTGATCTCGGGTAGCTTAGAAGTCAGCGGTGTCCTCACGGTTACCGGCGACCTGTCGATGGAGGGAGACATCGAAATCGGTGTTTCACCGTTCACGTCGATGAACGTTAAGGGATCCATAACCTTGTCCTCTGGATACGCCTCCATCTCGGATGACGGAGTCAGCATGGCTGGCGAGTCAAACGTGATAAACGGCTTGGTCAATATCAGCGGCAAGAACGTGATTGACGGCTCCCTCACATCGACCGGTGACTCCGACATTAACGGGGTGAGCATACTGAGGAACGCCACCATGAGCGCCAAGGGAACGGTGGAGGTTGAGGGCTCCCAGCTCATCAACGGGTCCCTTTCCATGAGCTCCAGCGCCACCGACATAAACGCTTCAGGGATATTCATATCGGGAGACGTGAGCGTTGATGGAGGCCTGACCGTTAACGGCTCCCTCACTATCAAGGGAGACGTGACTATGGAGGGCGGCGTGGTCGAGATGCGTGGCTCATCGGCCATAACGGGCAGCGTTGAAATGTCTGGAAGCGTGAACACGAACAACCTGATGTCTGGAACCGTCCAGCTCAGGGCAGACCGCATGGTGATGGACGGGGTAACAGTCATACGTGACGGGAAAGTTGAGGTGGTGGACGGAGTCCTGAAGGTTACAGATAAGGGAACAGAGATATCGTGCAGTGTTAAGATATCAGGAGACATTAGCTCGACTGGGATCCTCACCCTGAGCAACGTCGAGATGAACGGCGCCACCTTCATAGTAGCTCCAACCTTAACCCTCGGCAGCACGCTCGTCAGGGGGCTGATGCAGATCCTCCTAAACCCGTCTCTCCTAACGTCCATGCTGACGAACCCAATGCTGACCCTCGGGCAGGTGATGATGGCTCAGTCACTAATCTACGGGTCAGTAAGGGTGGACGGTGACATGACCGTCGCTCAGAACGGCGTCATCATATCAGGTTCAACCCAGATAACAGGGATGCTAAACGCCTTCAATGCCCCCTCGATGAACCTAGGCTCAATAGTATCCCTTTCATCGTCCTCGGCTGTGACCTCTACAGGCCTGCTACCCTTGCCATCGCTCTCGATAGCCATCACCACGCCACTAATAGCCACGCTAGCCTTGGTTGGACTAGTCGTTGCAAGGGTGATAGTTCCACCCGTAGCCATCGCAGCTGGGAGAGGAGCCAGAAGAATCCAGAAGAGGTACTTTGCACCGGAAACCCGCGCCTACATGGTTTACTACAGGAGCAGGACATACCTCTCCAAGGCTAGAAGACGGCTGTCTTCAACCGTTAGGGCAAAAACGCGTGCTGCGGCATCAAGGGTCGGCGAGGGATTCTACAGGGTCTGGAGCATCCCAGCCAATAAGATGGCCAGCATAGAGCTCTTCCTAGCACGCCAGAGGATGAAGATCATAAGGGCGCTTCCAATCAGGGTTAAGGCATGGCTCGACAGGGTCAGGTCAACTTCTAGGAGGCGCTTCCGGGTTCCACGCATCAGAGTCCGGAGAGGCTGAGCAACGCAGGGAGCACCAAGCAGGTGAAAAACTAAACAAACACCCACTTTTTTGGGCTTTCTATCCTTTGTTTAGCTGGAGGATTTAGCTGGAGGATGGAGGTGTGATTACTGTTGTCTAGGAGGGATGCAACTTTACTCCGCTACTATATGGGATTTAGAGTAATAGGCTGGATCTGGATCATCGTAGTGATAGCCATTGCAGTATACCGCTTCTTCATATGGCCCACCATATGGAGTACCATGTACGAGCTCCTCACAGGGAGCGGGATGATGATGAACGCAGCCATCATAGCCCTACTTGCGTTGGGGATAGCGATCGAGTGGTACGGAAGCTTCAGGCTCTTCAGGTTAAGAGGGAAAATCCGCCCGAGAAGGGAGGCGAAGCCGGAAGAACAAGTACAGGAGAAAAGCGGGTAAAAGGGTTTAAAAGTTTAAAGGAGGCATTGAGAATGATGATGATTAGGTTGGCGTGTTGGGAGGTGTTAGGGTTTGGATAAGCTTCCAGACTACGTCAAGAACATGCCGTGGGTCGACTACTACGCGGACGAGACGATTCCAATGGATCCACTGTTAACCATGCGTGCCAAGGGCGTCTCACTATACGAGATGTTCAGGCGGAGCTGCGAGGACTTCTCCGAAAGAGACGCTCTAATATTCATAACGCGCAAGATAACGTATGGGGAGCTTGGGGAGTACGTTGAAAGGTTTGCCTCAGCCCTCCACTTCCTCGGAATAGAAAAGGGCGACCGGGTAGCGCTGCTCATGCCGAACTCACCCCAGTTCGTCATAAGCTACTACGCAATCCTGGCGGTAGGCGGCGTGGTGGTCCCCCTAAGCCCCCTCCTGACGCCGAGCGAGATCGAGTTCGAACTTAACGACTCGGGTGCATCAGCTATAATCGCTATGGACGTCCTATTCGTCGAGAGAGTCCTCCCAATACGAGACAAGGTGAACCTGAAGTTCGAGGTGGTAACCAACATAGGGGACATGCTCCAAGGCCCCATAAGGTCGCTGGGCAAGATCATAGGACGGATCCCGTCGGTCCGTGTTCCAAGCGCACCCAACAGGTACGGCTTCATGGACCTGCTGAACATAGACGTCCTCGCCGGGGGGCCGGTTAAGCTTCCAGAGGTGGAGATAAACCCGAAGGAGGACGTGGCGGTCCTCCAGTACACTGGGGGGACGACGGGGACCCCGAAGGGTGCGATGCTAACCCACTTCAACATCGTCTCCCAGTGCAGGCAGCTGGAGGAGTGGCTGCGAAGCTCCTTCATGCGCGGAGCCAAGATGGTTACGGCAGCGATAATACCATGGTTCCACATTTACGGCCAGACCACAGGGATGAACCTGCCACTGCTCGGCGGCGCAACCATAGTAATCCTCCCCGCACCTGAAACCAAAGAAGTCCTCAACGCGATAGAAAAGTACAAGGTGAACGTTTTCCCGGGCGTACCCTTAATATTCCTTAACATGGTGGAGCACCCGGACGTCGAGAAGTACGATCTTTCCTCCCTCAGGTTCGTGACGAGCGGCGCCTTCGCGCTCCCCCTAGAAGTTGCAAAGAAGTTCGAGAGCATAACGGGCGTACCCATACTGGAAGGGTACGGGCTGACCGAGACGTGCCCTGTAACCCACGTCAACATTCCGCCGCCGAGAGGCCTCAGAAAGCTCGGCTCGATAGGCGTACCCCTCCCCGGAACCCTCGCCGCAATAGCCGACCCGGACGAGGACAGGCTCCTACCGGCAGGCGAGGTGGGCGAACTCGTCGTGGCAGGACCACAGGTGATGAAAGGGTACTGGAACAGGCCTAAGGAGAACAGGAACGCCTTCTTCACGTTCAACGGGATAAGGTGGCTTAGGACAGGAGACATTGCCAAGATGGACGAGGACGGCTACTTCTACATCGTGGATAGAAAGAAGGACATGATAAAGTACAAGGGATACCAGGTATTCCCGAGGGAGGTGGAGGAGGTCCTCTACCAGCACCCGGGCGTCTTAGAGGCGGTTGTCGTAGGAGTCCCAGACCCTAGGGTAGGAGAGATGGTGAAGGCTTACGTGGTTCTCCGCCCAGAGTACAAGGAAAAGTACACCGAGAAAGACATAATAGAATGGTGCAGGAAGCGGCTTGCAGCCCATAAATACCCGAGAATCGTTGAGTTCAGAGACACCATACCGAAAACCTACGTTGGCAAGGCTTGGAGGAGGCTTCTAGCAGAGGAAGAGAAGAGGAAGATGGAAGGGAAGCCGGTCGAAGACATCTACAGGCAAGAGGAGGAAAGGTATAAGGGGTTCGTCGGTGAGCTCTGGAAGAAGACGCTCGACGAAGCCGCAGGAAAACTCTAAGGAAAACCCTAACGGAAAATAAACCCATCCTTTTTATACCACTTTTTTAACGTCATCCGCCTTAAAACCCTTAACCTGTTAATTACTTAAGGATTCTTCACACCGTTATCCGTCACAATATAAAAGGATGGATAATGACGTATTCAGTAGGGTGATCGTTATGTCTATCTATTTTTTGGTCTGCATTGCAGGCATGATAGCAACGATCCCATTCCACTTCCTATCGCTTGAACACGTGAAGCTCCAAGAGAAATACGGGAGGGAAAGGGGGATCAGGATCGGGGAAACCATAGGGATGGCTCAGGGATGGCTGTTCTACATCTTCTGGATGGGCGTCTGGCTCTCGCCTCAACCCCGCTTCACGCTTCCAGGGCCAAACCTGTCAGTCACGATCCCCATCATCAACTTCACCATCCCGATTCTCCACGTGGCGGTATCCATCCCCTTCGTAGCCTCCGGCGCATGGCTTGGAATAAAGGGGGTGCAGGCCGTAACTTTAAAAGTAGCTGAAAGGCACAGGACGGAGAGAATAGTTACAGACGGCGTCTACTCGATAGTAAGGCACCCCCAATATCTCGGAGGCCTCCTATCCCACATAGGAATATCCATCCTCCTGTCCGCATGGTACTCCATCCTCTCCACCCCCCTAATAATCGCAATAATCTACCTGTACTCGTGGAAGGAGGAAAAGGAGCTGATCAGGGAATTCGGAGAAGAGTACGAGGAGTACAGGAGGAAGGTCCCGATGTTCATACCGAGACCAGGAAGGAAACCCGGCAGGGTTGAAGGAGGACGTCAAGGCAGCCTAGGGGAGGAAGAGAAGCGGATCAAACAGGAAGCGAAGGCGCTAGGAAGCAGCAGATGAACGCTTAAAGCCACGGACAACAACCAGCCAGGCTTAAGGTTAAAAGTAATTTTATAAGCTCCCTCTAAAATGTTAAAGTCGAGTGGCGGGCTGCAGCGGGGGTGGAAGCCGTGGCTGCCCAGTCCCCTGCCTCGGACTTCAAACACTCCCTGACTGAAGGGAGGAAATCCGAGGAACCCGGTAAGGGTTCGGGGTTCGATACCCCTCATGGGCGGAAATCCCCCAGCCCGCCGCCAAACCATAAAACGGGAATCCGGAAGAGTCCAGCCGCTTCTTCGGATGCACGCCTCCTCCCAGCTCTAACCTCAGCCTTCATCGACGCCGGCTTAAAGCCTTAAGCCGCCTCTGACCCTTGCACCGACATCCTTATCTTCTTTCCCTCAGACTTTTGATGGGGGTTGCATTTGGACGTCGAGTCCCTAGCTTCAGCTGTCAGGAGCTTTAAGGGCGTTAACCGTAAAAGGGAGATTCACAGGGTTACCTCTCTTCTAAAGGAAACCCTCGGCTTGTCCGGCGTTGCCGTGCGCTCCTTCGGGGAGGACGCAGCAGTCCTGGACGTCGGATGGGAAAACTACCTCTTAGTGGCTGTTGACAGCATGTGGCACCTTCTCCTAGACTCTGACCCATTCTTCGCAGGCTACTGCTCGGTCCTCGTCAACGTCAACGACGTGGTTGCTAAAGGTGGAACTCCTATAGCTCTCTTAGACTCTCTAAGCGTTGCAAACTGGGATGACGCTTCCAAGGTCATTAAAGGAATGGTTTTCGGGTGCAAAAAGTTTTCTGTTCCTGTCGTCGGCGGACACCTTCACCCAGACGCTCCCGTAGCGTCGCTTTCCGTGATGGTCATAGGGACGGTTAAGAAGGAGAACGTCGTGTTTAGTGACACAGCCTCCCCGGGAGATAGGATCCTGCTAGCCGTAGACTTAGATGGCCGCTTCCATGAACGGTTTCCCTATGCGTGGGATTCAACGTCGTGGAAGCCTCCTGAAGAAGTTAAGCTCAAGCTTAGCTCTATGTGGAGTGTTGCTGAAGCCGGGCTGGCAACCGCGGCGAAGGACGTGAGCAACCCAGGCATCCTCGGCACGCTCGGCATGCTCCTAGAAGCAAGCGGCGTGGGGGGAATAGTGAACGTTGAACACATACCTAAACCGCCTAACGTGAGCATGGAGAAGTGGCTTTGCTCATACCCCGGTTTCGGGGTGGTTTTAACGGCGAAGGCAAGCAAGGCGGAGGAATGCATTAAACTATTTAGAAGTAAGGGTGTAGCGGTCTCGATAATAGGTGAAGTGATTTCTGCTGGAAAGCTCATCATAGCCAACGGGAGAAGCGAAGTTGAAGTATTCAACTTTAAGTATGACAGAATTTCAGGTAAGCCATAAGTAAACCCATTAACCTCATTTTAACAAAGCTTTTAAGCCACTTTTCTGCTTTAAGTTCTTAACACCGAATTGGGGGAAGCTGGTATTAGGAGGGAGGAATTGGCTAAGATAGTTGGAGATGAAAACGTCGCCGACGATCCGGCGACGCTTGAGGAGTATTCGAAGGATAACAGCTTCACGCCCTCAAGGAAGCCATTCTTCGTCGTGTATCCGTCCTCACCCGAGGAGGTTAGAGAAATAGTAGTGTTAGCCTCGAGGCAGGGAATGCCCCTTATCCCCGTGAGCTCTGGTCCCCCAAGGTTTAAAGGCGACACCGTCCCATCGATGGGGGGAGTCGTAGTTGATTTAACTAGGATGAACAAGGTCTTAAGCGTTGACAGGCGTAACAGGATTGCAATGATCCAGCCAGGCGTAACATTTAAGCAGCTTAAAGACGAGCTTGAGAAGCATGGCTTACTCCCGTTAATGCCTCTTCACCCCAAGCTTAGAAAGTCGGCTTTGGCAAGCTACCTCGAAAGAGAGCCTATAACCACTCCAAAGTATCACTGGGAGTCCCTTGACCCCCTCCTATGCACAGAGGCGATCTTGGGCACCGGGGACGTGCTAAGAACAGGGTCAGCTGCTGGACCGGGAGAAATAGATGAGCTGGTCAGCGTGGGGCAGGGGTTGGCGAACCCTCTAGGCCCGGCCCAAGCCGACTTCGTCAGGTTTTTCCATGGAGCACAGGGGACGATGGGGATTGTCACATGGGCCACCGTGAGGTGCAGGATTAAACCCTCCCTTCAGCAGCTCGTCGTCGCCAAGTCGGACTCCCTTAAGAAGCTTATCCCGTTAGCATACAGGCTTCTACGACGCAGGATAGGAGAGGAACTCCTAATCCTTAACAACTCATACCTTGCATACCTCCTAGGGCGCCATCCGGATGAGGGAGAGGCAGCCTCGCTTCCAGCATGGGTTCTCATCACGGTTCTTGCAGGATACACCTTCTTCCCGGAAGAGCGAGTAGAGTACCAGCTCGGCGAGGTGAAAGAAGCGGCGAAATCGCTTAAACTCGAGTTGACCGACGAGCTAGACGGGGTTGACTCCTCCACGATACTAGGTGTTCTCCAGTCCCCGTCTAAGGAACCCTACTGGAAGCTTAGGTATAAGGGTGGCTGCCAGGACATATTCTTCCTGACCACCCTTAACATGACCCCCATGTTCTGGAAGGAATTCATGGAGTTGTCTCGGCTGAAAGGGTACCCAGAAAGGGACGTCGGCGTTTACATTCAACCAATAATACAGGGATGCGCCGCACACTTGGAGTTTACCCTCCCGTACGACCCTGAAGCTGAGGAGGAGCTAGTGAGGGTGTTCTTCCAGGATGCCAGCCGAGCCATGTTCAGGCTAGGAGCATTCTACAGCAGGCCCTACGGGCTGTGGGCTGAGATCGCCTACGGCGGAGACGCGGAGACAACGTCCGTTCTCAGGAAACTTAAAGGGATATTCGACCCGAACGGGATCTTCAACCCTGGAAAACTCTGCTTCTGAGGTGTCCGCCATGCTGGAGGACTATGAAAGGTACATGGAAATGTGCTTCAGATGTAGCCTTTGCAAGTGGCCTCCTCTCGCTCAGGTTAAAAGCTGGAGGTTTTCCAACATCTGCCCCAGCATTCAAAGATATAACTTTCACGCGTACTCCGGCGGGGGACGGCTGATAGTGGCGTACGCGTACCTGCAAGGGAGGATAGGCCTCACGAAGTCCCTCGTCGACCTGGTTTACAGGTGTAGCATGTGTGGGGCGTGCGACGTGTCATGCAAGCATAACTCCGACATAGAGGTCTACGAGACGCTGCACGCCTTCAGGGTTCAACTATACGAGGAGGGGGCTGTGCTCCCTAAGCACAGGGAGATAATAGAGAACACGTTGAGGCACGGTAACCCCTACGGGGAAGTCAAGGAGAAGAAGGCTGCCTGGGCTAAAAACCTGAAGGTTAAGGATTTGAATAAGGAAAAGGCCGACGTACTATACTTCGTAGGGTGCACGGCGGCTTTAAGACGTCCAGAGGTCGCGGTGAACACCGTTAAGATATTGAAGGCTGCCGGCGTGGACTTTGGAATACTTGGAAGCGAGGAGCCGTGCTGCGCAAGTACAGCCTACAAGATCGGCGCCAGGGACGTCTTCGAGAAGCATGCTAGGAGAAACGTTGAGCTCGTAAACAAGCTGAACGTTGAGACACTAGTCACATCGTGCGCTGGATGCTACAGGATGTTTAAGGTCGAGTATCCGACGGTCGCTGAGCTAGGGTTTGAGGTCCTCCACACATCCCAGCTACTGGAGAAGCTGATAAGAGATTCCTCTTTAAAGCTCACCGGTAAAGTGCCGTTGAAGGTGACGTACCACGATCCCTGCCATCTCGGCCGCCTCGGTGAGCCCAGAACACCCTGGAGCGGCGTCGAAAAGAAGGTGCTAGGCCACCTCATACTAACGGATCCACCTAAGCCCGTCAGGCGCGGGGGAGGAGGCGTCTACGACCCGCCCAGAAACGTCCTCAAAAGTATTCCAGGAGTCGAACTCGTCGAGATGGAGCGGATAAGGGAGTACGCTTACTGTTGCAACGCTGGAGGAGGGGTTAAGGCAGCCTTCCCGGACTTCGCCCTCTGGGGTGCAAGGGAGCGGGTGGAGGAGGCCAAGTCGACCGGTGCACAGGCGATAGTCACATGCTGCCCGTTCTGCGAAATAAACCTTTCAGACGCCCTTAACGGCGACGGAAGCCTTAAGGTCTACGATCTAACCAGCCTGGTTGCTAAATCGTTGGAGGTGGGTGAATGATACCTAAGCTCGCCTACAGGATGATTGAGGAGGTTGTTGGGGAGGAAAACGTGTCCGACGACCCGGTCATACTTGACTCCTACTCGTTCCAGTACCTTGCTGAGCTTCAGGAGGGGGGAGCCAAGTGGCTTCCAAGGCCGGCTGCCGTCGTCCTCCCGGGGAGCACCGAGGAGGTTCAGGCTGTCGTGAAGATCTGCAATCGCTTTAACATAAAGTTTAAGGCTCATAGCACAGGGTGGGGGGTGTGGAGCGGGGTTGGGAGAGAAGGCGTCATTCTGCTAGACCTTAGAAGAATGAACAGGATAGTAATGATTGACGAGGACAACATGTACGCGGTTGTTGAGCCATACGTAACGTTCGCGCAGCTTCAAGTAGAAGCCATGAAGAAGGGGCTTACATGCCACATCATAGGGGCTGGGGCCAACGCGTCTGTTCTGGCGAGCTGCACGTCCATGTGCGGCTATGGGTGGACCGGGATAAAAATGAGTCATAGCGGTAGAAACGTGCTGGCAGTTGAATGGGTTCTCCCAACAGGGGAAATATTAAGGCTAGGATCTCTTGGATGCGGATCCGGGTGGTTCTGCGGGGATGGACCCGGGCCAAGCCTTAGAGGGGCGATGAGAGGGTGGGCGGGCACCTTGGGCGGGCTAGGCGTTTTCACCAAGTGCGCGGTTAAGCTTTACGAGTGGCCGGGTCCTCCTTCCCTTGAGGCTAAGGGGGCAACGCCCTTCTACGAAGTCGAGGTGCCGGAAAACTTCAGAGTGTATGTTCCCGTGTTCCCCGACTGGAAGAGCTTCGCGGACGCCGCCTACATGGTTGGCGAAGCTGAAATAGGCATGGTTATGTGTAGAAATGCACCATTCCTGATCGGCATGGCTCTTTCCCCTTCGGTGAAGGATTTTTACTCGCTGTGGGAGAGCGGAGCCCTTAAGGATGCAAGGTTTAACTTTGTGATAGTGTTGGGTGGGTCGAAGAGGCAGGTTGAATACGAGGAAAAAGTTTTAAGGGCCATTCTCGAGAAGACCGGCGGACGCAACCACCCACTTGCAGAGGACGAGTTTACTCAAAGGCAGCTTTTCCTAGCGATGATCAAGTGCTGCTACAATGCTAGAGGCGTGTTCAAGGCGTCCGGCAGCTTCCACACGTCCCTTGGCTCGCTTGAGTCATGGGACTCCGCGGTTAGAGGAGCTAAGATCGGGGAGGCGCTGAAAAAGCGCTTCATCGAAGCTGGCGCCCTAACAGATGATGGAGGCGACAACGCGTGGGGAGGCATCTACGAGCACGGATACTTTGGACACCTAGAAGAGCTATTCCTCTACGATCCCAGGGATCCCGCATCTAAGGATGGTGCCAGAGAGTACCTTCAGGCATGCGTAAACACGGCGATAGAGGAGCGTCTCGGCTTCGGCTTAGAGGCCCTCACAGAGGGTGCGGAGACCCATGACATGTACGGCCCCCTCATGTGCAACTACCATAAATGGATGCGAAAAATAAAGGCAGCCTTAGACCCTAAAAACCTGTCAGACCACTCCTTCTACATATCTCCCAGTGAAGAAGACCAGTAGCGCCTTTAACCGCACCTTAAGATTCCTCAGCCGCCTACCTGTGAGCATCTGAACCCTTGCCTCGCTTCTGGGAAACGTTAAATTCGCCACGCTGCAGGATACAAGTTACTAACGCGGACGCCGGTTGCTGAAGATAGCTGTTACCCTTAAAAGCTTAAATTATATATTTCCCTTCCATCCTTCCTTTCCCCTTATGAAGGTTGAGGATGCAGTCTTGGAAGCCGAGGAGATTCTTAGGGAGCTTAGATCAGGTCAGATAGCGGTTCACCACGCCCTCCCCCGGTTAAAGCGCCTCAGCCTATCTTATCCTGGTAACGCACGCATAGCTAGGATAAGAGCCAAAGCGCTTGTTGCAGCGTTAACTATTCTTGCGTCTAAAGGCAGGCTTGGAGAAGCCGAGAACGTTTTTGAGGAACTTTTAGAGGCAACCACCCCCTACAGCAACGTTGGCGTCACCCTGGA
Organism: Candidatus Freyrarchaeum guaymasense; assembly: GCA_030587405.1. Next base: position 28,717 of record JAUQZD010000086.1, on the reverse strand, counting down.
GCGCCTTAACGGCGCGGTCACGGCTATAGCTTTACTGGCAAAAGGGGAGAAGACCGCTACCATCCCAGGTTACCTGTCTATTCTGAGGGAAGCTTACAAGTCAAACCCGGAAATGTTTGACTTCGCATTTTCCCTTGGAGCAGGGCTCTCTAATGCCATATACCAGTACGCTAAGGCTGGAGCCTGGCAGGAGGTTAAGAGGCTTACACTTGAACTGTTAGAGCTGGGACGCATGTGGGAGGGGTCACGTGTGCAGCTTACGGTCTCCCACGGTCTTTTCAACGTGATCGTTGCAGCTAACCCCGCCAGGCGCCTAGACGTTTCAGAACCCCTCCTGTCGGCTTTAATAGAGCAGGCTTCACGCTACCCTAAGGCAAGGGAAACCCAGCTCCTACTAGCCCAAGCCCTAGCAGACTCGATATACGGCTTCGGCGTGGAGGGGCAGGTAGGTAAGGTCTCAGAGTTCCTCAAGCTTCTAAAAGGTATTTTCCACGCGTGGAGCGAGGACCCGGAGTTCGCGAAGTCCATGTTGGCAGCTTTCAAACACGCGCTGCTAGTGTATCATAAACTTAAAATGATGAAGGAGTTTAAGAGGGTTCTAGGCGAGTTTGAATCGTTCGCCAGCATGACGGATAACCCTACGGTTAGGAAAGACTTAGAGCTGTTTAAACGCCTCCTTAAAACCTAAATTACCTAAACTTTAATCTGCGGGGGTGGTTTCTTGAAGCAGGGTCGCTCGTGCAGCGTTGAAGGATGTAATAATCCTGCTGCCAGGTCTTTTCCTCAGAATGAAATCGCCAAGCTGTCTTCAAAGGTTGGTTTCACCCTGTCGACGACTGGTAGAAGAGTTTACCTCTGTGAGAAGCACTACAAGCAGGTTAAAAAGGAGTTAAAGAAGACCAAGAAGCTGGAGAAGCTCAGGCAAGGCCTCCCCTTTTAACCCAACACCAAAGGCGTCAAGGCATGAACAGGGGGTTAAAGGGAACTCTTAAAAGTGAAGGTTGAATTGTAAGATGGCTGATGCGCTGAAAGTGCAGCATAACACTGGTCGGTGCTTCAAGCGGTAGTAACGGGGAGCGACGTAAAAGAAGAAAGGAAGGTAATGCAAAGGTCATGGTAGGTTTAACTGGCTGTTCACGTGTTGCAGTCATCTTCATACTACGTATTTTTAGCAGAGTCTTCATTACTCCCATTCGACGGTCGCGGGCGGCTTATTCGTTACATCGTACACTACGCGGTTAACTCCCTTAACCTCATTTACGATCCTTGAGGCTATTCTTTCCAGTAAGTCCCAATCCAGCTTTGCGAAGTTTGCTGTCATCGCGTCACGGCTCTCAACGGCTCGTATTGCAATCACATACTCGTATGTCCTTGCATCACCCATGACGCCGACGGTTCTGACGGGGAGGAGGACGGCGAAGGCCTGCCATAGCTTATCGTAGATCCCCGCTTTTCTAACCTCCTCCTCCACTATGGCGTCAGCCTCCCTAACTATTTCAAGCTTCTCCCCTGTAACCTCGCCTAAAACCCTGACTGCCAGGCTTGGGCCTGGGAAGGGATGCCTCCAGAGTATCTCACGTGGGATCCCAAGCTTCTCCCCAAGCCTTCTAACCTCGTCCTTGTAGAGAGACGCCAATGGCTCAATAACCTCCAGCTTCATCTCCTCCGGCAGGGTCACGTTATGATGAGACTTTATTCTGGCAGCTGCACTGCTCGTAGCAGCCGACTCAACCCTGTCCGGGTAAATCGTCCCCTGACCTAGAAACCTGAATTTTCCATACTTTGCCTCGAGCTCCCTCGCCTTCTCCTCGAACACCTCTATGAAGGTATGCGCTATAATTCTCCTTTTCTCCTCTGGATCCACCACGCCCCGCAGCCTTTGAAGGAAGAGTCCTCCTGCGTTCACCACGTGGAAGTTTTTAAACCCAAGCCTTTCACGGAACGTTCTAGTAACCTCGTCTGCTTCACCCTTCCTGAGTAAACCATTATCCACGAAGACGCAGTGGAGCCTCTCCCCAACAGCTCTGTGGATTATCGTTGCAGCAACCGTTGAGTCCACTCCGCCACTAACAGCCATTATAATGTTTCCTCCGCCTTCAACCTTTCTTCTAACCTCGTTAACTGCTTCTTCAATCCAGTTTTCGACCACCCAGCTCGCCCTGCAGCCGCAAACGCGCAGTGCGAAGTTTTCAAGGATCTTCACTCCCTTAACGGTGTGAGCCACCTCCGGGTGGAACTGCACACCGTATATTTGCTCCTCCACGTTGGCGTACGCCGCTATGGGCGTGTTCTCCGTTCTACCAATAACTTTAAACCCCTCAGGCAGGCTTAGAACCTGATCTCCATGACTCATCCAAACCGTCTCAACAATATCTAACCCGCGAAATATTTCGTCCTCGTCTTCAACGTAAAGAAGCGTCCTTCCATACTCCTTCTTCTCTCCTTTCTCTATTTCCCCCCCTAAAACGTGGGCTATGAGCTGGTGTCCATAGCATATTCCGAGGACCGGGACTCCCTCCTCCCGGCACCACCGGAAGAAGTCCCTCCCCACCTTCGGGCTCCCCTCCTCATACACGCTTCTCGGACCACCCGACAGGATCACGCCCTTAACGTTTCTCCTCTTGAACTCATCCACCGGCGCGTTGAAGGGGGCTATCTCGGAGTAAACGTTCAGCTCCCTTATCCTCCTAGCTATCAGGTGCGTGTACTGTCCTCCGAAGTCGAGAATCAGAATGGTGTCGTGCAAGCCCTCCTCTCACCTCAGCTTCGTAATTATCATTCTGAGTATCTCGGCTGCGTCCTCGGACCTGTCGGCCACCCCCTCAACCCCCTCTATTATCCTTGAAACACCTATGGCAACGGGCATGGGGACAGCCTTGCAATCCTTGCTTTCAAGCTGCCTCCTGAGCCTGAGGTGGTCCTCGTCGACCAAGTACTCCACCCTGTCAACCTCGTCGACCATGCCGAGCACGTCCCTACCCTTAACGAACCCGTCAACGGCTTCCCTGAGCACGCTGGCACACCTAACAGCGTTACCCAGCATGGTGAGGAAAGCGCTTCCCTGCAACACCGCCCTAATATCCTCAACCTTCAAGGCCACAATGTTGCTCACCACGAAGTTTGCGCTTCCAGCCACGTCGTCTATCTTGCTCGTAAGGTGGACAAGGTTCTCCCTGTCGATTAGCCGTGACTCCCACTCGGATAGCTTGAGGAGCACACTTCTCTGCGCGTCCTTCACTCTCCCCCGAGCCCGGGCGAACCTAGCTAAGGCTTCGTCAATACTCCCCTCACCAGACACGATGCTTTCGGCAACCTCCTCTAAGATAGAAAGGCATGAAAGCACCTCGTCCACCTGGTCTCTGATCTTCTCGAGCACAGCCCTCTCACTCTCAGACCACAGGATCCTGCTCAACTAGGCTCCCTCAACAGCTCCTTTTAGGAGTGAAATGTAACTACTGTTTTAAAAACCTTTAGAATTGCGAAAGTATGAAAGCTGGAAGCCCGGGTAAAAGCGGTTAGGGCTGGCAGAGGTAAAAGTCTATTTTTTCAAGTACCTCCCCTACGTCCCTAACATCCAACCCTACCTGAATGGTCTTGACGCCTGGGCATCGGCTCCGCACGTCCTCTATGTTGAAGGGCGAGTCGTCTAAAAACAGCACCTCGTCAAAGCTCACCTCAAAGCCCAGCCTGCTCCTAACCAGCTCCACAACCCTCCTCACGTTCTCAGACTTCCTCCGCCAGTTAACCTGCGGAAAAGCGAAGTATCTGTCTATCCCGAAAGCTTCAAGGAGCAACCTAACCTTGTTAGGCTCCTCATCGTTGGCGCTTACGAGGGAAACGATGACCCCCCTACGCCTAAGCTCCTCTAGCAGCTCCCTAACCCCGCTAAAAAGCCTAACCCTTACACCGTAAGCGTCCACGACAAGGTCGTCGCCAACCCTTCTGAGAGGCAAAACCAAGGTGCTAGCATATCCCTCACTAACACTCCACAGGGTTTCGTCAGCGTCAAAAATAACAAGCTTAATCACAAAGCCCACCCAGAAAAGCTAGAGGCAGCCATCTTAAAAAACTTTAATCTGTAAGGTGGATGCCGGCCGCACCCGGCACCCCTTCAATTGACATTAACATTAACATTAGAGGCATGACCGCGGTCAGCCCTCAACCTTCCAAGCCCACTTATAACTTGGTTAATTATTTTTACTTGGCTTCCTGCGCTTTCCACCATTTCCCCTTTCAGCTTTCCTGGCAACTTCGATCTCGGTTAAACAGTAAACGTTGAGGAACTTAACATTCAACCTTACGGATAAGCCGCCATTAAACCCTTGCACGTGCCTCAGGGCGTCCTTCCAAGCTCTTTTAACCTCCTCCTCGCTGGTTAACCCGTACTTGGCTAGCTCCCTCCTTAATGCTAAAGCTTTAACCCTAACTACCCCCTTATCGATGTCCTTCACCACGCTCCAGATGCCGTCCCTCGGCTGCATCCCTACACCCCCAATCCTTCAAGTTACAGATATTGTTTATCTATTATTAATCTTATGGTGAAATTGTTGTTTCCGCAAGAAAATAGAACTTAAAAATCGTTTCCTCAGCTGCTTTCTTGAGAAGTTCTCAATAGAAAGGCGTAAGTAGGCATGTTCACGTCAACAACTACGGGTAAACCACCATGCATTAACGTTAAAAATGTAAAATCTTATTTTACTTGGAGATGTAGGTTTAGAGCGGTGAACGCCCTTGAAGCTGGCCGGAAGGATGGAGAAAATTCCTCCCTCAGGGACAATCCACATGCTTGAGGTAGCCCGAAGCTTGGAGAGAGAGGGACGCCGCGTCATACACTTGGAGGTTGGGGAGCCCGACTTCGACACTCCAATCCACATTAAAGCAGCCGCCCTCAAGGCGCTCGAGGAAGGGTTCGTCAAGTACACCGAGAGTAAGGGGATACGTGAGCTGAGGGAGGCGATAGCCGCCAGGACAGGGGAGAAGGCAGGGTGTAACGTTGACCCCGACGAGGTCATAGTCACCCCGGGAGCTAAACACGCCATCTTCTGCGCCGCTCTAGCCCTGATCGAACCTGGAGACGAGGTCATAGTTCCCTCACCCACATGGCCAACTTACAGGGTCATTGTGAGGGCAGCCGAGGGGAAACCGGTAGACGTCCTCTTCGGCCAGGAGTACTCGCTGGACGAGGAAGCCCTGAAGGAGGCGATAACCCCAAAAACAAAAATGGTCGTTTTAAACTCCCCAAACAACCCGACGGGCGGCGTCCTAGAGAAAAACGAGTTAAAGGCAATCGTCGACTTAGCCCTCGACCACGGCTTCTACATTTTGTCAGATGAAATCTACGACTCCTTAACGTACGACGGGTTCAACCAAGAGAGCATTCTCAGCTTCGAGGAGGCAAGGGACTTCTCAGTCCTCATCCACGGATTCTCCAAAACGTACGCTATGACCGGGTGGCGTGTCGGCTACGCCATAGCCCCCAGAGAACTAGTCAACGCCATGGCTAGGATCCAGCAGAACTCCACGACGTGCGCTGCAAGCTTCGCCCAGAAGGCTGCGCTGGAAGCCCTCAGGGGTCCACAGGACTGCGTCGAAGAAATGAGGAGAGAGTATGACCGCCGCCGGAGAACCCTAGTTAAGGCGTTGAACGAGGTAGAGGGAGTGCACTGCCCTACGCCTAAGGGTGCATTCTACGTTTTCCCGGACCTATCAGAGTACGTTAAGGACAGCGTATCCTTCACCGAGAGGCTTCTGAGGGAGAAGGGTGTATGCGTCACCCCCGGCAGGGTGTTCGGCACGGGAGGCGAGGGACACGTCAGGATAAGCTACGCGTCGTCCCTAGAAGACATAGTTGAGGGAGCCCGGAGGATAGGGGAGCTTCTCTCGGAAATTAGGGGAGGGTAGCCTTATGGATAGGTTACGGTTTGGCCCCGCTGGAATCCCCCTAGCGCTCAAGAAGAACAGAACCACCGATGAGGGGGTAAGGATGGTGGCTGAGCTCGGACTAGACGCCATGGAGATAGAGTTCGTGTATGGTGTCAGGATGTCCGTTGACGCCGCCGCAGGCGTTAGGCGGGTTGCCGAGGAGAAGGATGTCGCTTTAACCGCCCATGGGCCATACTACATAAACTTGAACTCTAGGGAGAAGGAGAAGGTGGAGGCTAGCGTGAAGAGGATACTTGACACGGCGAGGGTGGCCTACGCCGCCGGGGCATCCTCCATAACGTTCCATGCAGCCACCTACATGAGGGATCCCCCAGAGAAGGTTTACGACCGGGTGAAGGCATGCCTTGAAAGGATAGTTAAAACCCTTAAGGATGAGGATGTGAGCGTGTGGGTGAGGCCTGAGACCACCGGTAAGGGGTCACAGTTTGGAAGCCTCCAAGAGCTGGTTCAGCTCAGCAAGGAAGTGGAGATGGTTCTGCCATGCGTCGACTTCGCCCACATCCACGCTAGGACCGGTGGCAAGTACAATTCCCGGGAGGAGTTCTCCGAGATCCTATCCTACCTTGAGAGCGAGCTGGGACGGGAGTGCCTCGACAACATGCACATCCACGTCTCAGGGATAGAGTACACGGGGAAGGGAGAGAAAAACCACGTTAACCTGGAAGAGTCGGACATGAGGTATGTTGAGCTAGTTGAAGTATGGAAAGAGTTTAACGTTAAAGGCGTGGTGATATCGGAGAGCCCAAACCTAGAGGGCGACGCCCTCCTCCTCAAAAAAATCTACCGTGAACGCTAGCAAAATAAGGCTCAACATTCTCCGGGATGAAGGAGTAAACGCTGAAGAATGGCTTCCTCCCGCTTAGGAGGCCCCTTTAAAGCCTTTCCGGGCCAAGCGCTTACGCAGCATCCGGCTGTGAGCCGCCCCCCATCCGTGCCGCAAGGCTTCGTCAGATCCCCCCAACCAACATCAGGGAAAACACGAACGACTGTATCAGCATTATCGAGAAGCCCTCGTAGAGGTCTATTTTCCCGTCGTCGGTTATCGCCCGCGCTAGGAGCCATATTGCTCCGGCCGCGACGGCGAACTGAAACAGGGTGTAAAGGTTTATGGGTATGGGAACGAACACCCCTATCCCCCCTATTATCATGAGGATGCTTTGGAGGGATCCCCCAAGGAGGTTTCCAAGAGAGATCTCTATTTCACCCCTCCTCGCTGAGACCAGTGCTATGCCGTGCTCTGGCACAGCCCCCGCTGCGCCCAGGAAGAAGGATACGAGTAGGATCGGCTCGCCAATCGACGAGAGTGGAAGAGCCTTCATGGCGACCTCGACCCCTGAAGTTAGGATTTCCCCTCCAAGAAATATCCCCGTGAACCCCGCAACGGCCATGATCACCGACTCCCTTCTAGACAGTTCCGCCTCCCCCTCGGCCGCACCTTTCCTCCCTTCCCTCTTAAACATGAAAATTATGTATGCTATGTATGACGCCAGCATTACTCCGCATGCAACCCGTGGAAGCTCCAAGCTCTCCATACTGTGAAAATGGTAGAAGAGGAAGAATGCTTCGTAGGCGCTGACACCAGCCTCCCCCGTCACGTACATCCTTATCATAACCTCCGTCTGCAGCCTCAGCAGCTCTATCGACTCTAGCAGTATCTTACCTACACCCAGAGCGAATATTGACAGTAGCGCTACCACACTCCACCTCATGAGCTCTACGTCGTCGCGCAAAACCTCGTATGGGACCTCGACGCTTCCCCCCTTCTGCCTGACGGCTACCACTGCCACCACCCCTAGGAGGAGTATGCAGAACCCGCATGCTGCGAGCACGCTTATGACCGCCACGTCCAAGAGCTCCACGTCCCCCGTAACCACCCCCCTGTAAGCCGTCAACCCTCCTATAACCAGTTCAGGGGTGTTACTGGCTAGGCTTGAAAGAACCCCTGCAGCGTAGGCGCCGATGCCAAGGTACTTCGACCCCGAGCTGAGCCCCTCAATAGCCCACTCACTTGGCCTAAAGGCAAGCCACGTACCAACCACGAAGGATAAGGCGACAAAAACCAGCGTGTTAACGGCGAAGAAGCGGAAGTAAACGTACATCACAAGCAGCACCACAACGGCTAAAGCCTCCTTTTTACTAACTCTCCATTTTCCACCCATGGAAACCCCCTCGAAGCACGCCGGAAACACATAACCCTACAATTAACCATAAGTGTCTTTTCCTAATGGCACCTTCTAAGAAACCCCCTAAACAACGTCTGTTAACCTTTCACCCCCCTTGTTTTTCGTCTTCGGCAGCCTTCCAGCCGTCATTTACACTTTACTTTTGGAGCAATCTGCTTATTACAAATTCTTTAACATGGGTGAAAGGGGGAGCTTCCTGGTGACAAACAGGGCTAACGTGTCCCAGTCCTCTTTTTTCTCATCAATTTTCTTTTCAAGTTCACTTGGGTTGCCGCATTTTAGGGTGACGTCGTAGTTTTTCAAGAGAATGTAAAGGTCGAATAAGTCTCTCGCTTTGTTCCTGCTCATAACCGCCTCCAGCTTTTCTCGTGCCATCTCGTCTGGAGGCAGCGTTTTAACGTCAAAGACGGGTATATCAGGGTGTGGGGAATTGAATGGTAGAGTAATTCCATCCCTTCCCCTAAACACTGATTCAATGGAGATCTCTGAAGTCTTAAACGTTTCAGCAGAAGCTTTAACTTTCACATAATAGGCGTTTGAAGTTATCTTTTCCCTTTACAATACCCACGTTAAACCCCCATAGCATGAGGTACTCGGCGAGCTCCCCTCCAAAAATAGTTTTTTATCGAACTCTAAGTCTAAGTCCTCGCTAAACCTTTCACCCTTCATAAGCTTCCAGGTAGCGGTTCCACCCTTAAACAAGATCCCTGGAGATATCTGCGTGTACAGAATGAAAAGGATTACGTCCTGCAGATAATCCAGCCTGACCAACTCCATGTTTTTCAGCCTTCGCTTGAAAGCATGCCTCCTTATATCATCCATCGTTAGCATTCCATCACCTCCAGAACCCTTCTCGAGACGCTCTTCTTCCCAACCACCTCCAAGTATTCCTTGAGGGTTCGACTGTTAAACTTCGAGCAGTCTATTTCAAGCCCCCTGACAGAGTACCCGAAGTAGTAGATGTCAATCAGCGCCTTCTCAGGCTTAGCAACGGGCACCTGGAAGCCTTCATACCAAACGTACTCGAACCCGAAGAACAGCCTCCTCTTAATCCTAAAGAATTCTATCTTTGTATCGTTATATGTAGCAACCTTGTTCTTCCGCTTTCTAGTTGTTACGACTTGGACGCCCATTGGCATCTGGGATATTGCCCCCCTAATTAGAAGCGCGGAAAACATCGAAACATACGATGGGAAGGTGAGGAATGGGGCTACGAGTAAGGGGTCCTCGGTCACAGCATACTTACCCCTCTCCACAATCTTTATTCTTCCCTTTTCCTTCAGTAGGTTTGCGAGACGCCTCACATAGCTCCTCGGAACGCCTCTGATCACGAGATCCTTAGCTGTGAAAACAGGCATCCTCATGACTTCATCTAGGACTGACGCGTACTTCACAATCGGCATTTTATTCCACCAACGTTACAATCTTTTGTAACCTTAATTACTTAAAATTTTTCGGCGTCGCATCAAAAACACGGAAAGTTAAACGGTCAAAACTCGCCGTCAGCACCCAGCAATCAAACACCACCTAATTAAGTACTAAACCGTGAGAAACCTTCATTAGAACCCTTCTTCGCACCCCCAACTATGCCGGGTAGACATCGTCCCCCTTTCCTTCTTAACCCCGTAGATTAGGTGGATGGTGGAGTGCTGCCTGCTCCCTTCAGCTGAAACACTCCCACTTCTAACCTCTAAAACCAGTTTTTCCTCCAATATATCATAGAACCTTGCTAGTATTTCTCTTATCTCGCCCGGTTTATGCTTCATCCTTTCAAAGTACGTTTTGCCTCTGGCAACCTTAGACTTGAAGTATTCCGAATCAGGGTTAAGAGCTAACACGATGATTTTCCCATTGCTTTTGCTTATTCTAGCCGCCTCCCGGATTGCTCTGAACGGTTCGTCGACGAACTCTACGGCTGTAACGGAGAAGACAGCGTCGAAGACCCCGCTCCTAAAACACATCGCCTCCCCATCTGCCAGCACGAAGTCCCTCTTCCCCTCCTCCACCCTATTTTTCTCAGCCGCCTTTCCTAAGGCATGCTTAGACAGGTCTAGCCCGACGACTCTCCCCTTAACCTTCCACTCGAAAACGCCTATGCCGCATCCCAGATCGAGAACCAAATCCCCCTCATCAATGTACATGTTCACGAGCCCGGCCTCAGCCTCCAGCACCCTCCTCCCAAGGTCTCCCTCATAGTACCTCACAAACCTTTCAACATCCTCCGCCAGCATCACGCTAAACAACCCCACGAGTTTAAGCTTTCAACGTCTCTGCTAACATGCAACCTTTCTCTACAACGCCCAGAACTCGGCAATCGCCTTCACATTCACATGGTAATAGTTCGATGACGGAGTATTTACTCTTTCTCCCTCACCTTAACCTGAAATGTCCAGACGGGTTCCCCTCTTCCTTCCCCTCCACCACATACATGTTCGATTTCGTGATGGAGCCTGCACGCTAACCCTCCACTGAAGGTTAGCGTCTCATCTCCCTCCTCCACCTCTATAGTTTTCTTGAGCGGGTTCACGTGGACTAGCACCGTCTTCTCCGATTTAACGGTAACCCTGTATGGCCTCCTAACAGCCTCCATGTAGCCTTTCAAGCTGCACTTCTCAAGCCTTGCGACGACGCCCTCCTCCTCAACGATGACGGGGTTGACGAGCAGATAAATCGTTTCAACGGTGACCCCCTCCCCGCCAGAATAGTACGTCACCTTATCCTTAACAGCTACAGCATTCACACCCGACCTAATACTCCAGTCTCCACCATACTCAAGAGATAGTAGAAGGGGGAGGGCTGCTTCCGAAGGCAGACCAAAACGTGAAACCACAACCTCCTCGAGAACTCTAAATGAAATCATCCGCTTCAACTCGTCTATCAACAAGACCACCCTCCAAACACGCTACGTGGAACCATCAGTCCTCTCACACCACAAACTCAAACATCCCCCTTCACAAGTCAGCCCAAAGCAGCCTCAAGGTTCCTCCCGGGAGAGGTAAATCACCTTTACGCCGTAACAAACCCAAACCGTTACCTCCCTTCCACCTTATATTTATGTTGCTGGGAAACCCGTCTCACAGAGGGTTACAAACCGCAACCTCGAAATTTTTTTATCATCTTTAATCCATGTTCACTGGAAAACTTACGTAGAGGGACTATCATGAGGAAGGTGGCTATTGTAGGGGTTGGACACTCAAAGTTTGGTAGGAGAGACGATGTTAACCTTGCAGAGTTAGCCTTCGAATCCATCAAGCCCGCCATCGAGGACGCGGGGGTGGCACCAGAGGACATCCCCCTCTTCATTGTTGGAAACGCAGGGTTCTGCGAGGAAACCCTGCCAGCCGTCGTAATAGCAGACTACGCCGAGCTGTACAACGCTGAACTGCTGAGGACGGAGGCAGCGTGTGCGACATCATCGGCTGCCCTGTCAATGGCCTACACCGTAGTTGCGTCCGGGAAGTTCGACCTAGCGATGGTTACAGGATGCGAGAAGATGACGGAGCTTGACACACCATACGTGGTCGAGCTGATAGGGAGAGCAGGGTACTTCTTCTGGGAGTTCCAAAACTTCGGCTTAACGTTTCCAGGATACTACGCACTACACGCGACAGCTTACATGAATAAGTACGGCGCCACGGAGGAGCACCTCGCAATGGTAGCGGTGAAAAATCACAAGTATGCGTCCATGAACCCATACGCCCAGTTCAGGCAAGAGATAACGGTGGAGCAAGCCCTCCAGTCACCCTACATAGCATGGCCCCTCAAACTCTTCGACTGCTGCCCGATAAGCGACGGCTCCGCCACGGTGATAATAGCAGCGGAGGAGAAGGCGAAGGAGCTAACCGACACCCCAATCTGGATAGAAGCCATTGAAGGATGCGGCGGCTCAGCCAACCTGACGAAAAGAGAGAACTTCGTGGGGTTAAGGGCTGCAAGGGTAGCAGCCGAAAGAGCCCTCAAAAGGGCGAAGCTGACCCCAGACCAGATAGACGTGGCGAACGTCCACGACTGCTTCACCATAGCCGAGCTAATGGCGATGGAGGACGTAGGCTTCTGCGGAAGAGGGGAAGCATACAAGCTGGTCGAAGAAGGGCAAACCTACATAGGAGGCAAGATCCCAATAAACGTGGACGGCGGCCTAAAAGCTAAGGGACACCCCATAGGCGCAACGGGGACAAGCATGATATACAACCTCACCAAGCAGCTAAGGGAGGAATACGGCAGCAGCAATCAGGCCCCAATCAAGAACGGGTACGCGCTCGCACACAACGTAGGAGGCACAGGACACTACGCATACGTAACCATCCTGAGCAGAAAGTAGGAGGTTGATAACGTGTCGAAGAAGGAGCCTAAACCACACATCCTCTCAAGACCACTAACCTTAATCTACAGGCTGCCCATAAGCAAAACCCTGCCCTTCTGGGAGGGTCTCAAAGAAGGAAAGCTCCTAGCTACGAAGTGCAAGAAGTGCGGCAGGATGACCTTCCCACCACAGGCAGACTGCCCAAGCTGCTACTCCTCAGAAGTCGAATGGGTCGAACTCAGCAAGGAGGCAGAACTGATAACAGCCACAGCAATAATGGTTAAACCAACCTCATTCGCCAAAGAAGAAACCTACATAGTAGCAGTCGCCATGCTGAAAGAAGGATTAAAAGCCGTCGCATGGCTCAAAGGCATAAAGCCGGACCCAGCAGAACTAAAAGAAAAGATCAAGCCCGGAATGAAGCTAAAAGTTGAAACAGTAGTCCCTGAAGAAGGCAACCCTTACTACGTTTTCGTCCCAGCTTAATCCCCCCTTTTTAACCCTTGGAGGACCCCCGATGGAAAAAACATGCAAAAGTCAAAACGAGAAAGGTAAAAATATGATTGAAGGGTTTTCATCTGAAGAGTTCTCCTCAGACCTTGAACTTAACCCATGCTGCTTCTCAGGAGCGTCAACCGAACTCTTCTTCTACTGCTACTGGAAAATGAATAAAAACTCCACCAGTAAAAACGACAATAAGAAACATGAAGAAAAATAAAAGAAACCTTATAAAATAGCAGCTTCAAGATATAATTTTTCAACCAGCATGTACACATACATCCGAGCAAACATCAATAAACTTGGCCCTCCTCCAACCTTCCATATTTAACTCTAACGCCACGCCAAGAATCCTCGTTGCTTAAGTCCCTTCCACTTCCCACCCCTTCCTCAGAACACTTTTCATTTGATGAAAACGCCGCACCCCTCCCTAAAAGGTCTTCATCATGAAGGACATGAACAACGAGAACAATTCCCAATTTATACTAATAACGTCTTGAATGCCGGCGTTCACCTAATTTTACTCGTAACCCCTCTTCGCCTAGGAAACCCTAAAGAGAAAATTTCCGCCAGTGAAAGACTCTACCTATAATCGCAAATGCAAATCCATGAGCAAGCTCAGAGGACTCTTTCACCCAAAGGTAAGATGCTTCTCCACCTCAGTTAACGCCCACCGGAATAATGCTAAGGTCAGCGTAACCTGTTCCCACCTCATTTAACTGCCTTCAAATAACATTCAATCACCCTCCTCCACCCCCATCCCAAACACCCCCTACTCTTACATTTTTCATTTCCCCTTCACGTCTACAGTTCAGCTGTAACTGAAAAATTAAACAGTTTTAAATCGAAAATGTGGCGTTTCTTTCACTAGCATCTTTAAAAAGCAACATAAACTAAGAAATATAAAACATAATTTTTGACAAAAAAGAAATAAAACAGTTTTAAATTCAAAATTAGCCATTTTACATCAAAAATCAGCAAAATAAACGATTTATCTTTTCTATTTCACGCATAACCGAAACCCCATATAAAACTATTTCTCCTTATAAACTCCACAAAAAAGGCTCGGTGGCCCGGATGGAAGCAAGCCTAACGGTCAACGGAGTCCCTGTCCACGTACGTCTAATAGACGCATCAGACTTTAAAGTTCTCTATGTAAATGGCTCGGCATGCTACGAGGAAGCAGCTAAAGCCATTCCAGGAGTGGAAACCGCCAAAGTAGCCGGAGTAACAGTCCTCAAATCGTCATCAGGTAAACCAGTCATACCAGTAGTTCACCAGTCAGGCAGCCCCCTACCAGAAAACCAGATTGTAAACATGGCAAAAACCGTCCATAAAAGGAAAGAGTGGGAGATCGCACGGCTAAAGATCATAGCTGCGAAAGCGGTAAGCTTGGCAGCTCTAGCAACAGGCGTGGTGGCTGCTGCAACGCTATCAGCTATCCTAGGCGCTGTAGCCGTAGCCCTGGGAGTATCCTCAGTACTCCTGCTAAAACTAGCGGATAACGGCATCAAACACATCGTAAGCCAGAAGGTGGTGATCGAAGAAGGAGCCGTTGGGGGGGAGGGTGAAGAAGACGAGTTAAGCGAAGAAGACTACTATAGGGATGCTGCCAGCCTATGCTATGAAAAGGCCCAACGCTTACTTCAGGATGGGAAAAGCGAGGAGGCTCTAACTTACGCGTTGAGAAGCCTAGAGTATGCGAGCAAGTTTACACAGGTAGAAACAGATGTAGACGACTTACAGCAGGTGCTACAGGCAATCGACCGAGCGTTAAAAAGCAAGCCACCCCTCCAGCAGCCTAAAACACAAGCCTCACAGCCCACCTCTCAGCGGAAAGATGGTGTCGCCTCTCAAGGAAGTTCACAACAGTCGAAGCAGGAAGGTGGCGGAGAAGGCGGCGTATGCGACGTAGGAGGAATTCTACGCCAACTTGAAGAATACTCTGGCAAAACGCTTAGCAGGAAAGGTGAAGGTGGGAAGGTAAAAGGTGAGGTATGCGCTGGGAAAGGCAAGCTGGACGCCTTCATGGAGGTAGCGTAAATGAAGAAGCTTACAACCATTTCTCTTATAGCATTAACGTTAACACTAGCACTAACCCTGCTTTCCACCCACATTCATCCTCAAAACTCTATCCTTCTCATCCCTCCCCCCTCCCTCCCCTCCCACCCCCATCAAGGTAAGTTTTCGCGCACCCTTATCTACCTGTACAATTCATCGGCTCTTAACTACTATGAGGACTGGGCTAGCACTTTGTCGCAGGAGGGATACGTGACCGTAGGAGTTAACTACTCCGACTTTAACCCTCACATGGAGTGTGATGCAATAATTATAGATGCAAACCTTAAGGTTGACGCCGAATTAGCCTCCAACATAGAATCCGCCGGCAAACCCGTTCTAGCCATAGGGCTAGGAGGCTCCCTCTACCTCAACAACACCGGGGTAACCGTGAAAACATACAGCTACCACGCAGCCAACGAGGTACACTTCATATATAGATCCCAAGAAGCCCAGTCGCATGAGGTCCTCAACGTTCCAAGTAGGGTTAACTTCAGCGGCAACGGCTACATCCCTCTCCCTTTGGAAGAGGAGGAGCTCACCTATGTTAAAGCAGGTCTGAAGAGGATTCTTTACGACTTATACGTTGGCGGGTACGCCTTCATGAGCTTAAACGGTTCAACCATCCACCTGGCACTCCCCAACGTAACCAAGCTTAAGGTGAGTGGGCTGGGAAAGCAAGCATACCACAGTATTATAAACGCCGTCGACTGGCTTTCACGGGGCGCCCCCAAGCTTAGACTGATCGTATCCTCATCAAAAACGGTTTACGAGGCGGCAGAACCGATAAACGTGACAGTAAAACCCTATGATAATTACATGGTAGAATGGCTCCAGACCCCGGGTGAAACCACCCTAACCCTAACCCACGTGGAAAAAGGGGAGACAGCATACTCTGAAATCAGGTCAGGGTGCAACTTAACCTTCACCATTCATAAACCGCTGGAGAGAGGAAACTACACGGTGAAGGTTACCCGCGAATCCTACACCTCCACGGTCAGCATACAGGTAAACTACACCATGATAAAAATAGTAAATCTGACTTGCAGCGAAGACGTTCTTCAGGCAAAAGTAGAGGTAGAGGGAGAACCCGAAGTAGGCATCGAAGTGGTCTTCAGCTACAAAGCCGGTGTCTGGCCGCCAGCTGACTTCTGGGACAACCATTACGAATACGCTGAGGTCGGGAGGGCTGAAACCAACAGTAGCGGGTGGGCGACGCTGAGCTGGAACCCGGAGCCTGGAACCTACACGGTCGTAGCATGGATACAAGCTCAGCACGGACCAGAGAATTGGACGACTACGTTAATACGAGTAAGCGGGGTGGCCCCCGGCACACCCTCCAAGCCTCCAAGCTTCAACCCTCCAACCCCATCCTCAGGAAACACTCACTCACTGTTTCTCCTCTCCGCTTTAACGGTTACGTCGAACGTGGGCGAGGCTGGCTACGTTAGGATTGAAGGCTGCATTGCGGCAGCCCTAGGAGCAGGCACCCTCGTAGCCGCCAGAAAAAGAAGCCTCTAAAGGAGGGATCGTGGTGGAAGCCAAAACGGTTAAAATTGATCCGAGTCAAAGTGTAGCTTCCCTCGACGGCCTCCTCGAATCCCTTCTTCACACAGTCGAGGTTAACCTCGGACGTAGAAAGCCTAAAAGCATATGCATAGTTGATGGTGACATGAACGTTTGGGCTTCGCGAGGCGAGGTTGACGCCTCCGTCATAAGCAAGTACAAGGGGATACCGTTCGATCGGCTTGAGGCTGGAAGCCTCTTCCACGACTCGTCAAGCTTCCTTCTCAAGGTTAGCGACAGGTTCGGCGTCCTCGTATCCATGTCAGAGTCGGACCTGTCAATGATCGCGGCGGCAAACCTTAAGGGGCGTCTAGGCGCGTTAAGCGAGTTCTACAAGCTGGACAAGGTGGTAAGCGAGGTAGAAAAGAGGAAAGGGAGGCTGGAGGCGCTTCTGTCCGAAGCAGCTAGCAGTTATCAGCTTCTAACCCAAAGAGGCGACCTCCACCTCTTGGTCCTATGTGATAGTGACGGACGGGTTCTAGCATGGTGGGGGTCAACTCATCCAAGGCTCCTCTGGGAGCTAGCAGCCTTAGGCGCTGCCCTGATCCAGATGGGTAAAGCAGGAGAGGAAAGGCTTGGAGCCCCATTCGAGAACGCAACAGTCATGTATCGCGGCTACCAGCTCCACGCCTTTAAAGTGTGCGAAGCCGAAGGCAGACTTATAGTTCTCCTGGCAGTTGCATCGAGCAGGGCAAACCTTGGACTTCTAAGAGTTAAGCTAGCACGCCACGCCCGCCATCTCGAAGCGGCGGTGAGGGTTGAAGCCAAAAGGACACTAAAAGTGACCGAGGAAGACGTAGAGAAAATTCTAGAAAAGTTCTCAGCGGGTGGATACTAGATGAAAACAAGGGGAAAGTTTGTAGGCTGCTACGACACGCCGTCAAACTTCAGAGTCGACATGCAGGTTAAGCTTGTCCTTTGGGGTCCAGGGCTCAGCGGTAAGACAACGTTCCTCAGAGCAATAGCCAAGCTTTACCCCCACATGATCGTAGCCGGCCCAATAGAGCTCGCCACGAGCGAGGGTAGAACCATCTGGGAAGACTACCTGGCGCTCCAAGCATGCTACCGCCACCTCAGCGTAACCTTCCACATCTACACTACTACCGGTCAACGCCGCTTCCTGCATACGAGAGAGTACGTTGTCGGGGGAGCGGACGCCATCCTCTTCGTCGCCGACTCACGTGGAGAACAGATAAAGGAGAACAAGAGAAGCTGGGAAGAACTAACCTCCATTCTACCCCCAGTTCCTCCACCGGTGCTGGTTGCAGCCAACAAGCAGGACCTGCCTGGCGTGCTAAGCTGCGAGGACGTGGCGAGCATACTGCACGTTGACGAAGACATAGTCTACCCCACGATAGCGCGTGAAGCATGGGGGGTGGACGAAGTGTTCAAGGAGCTGGTTCGGTCATCCCTAATAGGGGAAATGAAGCCGAAAACCCAATACTAGGAGGCGCGAACGTGGCATCCCTACTAGTGTACATGTCGGCTGAGGACCTAGCTAGGCTTGGAAGCCTCATATTTGCAGGTAGAAACGTGCTTATCGAAGGCTTCATAGAGTCCAGCCTCCTCATCCACCTCTCCTCCTTCACCGTCAGGGATCCCATCATCGCCGACGACGCATGCACCCTGCTAAACTTGCAGTGCACCACGGGAATCCTCCCAATATACCCTAATGTTCCAGCCGAGCTCCTGCCTGAACTCTTCAACGTTGACGGAGGATGGGTTGCCACCACCAGAAAAGTTAACCTTACCCCGCCATCAACGATCCCAGTCTATCACATGTCATCTCAAAAATGGAGTAACGCTCCCGAACCCCTCGCCTTTTTCCTTGAAGCCGTACGTTTCGCCTCGAAGACACGGGATTTAAGCAGGGTCATTAAAGCAATTACAAGCGTGGTTGAAGCCAAGGCATCCGCGGTCTGGGAGATGCTGGAGGCCGGGTTAGCGTTCAGCGAAGCTCTGCAAACGGCGACCTCCTCGCTAGAGGAGGCACAGGTAATACTGCTACGCTTAGAGTCAGAACATGGTCTTCCAGCCTCGAGAAGCGAGGTGTTAGACGCCTTAAGGAGGGTTACAAATGCTAGCAAACACCCAAAGTAAGATGGATACTTCATCGGCGGGCAGCCTCGACCTGAAGGACGGTAAAGCCCGTTTTTCACAGCGGCAGCTCCTCCTCTCCATGGCGGAGAAAGCAAGGGTGTTCAAAGGCGAGAGCGTCCTGATAGTAGCTCCTCCTGGCTCCGGTAAAACATGGCTCGGTTTGGAGGTTGCAGCTGGCAGGGCGTTAATGGGCGAGAAAGCGGCGTACCTGGCACCCTTAAGAGCCCTCGCGGCCGAGTGCTATTATAAGATCAAGAGGAAGGGATTAAGTGTTTCCCTAACGACCGGAGACTACCACCTTCCTCTGGGCGAGGAGTGGAGCGTCCTAGTTTCAACGTTTGAGCGCTTTGACTCTCTTGCTAGGAGAAGTGAGGTGTCTGTCGGCACGGTGGTTGTCGACGAGGTTCACACGATCGGCGACGGCAGGAGAGGTGCCCGCCTAGAAGGACTACTGGTTAGAATGCGTGAATCAAACGTTCAGCTAGTCGCTTTGACCGCTACCCTAGGCAACGCCGAGGAAATAGCTGAATGGCTCGGGTTAAAGCTTCTGAAGCTTAAGCCAGCGCGTAGGCAACCAAAGGTTATCGTTTGCCAAGACAAGAACCGCGCAGTTTTAGAGCTGGCTGAACGGGCCGTGAATGAGCGTAAGCAGCTTCTCGTCTTCGTTTCAACTAGGAGAAGCGCTGAGTCGCTGGCTAAGGTCATCGCGAAAAAGATAGGCTTAGACTTTACGTGTTCAAGCCTGAAATGTCTTCCAGACGAGTTAGGCGAGCTAGCCGCGTATGGGGTAGGATACCATCACGCTGGGCTAACGAGAAAGACTAGGGCAGCCATCGAAGAACTGTTTGACCAAGGAGTCATTAGAGTTTTGGTGGCAACCACTACGCTTTCCGCCGGGGTAAACATCCCAGCCAGCATTGTCGCAGTTAGAGACTTAAGGGTTTTCGACGGTGAAAGGTCAACTTACCTGGACGCCAACGTACTCCACCAAATTCTTGGGAGGGCTGGCAGGCGTGGGGGGAAAGGGGAGTCCTTCATACTATGTCAGTCGCATGCAGAGAAGGGAGCAGTCCTGAGGAGGTACTTTAACGGGTCAGCTCCAGTCACGTCCTCGGCAGTAAGCCAGATAGGGCGCTTCTTAGACGAGCAAGTGCTGGTTGAGGTTTATAGGAGAGGGGAAGCATCACTAAGAGACCTTCAAGAATTCCTCGAGCGAACACTGTGGTGGAAGCAAAGGATAAGGGAGAAGTTAAGGCTTAAGCCTGAAAAGGTCGTCGTTGAAGGGCAAGTGGCCAAAGGCTTCTTCAAGGCAAGTAAGGCAATCATATCCTTTGATCCCTTAAGGTTCAGCTGCAGTTGCAGTCTACCTCAGCCATGCCCCCACGTTAAAGCCCTAGCGTCAGAGGTTGGAGTAGACCTTTCCAACCCGTTAAAACCAGTCTTGGAGCGTCTCGCCAGGCAAGGATTCCTTGAACAGACAACGGGTAAAACGTATTTCCTTTCAGCCTTCGGAGCATTAACGGTCAAACTTTACCTCACATGCGACGTCGCCCTCCTTTTAAGGAGAAGAGTAAGAATGTGCCGAAGCGAACGGGACGTTAAACTCCTAGCAATGGAGGCACTGGAGGAGTGCGCTTGCAGGAAACTTGGGAAACCACACGAGGAGAACGCTGACCTCCCGTGGATGATCTACTGCATAGGAGAAGTAGCCCGCCTTGAAGGTGCAGTTAACGCCATGCTCGCATCCCAAACTCTAAGGGGGGAGGTTGAACGCTGGAGCCAGCTGCGGGAGGATGCTAAATGAAGGTTTGCGTGTGCACAGTTTGCAACTCCTACTTCTCCTCCAAGGCTAAGAGGCCAAAGTGCCCTCGCTGTGGAGGGTGGGGTAAGAAGGTGTGTGAAGTGGAGAACGCCAGGGAGGCGGCGGAGAAGGTTAGGTTGCTCCAAGCACAACGGGTAGATGGGGAAAAAGGATTTGCAGCCCCGACGTCTACGGGCGGGACCCGTTCGGGTAGTGATTTTAGTTGTTCCGTACGAGCCACGTTCAAGCAGCGAGAGACCATAGGCATCCTGGGGATGCATGGAAGACTTGGGGAAGAGCGCGGACGGCGTCCTAACGGGTTGACGAGCTTTATGAGCTTTGTCAGCATGATGGGCGGCGTGGTCTCCGAGGAGGACTTGTTCGACGTCTTCGACCGTAACGTGATTGAACCCTTAATTGAGAGGTTAGAGGCTCAGGGAAGGGTGGTTAAGGTTGGCGGGAAGCTCGTGTTCAAAGACGTTTAGGTGGTCGCCGTGAGGGGATTAGTAGTCCACGTGTATGGTGAAGCGGGCAGCGGCAAGACCACCCTCGCGCTACGTGTAGCGTCATCCCTGTCAGGTAGGGGCTTCCAGACCATTTACGTTTCAAGAAGCATCCCTAGAGGCTTCCTAAAGTTTGAAGGCGACAGAGTGGTCTTCCTGAGGGTTTCATCCGATGAATGCCTCGTCAGCCTACCTGAAACTGTTGAAAGTCTTCTTTCTCCGAGAGTAAAGCTCATAGTTGTAGACTCCGTTGCAGGACTTTTCAGGAATCTGAGGGAAACCGGGAGGCTGAGGCTTCTCCCCTTTGTCGCCCTAAGGCTGAGAAGGACTGCCTTGAAGAGAGGGCTATGCGTCCTGTTGCTGAACGAGGTAACTTCAATGAATGGGGAGGTTAAAGCCTGGGAGGGGGAGGAAGTGGACAAGTACTCTGACGAGTCGATCCGCCTAGAAAAGTGGATGGCTGCTAGGGTAGCGCTGGAACCCCTAGAACACCTCACCCCTACCTTTAAAGGCTTGCACAGCTGGCTAAGGAGGTTGAAGTAGGTGAGGTCTTGGCTGCTCGTAGCGCTGTCCCCCCTCATACTTGTCATAGCGTTCTTCATGTTCAAGGCAACCCAGGCATGCCTCCAAGGAAGCTTCAAAGCCCCTTTCTACATTGGAGCAATATACATCACAGCGTACTTGGTCATCCGCCGCATTCAAGGCTCGTGGAAAACAAGGCTAATCGAGGTTGGAGGGTTAGGGCACACCTGCCTAGCGTTTTCCCTCACGTTAAGGGCTAACTACCCTTCAAACATTCTCCCTTTAATTCCTGTTCTAGCTCTGGCCACGTCATCAGTAATCTATGCGATACTACGAGCTTTCCCGCCTCTAACCGCCTCAGCCGTGCTAAACTGGTTTGCCGCTTTTACGGGAAGCCGCTTTAGGCTCATAGCCTTCCTAAAGATTACGTCGCACGGCGACGCAGAAGTCCTGCTGGCTGAAGCATGGAAACACAACCTGGCTTTCACCATTGAAGCATACAACGGCGAGGTGATTCTTTCCGTCACCGCTGAAGCTAGGCGCTATAGTAGAGCAGTGGAAGCGGTCAGGAGGAGAATGAGCTGGCTTGAAGAAGCTCTGAAGACGGCTGGGTTCACGTTCACCCGCGTTGAAGGGTGGATAGAGGTTGAAAGACTCCTGTACGCTCCCATATACCCCTTAGACCCGGACAAGCCATCGTGGAGGGGGGAGGCGCTGGCGCCAGCAGTCGGAGACGGGGAGGAAACAGGCTTGTTCCTTAAGCCGTCTGGTGAAGGATGGACGGCTGCCTTTCTTTCACGTATCAAGGCAAGCAGAAGAGGCGGGTGGCGTGCTGTTAGAAGAAGCTTCGAACATCAATGCGTGTTCATCCCGTATCCTTCATCCACCCTCAAATCCTTCCTAACCCGAGCCTTACACTCGCCGAAGAGGGTGTCATGTGAGAAGCTGCATGTTGGAGGTGGTTGAATGGAGCTACGCGAAATAAAGGGTGTCGGACCCGACAAGCTAAGGAGGCTGATGAATGCAGGCTACAGCACGGTTGAAGCAGTAGCTTTCGCTAATCCTTCAGACCTTGCATCGGACGCGGGCATAGGGGAGCTGACGGCTAGAAGGCTAATTCAGGAGGCTAGGGGTATTGTGACGCGTGGCCAGGGACGTGGAGGAAAACTCATCGAAATACTCCCCGGCAGGGAGGCTAGAAGAATCCTTCAAAGCATTGAACGCGTCACCACGGGCCTTAAAGGGGTTGACCTGATTCTGGGCGGAGGCGTTGAAACCTGCGCCATAACGGAGTTCTACGGTCCGGCTAGGGCTGGAAAAACCCAGATGTGCCATCAGCTCTGCGTCACGGTGCAGCTCCCCAAGGAAAAGGGTGGGCTTGAAGGGAGAGCCCTCTACATAGACACCGAGAGAACGGTAAGATATGACGCCCTGGCCAGGATTGCTGAGCGGTTCGGCTTGGACCCGGATGATGCATGCGACAACGTGTTTTACACATACGCTGTCAACAGCGAAGCCCTTCACCAAACGGTCAGGTCCCTTGACGAAGTGGTTAAGCAGAGTAGGGTCAAACTCGTCGTAGTAGACTGCCTCACAGGGCACTTCAGGGCTGAGTACACTGGTAGGGAGACGCTTGCCCTAAGGCAGCAGAAGATCAACAGGCTGATACACGACCTGCTCCGCTTAGCGCTAAGCTACGACCTGGCGGTGGTCGTGACGAACCAGGTTCAAGCCCAGCCAGACGTATGGGGGAAAAGCGAAGCACCTACAGGCGGACACGTCGTAGCCCACGGGGTCACCTACAGGGTGGCATTAACATCCAAAAAGTACAACGTGAGGGTTGCAAGCCTCGTAGACGCTCCAGCCCTGCCACCCTCATCGACCTTCTTCGCCATAACTTCGAAGGGGCTGGTGGATGTAAGCGAGGAGGAGGCTGCGAAGGGGAAGCCGGTAGGCGAGGAGGAGTGGTAGGGTGCTCCCCTTCATTTTACCCTTAGACGTTAAAAGGCTTGAAGCTAGGCGGAGAAGAATGAAGCATAGGAGGACGATCCGATTGAAAGCTGAGAAATGGATGATTGCAGCGGCCTTGCCTGAAATGGAGGAGAAATGCGGGCATCTTTACGGTGATGAATGCTGTGTAAGAGTTATAGATCTAAAGGAAGACTTGGTGGAAGCGACGGTTATCGCTTCAAGCCCTGAAGTTGCCGAGGAAACCGCCGCCAGAATAAGGAGAGCATGCAGCACTCTCTGGAAAGCCGAGAAAGAAATGAGCAAAGAGGGGCAGGAGGCTTGAGCGATGAGTGACGTAGCAGGCGAAGGGGGGAAAACCGGGGGGTTCAGCGAGGGGTTAAGCCAAGCTGGGTTTAAGAGTAGGAGGCCCTCTACGTGCTTGGCATGGATCCTAGCGGCTGCTGCTACGCTTTCGCTCACCCTAGCCTTGGCTCCTTCACCCATCATCCTCTTAGCTCTAATCGCATTCTCAGCGATCGCTCTAACTATCTTAGCTCTTAAGTTCGCATTAAAACTTCACCAGCCAAGCCTTGAAAAGGTAACCCCCATTAGGCTCCCAGAACTTTTCCTGTCAGCTGGAAGGGATGTACTGGTAGCCCGGAGGAGCGATGGGACATACGCCTATGGTGTGCTCCAAGTCTCGCTTGTCCCGGAAGTCGTGAAAGGAGACGTGAAAAGGTTCCTCAGAATGCTTTACCTTAGCAAAACCCCCTTCTTCTATCACGCAAGGCAGGAAGCAGTCCACGCTGGAGTAGCCGGCGTCGAGGAGGAAAACGCTGCAGCCGTGGCAGGCGTGTGGAAAACAACAATCCTAATAGGGACGATGGTTAGGGCTAAGCATAGGCTGGAGGAGGCCGTGGAGGAGGCCCGAAGAAGGGTTCAACACGTTAAGTCATGCTTCGAAGCAGCGTTCCCACACCACAGAGTGGACGTGCTGAGGGGTAAAAGGCTAATCGACGCTGTGACTGGAGGAGGGATCCCTTTTTTATGACGGGAGCCGAGCTCAACCGCTACCTGACGCTTGAAGGCGTGCTACGAGTTGGGTTGCCGAGCAGGCCGCCCGCAGAGTTCACTCCACCACCCCTAACCGTGGACTTCACCGTTGGGAAGATAATTGAAGCAGAGAACCTAGAGCCGCACGCGTCTTTCGGCTTCACCGTGGAGAACCTGTCAAGAGGGGTTCTCGTCGCTGGGGGAAGCTTGAATGAAAGGCTTAACACGGCCATAAAGATCATTGAAGGAGCAGCCAAGCTCGGCTGGAGCCACCTGGTGGCGACGAACGAAAACGTGAACGTGATAAAGTCACTCGTCCCCCCCGCAAGGGTTTACGACGGCTTCCCCCTAAACCCTCTAGACCCGGAAGACGCCTCCCCACCGGACTATGGCTCCACGCTCGCACTCCTCCTACAGTCAGCCTTGGGGCTCTCAGACGTTCAAGCTGAAATACTGCAGGACGCCCTGAACATGTGCTATGATGAGGGAGCCCTCTCCCTCATAGATTTGAAGGAGAAGGTTAGGGAAGCGTCTATGAGCGACTTGAGGAGTCCGGCTGAGAGAAGGGAGGCTGAGCGGCTGCACAGAACTCTAGGTCTCCTACTCTCGCTTAAGGGGGTGGAGAAGCTCACTCCAGCTCAGCCCCTAAAGCTTGCATGGCTCACCGGGGAACCGGTGGCTGCACGTCTCCCCTCACCCATCTTAGCGGCTGTGGCACAAGCATCTCTTATGGCTAAAGCCTTAACGTCAAGCCTTAGGGGGTTCTCGGTGGTCGTGGAGCTGGACTCCTTCAAGGACACTGAGCCTTTAGCATGGGTCTTCGACAAGTTAAAGGAGAAAGGGGTTGGAGTTCTGGCGTTAACGTCGAACCTTTCAAGCCACCTAAACACTGTTAAAAAGTTGGAGAACAGAGTCGTCCATAAGCTTAGCGATGGAGCAGAAACCTTCCTTGCGGGATCCCTGATTGGTCTTAGGGAGGAGGCGGCAAGCGTTCAAAGCGACAGGAGACAGCGCCTATACCAGAGGGAAGCCCTAAGGTACCTAGGGTGGGGTGAAGCGGTAGTTCAAAGAAGTGATGCTCCCTCACCCATGCTCGTCGTTTTCAGCAATGCTTTGAAAGCCCCCAGCGTTGAAGCCGAGCCACTACCCACGGTCGAAGGTCGTACACCCCTCCAAGTGGACTTCGGCTCGGTGGCTGAAGACGCTTTGAGGGTTCTCCAGCTGGTTTACGAGTTCCCCCAGATTACGCTCAGCCAGATAGTAGGCGGCCTCCCTGAAGTGGGTGAGATGGCCCGGGAGCTGGCATTAAGGCTCAAAGACAGAGGATACCTGGCGTCTTACAGGGACAGGAGGGGAAGACATGTTTTCACCGTTACCCGTAAAGGGGAGGAAGCACTGAGAGGTGGAGGCAGATGGGTGTAAACCTCTCGCCCTTCGTCGAGTGGCGCGTCCTTCCCCATCCAGGGAGGCTAGCGGTGGACGGGCATAACGTGCTTGTTGGACTACTAAACTCTGGAGGGACACGCTCCGCAGTAGTCAACATGCTCTACAAGGTGCTAAGGATTCTTGAACTAGGGGTTAAGCCGGTTATCGTCTTCGACGGAGCCCCCCACAAGCTTAAAGGGAAAACTGCTGGAAGCAGCAGACTGGTGGAAGCCGTTGAAAGGGTGAAGGAAGGGCTGCAGCTCATGGGGGTGCCGTGCGTTCATGCTCCGGGAGAAGCGGAAGCGCAGGCAGCCCATATGGCTATGAAAAAGGTGGTTGACGCAGCTTACACCATGGACTATGATGCCTTCCTTTTCGGGGCTCCCTTAGTCGTAAGAGGTGTAGGCGTCGAGGCTGCAGCTGGTGCGACTTTGAGAAGCGTGCTTCGTAAGGCTGGGTTAACGCTCCCCCAGCTGGTAGATGCGGCGGTTCTAGCAGGGACAGACTTTAACAAGGGCGTTAAAGGGGTGGGGGTGAAAACGGCTGTTGCCCTGGTGAAAAGGCATGGATGCCTGGAAAACGTGCTTGAAGCGTTAAACATGCCGAAGAGCGTTTTCCTTGAAGCCAGGAAAGTATTTCTTCATCCAGCCGTCGCAGACGTAAAATTCTTCTTTACATCCCCGAACAGGCATGCCCTTAAAAGGTTCCTAAGGGAGAACGGCGTCAGAGGAGCAGAGCGCTTCGTAAGGCGGCTTGCAGGGGTAAAACTTAAACAAGTGAGGTTGGGATGGTAGCATGCTCCTATTATTAGCTCTCCTTATACTGGCTGCATCCTCCTGCATTATGGGAGCTTTGAGGGTGGGGTTCTACGTTAACCTTTTCAGCCTAGTGTTGCTGTTATGGCAAGCGCTTACTGCTCCATTAAGGTTCGCCAGGCGAAGGTGGAAGGCGTCGGCATCCGCTCTATCAGCTGCACTTACGCTAATAGGACTGCTGCATGCTTACAGTTTCGGATTAGAGGTAGTAGACTTATGGAACCCCTTAACACCGCTGCTTATAGCAGCAGCATGGATGCTGCACGTTTTCACATGCGTGCTCAACCTCCCACCCGTAGTATGGCTGATCCACGGGGGTGTTCACGTCGCTCTGCCTATTGCAGTGTCAACCCTAGCCGGTGTCGGGGTTTACCTTCTCCTCAAAGGGTTAACGTGGAAGGCTGGCTTCACGCTTACAGCCTCACTCATAACCGCAACTACACCAATGATCACCGAACGCTTACAGGTAGCAGTGCGCACGGTGCAGGCGACGCTGCCAGCAGAAACCATTACCATAATCACCGCAATCGCAGCTTCCACGTTAGCCTTCCTAGTCATAGCAGTGTATTCTTACGCTTATAGAGGTAAAAGTATGGTTTACGTTGAAACGTTCCAAGCTTCTTACGTGTTCCCTTACAGGTTCACTAGGAACGTGGTGGCTGGGGCTGCCAGCTGGGATAGCTCGGCTAGAACGGTTATGGTCGCGTTAGCTGAGGGGCAGAGAGTGCACGTCTTAGTTTCAGGGGTAAGCGAGGAAGAATTCAGGGAGAAAGCTAAAGAAGCACTGGGCTACGTGCCGACTCCACCCCCAACTAAGCAGGCTGAGAGAGCGTGGAGGAAGTACGTGGAGGAAGGCAACGTGAAGCCAGCAGTGAACTATCTACTTCAGCAACTCGGAGTAACCGGTGATCACGTCCCTTAATTGGCCATATGTGTCGGGTAATGGAAAGCGATGATGCTAAAAGAACCATGCATCAACGGTTGAACTTCCGCCGTCAAGTTTAAGCTCCCCTTAAGGATTTCCGGCGAACCATGCCAGCTTAAGCCACAGGAGCCCTTGTATGCTTCTACTATAAACGCGCTGTTAAATTTTAATCGTTAATCAAATAAATGGTGTTTCCAACTTAAGGGTGGATTCCTTTCTAAAAAACATAAACCACTAAACGGCACTCAATTCAAATTTCTTTTTCCAGAGAGTTAAATTAACACTACGTTAAATCAGACCGCCCGAGACGATGGAAAAACCATCGGCTTTGAGGAGAATTAACTCGTTGAGCACCTCGAATTTCCTCAATTTTAGGTTCCCATCTTTTACCTTTATTTTACCCTTTATTGAACACCAAATGACGAGTGTCGTGTAGAAAAGCTGACTGTTATTCTTGTAGCCGCTGTTAGATCGGACTGAAGGAGGGCTAGAACTTGGTCGTTTACCTCCTTGTCCGGTATATTGTGTCCTCCTTCATGTTCTATTACCTGTTTCTTCTTGCAGTTGGTTGCTGACTCGTTAAGCATGAGGCATGCTTGAGGCGGGATCACCGTGTCATTTTTCGCGTAGTGGAGCTGTAAGCTTCCATTAAAGTTTCCAATGTAGTTGAGGGGTTCGGTGTAGCATACCCTGCTGTCGCCCAGTATTTTGTCCACGTTCTGATCTTTGGATATCTCGCTGTTGTGGAGGATGTACGTTAAGTTTCCTCCTGTAGCTATGAGTGCTCCGACGCTTATCCTCCCGTCAACCCCTAGGGTGACGGCGCCTATGAGGCTTCCGAGGCTTCTGCCGACAAGCGCCACTTTTTCCACTCCACACTCTTCCTCGAGGAAGTCTATGCTTCTCCTAACGTCGAAGACTGCTTGTATCATGACATCTACGATGTCTGAGTCGAAGTCTAGTGGTCGCGTTGCTCTCTCCCCGTGAAGCGGTAGGTCTATGGCTAAGCATGTGAAGTTGTTGGCGGCAAAGTACTTTGCGGTGGGGAGTGTCTTGTTCTTATCGCTGTTTA